>DDWL01000068.1 GCA_002345675.1 Bacteroidales bacterium UBA2287 | reverse complement strand
ACATTAAATATTAATCATTACTTAAATGGTTTTCGATCCTCGTTTACAACTTCATTAATTTTATCGGCAATAACTTCAAATCCATTTAAGATTGAAATCTTGTCCTTTTTTAATTTTTCATCTCGAACCTTGTTTGAGGTTATGCGTTCCCAATCATCTAACGAGTAGGCATACCCTGTAGCGATGTATTTACGCTCTCTGCGATAGGTTAAACGGTATCGAACATTGTGCAAGCCATCTTTATTTAAACGTTCATCAACCAAAATTGCACCGTATACGTTACACACGGAGAACTTTTTCAATTGAATATCGGCTAATGGTGATTTCATAAATAACTATATAACAGGACTATAGAGTTTTTTTATTCTTTTTTAAGGTGCAATTCTCGTTACACACTCGTTACACAAACTATGTTTATAACGGTAAAAATACGAAAATAAATGAAAAATGAAAAACTTATATGTAATTAAATATCAATATTATATAAATAAATGTAGAAGAATGTAACGTAATGAAAAGCAAATAATTATGATTCATAATCATGAGGTCGGCGGTTCAATCCCGCCTCTCGCTACTTGAAAATGAACCACTTACAGGCTTTTTGCAGTAGGTGGTTTTTTTATTGTTACACATTTATACACCTTGCTTTTTTGAAGCAGTGAGAAAGTAATCCCGAATATGCCTTTAAATCTCCTTGGTTTTTGCCTTTAGCCAATCGCGCTCCTTTTTCGTAAGTTTACCCGAAAGTTTTTCGTAAACCATTTTATGGTAGCTATTTATCCAGTCAATTTCATCGGTAGTTAGCATTTCAACCCTAATGGGATTTGTGTCGATGGGGCACAGGGTTAACGTTTCGAACTGGTAAAATTTCCCAAACTCGTTGTCGTATGCCGGTACGCAGGCAATAAGGTTTTCGATTCGAATGCCGTATTTACCAGCACGGTAAATGGCTGGCTCGTTCGATTGTACCATGCCCAACTCAAGTGTTACAGGGTTTTCGTTTTGGCGAATCGATTGTGGACCTTCGTGAACATTTAAAAATGCGCCTACTCCATGCCCTGTGCCGTGCCCATAGTTAACACCCTCGCGCCACATGGCGTTGCGTGCAAGTACATCGAGTTGAACTCCACGAGTTCCCGTAGGAAATTTTGCCAACGAAAGCTGAATCATTCCCTTTAAAACAAGGGTATAATCGGTGGCCTCTTCTTTGGTAGGTGAACTTAGGTGAAGTGTTCGGGTAATGTCGGTGGTGCCGCTATGGTACTGACCTCCCGAATCGATTAGCAAAAAGCCTTTAGGCTTAATTTCGTATGCTGTTTCGGGAGTAGCCGAGTAGTGAACAATGGCTCCGTGGTCGGCATAACCAACAATAATACTAAAGCTTTCGCTTACAAAATTTGGCTGTTTACTGCGGAATTCAAATAACTTTTTACCCAAGCTAACCTCGTCGATTTTTTCGTTACCCAAACTCTGTTCGAACCATGTAAAAAATTTCACCAAAGCAACTCCATCGCTTACCATTGCCCCACGAATATTCTCGAGTTCCACGGAGTTCTTTTTAGCCTTAAGCTGTGTTGGAATGCTAATGCATTCGTGAACCACGTTGCGCTTACAAATCGAATTATAAATGGTAAAGTTTGTTCTGTTGCCGTCGAGAGCAATGGTTTCTTTCTTACCAAGCTTCCCAAAAAATTTCGCGGCTTTGCTGTATGGTAAAACGGCAACCCCTTCGTTTTGTAGGCTTTCGACTATTGTGTTGCTAATTTTATTCGAGTCGATAAAAAGCACAGCATCGTCCATCGAAACGTAGCCGTAGGCCATTACAACGGGATTGTAGTCAACATCGTTTCCGCGAATATTAAAGGTCCACGCCACATCGTCGAGAGTTGTAATTACGCAACCATTTGCATGGTTTTTAAGAAGTTCGATGCGAATTGCTTCAATTTTCTCTTCAACGGTTGCCCCTGCAAATCGTAACTCGTGAGTAAATGCTTTTCCCGATGGAAGCACAGGTCGGTTTTTCCAAATATCGGGTATAAGGTCGATGTTCGAATCGACTTTTAGTTTGGCGTCTTTAAGTTTTTGAATAGTAGCCTTGGCCAAAGAGTAGGGCATAAGCCTACCGTTGAATGCAACAAGAGCCTTTTTTTGAAGAATTAGCGATAGCCAAGTTTCAATGGTGGGCGTTTCGGGAAGGCCCATTTTACAAAGCGAAATTCCAGTTCCCTTAAGTTCGGTTTCGGCCTGTATAAAGTACCGCGAATCGGTCCAAAGGGCAGCCTCGTTTTGTGTTACAACTAATGTTCCGGCCGAGCCGGTAAAGCCCGAAAGCCATTCGCGGGTTTTATAGTGATTTGAAATGTACTCGCTTAAATGAGGATCGCTGGAGGGTATAATGTAGGCAGCGATACTTTTGCTTATCATTGCCTTTCTCAAACTTTCAAGTCGACTTACTACGCTCATGGCTACGGATATTTACTTTACATTAACTTTTTCGTTTCTTAAATTCGCTCTGAAAGCGATAGGCTAAAATTTTGTAAACCAGCTTAGCGGCAACAAAATCGGACGATTTTTCGGCTGGGTTTGGGCAAAGTTCAACCACATCGAATCCTACAAGATTTCGTTTATCAACAAGTTTTTTCAGAAACTTTAGGGTTTGGTACCATAAAAGCCCTCCGGGCTCAGGTGTGCCGGTTGAAGGGAGAAGCGAAGGATCGAGACCATCGAGGTCGATGGTAAGGTACACATTTTCCGTAAGCATATCGATGGCTTCCTCCATCCAGCTGTCGTTGTGGAATATTTGATGCCCCCAAAAAACACGCGAATGGTTCAGGTTTTTATTTTCTTCAACATCCATGCTTCGTATACCAACTTGTACTATTTTGCATAGCTCTTTTGCACGTGCCATAACGCATGCGTGGTTATTTGGGCTACCCTCGTACTCCTCGCGAAGGTCGGCATGGGCATCGATTTGAATTACCGAAAACTTTTCAAATTTTTCGGCATGCGCCTGAATTGCTCCAATGCTAACCGAGTGCTCTCCGCCAATGGTAACAAGAAATTTACCCTGATCGATATAGTCGATGGCACGTTTTTTCGTTTCCTCAACCATTGCCTCGGGGCTTGTGTTTTGGGTAACGGGCTTGGCGGTGTAAATTCCAACTCTGTAGGGTTCGCTGTTGGTTTCAATATCGTAAAGTTCCATGTTAGCCGATGCATCGAGAAGCGCTTCGGGGCCCTTATCGGAGCCTTTTACCCAAGTGCTTGTACCATCGTACGGAATGGGGAGAACAACAACCTTGGAGGTTGACAGGCTTGAGAATTCTTTGGGTAAACCACCGTAATTAATCATTTGAAAGTGCTATTTTAAAAGTTAGAGTTATTTTACTACACAAGTTTTTGCTGAAATAGAGTACAAAAGTAACGAAAAAATTATGCCTTTTTGAGTTGAAACCCATGAAAAAGCAAAACCGCCAACCCTGCTGGGTCGACGGCTTTTTTTGAAAAAACCATTTGTTAATTTCGTTTATTGGCAACTTTGATGTCTCATTCTTTTGCCTTTTCCCCTTTCGCCTTGGCGAGCATTAAAATGCACACGTTGCTCGTCGGTAAGAAGCTTTGAAACATCGGCGTGATGTGCCGCTTGCTTTTTCATTAAGTTGGCTTTAATCGCAGTTATTTCGTCAATAACCTTATTTATTGCAGTTAAATCTTGCTTGTCGGCCGATTTAAGGGTGTTGAGGCGAGCACTTTTTTCTTGCATTTCGTTACGAAGTGGGGTTACCTCTTTAAGGTGCGTTGTGCGTAAAGCCTTAATTTTTGTCTCTTGCTCAGGTGTTAAGTCGGGAATTCGGCATTCCATTCCTTGCTTAAATCCAGGACCTTCGGGACCATCAGGTCTTCCTTGTCCCATTCCCATTCCTCTTTGTGCGTATAGGTTTCCCGAAGAGAATGCTAATGCAAAAAGCAGTGCGATTGTTGTTAAAATCGGTGTTTTCATTTTATTTGTCGTTTTAGTTTAACATTTATTTGTTATTATTACCACGGTTTCGTTATTGGTTTTGTCTGTTTGGTCTATTTTGCCTGTTTGGTCTATTTAGTCTGTCTGGTCTATTTGGCCTGTGCTCTCTCATCATGGGGTTGTTACTCATCATGCGATTGAGCATTTTTTTAAGGTGTGCATGCTGTTCGGGCCTACACACGCTGCGAAGTTTCAGAAAGTGATTGGTGGTTATGTTTTGTTGATTTGTATGTAATGCTCCAATACGTTGCGAAAGGCTGTCGAGTACTTCTTTATTTGGATTTTCTGAGCCAAGCTCGTCGACTACTTGCTGGTATGTGTCCCTAATTTCTTTTCGAATGGTTCTCATTTCCTGCATGTGTTCCATTCGGAACTGCTTAAATTGGCCTTGCTGTTCGGGGCTTAGCATAAGCTGTTTTGTAACAAATTCTTGTGCCCTTTCGGGGTTAGCTTGTTCAGGCGATTCTGGCCTTGGCCCATTTAAAAAGCGAAACCCAATTGTGCCAATTAGTGCTAAGTTTAGTGCTATAAGTAGAATTGCAATTCCAACTACAAGCTTATTTCGGTTTAAAAATTCCATCTCGGTTTATTTTATTGGTTTTGTGGTATGTTTTCGTAGGGCGAAAACGAATCGCCTGGAAAGTAGTCGTCGGCAAGTTGTTGCCATGCTTGTTCGCTGTAAGTAGTGCCGTTTACGTTACTTGTGCTATAAAAAAGCGACCCAATTACAATTCCTATTGTTAGCCCAGCAGCAGCAATTGTTGCAATGGTAAAGCGACGAAGTGGAATAATTGGAACATTTACTTGGTTAACTTTTTCCCAAATGCGGCTGCTTAGAAATGGATTTGGGGTTAATGCCTGTTTCTCAATCTCAATTATGCCGTACATACTTTTAAGTTGAACAAGTTTTTCGTGGCATTCGAGGCAGTTTTCGAGATGCTCCTTAACCATTTGTTGGTTCGCAGTATCGAGGTCGCCGTCGATATAGTTTAGCAGGTTACTGTTGGAAAGTTTGCAGCTCATTGTTGTTCTGTTTATATTAAGTTTGACATGTTTACTTCGAAAAACTTGCGGCTGGCCATCACTTTTTTTCAATGGAACTTAAAAGTCTGTTTTGCAATTTGCCCTTTGCCCTAAAAAGTAACGACTCAACCGATGAAATTGAAAGATCCATTACTTCGGCTATTTCTTTGTACGACAGGTCCTGATACTTTGCAAGTATAAATGCAGTTCGTTGATTTTCGGGCAGACTGTTAATAGCCCCTTTTAGTATTTTTTTGTTCTCGCTGGTTTTAATTCCTCTGTCGGCGGCAAATTGCCCCTCATCCGAAAGTTGAAGCGACTCCTCTTTATCACCCTTAAAGAAAAAGCCTTCAATGCTTTGAAATACTTTTTCCCGTTTCTTCTTTTTCAAAAAGTTTAGCGACTTATTAACTGCTATTCGGTAAAGCCAGGTCGAAAATTGCGAATCGCCCCTAAAGCGGTCAATCGATCTAAATACCTCAATAAAAACATCTTGCGTTAGGTCTTCGGCATCGGCATTGTGCAAAACAAATCCGTGGCAAATTCGCATTACCCTAAGTTGGTATCGCGAAATTAGCTCGTCGAAGGCTTTTCGGCTATTTTCGGAGTGTATTTGTTCAACAAGTTCGCTATCGCTTAAAGCCATTTCAAAAATAATTTATACTTGTTTTGACACATACTTTTGTAAATACTTGCGCTTAAGGTAAAAATAATTGAGGATTAAACATGCTGCAACATTTCTTATTTTAATTTTGCAGAAAATAAAAAGGTTATGGGAATTCGGGGAAAGATGTTAATGGGATTTTTAATCCTTGTTTTTATGCTTTTTGCATCGGGAGCACTATCGGTTTTCGAATTAACAAAGTTGGGGCGAACAGTTAAGGGGCTTATAACCGATAACTATAAAAGTATTGCATACTCGAAAGCAATGCTCGAAGCCCTTGAGGTTCAAGAGAAATCGGTTTTAGTCTACATAAGTAGCAGCGATAAATTGAATGTTGAAGTTTTTACCCAAAGCCACAATTTGGCCCAACTTTACCTCGATAGCGCTAAAATGAACCTAACGGTTAGCAACGAAAAACTATATATCGATTCAATTGCCAAGTCCTACAAGGTGTTTAATAGTAGTACACTAAGTTTTATCGAGTCGGATAGCGTAAATCTTGCACGTTATTTAAATTTGGTTCACCCAAGGTATATTGAGGTTACGCATCACGTTAAGCAGCTTATGACAATTAATCAAAGTGCACTTTACAGCACTGCAGCATACCTCGAGGCAAGCGCGCAAAGGGTAGTTATGCCAGGCTTAATTGTAATTTTAACAAGCATTATATTTACTTTGGTTTTTATTTACCTTGTAAATCACTTCTTTGTTTCTCCAATAATTAAGCTAACAAAGGGAATAAACGATTTTGTAAAGTTTCAAAAACCCTTCGATGTACCCCTTGAGACCAAGGATGAACTTTCTTCGCTAAAGGAGTCAATTGTCAATCTCATATCGCTTTGGCGATCGGGAGTTAAAAAAAAGGCTGAATTTTAAACCATGAGACTATACGTTGTAATTCGATATGTTGGCATGATATTGCTGCTTATATCAGCATTTATGTTTGTGTCGTTTTTTATCTCGCTTTATCACAACGATGATGGGTTAGTACCATTGCTACTAAGTGCATTACTTACCTTTTTAACAGGCGTTTTCCCATTAATATTTGTTCCCGTAACTAAGCATTTAAGTAGTAAGGAGGGCTACCTTGTAGTTGTAATTGGCTGGATTGTAGTGTGTTTGTACAGCACGCTTCCATACTTACTTTACGGAGGAGAATTTACTCCTGTAAACGCTTGGTTCGAAAGTGTATCTGGCTATACAACAACTGGTTCAACAATTCTGACCGACATTGAGGTTGTTCCCCATGGAATTCTTTTTTGGCGTTCGGCAACTCACTGGATGGGAGGTATTGGTATTGTGCTTTTTGTGCTGGTGGTTCTGCCTGCAATGGGTAATGCTCGAATTACCCTTTCGAAAATTGAAATGTCGCCACTTGCTAAAACCGACTTTAGGTACCGCACTCAAAAAATGCTACGTATTATTTTATCGGTTTACATAGGTTTAACTATTGTTGAAGCAGTTTTGCTAATGATTTTTGGCATGTCGGCATTCGATGCTGTAACCCATACCTTTGGAACTGTAGCAACTGGTGGGTTTTCAACAAAGAACGCAAGTATAGGTTTTTATAATAGTGTTGCTATTGAAACGGTTATTATTGTCTTCATGTTTCTCTCGGGAATGCATTTTGGCGTACTATATACAATGTTTACGTTTAAAAATTTTAAATGGTATAAGTCGTCGGTTGTTCGGCTTTTCTTTTTTTCAATTCTTATCGGAATTATTCTCGTAACCCTTAGCACAAAAGGCAATAATTACAATTCGTGGGATGAAGCATTACGATATTCAGCATTTCAAGTAGTATCAATAGCAACAACTACAGGCTATGCAACATGCAATACAACTCTTTGGCCTTCCTTCTCGGTAATGATTCTTATTTATTTCACCTTTCAATGCGCATGTGCAGGTTCAACCGCTGGAGGTATAAAAGTCGACCGATTCGTAATCTTCTTTCAAAGTTTAAAACGACAGGTGCTTAAATTACAGCATCCTCAGGCAGTAATTCCAGTAAAGGTTGACAATGTAACCATCGACGACGATACAGTCGATTCTGTTCTGCTTTTTATAGTTTTATACATACTTATTCTCTTTTTAACTGGACTAGCAATTACCGCAATGGGAGTCGATGCAACTACCGCTTTTACGGCTTCGGCTGCTACAATAAGTACTGTTGGACCAGGCTTTGGAGAGGTTGGTTCAGCCTCAACATTTGCATCCATTCCCGATATGGGGAAAATTCTTTTAACCTTTAACATGCTACTTGGTCGTTTGGAAATTTATGGTCTTCTTCTTTTCTTTATGATGAAATCGTGGAGGTAGTTTAGCGGCTGCTAATCATGTTTTTAATTGATTGGTGATGTAAAACACTTACTATTTTCGCTTGTTTAGTAACTCCTTACCCATAAAGGCACATTCTTTGTTTAAAGGGAGGCAAATTGTAAATAAATGAGACTTCGTTTTTTTAGCTTAATAGCAACTTCATTTTTTCTTCAAACATGCTTCTTTTCCGAAGCGCAAACCACTGTTAACCTAAAGGTTATTCAAACTACCGACATTCATGGAGCCATTTTTCCATTCGACTTTATAAATAATAAGGCGGTAAACTACGGGCTTTCACAAGTACACTCCTATGTTCAAAAGGAGAGGCAAAAAAATGAGGAAGGAGTTATCCTGCTCGACAATGGCGATATTCTACAAGGTCATCCAACGGTTTACTTCGCTAACTATATCGACTCCTCGTCAACCCATATTGTTTCGCAAGTAATGAACTATATGCGCTACGATGCCGCCACAATAGGTAATCACGATATTGAAGTGGGTCCCAATATTTATAATCGACTGGTTAACGAGTTTAGTTTCCCCTGGCTGTCGGCCAATACAATTAATTTAACTACAGGACAACCATACTTTAAACCATACCAAATTATTGAGCGAAAAGGCGTTAAAGTTGCCGTGCTTGGGCTTACAACCCCTGGAATTCCCAATTGGCTTCCCCCTTCGCTTTGGCCAAACATGGAGTTTGCCGACATGATTGAAGCCGCTAAAATGTGGATGGACACCATACGAATTAAAGAAAATCCACATGTCGTTATCGGCCTTTTTCATGCAGGGCACAACGCTTCGTACGAAGGGCAAAACCCAAACGATAAGCGCAACGAAAATGCATCGCTGCTGGTTGCTTATCAAGTGCCCGGTTTCGATGCTATTCTTATTGGTCACGATCACGACAGGGTTAACACAAAAATTGCCAACTGTAATGGCGATAGTGTTACTATTCTCGACCCAGGAGCTTATGGATATTTAGTTTCCGATCTGTCAATAAAAGTTGAAATCTCCAAAACAGGAAAACTGGTTAAAAAGAGTATTACAGGAAACCTTGTTGACGTTACTGGAATGATTCCCAGTCCCGATTACGTTGCCCGCTTTAGCCAGTTTTCTGGTAAAGTTGCCGATTTTGTCGACCGGAAAATTGGTGTTCTTCTCTCGTCGGTTTCCACTCGCGATTCGTACTTTGGGCCTTCGGCGTTTATGAAAATTATTCATTCAGTTCAGCTTAACATAAGCAATGCTCAAATATCGTTTGCGGCGCCTCTTATGTTCGATGCCGGCATCAATCAGGGTTCCATTTATGTTCGCGATATGTTTAAACTTTACAGTTACGAAAACCTTTTATATATTATTAACCTTTCTGGCGAAGAGGTAATAAAATACCTCGAGTACTCCGTTTCGCTATGGTTCGAAACACCTGCCAGCGACAATGATAACATGATAAAATTCCGAAAGGATTCGACGGGGAAAATAATTCTGCATAACAACGGAAAGGCATTGCTCGCTTCGAGTTTTTATAACTTCGATTCGGCCGATGGCATAAAATATCAAATTGATCTTTCCAAGGAAAAAGGGGAGAGGGTTACAATTATTTCGATGGAAAATGGAGAGCCATTCGACTTAACAAAGCAGTATAAAGTTGCACTAAACTCGTACCGAGGAAATGGTGGAGGGGGGCATCTTACCGAAGGGGTTGGGCTTAGCCGCGAGGAAATTAAACACCGACTTGTTAGCGCATCGCCAATGGATATGCGCTACTACTTAATGAAATGGATTGAACGTAGCGGTAAAGTATTGCCAGTTAAACCCGATAACTGGAGCGTAATGCCAAACGAATGGGCTCAAAAAGCTGCCGAGTGGGACAGGGTTCTTCTTTTTGGGCAGGAACAGCTATAAATGCAAAAAACAAGCTAATGTATATCGACCTAAATATTCTCGAAAATGGCAAATTGCTGCCTTTAGTAGAAGAGTTCTACACCCTTCAGGGCGAAGGATTTCATACTGGTAAGGCTGCTTACTTTATTCGAATTGGTGGTTGCGATGTTGGCTGCCAGTGGTGCGATGCAAAGTTTACTTGGAACCCAGCCGATTTTAAACCCATTCGAGTTGAAGCAATTACCGAAAATATTGTATTAACTGGTGCAAATGCCGTAGTTGTTACTGGTGGCGAACCAAGCCTTTACCCTCTCGACTACTTAACAGGTTTGCTAAAGCAAAGGGGAATCGACACATTTGTCGAAACGTCGGGCGCATACCCGCTAACAGGCCATTGGGACTGGATTTGCCTTTCGCCAAAACCACAGCAGCCGCCAATCGATGGCATTCATCTTAAAGCCGATGAACTAAAGGTTATAATCGAAAAACCCGAGGATATTTTGTGGGCCGAGGAAAATGCCAAAAGGGTAAAATCGACCTGTAAGCTGTATTTGCAACCCGAGTGGAGCCACTATAACGAAATTATTCCCCACTTAGTTGAATATGTAAAGGCTAACCCAAAGTGGCAGGTTTCGCTGCAAGCCCATAAGTTTATGCGTATTCCGTAGTTTTGGCAAATTAAAAAGAATTATCCGCTAAAAAAACCCTTAAGTTGAGGCTTCGCAGCATATTATAGCATTGTAAATCCTAATCGTATTCCTAATCCTTCCTCAAAAATCTTGAATAAAGTAGAAATCTGAATATCAATCTTCCCGTTTTCTATACGAGAAATATAGCTCTTTTTGGTACCCGTTTTTTCTGCTAAATCCTCTTGTGTCATATGAGCATCTTTCCTTGCTTCTTTTATCATTTCTCCAATCACAAAAGCTTTGGCTTTTACTTCAAACTCGTCCCTTTTTTTAGTTCCAAGTTTTCCATACTTAAAATCAAGAAGTTCGTCGAATGTTTTTGCCTCACTAATCTGTTTCATAATTTTTCTCCTACCATTCTATTAAAGTATTCTTGTTTTATCTTTAATGCTTTAGCAATTTCTTTTGTTGGAGTTTTTTGGTTTTTTTCTGAAACCCATTAAATAAAATGACAATTCTTCCAGCGTCAAAACAGCAAAATACGCTATAAATATTATTTCCGATTTTTATTCAAATCTCATAGAGACCGTCTGTCCCCTCAATATGTTTCAAAAACTTTTCGGGAATATGGTCTACGGTCCGAATCACCTTAATAACATATTCTATCTTTTCCTGAACATTCAAATTCAGTGAAAGATAGAATTCAATGAAGTAATTCTCATAAAATCGAATCTCTTTTGTTATACGGCAAAGTTAACAAGTATGATAACTAAAACAGAATATTTTTTTGCAATATTTTTTATGTAAGGAATTCTTGCTTTGCGCTATAAAAAATGAGTGTGTAGCATGTATTAGATTGGTTGACTTTGAAATGAGTGTTAAACTCCAGCCTTTTACTTCAATTTAACCTTCTTTTAATCTTTTCGTTTT
Organism: Bacteroidales bacterium UBA2287; assembly: GCA_002345675.1. Lineage (GTDB taxonomy): Bacteria > Bacteroidota > Bacteroidia > Bacteroidales > Tenuifilaceae > UBA2287. The sequence continues at coordinate 24,487 of DDWL01000068.1, read as the reverse complement.
TTTAAACCGCTTAAACTAATTATATTGCCTTATTAAAATAGGTTAATAAATTAGCCATGAGGTTTAAAGTGTTTATTGTTATTATTTTAGTTGCATTAGGGGTTACAGCCGTGGCTCAGCCTAAAAACTTAACAACAAAAAATAAAAAGGCAACCGAAAGTTTTTACGCAGCACTCGAAGCCTACGAGCGCTACGACTTAAAAAATGCCGAACGGTTACTTCTCGAAGCCATTCAACGCGATAAAAATTTTGTTGAAGCATACCTTACCATTTCTCAAATATACCAAGAAACGGGACGCGACGAGGAGTGCATTGCTGCTGCTGACCAAGCTACAAAAGTTAATCCCGACTTTTTCCCAAGCATATACTACAATATTGCAAACCTTCTTTTTAAAAAAGGCGAGTATTTGCGTGCTGCTGAGCGATACACAAAGTTTTTAACCTACCGAAATATTAGAGCCGAATCGGCTTTTATGGCAAAGCTTAAGTTGCAAAATTGCGAGTTTGCGCTAAATGCTATAGCCAATCCTGTTCCGTTCGAACCAATAAACCTTGGCAGCAGCGTAAACTCAAGTCTCGACGAGTACTGGCCAAGTCTTTCGGCCGACGAAAATACGCTTGTAATTACTGTTAACCTCCCCTTCGATACCACTTCAATCGCAAGTATTTATAATCGCCAGGAGGATTTTTTCATTACCCATCGCAACGAAACAGCGGAGTGGGAGCAGGTTCGAAGCATGGGTTCGCCAATTAATTCGCCTCGTGGAAACGAAGGTGCACAATCGCTTACCGCCGATGGAAACCGAATGTACTTTACCGTTTGCGTGGGTGTTTGTAATATTTTTTACTCCGATAAGCTACCAAATGGCGAATGGAGCAAACCCGCTAAGCTGCCCGAACCAGTTAACCTTACTAACTATAGTGAAAAGCAGCCAAGCATTTCGCCCGATGGTCGAACGTTGTACTTTGTAAGCAATAGGCCGGGTGGCAAAGGCAAGTTCGACATTTGGTATAGCCATAAAATTTCCGATAGTGAGTGGGGGCAACCCAAAAGCATTGGCGACACCATTAACAGCCCGTTTAACGAACAGTCGCCGTTTATTCATTTCGATAACCAAACGCTTTTTTTTGCTTCCGACGGTCATGTTGGCATGGGTGGGCTCGATTTATACCTTTCGCGCCGAGTAAACGATACCCTTTGGAGTAAACCCGTAAACCTCGGCTATCCAATTAATACTTTTACCGACGAGGATGGGCTTATTGTAAATGCAAAAGGAACAACTGCCTACTACTCATCCGACCGAAATACTCAAACTGGAAGGGATATTTACAAGTTCAATCTTTACCCCGAAGCCAGGCCACAGGCGGTTTCGTATGTTAAAGGTGTTATTCGCGATGCCAAAACCGATTGGCCAATAAAGGCCAACTTTAGCCTTATTGACGTAACAACAGGCGAAGAAATTATGAAATCTTCTTCTGAAAAAAATGGTGAATACTTGGTTTGTTTACCTGCAAATAGGAACTATGCCTTTATGGCATCGTCGCCAACGTATCTTTTCTTTTCCGAACACTTCAACTTAAAAGAAACTCATTCGGCCACTCAACCGCTGGAAATGAACATTTACCTAAACCCAATAAGTGTTGGACAAACAATGGTAATGCGAAACGTTTTCTTCGAAACGGCTTCGTGGAGCTTAAAGGATGAGTCGATTGCTGAACTCGGAAAACTGCTCGACCTATTAAAGCAAAACTCGACCATGCGTATTGAGGTGGGCGGGCATACCGATAGCGTTGGCTCCGACGACGAAAATATTACCCTTTCCGAAAAACGTGCAAAAGCCGTAGCCGACGATTTACTGCAAAAAGGAATTGCAAGCGAAAGGATTACATGGAAAGGCTATGGCGAAACAAAACCCATTAACAGCAATACAACCGACGAAGGGCGAGCCAAAAACCGAAGAACCGAAATTAAGATTATTGGAATGTAAAACTCACAAATATTATAGAAATGAAAAGTAGAAACGACGTTAGTAAAAGCGAAATTGAGGAGATAATAAATAAGTGCGAAGTTTGCCATGTGGCAATGGTCGACCCCAATAATGGACCCTACGTTTTGCCATTTAACTTTGGCTATATAAATGGGAAACTCTATATCCACTCAGGGCCCGACGGAAAAAAAATTGAGATTTGGAAAGTCGATAACAGGGTATGCGTAGCCTTTAGTGCCGATTACCAAATGCGTATTCAGAATCCCGAAGTGGCTTGCTCATACTCCATGCGATACCGCAGTGCTTTAGTTTACGGAAGAGTAAAGCAACTTACGGCTCTCTCCGACAAAGAGCACGTTCTTAATGTTGTAATGGAAAAATACGCTAAACGTAACGATTTTACCTATAGTCAACCTGCGCTTGAGAATGTAAGCGTGTTCGAAATTGAAATTGAAAAACTTGAAGGACGAATTTACGGATTTTGATCTTAAATCCTTTGTGATACTTTTTTAAATTAAAAAAGGAATATGCTATTGACTTGCTTTTAAAAAATAGCATATATTTATAGAACCGAAATAAATTTTGGCACATTACCGAAAATCAAATTATTAACCGTTATGGCAAGCATTCGCGATTTAAAAAAGGATATAAACAAAATGGTGGAGCAGTTTTTACAGGAATGCTACATTCAAATTGCTTACTCGCCTCCCACAAACATTGAGAATATTCTCGAAATCATTTCCGATGCAGCAATTCTTCGCGACGAAATGATTGAACGAATTACCCGTACCCCAGAGAAAAGGATTCGTTACAAGAACCGTTTGTCGGCTTCGGGACAAAATGTTACCGATGCCCGTAGGGCATGCAAATTTGCTGCTTGCTATGGCGATTACTATCAGAAAATTAGCAACGAGTTTTACGATAGAATTGTGGAACTTACCGAAAGGCTTAACTCGTTAAACTACTAACTTGAATTCGACATATTTTTAACACAGAGGTTTAATTATTTGCATTTTTACAAAATGATTGTTTTAATACGATACTAATTTACCATAGTGATGTTAATTGTTAATGAGAAGCACATACCCCGATACCCCGATATCCCGATAGTTATCGGGAATCGGGAATCGGGGCACAGAGGGTTGATGATTTTGCATTAATGCAAAATCATCAAAAATGCAATGAATTTCATTCTCACTCTTCAATTATTCATTATATCAAAGTGATTATACTCACAAGCACTAACCCAATTGTAAATTCATTTCAATTATGCATTCGTTTATTGAACTTGCCAAACTGCGTTTTTCGTGCCGAAAGTATTTACAAAAAGAGGTTTCAAAGGATGTCATTGAGAGCGTACTCGAAGCCGCTCGCATTGCTCCTTCGGCCACAAACTCGCAACCCTGGAGGTTTATAGTAGTTACCAAAGAGCCGCTTCTTCAGCAGGTTAAGGATTGCTACTCGCGCGAGTGGCTTCGGTTGGCACCCGTTGTTATTATTGCCTGTGGCGACCATTCCATTTCGTGGCGACGAGCCGATGGGAAAGACCATTGCGATATCGACTTGGCAATTGCAATCGATCATTTAACCCTAATGGCCGCTAACGTTGGCTTAGGTACTTGCTGGATTTGCAAGTTCGATGCCATGAAAACTTCCGAAATTCTAAAATTACCATCTCATTTAACTCCAATTGCACTAATTTCGCTTGGTTACCCTGCCGAAACGCCTAACGAAGTTGGTCCTCACTTTAAGCGTAAACCGCTTAACGATATAGTTTCGTGGGAGGGTTTGTAGTAAACTGAATTAATTTTACACTCCAGTTCTAAAACCCTTTAGCTGCTTAGCCAGCAACTTCGACTTTTGTCCCATAAGCGAGTCGAGGTAACTCCAAAATTGGGCGCTATGGTTTTTTACCTTGGTATGAGCCAACTCGTGAAGAATAATATAATCAATCAGTTCGTTGGGCAACTTCATTAGGTAAATACTTAAATTTAAATTATTTACCGACGAACAGCTTCCCCAGCGGGTTAGCGTTCGCCTAATGGAAAGCTTACGGTATGTAAGGCCTTTTTCGTGAGCAAGTTCCTTTAATCGTAGTGGCAAATACGCATGAGCCTCCATTCGAAAGGCCAAATCGATTCCATTGCGAGCCGCATTCTGAACCAATTCGCTGGCTTCTTCAATGTTCGAGGGGTAACGAACGTTAATAAAGCCATGCTCAACCTTTACAAAAATGTTTGTGCGTGCTTCGGGAATTAGCTTTAGGCTACTATTTCGTGTAGTATATGGAGCTGAATTGCTGAAAACTACAGCTTTTGGAGCAGCATTTTGCTTCGAAATTATCCAATCCTTTTTACTCAACACAAAGCGTTGAGCTTCGGCATACGACAAAAAGCCAGGAATTGTAACTACTGTTCCCCTTCGGGAAATAGAAATGGTAAGGCGTCGAGCTCTTACGTTTTTTCGAAATAAAACATCGCCTACCTCGGGTAATGCAAAAGTTTTGCTTTGCGTGAGCTTAAACACAAATTACTGTTTTAATATCCAAGCATTTGGATGCTGAGACCTATATTGTACCATTGCGCTCGTTGCTTCGTCGCGTGTTTGGTATGAACCCAACGTAACAGCATGCATTCCTGAGGTTTGGACAATAACTGTTGAGGTATACCCCGATTTTATTAAATCGTTCGAGAATTTATTGGCAAATTCTTCATTCCTAAAACTCCCAACAATTACATGAAATGAACCTCCAGTAGAAGGTGCTATTTTTACTTGTGTTTGGGACGTAGTAGATGGAGTTGTAGTAGCAGTTTGCTTTATAGACTCTTCTTTAATTACTGGAGCCGTTTTGGGTTTTGTTTCAACAGCAGCCTTAGTTTCAACAGGAGCCTTTGTCTCGGCAAATTCTTTTTCTAATTCCGACTTGCTTTCAGTAACCTTTTCAGCCTTTTCAACTGGCAGGTCAGTTTCAGTGCTGGTTTCTGGTTCTACAAGTTCAATTTCATCTGTTAAATCTTTGTTTGAACTAAACAAGCCGTTCGAGTAAAAGTACCATCCCGTAATAACTAAAGCAATAAAAATAACGCCAACTAAAACCCCAATTAGAATGGCTTTTCCTGCCGAAGAGTCGCTACTTTTTGGTTGCTTTTCGGGTTTTGGAACTACTGTGGCCACGGGTTTTTGCTTTTGAGGTGGAATAGGTTTTTGAATAGGCTTTTTAGCCAATGGCTTAACAGGTTCGTCCCTTTTTACTGGTTCGGCTGGCTTAAGTGGTTCTACTGGAGGGGCTGAAACTTGTGGAACCTCTGTAGCTATATCAATAAGTTTCTCGGCAGGTTTCTCTTCCTTTTTAGTTTCTTCAGGTTTTGCCACAACTGGCGAAGGCTTATCGGTTGTTTCGGTTTTATGCTCGGTATTCGAAAAATGAACGCTTCCTCTTGAGTCTCGGTAAAGGTATCCAAAGTTACCAATCTTAAAAGAACTGTCGTTTAGCAAACCAGTTTTAATTTCCTCAACAAAGGCTGCAATTTGCTTATTGGCATCATCTTTCGAAACTCCTTTCCCTTTAGTTAAAGCCTCCTCAAGCACTCCGTCGTTAAATCGAAGAAAGGGGCTAAACGTAATATTTTCGGGTTTAAAAACACCCGTTCCATCGTCCTTAACCAAAAAAGCACCAAATTCGGGTAAAATTACTCGGGTGTTTTTCTCAATGAGTTCTTGAAGAAACTGAATGGTCATGGTATTATGTTTTAAGGGTTTGGAAATTTGTCAATCCCAAATATACTTCATTTTGTTGACAGAATGGACCAATTCATCAAAAAATTGAAATATTGCATGTTTTTTGCTGAGTCAATTTAGCTTGAATATAAATGATTTAGATACTTTTAGCAGAGGTTTTGTTCTAATATTGCAATTGCCAATGCTACAAACTACTTTTTGTGTAAATTGCATTGGTATTTCTTTTAAAATTTTGACTTTTATATGAGGTTTGCAACATTTACTTTTCTTTTTTTAGTTTCGTTTTCTTATTGGGCATTTCCCCAAGGTAAAATTGATAGTTTACGAACCGAGGCCGAGCAATCTAAACAGCAGCTAAAACCTGAAATTTATAATAATATTGCCCGATTATACTGGTATCGCTCGTTCGATTCTTCGATTTTCTATGCCAATAAAGCGTACAATTTAGCCGAAAAATATAAGTTGCCAGTCGAAATTGCAAAGGCTCTTAACAACTTAGGCGTAGCTTACGACATGCGAGGAGAGTATGGTAAGTCGCTAAACCACTACTTTAAAGCAATAAACTTGGCAGTAAACCAAGGAGCATTCACCCCCGATATTCCAATCGATTTCTTTTTAAGCAACAAGAATAGTAGCGCATTTAGCAATACTAAACCAATTTCGGACAGCTTAGGGGTTAAGAGTAACGCTGCTTTAAAGGAACCGAACACCGAAACAAAGGCTTTACTTGCTGTTGTTGCCAATAGCTATGTTAACGTAGCAATTGTTTACGGTAAGCTATCGCGTTTCGAAAAAAGTTTGGTTTGCCTACGGCAATCGTTGTATATAAGAGAATCGTTAGGCGATAAAAGGGGCGTTGGAGTTGTGTTAATTAATTTAGGCACTGTATACTCCAAACTTAAAAACTTTAAAATGGCCGAAAATGCCTATCGCGAGTCGCTTAAAATTCGAACGGAATTTTCGGACCAACAGGGCATTGCTAATTGTAACCTTGGATTAGGCGAACTCTTTAAGGAGTCGGGCAATATCGACTCTGCGTTTATTTATCTACGTAAAGCCGAACAAATTTTTAAAAAAATCGATAGTAAAAAGGGTATTTCGCAGGTACGTGCCAAAATTGGCGATTTGTATGGAGCAACAAATCAACCCGTGATAGCTATTGCCGAACTTCAAACGGCACTCGAATTAATGCTTGAACTAAAGGATAAGGAAGGAATTAGTAGCGTTAACCTACGAATTGGTGAAGTTTACCTTTTAGCAGGAAAACATAAAAATGCTCAAACTTATTACCAAAAAGCCCTAACACTTGCAAGGGAAATGGAGTACTACGACATTGCTGCTCAGGCACTTCAAGGTTTGTCACTTGTTTACGAACGTCAGGGGAAAACCCGAGAAGCATATAGTTTGCTAAAAGAGTACGTTAGTTCGTATAAGTCGCTTAAGGAGAATGAATTTAGCGGACTTCTAGCCGAACAACTTTCGCTTTTTGAGTTCGACCAAATTGAACGAGAAAATACCTTGCTAAAAAAGGAGGGCGAAATTAGGCAGCTTAACCAGTCGCGGCAAAATATTATATACATTCTATTAATTACAATAATAAGTATCGTGCTACTTTTAGGAATGATAATACTTTTCATGTATAGGTCAATTCTACGCACAAATAAGCAGCTAACGCTTTTAAATAGCGACCTCGAAAGTAAGGTTGGAACTCGAACAATGGAACTTCGTGAGGCTTTGAAATTGGCAGAAGAGGCCAATAGGCTAAAAAGTGCATTTCTTTCGAATATTAGCCACGAAATTCGAACTCCCTTAAACGCCATTATGGGTTTTACGTCGCTAATGGCGAGCGAAATGAGTAAAGAAAGCATGGGCGCACGCTTTATTGCCGAAATTCGTCATAGCAGCGATAGGCTAATGAATCTTATAAATAATATAATCGATATTAGCAGGTCCGAGGCCAGCGAAATAAGGCTAAACCTAAAAAAGTGTAACATTCAATCAATCGCCGAACAGGCTGTTGCAAACTTTACCGAGGAATTTAATGTTAGTGGAATAAAGCTAATAACCAACTTCGATAGAGTTCCCAATGTTTATGCCGATTACGATAACCTGCATAGAGTTTGCTCAATTGTACTAAGCAATGCCCTTAAGTATACCGAAAAGGGCTCGGTTGCTGTTACAACCGTTTTTCGAGTAAAATCGGAAACTGTTGAGTTAATTTTTTCTGACACAGGAGTTGGAATCGATTCGGAGTATTTGCCCTTTATTTTCGAACCATTTTTACAAGAAAGTACTGGTCTTTCGAGGCTATACCAAGGTGCAGGCCTTGGGTTAGCGTTAGCTAAGCGCTTACTTAGTGCCATGGGTGGAACAATTTCGGTTACTTCGCGAAAGGGCGCCGGAACAATTGTGTGCATTTCGTTTAAAATTGCTCAAATCGATGGTAACGGCGATGCTCCTAAAATTAGAAACACAAAAAGGGATCCTGAAAGGGGAACCTACCCAAGAGCCAAAAAGGCAAAAGTGCTTATTGTTGAAGAGAATACCTACGCTCGGTTCTATTTACAGTCGCTTTTAAAGCGATACTTAAACGTTTTTGTTGCTCGCGATGGCAATGAGGCTCTAAGCTTAATTGACGACTCAATAACTTTTGGCCCACTTTTCGACATGGTAATTGTTGATGCTACATTGCCCGAACCTTGGTCGACACACCTATTTATAACCGAAGTTTATAACCGGAAGGCTGAGTACCGTAAACGCCCATTTATTGTACAGTTCGAAGAAGTTAACCCACCTCAAACTACCAATCATTTGGATATGGGTTATGCTGAGTTAATCGAAAAACCAATCGACAAGAAAAAAATATACCAGCTACTTGCTCAACACGGAAGGTTTAAGAAAGGGTAAATGGCTAACTACTTCTTACAAACCTCGTGAATAAGGTTTAAAACCTTGTCAACAGAGTAGGGTTTAGTCATTAGCTGGTCGAAACCTGCGTCGGTAAAATCGTTGAAAAAAGTAGCGGGGTTATGAGCTGTAAGGGCTATAATTGGAACATTTCGTTTCGATATTGGGGCACTTTCGCGAATATACTTTGTTGTTTCTAAGCCATTCATTACTGGCATTTCAATATCCATAAGCACAATATCGATAGTTTCTTTTAGCAAAATAGCTATTGCCTCTTTGCCATTTTGGGCTTCGAAGCATGTTGCCCCAATTTTTTTAACCATTTCCTTTATAAGTAAACGGTTTACAAAAATATCATCAACAATTAAAATTCGGTAAGGGCTTTCAGTATTCATTTTATTTGCATTAGCTCGGCCGCAATATAGCAAATTATCCTAACCGACTTAACGTTTTAATAATATTCATACTCGAAATGGTAAGCTGGTTTTTTTCCATTTCAATAATTCTGTCGTTTTTAAACTCCGACAGGGTTCGTATAAAACTTTCCTTTGTTGTGCCTGCCAGTTCGGCCAGTTCCTGGCGAGTTAGCGGAAAGTGAAAAGTTTGACTTTCAAAAATATCCTCCGAAAAGTACAGGATAATATCGGCAACCCTTCCTGGCAACTGCTTGTAAAGCAGACTTGTAAGTCGGCTGGTGTTGAAAAGGCTTCGTTGGCTAAGCCGCTGAATTAGCTCAAAGGCAAAAACTCCGTTCCCCTCAATTATTTTTTTTAATGCCTGTGAATCGATAAAAAGAATTGAACTGGGCTCAATGGCAACTGCCGAGTACTCGTAGGTTTCGCTACCATATACCGATGTTAGGCCAAGAAAAGTTTGTGGTTTTTCAATTCGTAGAATTATTGTTTTCCCCTTTCGCATTTCGCGGGTAACCTTTACTAATCCGCTTAAAATAAAAGGAATATGCGAAACTCTTGTGTTTTGCTTAATAATTATATCTTTACGTGTATAATCGACCCTGTTTGATGAAGAAATAAGAAGCGACATTTCGTCGGCTGACAGTATCTGCTCAAAAAATAGCAGGGGATTATCTATAATTGTGTCGGAATTGGTATGCTGGATTTCCATATATAAGGTCGGTTTAGGGTTGTAGTTAAGGGCAATGCATTGGTAATCATCACTTATTAAGCCAATGCTTAACTAATCGCTTTGGCTAAGTTAGTAAAAAGAATTACACAGGTAATGATCTAAATCATCTTTTTTGGGTAAGCAACCTCATTCAATAAATATTGCCCTGAAAACATATTAAACCTATTTTTGATGTATTATTAAATTTCGAGTAAAAATTAATACACAGCATAATGATTCTAATTGTTGACGATTCGGCTACAAACCAAATACTTATGGAAGCAATCCTGAAGGAGGAAGGTTACAACACTCTAACAGCATTTGGTGCACGCGAAGCATTTAAAATTATCGAAAAAAATAAGCCAACACTTGTAGTGCTCGATTTAATGATGCCCGAGGTTAACGGCTTCGATTTTTTAAAGCAAATTAAGTCGATGGAGAAATTCTCGGATATCCCCATTGTTGTTGTGTCTGCAATTAGCAGTAACGAAACGGCTCAGGAGTGCATTGCACTTGGCGCAAAGCATTATTTCTCAAAACCAATTGAAATTTCTCTTTTTCTCGAAAAAATTAAGCATATTTAAAGTGCCAAGGGTGACCAAAAACTCATTTGATAATGGAGCAAAACCCAAATATTAACCCAAAACACATTACAAACCTCTTTTTAAACGAGGTTATCGAAATATTTTCTCGAATCGACACCCAAATTGGAGAGCTGCACCAGTGCTCGTCCGACGATTTTCTGGGGCTTAATGCCGACTTTAAGGGCTACTATAAGCAGTCGAAGGCAATTTCCGAAAATGCCACCGAAATTTTTCAGTCGCTTACCGAAACGCAGCTTGGCGATTTAATCGCAAACCTCGAGGATTTGTACCGAGAGCTTAAAACAAGCCAAATGGGCTTTTCGAAGTTGCTGCAAGAAAGCATTGCCCTGCTAAAGGAAATGGATCACCAGCTCGATAATTTGTTTTTGCCCCTTAAAAACCTTAACCAGGACTTAATGAGCCTTAAGCTCCTGTCGGCAAATATTAAAATTTCGAGTTCAACTTCGGTTCCCAATGTTATAAATTCTATTGAAGACGCTCTTATTCAGCTTAATGCTTTAATTAACGAGTTTAAAACTGTAAGTTTTCAGAACGAAACGAACCTTTCGGGGCTAAAGGAGTTAGTGCGCCAAACCATCGATGCATTTAATGGCTTTGGGAATAGAAATATACACGATCTCGACTCGATACTAAACCACATTCACTACGGAATAATTCTTTTTGCCGAAAAGCACGAAGAGGCTTCGATGCAAATTCCTGAGCTAACAGCCAAAACTAAAAGCACATCGAACAGTATTGCCGATATAGTTACCAACCTCCAGTACCACGACATTATTCGTCAGAAAATGGAGCATATACAGGCAACGCAGAAGCGATTGCTTGGCGAACTGCAGCAAGCCTCAAATGCTAATGTAAACTCGCTTTCCGAGGAGGATAGCCAACTTGTTAGCCGCATTCGCGACATTGCAGGACTTCAGTCGGCACAGCTTATACGAGCCAACAAGGAATACCAGCAAGCAATCGAAAAAATTACCGAACGATTTCTTGCGCTTGGCGACGACATGACCACCATTTCGCAAATGTGCCTACTTTACAGCGTTTCAAACGACAATAACGAGGAACTGCAACTACAAAAGTTGCTCCTAAAACTCGAATCGTCGGCCGACGTGCTCTCTAACTTTTTAAAAGCGGGTAAAAGCTACACCAGTTCGCTCGACTTGCTTAACGGTTCAATTGACAATACCTCGAACGGTATGCGCGACCTAAAGTCGTCGATTGAGGAGCTTAAAAGGGTAATTGAAAAAACCAATAGCGCGGCATCGGGTACAACTAACCCCGACTTAGGAGAATCGGTTAGCAATCTGCTTTCGCTTTTTAACGATGTTATTAAATTTGAAGAGACTATTCAAAACGTCTTTCTAAACATTCAAAAAATTGGTTCGAAACTTTTAGAGAACACAACGCTTTACGAATCGACTCTTCAGAAAACTGGATCGTTTGCCCTTGCCTCAAAAAGCATGAATAGCATAATTTCAACGCTTAGCGAAAAGAATATTCGAATTCAATACCTACTCGACCAAAACCATAAAATAAGCCATTCTATTTCGAACGATGTTCGCGAATCGGTTAAAAAGGTTAAGTACTACGATTTTTTCGATACTAATATTGTTAAAATTATTAGCGAGTTAAACCTAATACACAACAAGCTTAAACTGGAGTCGGAGCAGGAGCAAATTGAAAGGGACGAAAATCTAAAAAAAATAAAAAGCCTTTACACAATGGCAAGCGAGCACGAAATTCACGATAAGGTTGTATCTTCAAACGATAATTCTGAATTTTTCGAGGAAGCAAAACCCGAGGAAACCGACGACGATAATGTAGAATTTTTTTAAACCATTAAGCAAAACCATAAAATGGCACGAAATCAGAAAATAACACTAAAATCGATTCCCGCAAAAGGCGGTTCGGGTAGCGATACAGCAACAGTGCTATCTCTTCAAGGCGAATTAACCATCGATTATGCAGTGCAATTAAGGGATTTTCTGCTCGAAAACCTTAACAAACAAAAGGCTTTCGCCCTAAAAGTTAATAATGTTGAATCCATTGATATAACCGGAATTCAGCTTATTCAAAGGTTTTACTGGGATGCAAAGGAAATGGGCAAGCCCACTACAATTGAACTAAAGTTGTCCGAAGAGCAGCGTCAGCTTCTCGAAAAAACTGGCTTTAGCGAATTTATTAATTTGAGTGCAAAACAATAATACTTACATAAAATGGCAAAAACCATACTGATTGTTGACGATTCCGAAAGCATTCGCGAAGTAGTCAGCTTTACGCTCGAGAACGAAGGCTACAACGTTCTAATAGCTATTGATGGTACCGATGCAATTCGATTTCTTAACGGGCAAAACATCGATTTAATAATAACCGACCTGCACATGCCCGAAATGGATGGCATTACCCTAATAAAAGAGGTTCGTAAAATGCCCGATTACCATAGGGTGCCAATTCTTTTTCTTACTACCGAATCGCAAGCGGCTAAGAAAATGGAAGCAAAAGATGCCGGGGCTACCGGTTGGATTATTAAGCCTTTTGTTCCTGCTAAGCTTATTGCTGCACTAAGTAAAGTATTACGATAATGGACAACTTCAAGAAGAAATTTATTGAAGAAGCTACCGACCTTCTCGAAGGTTTGGAAAAAGCGCTTCTTGCCCTAGAGGAGGATCCCAACGACGTATCGTTGATACAGCAGGTTTTTAGGGTTATGCATACCCTAAAGGGCAATAGTTCAATGTTTGGCTTCGATTTAATCGATGCATTTACCCACGAAATGGAAACCATTTACGACCTCATTCGAGGAGGTAAATTGCAGGTTACCAGAGAGATATTAGACGTAACGCTTGCGTCGGTTGACCACCTTAAGGTGCTGCTAAACGAGGATAGCATTAACGACCCTATGGTTAAAGCTAACCACGACAACCTTTTAGGCAAGGTAGCTAAGTTAATATCGCAGGACAAGCCAGTGGAAGTTGCTAAGGAGCCTAAAACTTCCAAAGCAGCTGCTGTAAGTGTAAGCAACGAAGTTGAGCACACATACTACGTTTTGTTTGAGCCAGTAAAGGAAATATTTAATAACGGAACCAATCCGCTTTACCTTCTCGACGAGCTTCACGCCAATGGTAAAGCCCTTGTAATTTCGCACTTAAACCGAATTCCGAAACTTTCGGAAATGAACCCTGAGCATTGCTACACATACTGGGAGGCAATTGTTGTTACCAGCGAGGTGGTTAACTCAATTAGCGATGTATTTATTTTTGTTGAAGACGAATCGAATATCGAAATTCAAAAAATAGCCGATACAAACCTGCTAAAAGATCTATCGTTTGTTGCCGATATTCAAAACTTAGGTCGCGTACAGCGCGATATTGGCTTAACCGCAGTGCTTAAGCTTATCGACGATGCTTCTCGTAGGCAAAATCTTAACGTTGCAAATGTTATAAAGAAGGAAAAGTTAAATTCCAAGGACACAACAATAAGTAGCATTCGAGTTTCGTCCGATAAACTCGACTTACTTATGAATCTTGTTTCGGAACTGGTTACCACACAGGCTCGGTTAAGCCTTTTTGCCGAGCAAAATGGTATTGCTGGGTTACTTCCAATTGCCGAAAACGTTCAAAAGTTATCTCGTCAACTTCGCGATACTGCATTTAGCATTGTGCTTATTCCCATTGAGAATATGCTTACACGTTTCCAACGGCTTGTACGCGACCTCTCGAACGAACTTGGAAAAGATGTGGTTTTTGTTACCGAAGGTGCCGAAACCGAACTCGATAAAACTATAATTGAAAGTTTAGCCGATCCACTAATGCACATACTTCGAAATAGCCTCGACCACGGAATTGAGGATAACGAAATACGTGTAAAAAGGGGGAAGCCAAAGCAAGGTAAAATAACCCTAAAGGCATTTTATTCTGGTGCTAACGTAATGATCCAAATTTCCGACGATGGCGCAGGAATCGATTCGGCTGTTATAACCGAAAAAGCAATAGCCAAAGGAATAATAACCGCCGACCGAAAGCTAACCCGTCGCGAGGTTCTCGACTTGGTTTTTCTTCCTGGCTTTAGCACGGCCAAGCAGGTAACCGATGTGTCGGGGCGTGGAGTTGGTATGGATGTGGTAAAGCGTAAAATTGCCGACATTCGTGGCGAAGTGGAAATTGATTCGGAGCCAGGAGTTGGCACAACAATAACCATTAAGCTCCCTCTTACACTTTCAATTATCGATGGATTACTTGTTAAAGTTGACGATACTCACTTTATTATTCCACTTTCGGTGGTCGATAAAATATTTGCTGTGGAGCACGCCAAGGTTACAAGTACATTTAACAACGTAGTTGTTCTCGATGGTAAACAGGTGCCTTTCTTCTACTTCCGAAAGGAGTTTAGCCTTCCCGAGAGTTCATTGCACTGGGAGCAGGTAATTGTTGTAAATTTTGAGGAAAAAAGCGTTGGTCTTATTGTCGACACAGTTGTTGGCGAGTACCAGGCAGTACTTAAACCCCTTGGAAAGCATTACAAAAATCAGGATATAATTTCGGGAGCAACCATACTTGGCGACGGAACAGTTGCCCTTGTAATGGATACCAACAAAATTATTAAAACCTTTGCTCAGCACGAGGCATTTAAAATTGAAAAAATCGTTAACGAATAGTAAATAATAAAACTCAAAATAGGAGGATTTACAATGAATCAGGACAATCTATCCAAAATTAACTCATACCTCTCCTTTAAACTTGGGGAAGAAGAGTTTGCTGCACATGTAGGGAAGGTGCTAAACATTCTTGAAATGACTCGTATAACCGAAGTGCCTCGCGCTCCCGAGTATATGAAAGGCGTTATTAATCTTCGAGGAACAGTTCTTCCTGTAATTGACACTCGTATTAAGTTTGGCATGACACCAACCGAGTACACAACAAACACTTGTATTATTGTTCTCGACATTGAAATGGAGGGCGAAACAATTCAAGTGGGAGCCCTTGTCGATGCAGTTCAAGCAGTTCTCGAAATTGATAAAGGAGCAATTATGCCACCTCCAAGCATTGGTAGTAAATACAAATCGGAGTTTATTGATGGCGTAGCAAATATCGACGAGAAGTTTATTATGATTCTTAACATGGATTCTGTTTTTTCGGCCGATGAGCTAACCAGCATGAAGGTAAAATCGGACGAAACTGAGTTGAAGGAAAGTATCGAGGAGATTGGTTAATTCTCTAAATTTAATTAGCTAAATTATTTAAGGATTGGGCTGTTCATTCCCGTTTTGAACAGCCTTTCCCGTTTAATCTTTAAAAAACAGTAAATGTTTAAAAAATTTCTACTTCTTTTTGCTATTGCATGCACTTTTGGCACCATTGCACATTCGCAGGATACAACCGAACTAAAAAAACCTAAGGTTGAGTTTAGTGGTTTTCTAAGGCTCGACTACTGGTACGATTCTCGCATGAACGCCGAATCGCTCGATGGGCTCTTTATATTTTACCCATTGCCCATTAAACTCGATGCTGACTTGGTCGACATTAATGCTAACGATGCAATTAACGCTTTGGCACTTGGTACACGTCTTCGAACAAACATTACAATGCCAAAGGTTTTTAATGCTAAGCCATCAATTCTGGTCGAAGCCGATTTTACTGGTATGTCAACAATTGTGCATATGCGCTTTAGGCATGCATTTGCAAAGTTTGTGTGGAACAATGGTACTGAACTTAACGCAGGGCTTACCTGGCACCCAATGTTTGTTACCGAAGTTTTTCCTCACGTTGCCAGTTTAAATACCGGTGCGCCGTTTCAAAGTTTTAACCGAAGCCCTCAAATTACAATTAAGCAGCCTTTGGCACCAGGGTTAAAACTTATTCTATCGGCATTGTCGCAAAGCGATTATAAAAATATTGGGCCAGAGTTCGACAACACAAAGCCTATTTCCTCGGTAAACTACCAACGCTATAGCCTTGTTCCAAATCTTCATGCCCAGCTTCAGTACGCGAATAAAGCGATAACTGCTGGACTGGCTGCCGATTATAAAAACCAGCGCCCGCTTTTAGTCACAAGGTCCATTACTACGCCAGCTAATACTTATAGCACTAACGAAAGGATTAAAAGCCTAAGCTATATGGCTTACCTTAAGGTGCAAACTGGTTTGCTTACAGCAAAATTTAAAGGAATGCTGGGGCAAAACCTAGCCGACCACCTAATGCTTGGGGGTTATGCCGTTTCAACTATCGAAAACTTAACGGGAAAGCAAACATACACACCACTAAACCATGTTTTTGCTCAGGCAAACTTTACCTATGGTAAAAACATTATGCCTGGTATTTTTATTGGCTATGCCAAAAACTTGGGTGCTTCGGATAATGTGGTAAATGACGGAAATAAAATATACGCTCGAGGAGCCGATATTGCTCAACTTTATCGTATAACTCCTAATTTAACCTATAAAAATAAAAGTTTAACACTAATTGCCGAGGTTGAGCATACCATTGCTGCTTATGGCACCATTGATTTAACACAGAAAGCAAAAGTTATTAATACAACCAATGTTAGTAACACAAGAGCACTTATAGTTGTTCAGTACGATTTTTAAACATTTTTTCAATGTAAAGTGAATTGTAATTAAAAGCCATGGACTCTCGATTAAACGATATTTTTAAGGCGCAGCTCTCGCAGGAAGACTTCGATAAACTGAGTCGTTTTATTTACAAAGAGAGCGGCATAAAAATGCCCCCAGTTAAAAGAGTTATGCTACAAAGCCGATTGCAAAAAAGGCTTCGCGAGCTCGAAATGTCGAACTTTAAGGAGTACTGCGACTACGTATTTAGCAAAGATGGCATTAACAACGAAATTATTCATATGCTCGACGTTGTTAGTACAAACAAAACCGATTTTTTTCGCGAACCTGTTCACTTCGATTACTTACAGGCCAATGTTCTGCCCGAGTTTGTGCAGCAAAAAGCTGCATCGAAAACCATTAAGGTTTGGAGCGCTGGCTGCTCAAGCGGCGAAGAGCCATACACAATTTCCATTGTAATGGCCGAATTTGCCGAACGTAATCCTGGATTCGATTTCTCAATTATTGGAACCGATATTTCAACCCAAATTCTTCAAAAGGCTATCGATGCTGTATATAAAGAAGACCGCGTAGCTATAATTCCCCTCGAGCTAAAAAAGAAGTACCTTTTAAAAAGTAAAGATCGATTAAATCCTACCGTTAAAATTAGTCAAAACCTACGGCGTAAAGTTCGGTTTGGACGGCTTAACTTTATGGACAACCAGTACGATGTGCCCGAAACCTTTGATGTTGTTTTTTGCCGCAATGTTTTAATTTATTTCGACAGGGACACGCAGGAAAAAGTAATTCAAAAGCTTTGCACTAAACTTCGAAGCGGAGGCTACTTTTTTCTTGGACACTCCGAATCGATTATGAATATGGACGTGCCGTTAAGGCAAATAAAACCGACGATTTTTCAAAAGATTTAGAACCAGTTTTGTATATTGCAAACAGAAACACAGCGAACCATTGCACTGTTTATAAGGTAATGGCTTTGAAAAACTAAAATTGCGGTTAATATGGGACACACAATAACTGACGACGAGTTACTCAGCGAGTTACACCGTCGATTCGAGCAAAATAAAAAAGCAGTTAAGGAATTTAAGGAGCTTAACGGTGAACTTAAAATGGTTAACAAAAAGCTCGAGGAATCGGAATCGCTTAAAAGCCATTTTATTTCGAACATAACCAACGAAATAATAAATCCATTTACCTCAATTCTTGGGCTTTCGCGAGCCATTTTGTCGGTTGATAAGGAGAACTGGAAAAAGGTAATTACCATGGTTGCCCTCATTCACTCCGAGGCTTTTAACCTCGACTTTCAGTTTCGCAACATTTTTGTTGCTGCAAAAATTGAAGCGGGCGAAATTTTCCCCGAAATACTCAATGTCGACGTTGAGAACCTTATTGAGAGCGTTATTGAATCGTATAAGTTCGAAGCAAAAAAGAAGAAAATTCAGGTTTCCCATAGTTTCAACGTAAAAATGCCCACAAATGGTCCGTTTGTTTTTAAAACCGACCCCGAAAAGCTAAAACTTGTACTAGCCAACTTGGTTAGCAATGCGGTAAACTTTAGCTTCGAAGGAGGAACTGTAGAAATTAATACTTGGATTGAAAAGGGTTCGCTCCGCATTTCGGTTCGCGACCACGGAATTGGCATTAGCCGCGAAAATCAGAAGCTAATTTTCGACCGTTTTAAACGGCTCGACTCTGGTATAAACTCCTTAAATCGTGGGCATGGTCTTGGCCTGTCGGTAAATAAAGCCATTATTGAAATGATGGAAGGCAAAATTGACATTGATAGCGAATTGGGCAAAGGATCGTGCTTTATCATTAGCATTCCCGAAGCTAAAGGCGAAACCAACGATTTTGCCTCCGATGCCAATGAGACATTTTTCGATACCGACGAAGAAACATTTTAGCCAATTACCATGGAAGAGTTAGAAACTCATTTCCTTTACCCAGCAGCGCTATATGCCAGCAAAGCCCCTACAAAGGTTTCGACCATACTAGGGTCGTGTGTTGCTGTTTGCCTTTACGATCCAGTTCTTAAAATTGGGGGTATTAACCACTATATGTTACCATACTGGAACGGACAAGGGCTTGCCAGCCCAAAGTATGGCAATATTGCCATCGAAAAACTTTTAGAAAAAATGCTGGCAAATGGCTCGCAAAAAGCAAACATAAAGGCAAAGGTTTTTGGTGGAGGCGAAGTAATTGAAACCAACATTTCGCAGTTTCATATTGGCGACCGAAATATACAGGTAGCACTCGAAATTCTTGAAGAATTAAAGATTCCAATTATTGCCAAAAGTTTAGGTGGTAAGTTGGGGCGCAAAATTGAATACATCTCGAACACAGGAGAGGTTAAACAGAAGTACATTGAAAAAACACAGATACAGGTAGGCTAAAATTAGGAAAGATTTTTTTCGATTAGGGTTTTCAAGTAAATTTTAGTTCTTAACACCAAAAAATGTAATGAGCGATAAAGTAAAAGTTCTTATAGTCGACGACTCTGCAATAGTAAGGCAAACCCTTGCACAGATTATCGACTCCGATCCGCTGCTCGAAGTAATGGGAACTGCCTCGGATCCTTACTTTGCTGCAAAAAAAATTGCCGAGGAAGTTCCCGATGTTATTACCCTCGATGTTGAAATGCCACGAATGGATGGACTTACTTTTCTTAAGAAAATTATGTCGCAGCACCCCATTCCTGTGGTAATTATTTCGAGTTTAACAGCACAGGGGACTGAAACTGGGTTAAAAGCACTCGAACTGGGCGCTGTGGAAATTATTACCAAACCTCAAATGAACACCAAGCAGTTTATTGAGGAGTCGCGTATTCGAATATGCGATGCCGTTAGAGCTGCTGCACATGCTAAACTTAAACTCAAACGCCGTCGGTTTGAAGCCGAGCCAATGTACGTTGCTCCAAAACTTTCGGCCGATGCCGTTTTGCCCCCTTCAACTCCAAACCTCAGTATGATTAAAACCACCGAGATTGTTATTGCCGTTGGGGCGTCGACTGGTGGAACCGAAGCACTAACCAGTTTTTTAAAGGCAATGCCGCTCGACACTCCCGGTATTGTAATTGTTCAGCATATGCCCGAGAAGTTCACAACTTCCTTTGCCAATAGGCTAAACGAAATTTGTCAAATAACAGTAAAAGAAGCCGAAAATGGCGATAGCGTTATTCGTGGGCGCGCCCTTATTGCACCTGGAAACTTTCATATGCTACTAAAACGAAGCGGAGCACGATATTACGTTGAAGTTAAGGAAGGGCCGTTGGTTAACAGGCACCGGCCTTCGGTCGATGTGCTTTTCCGCAGTACTGCTCGCTACGCTGGGGCAAATGCCATTGGCGTTATTATGACTGGCATGGGCGACGATGGAGCTCGCGGGTTACTCGAAATGAAGCAATCGGGGGCAAAAACCGTTGCGCAAGATGAGAAAACTTGCGTCGTTTTTGGTATGCCCAAGGAGGCAATTAAAATGGGCGCTGTCGATAAAATTTTACCACTCGACTCCATTGCTCCGTATGTAATTCGACCCATTTAAGGCTTTGCTGAAATTAGAATAGAACTGGGAAAATGAATGTTTTTCCAAAATAATTGGTATTTATGCAGTTGAAAAACTGCTCAATTATTTTTTAAACTATTCGTTATTCGTTAAAACTCATTATAATTGTTCGCCATGACAAACCTTAACCCAAATCCCAAAGAAATAGTTCAGCATAAGCTCTCGTTTCTGTACACCTTTTTCTGTTGGTGCTCGGGAGCTCGGCTTTACATTTTAAAAAAGTGTCCATCCGATTTCAATAAGTATTACGGCATTGGAGTTATTGTTTTTTTAACCGGAGTTATGGCTTCCGTTTCGGGGGGATATGCAATTTATACAGTTTTTAAAAGCCTCGAAGTATCCATTGGCTTCGGAATTCTCTGGGGCTTCCTTATCTTTTCAATCGACTGGTACCTTGTGTCGAGCCTTCGAAAACAGCAGCGTTTTCGCAAGGAGTTGGGTATGGCATTGCCGCGCTTTATTCTTGCAGTTCTTATAGCATTTGTAATTTCGAAGCCCCTCGAAATGAAACTGTTCGAGCGCGAAATTGAGCAGCAAATAGTATTTAATCAGCAGCAAAAGGCTATCGACTACCAAAAAATGGTGTCGAGCGAGTACTCCGACATTGAGAAACTCGAAAAGGAGAACGAAAGTCTTCGAAGCGAACTTAGCAAAAAACAAGCCCAGCGCGAGCAACTTTTCAGCATGATTATTACCGAGGCCGAGGGTCAAAGTTCAACTCAAAAAGTTGGAAAAGGTCCCGTTTATCGCGAA
This sequence comes from Bacteroidales bacterium UBA2287, assembly GCA_002345675.1. Classification (GTDB taxonomy): domain Bacteria; phylum Bacteroidota; class Bacteroidia; order Bacteroidales; family Tenuifilaceae; genus UBA2287. The sequence continues at coordinate 3,248 of DDWL01000068.1, read as the reverse complement.
AAGAAAAATGAGTACGATAGGGTTGTGGCCGAAATTGAGCTGCTTAGTGCACAAAACCAAAAACGGATAGAACAAAATACAAAGTTACTCGATGAGCTAAGGCAGCAACGTAACGCCATTGTTTCAACTGCCGAAACATCCTATCGGTCTGCCGATGGGTTTCTGTCGCGAATTGATGCCATGAGCCAGCTATCCTCGAGCAGCTTAAGCATTAGACTAGCCAGCTTGTTCATTATTCTTCTTTTTATTGTAATTGAAAGTGCTCCAATTATTGTGAAACTGCTCTCGTCGCGAGGCCCCTACGACGATTTACTTGAGGCCGAAGAGTACCTTAAGCAGGTTGAAGTTCGAAAGGTTATTGTTCAAGCCGAGTTAACCGAGGATCATCGAATCGACCTACACCGCCTGCTCGAAAAGGAGAGAAATGCAATACTATACGAAATTGAAAAGGGGCATATTCAGAACGAAGCCCGCGTACTTGGCGAAATAAACAAACTTAAAATTCTGAAGTGGAAAGAGGAGGAGCTGAGCAAACTATTTCCCGAAGGAACTCCACCTGTTAACACCGAGGCTCCCCAGTACGAAGTTGTAACACCCGAAAGTGAAAATAGTAAAGAAGTTAGCAAACTTTTCGAACCTGAACCTGCCCCCGACCTAAAGAGTGGTTTCGAGCCAATTGACATGGAAGAAATCGACAATCAGATTGATGCAAGCGTGAAGTCGAAACCCCAATTTTCAAAAAGTAACGGAATTGAAAATGGTTCTAGCATAATGTAGATTAACAACCTTGCTGGTTTGAGTGCTATTTTTTTTAGAACTTGTAAGGGTTTAAAAAAATAATGCCTATTTTTAGTCAAATTTTTAACCAGTATGCAGAGGAATTATTCAAAGTGGTTTGTTGTACGCTATACCCTGCTTGGCTTTGCCATTGGGATATCGATACTTGTAGTTACACTTTTTGTTCAAGCATTTTCGTACAAAGTTGCCTTTACGCTAAGCGGAATTAGCGAAGTTCATCGAAAATTCCCAATTTTTTTCGTACTCGACATTTTACCAATTCTACTCGCAGTAGTTGCCTACTACGGTTCAAAAGTTGTTTCAATTGCCCAATTTGAGAGTAGCGAATTCCTCGAAAAGGAACAGTCGCACCAGCGTAAACTTTACCGTTTTGTCGAAAAGTTAAGAAGTGGCGAAATTGATACCGACTACAACCCCGACGAAACCGACGTGCTTGGCAAAGCCATTGTAAACCTGCGCGACACGCTTAAAAAAAGTAAAGAGGAAGAAGAGCTTAGGCGTAAGGAAGACGAGCAACGACGCTGGATGGCCGAAGGGCTTGCCATGTTTGGCGAAATACTTCGCTCCGAAAAGGATAATATTGAGGAGTTAACTTACCTTATAATAAGCAACCTAGTAAAGTACATAAACGCCAATCAGGGTGGTTTTTACTTGCTCGACGATAACGACCCTGGGAATAAATTTTTTTCCATTTCGGCATGCTACGCATATGAGCGCCGAAAGTATGTTGAGGGTAAAATTAACTGGGGCGAAGGACTTATTGGTTCGTGCGCACTCGAAGGGGAAACAACAATTCTAAAGAAAATTCCCGATTCGTACCTTAAAATTACCTCAGGGCTAGGAATGGCAACCCCAGGCTTTCTAATTTTAGTTCCACTTAAGGTTAACGACGAAGTGCATGGTGTAATCGAAATTGCATCGTTTAAACCACTCGAAAAATTCCAAATCGAATTTGCCGAAAAGGTTGCCGAAAGTATAGCATCAACAATATCGAGCGTTAAAATAAGCATACGAACCACTAGGCTCCTTTCCGAGTCGCAGGAACAAACCGACGCATTTCGAATGCAGGAGGAACAGCTTCGCCAAAATATGGAGGAACTGCAAGCTACACAGGAAGAAGCCGCCCGTCAGGCCGACAAGTTTATAACCTTTACTAACTCGGTAAACCACACCCTTATTCGTGCCGAGTACGATGTAAACGGAGTTCTTATTTACGCAAACACTAAATTTCTACATAAGCTCGAGTACACCTCAAATTCCGAAGTTGAAGGCAAACATATTTCAATGTTTATAAATAAAAAGGACCGTTTATGGTTCGAGGAAATTTGGGATAGTCTTGCTAAAGGAGGTCATCACTTTGAGGGCGACATGAAGAATGTAACTCGCACAGGTAAAGACCTTTGGACAATTGCAACCTACACCTGCATGCGTAACCCAAGCGGAGGAGTTGAGAAAATTCTGTTTTTAGCAATCGACACCACCGAGCAAAAGAGCCAAAGCCTCGACTACGAGGGTCAAATTGAAGCACTTAACCGTTCATCGATTAAGGCTGAATTTTCGCCCACAGGCGACATTATTGACGTTAACGACAAGTTTTACCAAACCTTTGGCTGGAGCATTGCCGAGGCAAAAACGCGAAATGTGTTCGATTTGGTTTCCGATGCCGATCGTAAAATTATTGAGCGAATTTGGGACGATGTTACCCACGGAATTCCATTCGAAGGTCAGATACGAATGCACACCAAGAGCGGCGAAGAAAAATGGTATCGTGGTACTTATACTGCTGTAAACGATATGTACGGCGAAGTAGCCAAAGTAGTATTTATTGCTCACGATATTACTCGTGAAAAAATAATGGAAATGGAGACCAAGGAGCATACCGAACAGCTTCGACGCCAAGAGGAAATGCTCCGCCACAACGAAGTTGAGTTAAGCCGAAAACTTCGCGAAGCGAAAGAGGAACTTAAAACCCAGTTTAAGGAAATTGAGAAGTTTAAAATACGTGCCGAAAAAACCCTCGAAGGTTTTCTCGATGCAATTATTTCGACCGACCAGGATGGTGTTGTTGAGTTTTACAATGCCGCAGCAGAGGAACTCTTTGGCGTTAGCCGCGACAACATTATGGGACAAAATATAAGAGTGCTATTTCCATCCGATGCATCGGAAAAGGATGAATTCCTAGCAGCTTACCTCGATCCCGATAAGTCGGCAATTGTAGGCCAGCGACGCGAGGTTAACATAACAACTCATAGTGGCGAAGAAATTCCTGTTTTAATGCTAATTTCCGAAGCAAAAGTGGGGCGCGAGTTAACCTACACTGCATTTATTCAAAACATTTCGGTCGATTTATTCTAAATTCACTACCAATAAATAAAAGAAGCCACGTAATAGTGGCTTTTTTTAATCTCGTCGAGCTGGATATGTTATTAGGGGTGGTCGAAAGATTTTTA
>DDWL01000057.1 GCA_002345675.1 Bacteroidales bacterium UBA2287 | reverse complement strand
CTCAATCGTACAGCGCAAACTTTACAGTTATCGATGGAGATGATGTTGAAATTGATGGTGCTGAGATTACCATTGGAAGCAAAGTGTTTGCAACCAATTCCGAAGGTTTAGTTGCCGTAGAACTTCCATCGGGTCAGTATGGTTATACTGCTACAAAAGAGGGATTCGATTTGGTAACAGGTAATTTTACTATTGAAGAAGCCGACGAGCAAGTTCTTGTCGTACTAGGTGGATTACCAAAGTATCAACTTGAAATTTCTGTTAATAACAGTGAATTTGGTTCTGTTACAGGCTCGGGTTATTACTATGCCGCAGAAGAGGTTGAACTCCTAGCAATACCTGCAACTGGGTACATGTTTATAAACTGGACGAACGCAGAAGAGGAAGTGCTAAGCACATTAAGTACCTTTACCTTCACCATGCCAAACGAAAGCGTTACAATTACTGCTAACTTTGCATTAGTAAGTAGCACTGATATTAGTGGCTTTACCTCTGTAAACGTATTTCCTAACCCATTTACCAATCAAATTTTGTTAAGCGGAGCAACTAATGTGAAAGCTGTAGTTGTAAGCAGCATCCTAGGTCAAGAATTAGTTCGCCTGTCGAATGCAGGTAACGACAGTTTCGAAATACCAACTAGCATGCTACCTCAGGGTGTTTACCTTGTTACTCTTTTTGGAGAAGCCAACGAGACAAAGGTTTCGAAAATGATAAAGAAGTAGACCTAACAATTTCATTAAAAAAGGCGGGAAATTTTCGAGGGCACTGAAAAAGTAATGATTATTTAAAATGTCCCTCATGAAGTATAAACTGGCAGGTGAAGACCAATCTTCATTTGCCAGTTTTTTTTTACACTGTGAAGTTTAATTTTTCGGATTAAATGTGCTTTTGTATCCTTTAGTTGATTAGACAGGCATAGTTTGGGCTAGGCCTTTTGTTAATTCATTAATTTGATAATTCTTTTCACGTTTACTGCAAAAATGGCCATTGCTCCTTGCATTTGCATGTTGGCTATTCCGTACGAAGCAGCTCTGCCGTATCCGTGTACATTTTTTAGTTCACTATTTTTTGCTTCAATTTTATACCTGTGTTTTGCCTTTTCTTTGAAGTATTCCGTCTGTTGAAACTCCATTTGTTCCAAATGTTTATCCGATTTAATAGAAACAGAATAGGTTTTAGTTTTTGAATCTGGTTTATAGCATCCGTTTTTCAGGGTGCATGTTTTACATTTTTCAACATCGAAGTAATAGGTGTCTACCTGGTTGCAGCCATCATCTTTCTTTCCTTGGCGTGCTTTTCTTATAGCCATGTGCCCTGCGGGGCATACAAACATTCCCGCATCTTTGTTGTAGCCAAAGGTATCTTCTTGTTTTCTATGACCTTGTGCAATAGAAGGGTTGAGTTTTGCAACGATTTTTATTTCTTGCTCACCAGCCATTTTAAGATTATCCTTTCCTGAATAGGCTGCGTCGCCAATAATTGTATCAACTTCAATTCCGTTTTCCTGACTAATTTCAAGCAATTCTGACAATTCAGGGCCATCGCCTTTTTCTGCAGATGTTACCACGGCAGCCGTAATAATTCGTTCTTCTGTCATGGCGATATGGGTTTTGTATCCAAAGAATGAGGAATCCTGCGTCTTATGGCCTGTTCTGGCATCAGTATCCTTTGAAAGCGTATAATGATCCTGCGTATCCTCAATGGATTTAGCTTTTCTTTTACTTTTGGTAGCGAGCACAGCGCTTCGTCTGACGCTATCGCCTTTTCTAGCGTATCGAAATATACTAGTTCATGCTCCAAATCATTGTCTTCGTTCTTTTTAGGCATTCGCCCTTTCCAGTTTTCATCTGTGGAGTAAACCACCTTGCGAAGTTGTCGGGCTCGTTCTCTGAGCACTTCGATGGGGGATAATGGGTTCGATCTGGATAACGAATGCGTGGCGTCAACAATAATGGATTTTGATTTGATGATGCCTTTTTCTATAGCGATGGAAACTGTCTTTCCTATTAGGAGGTTCAATAAATCGGTATCCTTCAAGCGAAGTTTCCTAAATTTGGTAAGCGAACTGGGGTTTATCACATCTTCTTCAGGTGTCATCTCCAAAAAATACTTGAAAGACATGTCAAAACGGGAACGTTCTACTACATCTACATCTGAAATATCATATATTGTTTTGAGCAACAGGTGCTTAAGCATTCGAACGGGACTTTCAGCATTACGCCCATTAGTAGAGCAGTATTTAGTTACCAGTTCATCATATATGAATGAGAAATCTATGAGCTCGTTAATTTTTCGTAATAGATTGTCCTTGGGTACAATGAGAGAATATAGCTCAGAGTAGGTACTAAGTTGAAGTTTTTGCTGCTGTACAATCATATAATAGCCTTTATTTTAGGCCATTAAGATACAAAAAAAGCAGTAAAATACCAAGTTTTTTACCTTGTATTTTACTGCTAATTTATTAACATTCTGGCACTTGGAACTTTTTCAGTGCCCTCAAATTTTTCCCGCCTTTTTTGTTTAGTAACCAATTAGTTTGCTTCGTCGTAGTTTAAACTTTTCTTTCCAATTTAAATCCCGTTGGTTATTGTAAAGATTTTTTTCCCAGTCGCCATACATGGGGTTTGGGAAAACAATAAAACGGCGGCCAAATTCTTTTTTGTACTGCTCAACAATTGCTGCACCCCAGTCGTCGCCACGGTTTTCGAAAACCTCGGCAAAATCGTTAAGGTTATCGCCCATTAGCATTATAACATTATACTTTTCGGAAACTTTTAAGCGGCGCTCTTCTTTACCACTTTTATCAACCTTTAAAAGAAAGTTGTCGGGAGTTACAAAGGCAAAGCCTAGCGAGTCCATGTTGCGCATTGTGGCTTCAAGTTCGTTGGTTTGTCGGTTACTTAGGTAAACAAGTTGTACTCCTATCGAATCGCAAAATTTCGAAAAGCTAACAGCTCCGGGTAGAGCCTTTGCGCAACCCTTGCTTGTCCACTCATTCCAAAAGTCGCTCGAGTAGTCCTTTCCGTCAAAAATTGCTTTTCCCTGAAAGGGGCTATTGTCCAAAATGGTTTCGTCAATATCGGTAATAATTGCATAAGGTTTCTCGCTTTTTTCTTTAGTAAATTCAGCAACACGTTCCATGGCAATGTTAAAGCCTTGCTCGTAAAGTGCTTTAGCCTCGGGCGATTGTTGAAACCAAACAGTGGCCAAAACCAAGTGCTCGTGGCTCATTTCCTTCGAATTATCCTTGCATCCAATAAGGGTAACCAGCGTTAAAAGGGCAATAATTTTAATTTTCATCCGCATAATTTTTAGTTGAAATTTAACGCAATGTAATAAAAATGAAAATATTTTTAATAAGTGCTGTAACTTTGTAACTAATGTCTTCGTCTTACAAACGCTTTATGCGCAAAAAGTAATGACTATAGCCGAGTATAATATTTGTGTCGATGAATTTGCAGACCGCCTTTATAGGTTTGCCCTAAAAACATTGAATAGAAGCGATAGTGCTAACGATGTGGTACAAGATACGTTTGAGCGCCTGTGGATTAAGCGCGAAACAGTAAACTACGAAAAGGTTAAATCGTACCTCTTTACAACGGCTTACCATGCTGCAATCGACGTTATTCGTAAGAATAAAAAGGTTGCCGATTTCGATTCTGTCAACCCAAATGCACACAGCACAACTAAAGGTTACAGCGACTTACAAGAGATATTGCACGAAGCCCTAAAGCGCCTACCCGAAATTCAGAGGTCGGTAATTCTTCTTCGCGACTACGAAGGCTATTCCTATCAGGAAATTGAAGAGATAACAGGATTAAACGAATCGCAGGTAAAAGTTTACATTTATCGTGCTCGCCTAACATTAAAGGAATACATTAAAACACCCGAAGCAGTAATATGAAAAACAATACTATAAATATCGATAATTACGAGTTGTTTTTCGTCGACTACCTTGAAGGAAATCTTTCTTCGGCAGACGAAACCATGCTTTTGGCTTTTTTGGAAGAGAATCAGTTTCTAAAGGAAGAATTTAATCTGTTTTTAAATTCAAAACTTGAGCCTACCAGCGTAGCGTTTAATAATAGGGAAGGCTTAAAAAAACCAGACTTTAGTAAAAACGATATTTCCAACGAGATTGATTTCCTATGCATTGCTTCAATTGAAAATGATATTACCAACAGCGAGCAAGTAAATTTAAATTCTATTCTTAAAGGGAACGAAGAAAATAGAAAGACGTTAAGACTTTTTTTAAAAGCAAAACTAAAACCTAACATTAATATTAAATATGCACATAAGCAAAGTTTAAAGAGGTTTACAATTTTAGGTTTTTCGCAACGAGTAGTAAAAATAGCATCGGGAGTTGCTGCTGGATTACTACTTCTTATTGGTAGCTATTCGGTAGTAACGTTTACTCAGGTTGAACAAAATTTACAGGTAGCAATTACCAACCCTGTCGAAATACCAGTTCAGGTTGGTTTGCCAGCAAATAATGAAGAAACCAACCATAAAAAAAGCTTAAAAAACAGCACTTTTAACGTAACGGCAAAAAATATAACGATAATCGAAAAAGTTGTCGAACCCAAAACTGTTGATTCAACTTTCTTTAATGCTAATGATGAAAAATTAAGCGACAGCACAGAGTCATTAATTAAACCCATCGAGCTAATCGAACTTTTTGCTTCCAGCGATGCATCGAATCGGTTGGCTATTGCAGAAATTACTGCGTTAGCAAAAAGCGATATCGTATCAACAGCAGAAATAGTAACACACAAGCGAAGTAAAAAGGAGGTTGGTCTGTTCGAAATTGCTCAAATGGGAGTTAGTAAATTCGCAAACTATACCGATTCCGACTTGTCGTTAAACGCCCAAAAGAACAATAATGGTAAAATTACCCGCATATCCTTCGAGTCCAGCCTATTCGCCATTTCAACACCAATTCGAAAAAATAACTAGTAGGCTGTAACTTTTCAAATACCCTTCCCGTCATACAGTCGAAATAAACAAAAACGACTACTAATAACAAAAAATTACTACTATGAAACGCTTATTTCTTCTATTTGGCATTGCTCTTATTGCAACTACTTCGTTTTCGCAAACCGAAATTGAGCAACAACTATCAGCGTTAGAGGCTAACGACTCTATTATGACCCCCGATTCAACAGTTAGTAAAGAAGTAACGGTTGAAGTAAAAACCACAATCGACACAAAAACAAAAACTAATGTCGATACTACTATTATTCGTTTAGGAAAACGAAACGTTGTTGTTATCGAAAAAGAAGATGGCTCGACAACCGTTGAAATTCCCGACAGAAAATCGTACACTGAATATACAGAGGTGCCCAAATTCAAGGGTCATTGGTCGGGTTTTGAGTGGGGCTTTAATGGGTTTTTAACTCCCAACCATTCAACAAACATGACTGGCGACCTAAAGTATTTAGAACTAAAGCAAAGCCGTTCGTGGAATTTTAACTTAAATCTTTTTCAGCAAAGCATTGGTTTTGGCACCGACAAGGCAGGCTTAGTAACTGGTTTAGGCTTTGAGTGGAACAACTACCACTTTCGCAATCAGATAACAATTTCGAAGGATCCAATTAGCGGCATAACAGGAGTTGATAGTTCATATTTGAATGCAGGTTACAAGGTAAATAAAAGTCGCCTACAAACCACTCACTTGGTTATTCCATTGCTTCTCGAATTCCAAATTCCAGTTCAATCGCATCGAATATTTATCTCGGCAGGAGTTTTAGGCGGCGTTCGATTGTTCTCAAACACCAAGGTTGAATACGAATTTAATGGAGAAAAAAAGGACAAAGTGAAAGACGACTTTAATCTTTCCCCTTTCCGATACGGACTTACAGCACGAATTGGCTACAGAGGACTGAAACTTTTTGCAAACTACTACCCAACTTCACTTTTCGAAAAGGATAAAGGACCCGAAGTTAATCCTTTCTCCGTTGGACTTATTTTACTCTCGTTCCGCTAAACCCAGCTTTAGTAATATTATCTCAAGCCATCCCACAAGGATGGCTTTTTTTGTTTAACTTTAGTTGCCTTTTTTCGTATTACTAACCATATAAATTAAAATATTTGCTATGCGTAAAATAGCACTCTTGCTAACCCTTACATTATTTTACTTTTTTTCAATCGGTAATTCCACAATCGATAGCCTTAAGGTTATTGTAAAAACCACAAAAAACGACACTGCTCGTTACAGGGCTTTATACAAACTTGCCATTTCACACCTCGACTCGGCTTACTCGGTAAGTATTGCATATTGGGACGAAGCCATCGATTTAGCAAAACGAAAACGCTTTTGGGTTATGGCTGCCGATGCGTATCACCAAAAAGGCTATATGCTTTATAAAAAAGGAGAACTTTTAAGTGGGTTAAATAATTTTAAGGATGCGCTCGCCATTTACGAGCAGGTTAATGGTGAAAAGGAAATGGGGGAGGTTTTAAACGACATAGGACTTGTATATCGTACTTGGGGAAAATACGAATTGGCTATCGATAATTACCAGGCGTCGCTTAAAATATTCAGTAAAATTCAATACGACGAGGGCATTGGCATGGCATCGAATAATATTGGCCAAATTTTCTTTTACCGCGACGACTACCTAAAAGCCATCGATTACTTTAAAAAGTATTTAGAAATTAACCAGAAGCTAAAGTATTCGAGAGCTGTTGCTGCTGCCTCGAACAATATTGCAACCGCCTACATGGAACTGGGTTCGTACGATCTAGCGTATACCTTTTTTTATAAGTCGCTACTTATATACGATTCTCTACAAATTAACCTCGGAGTTGCAATAATTCAAGACAACATTGGAAGCCTTTACTTTAAAAAGAACCAACTAAACGATGCAATTCTATACCACTCACAAGCACTAAAAACTTTTACCGACCTCGGAAACCTCTCGTACCAGTGTAATACACTAAAAAACATTGGTCTTGCATATTTTAAGTTAGCCAAGTTCGAAACGGCCAAGGTATACTATCAACAGTCGGCAAGCCTGGCCGAGAAGCTAAATAAGGCCGAAACTCAAAAAGAAGTATACTATAATTTAGCTGAAGTGTACGAAAGTACGAGGCAACACAAGGAGGCACTGAGTTACTATAAGAAATTTCTTCAGGTTAAGGACTCGCTGCTTACCCTAGAAACGGCCGAAAAACTTGCTAGCCTCGAAAATAAACTCGACACAGAACAGCAAACAACAGAACTGGCCAACCTAAAGAACGAACTCAAAGTAAGAACTGATTATTTAAAAACTTGTTATGCCATACTTTTACTTTTGTTGCTAATAATTGGTTTGCTTATTATTCTTTACATCAGGGCTCGACTGCTTAATAAAAAATTGCATAAAAACAGTTCAGCCAATTCAAAAATTGAATATTTATATCCTGTATATCAAAAAAATATACTACTGCAACTAAATGTAAAGTATAAGTATTTTTATCAGTGGCACTCCTCTGAAAATAGAATGATAAAGTTTGGCTTATCTAACTTTTGTAAAGAAGGAGAAACCGTAATTGTGTTTTGGCAAACTGAAACAATGACTGAAGATGTTTTTTATAAGCTTCTCGCTGTTGAGGGCTCAATTACAAACGAAATAGAGCAAATCCAAAATGTTCAGCCTAACACTATAGTTAATCTATTTAATGCCGAAGCCTCAAACGAATTTAGCGCAACGAACTGTCTTTCATTTAATCATTCAAATGGCATTTTAGCTTTTTCAAATAATTCAGTCGTAATAAGTTACAATCAAGTTTCTAAAACACTTCAAGTGGTTAACGATGAGAATTTCTTAAGCACTAACAATGGCGATTGCATTCTATTAGTTTCGGTAACTGGCGACGAAAAATTACCCAGCGATTTGATAAAAAACTTAGAGAGTGTTTTTCAAAAACATGGCTACGACGAAAATGAGTCACTAAAACAATCATTGAATGGACTATTCGAAATGCTCGAAATGTCGCACCCTTCATTACAGCCAATTCGTTTTGTACTCTTAAAACCCTAGTTTGTCACTAAATTTTGAGTGTTTGTGTAAATCCCTGTTTATATAACGCCTTATGTTTTGAATAAAGCCACGAAGATTACAAATTTGCAACCTAAGCGCGAACTAAACAAAAGCACAAAAAATGAAAATCCTTCTTATAAGCAACTCAACAAATGCAGGCGAACCCTATCTTCAGCATTGTATCGAACAAATTCGCGAAACGCTAAAGGGAGTAAACACAGTACTTTTTATACCCTATGCGGCAGTTACTTTTTCGTTCGACGAGTACGAGAAGGATATTCAAACCGAATTTCAAAAATTAGGCATTAAGGTGAAGTCAATTCATCACGAAAAGTTCCCAAAGGAGGCCGTTAAGCAAGCCGAAGCAATTGTGGTTGGCGGAGGAAACACCTTTAAGCTTCTTAAGCTTATTCAGCAAAACGACCTAATTGAAACGCTAAGGTATCGCGTATTTAATGGAATTCCATATATTGGATGGAGCGCTGGTGCTAATGTTGCTTGCCCTACAATTTGTACCACCAACGACATGCCCATTACCGAACCCGATAATTTAAGTGCCTTTAATATTGTTCGCTTTCAAATAAATCCTCACTACCTCGATGTGAATCCGGCAGGACACGCAGGCGAAACCCGCGAAGAGAGAATTATTGAATACCTCGAAATGGATCCATACGTTTACGTTGTTGGACTCCGCGAAGGCAGTATGATTAAAATTGAATCGGGTACAGCAACGCTACTCGGACCCAAGTCGGCACGAATTTTTAAACACACCCAAACAACCCGAGAGATTCAACCTGGCGACGACATCGATTTTCTGTTCGATTAGTTAAATGCTTATTAATAAACATTTATTAGCATTTACATAAATAAAAAGATTACTTTTTCACTCTAGTTTGAAGCCTTTCTCGTACTGCATTTTATTTTTTTTATGTTGAAAATGAATGTTTTTGAAGTTTTTAGCTTCAAAACGCATTTTGTTTCATACCTTTGCACCCCAATTTTACCACTACATGCAGGAAATTAGAAACATTGCCATTATTGCACACGTCGATCACGGAAAAACAACGCTGGTCGACAAAATGATTATTCAAGGAAAACTTTTTAAAGACCACGAAATACCCGGTGAGCTAATAATGGATAGCAACGAACTGGAGCGCGAGAGGGGTATTACTATTCTTGCTAAAAACGTTTCGGTTGTTTACAAGGGAGTTAAAATAAACATTATCGACACACCAGGTCACGCCGATTTTGGTGGCGAAGTTGAGCGTGTACTTAATATGGCCGACGGAGTTTTGCTTATCGTCGACGCCTTTGAAGGTACAATGCCACAAACACGATTTGTATTACAAAAGGCTCTTGAATTAGGTCTTAAGCCAATTGTTGTTATTAATAAGGTCGACAAAATTAACTGTCGTCCCGAAGAGGTTCAGGAACAGGTTTTCGAACTTATGTTCAATCTCGAAGCCAACGAAGATCAGCTAAACTTTCCTACCATATACGGAAGTGCTAAGCAGGGGTGGATGAGCAAAAGTTATAAAGAACCCTCAACCGATATTACTCCGCTTTTCGATTGTATTGTTGAGCACATTCCTGCTCCAAAGGTCGAAAAGGGAACCCTGCAAATGCAAATCGCATCGCTCGACTACTCATCGTATGTAGGCCGAATTGCCATTGGTCGCCTTTACAGAGGCGAAATTTCGCTAGGACAAAACGTGGTGCTGGTAAAACAATCGGGACAAGTTCTTCGCACCAAAGTTAAAGAACTACTCGTTTTCGACGGTTTAGGAAAACTTAAAGTTCAAAAGGTACTAGCAGGCGATATTTGCGCACTAGTTGGTATCGATGGCTTTGAAATTGGTGATACAATTGCCGATCCCGAAAATCCCGAATCGCGCCCTGGAATTCATATCGACGAGCCCACAATGAGTATGCGCTTTACCATTAACGATTCTCCATTTTTTGGCAGAGAAGGTAAGTTTTTAACATCTCGTCATGTTCGTGAACGCCTCGAGAAGGAACTCGAAAAAAATCTTGCCCTTAAAGTCGAAGAGGCCGAAACTGCCGATGCTTTTAATGTCTTTGGAAGGGGAGTGCTTCACCTTTCAATATTAATCGAAACAATGAGACGCGAGGGCTATGAGCTTCAGGTAGGCCAGCCCAAGGTTATTATAAAAATGATTGGTGGCGAAAAGTGCGAACCCATTGAGCAGCTTACCATCGACTTACCCGACGAATACTCAGGAAAAGCCATTGAAGTTGTAAACCGCCGTAGAGGTAATTTACAAATAATGGAGCGAAAGAATGAAAGGGTTCATCTCGAGTTCGATATTCCCGCTCGCGGAATTATTGGCCTTCGCAATATTCTTTTAACCGCAACAGCTGGTGAAGCTGTAATAGCCCATCGATTTAAAGGGTACGAACCCTATAGAGGCGAAATTGAAAATCGCATAAATGGATCTCTGGTTTCAATTGAAACAGGAACCGCTTTTGCCTATGCACTTAATAAACTTCAGGACAGAGGACGCTTTTTTGTCGAGTCGCACGAAGAAATATATACAGGACAAGTTATTGGCGACTATACTCGTGCTGGCGACCTTGGCGTTAACGTAACCAAAGCCAAGAAACTAACCAACATAAGGGCATCGGGAACCGACGACAAGGTATATTTGCCTCCGGCAACAAAGTTTTCGCTCGAAGAGGCACTCGAATACATTCAGGAAGATGAGTACGTTGAGGTAACCCCACAATCAATTCGTCTCCGAAAAATATTACTCGATGAAAATGAGCGTAAAAGAAAACAGAAACAGGCTCTGTCGTAATTGTTAATTCAATATCAAAATTTCAGCATTAAACCATGTTTAAGGTCGAATAATTAAGAGAGGTTTTGATATATTATTGTAAACTTTTTTTATTTCATAATAATATTTACCTTTGCCCGATATTTTTTTTGGGAAAGTGAGCAGCATTTTGAACATATATACAATTCAATATAAAGGACTTAAGGTTGGAAGTCACTCGTTTGAGTTCGAAATCAACGATAAGTTCTTTAAGGAATATCCCGAAGGGGAAATTGAGCGAGGCAACCTAGTTGCAAACGTTCAGTTGCTGAAGCACAGCACTATGCTGGAGTTCTTTATTGACATAACAGGCGAGGTTGAGGTTGTTTGCGACCGATGTTTGGAGCCCTTTAATTTGCCCATTGAGTTTAGCGGAAGACTTATTGTTAAAATTGGGAACGACGAAGTTAGCGATAACGATGAACTGTGGGTGGTTAGCGAGAACGAATTCGAGGTTAATATAGCCCAGTATTTGTACGAAAGCATTTGCTTAAGCTTACCAATTAGCCGGTATCACGGAATCGAAGGTTCAAACGAAAACGACTGTAATCCTCAAATGCTAAACAGAATAGTAACAGTTGGTTCGATTGAGCCAAAAACAAACGGAACAACCGACCCACGATGGGACATACTGAAAAACCTTAAAAAAAAGAATTAAATTTTCGATTAACATAGCCAATAAATAGTATAACCAAGAAAATAACAAGTTAAAATGGCACATCCAAAGAGTAAAATTTCGAAGCAAAGGAGAAACAAGCGCAGAACTCACTACAAAGCTTCTGAACCAACCCTGGCAACATGTTCTAACTGCTCTGCAACCATTCAGTTTCACCACGTATGTCCTGAGTGTGGTTTTTACAGAGGCAAACAAGCAATCGCAAAGGCTGTAACAGCTTAGTTTAAAACACCCCCTCTTTTTTGGGGGTTTATTAAAATTAGCATGAGAATTGGAGTTGATGCAATGGGCGGCGATTATGCTCCAGCAGCAGTTGTTGCAGGGGCAATAATAGCCCAAAAGCAATTACTACCCGAACAGCATATTGTGCTTTTCGGAGATGAAGCGCTTATAAAAGCTGAACTTGCTAAGCTGAACGCAAATCCTTTCGACTTCGAAATAGTTCACTGTTCCGAAGTTATTGAAATGGGCGAAAACCCTGCCAAGTCGCTTACTAAAAAGCCCGATTCCAGCATTGCTGTTGGCTTTAAGTGGCTTGCAACTGGTAAAATTGATGGCTTTGCGAGTGCAGGAAGTACTGGCGCAATGCTGGTTGGTGCAATGTATGCCATTAAGTCAATTCCTGGAATAATTCGACCAGCCATAGCTAGCTACATTCCGGTTGGATTAGAAAATAAGTTCAATCTTATTCTCGACGTTGGAATTAATCCCGATTGCCGCCCCGACGTTCTGTATCAATACGCCATGCTTGGGTCAATTTTTTCGAAATTAATTTTTAATAACGAAGAACCCAGGGTTGCGCTTTTAAATATTGGCGAAGAGGAGGAAAAAGGAAACTTAGTCTCAAAAAGCGCCTTCGAGCTTATGAAGGATTCGACCGATTTTAAATTCGTTGGTAATGTCGAAGGGAACGACCTATTCTCGAACCAAAAGACCGATGTTGTTGTGTGCGACGGTTTTGTTGGCAATGTTGTTCTTAAAGAGGCCGAAGCATTTTATCACCTTATTAAGGCTCGAAAAATTGAAGACCCTTACTTTGAACGCTTCAACTTCGAGAACTATGGTGGAACTCCAATTCTTGGTGTTAATGCACCCGTAATAATAGGCCACGGAATTTCGAATGCAAAGGCCATTATGAATATGATTCTTCAAACGCAAGAAGTTATTGCCACCAATCTTTGCGGTAAAATTAAAGAAGCATTTAACTAATGGGTAAAATTACTGCTGCAATAACTGGCATTGCCGGTTACGTACCCGAATACATCCTCACTAACGAGGAGCTAAGTAAAATGGTCGATACCACCGATGAGTGGATAATGACCCGAATAGGTATTAAGGAGCGACGAATTCTTAAAGGCGAAGGCCTTGGAACAAGCGATATTGCTGTTCATGCAGTAAACGAATTGCTTCGCAAAACGAATACTTCGCCCGACGAAGTGGATATGCTAATTTGCGGTGTTGTTACTCCCGACATGCAGTTTCCTGCAACAGCAAATATAATTAGCGACAAAGTAGGCATTAAGAATGCCTTTGGGTACGACATGAACGCTGGTTGTTCAAGTTTTCTTTACGCACTTGTTACAGCATCGAAATTTATTGAATCGGGTTCGCATAAAAAGGTTATTGTAGTTGGTGCCGATAAAATGTCGAGCATTACCGATTACACCAACCGAAACACATGCCCCATTTTTGGCGACGGTTCGGGCGCAGTACTAGTTGAACCAAATACCGACGGTCTTGGCGTTATCGATTCGCTTATGCGCGTTGATGGTTCGGGACGTAAGTATTTGCATCAGGTTGCAGGTGGTTCAATGTACCCAGCATCAATTGAAACGGTTACCAATCGTCAACACTATATTTATCAGGATGGACAGCCAGTTTTTAAGGCAGCCGTTTCGAACATGGCCGACACTGCCGTTGAAATGATGAACAGAAATAACTTAACACCCGAAAATTTGGCTTGGCTTGTTCCTCATCAGGCAAATATGCGCATTATTGAAGCCACCGGAAATAGAATGGGATTGCCAAAGGAAAAAATTATGGTTAACATTCAGCGATACGGAAACACAACAAGCGCAACCATTCCATTGTGCCTAGCCGACTGGGAACCAGTTCTTAAAAAGGGTGACAATATAATTATTGCAACTTTTGGGGCAGGGTTTACATGGGGAGCAGCCTACATTAAGTGGGCTTATGATGGTAGTAAGTTTGCAAAATAATTTCATTATTAACTATAAAACAAAAAACCNNGGTTTTTTGTTTTATAGTTAATAATATTTATTTAGTTATTCGAAGGATTTTCTACTGGCTCTTCAATCGTGTTAGAGGGATTAGTTCCCTCAGAACTTTCAACAACCTCAGGATTATCACCTAAGTCTCTAACGAAGTGACGAGTGTAAATTTTGTTTTTTTCGAAAAGAGCTTTTAGTTCTTCGGCATTCTTAATTATTGATTTTCCATCACCTTTATCATAATCGTTAATTATTAACTTATCTCCCATTTCAATAGCCTCGTCGGGCATATCAAGGTATAAGTATAGCATGCCAAGGTTGTAGAAGGCCGAATAACGCATTTTTTTATCAGGCTTTTCTTCGGAAGTATATTTATTAAGAAGACCATTTAAGTAATCAATATATGGCTTTGCATTTTCCTTAATACCATCAAGAGGTTCATTGGGATTAAAAGTTGTGTATAATTCCTTTAATCCATTTAAATTCTTTTGGTGTTCTTCGTATTCTGGATGTTTTTTTGTGTCAAGAACCCATAATTTAACGGTTTCTTTTTTATTTGGAAAACCATAGAATAAATTTATTTTATCATTAATTAATGAGTAGAATGAAGTAAACCGACCAGTAATAATTTCTTTTATTATCAAATTCTGGTTTAACTTATAATATTCCATTAAAGAATTTTTGTTATTGTATTCTTGTGTGTTATAGATATTTATTGTATTATTAGTTAAAGATGTTTTTATTAAAGTTTTATTTTCTTTCAAGTTTACTACTTCATAACTTGCATCAAATGAATGAGCAATATTGAGCTTATAGTAAGTTTTCGTACTTGTAACTTTACCAGATTTGTCTTTTGTTTCTTCAACCCTGCTTTTAACTTCTGTTTTTGTTATTTTAAAATTGGCAGCATTTAGTCGAATTTGAATATCTGGTTTTTCCTTCATCCCATTTATTTTTTTAAAACCATGAAGGTTTATTTTATCATTGACTAGGTATTTTGGATAATATTGCTGAGTTATATCATCGATAGAAACAAAAATGCTGTATGTTTTAAATTCCTCTCCAAGGGGTTCTATGGGGAGGCTCTTAAATACAACTGTTGAATACAATGGGTCTAAATCGACCTTTTGTGCAACCACAAAAGATGCCAATAACAGAGTTGCAATTGCTAAAAATAAATGCTTCATAATTTGTAAAGTTTTGGTTTAATGGTTAATAGTTAATTGTGTACAATATTAACTGAAAATAGATTCTTAAAAAAACTGTTAAAGAACAGTCGATTTCTAAACTGTAGCAGCAGTTTCATATCTGGTAGTGTTGAACTTAACTATTCCTTGATAATTCGAACCATAATTGAAAATTTGTCTGTTTTAAAAAAGCCATAACTGTGTTACAAATTGATAGAAATAAAAAGAATTACCTTTGCTGAGGATTAAAAAGAATTATTTCGAAGCAGAAGTTCAGACTTTAATTATTTCAAAAACAAATGGCTCAAAAACGAGAAGAGATTGTTAATAGCACAACCCACGGCGTTGGGATTGGTTTAGCCATTGCAGCAACGGTAATACTTATTGTTCGTGCAGCGCTATATGCCGATGCATGGCATATTGTAACATACAGCATTTTTGGGGCAGGGCTAATAAATTTATACGTTGCTTCAACTCTTTTTCATAGCGCAAAAAATGTTCTAACTAAGTATTACCTAAACCGCTTCGACCACTCTTCTATATACGTTTTAATTGCAGCAACCTATACTCCCTTTTCGCTTACAGCACTAAGAGGCCCTTTGGGCTGGGTTATTTTTGGTCTTATTTGGGCAATGGCCATTGGGGGCATTATTTTTAAAACCTGGTTTTACTCTAACAAACACCGAACGCTTTCAATGTGGCTTTATATTGCCATGGGCTGGCTTATTATTCTTTTCTTTTATCAGGTAATTAAGTCCATGCCCGCAATTACGGTTTGGTTTTTGGTTACTGGTTGCCTTTCGTACTTTTTTGGAGCCTTTTTTTACCTAAATAAAAAAATCCCATTTGGGCATGGGATTTTTCACTTATTTATAATTGGAGGTAGTACGTGCCATTTTTTTGCACTTTACTTCCTTATATAGTATCTAAGGCATAGCCTTAATGTCGGTAATTTGCTTGTCGATAAGCTCAATTTGTTTTTTAGTTTCCCCAACAACTTCGTTTAAAGCTTCTCCACCCTTGCTTAAGTTTTTAGTTGCTGCTGGTTTTTTAGTAATAGGGCATTTTTTCACGCTCTCGGTGGCCGATTTCTGCATGTCTTGTATGGCCTGAATATTGTCGTTTTGCTTTTTTGCTCTAACCAAAAGTTCGCCAAACTGGAAAAGCGCCTTGTCCTTTGCTAGGTCTGTACCATCGGCAGCCTTAATGGTGTTCGTTTCTTTGTCGACCTTAATTAGGTTTGCCGCATCGGTAATTTTAAAACTTTCGTCGTAGGCATCGAACGATTTGTTAACAAAGGCATCGACTTCGGCAACGCCTGAGCTCTTGGGTTTCTCAAGTTTTTCTTTACTCTCTTGAGCCAAAAGCACATTTGAAAAACTCATAATTGCCATAAGGCAAAGTAGAATTGATTGTGTCACTTTTGTTTTCATAGTTTTCATTTTATTTAAAACAGTTTAGTTAAAGGTATGATATTTAAAATTGCAAGACAAATTAATTATGAAAAGGGAAAATGTTGACCCAAAAACAAACGATTGCAATTATTGGTAATTTGTTTTGAACAAGTATCTTCGCACCACATTAAAAACAACAAAATATTTTCAAATTTAAAAACTAAACGAATAAAATGATTAAACAAATTACTCTTTTTTTAACCTGCTTGGCACTAACGTTTTCGGCCTTTTCGACAGGTATTAACCCTTTTCAGGGAAACGCACGCAGCGGAGCTGTTAGCTTTGTTATTAACAACGTAGCATATGTTGGTCTCGGAAACAACAGCGACAGTGTAATGAGAACCTTTAAGAAGTATGACCCAGCAGTAGGAGAATGGGAAGCTGCTGCAACATTTCCCGGAACTGCTCGAACGGAAGCGGTAGCTTTTGTTATTGGAGAAAAGGCTTATGTAGGGTTAGGAAGATCAAAGTACCCCTTCTCTTACTATAGCGATTTTTACGAATATAATCCCCAATCAAACGAGTGGACTCAAATTGCTGATTTTGGGGGTTCCGCTAACTATAATGCCGTTGCTTTTGCTTCAACAGAATTTGGTTTTGTAGGAACAGGTCGAAATGCCGATGGAGATACAAATGCGTTCTGGAAGTATAATCCACAAGAAAACACGTGGACTCAAGTAGCAAATGTAAATGGTGGTGCTCGAAATGGAGCTGTTGCATTTTTCATTAATGGAAAAGGCTATGTATCTGGAGGACAATCTGTTACAACATACACAACTGTGTATAGCGATGTGCAAGAGTATAATCCTGAAACAAATACCTGGACCGAAAGAATTTTTGCCGATGGAATAAATTTATCCTTTTATAATGCCTCGGCAATAGTTGTTGGTAACATGGCTTTTATTTGCTACGGAAATAAAACGCAGGTAACACAGTATAATCCTGCCAATAATACAAAGGTTAGTCTAGGTGATGTTTTAAACCTAAGTGCAAGTAGAAACGATCCCGTTACTTTTTTTCTTAACAATAAAGCGTATTTTGGTTTGGGTTACCATGGCTACCCTGAAGTATATCCAAGCGAAATACTTGAATTAAACGTTGGTCAAACAGCGATTAATTATGATGCTGAAACAATGCTTAAAATATACCCTAATCCATCAACAGGAAAATTCACAATTGACTTAATGGATTATAATTATAATGATGCTCAGGTTACTGTTATCAACTCTTTGGGTCAACAAGTTTTTAAAACCGAAGCAAGTTCTAATTCAACATCTATTGAAGTTGACTTAACAGGTATGGCAAAGGGAATTTACTTTGTAATTGTTAAAAATAACGACCAAGAGACCACCAGGAAAATAATAGTTCAGTAAAGCAATAAAACCTAACTGTAAAAAGAACTTTTAAACGCAAAGGCCGCTAAGAGAAAACAAAGAACCACAAAGAAAAAAATCTCGTATACATTACTTTGTGAACTTTGAGTAAAACTTAGTGACCTTTGTGGTTATATTTTTGGATTTTATTTGACAGCCACTTCCGATTATAATTCTACTTTCCTACAACAAACCGCACAACTCCGATTTGATTATTTCCAATAATTCGTAAAAAGTAAATACCTTCCGAAAGGCCATTAAGACTAATGGTTCCTGTTGAATTTTCGTGGTTTAGTTCTCCATTTAAAACAATACGTCCCGAAATATCGGCTACATAATAGTTTGAAACACCAGCATACGATAGTGTTACATTAATGGTTTCGGAAGCGGGGTTAGGATAAACGCTAATTTGAGCAATGTTTGTTATGGTAACATTGGTACCGTTAGGATTCCACACTAGTTGCGCATACTCGGGGTGATCGATATATGGGTTGCGATTGTGTTGATAGCTGGTGTGAATTACATTGTTTCTATTTATTTCCTTTTCACTTACTGGGTCGTTCGTATTCCACTCTAAGAGTATGCTAACAGCCCAAGAAGTAAAGGCTGGATACTGGTTTCCGGCTAACATTGGGCTACTCCAGTTCTGAATAATATTGTGATAGCGGGTAGCCATGTAAAAGTAAGAGCGGGCAAAGTCGCCCTTGTATTCGTCGATGGGTTCAAAAACAGTGCTTGTGTAACCAGGGTAATTACTTGTACCAAGTTTACTACCATTACCCGATGTGTACGATGCGTTACCAACGCTACCGAAAGGGTAACTTGCCCGAACGCTATTAACTTTTTTGTCGGTTGGGTAAATGTGGAACAAATCGGTATTCATTGGAGCAATGGCTCCACCAAACCACTCACGTGGGAACGAGTGCTCTCGATTATAGTATTGGCATTCAGAGGTACCCCCGCTTCCAGGATCCTGATCGGTAACAAACGTAAAGTCACAGGCCGAATACATGTCCCACACCTTTCCGTCGCTTCGTTTGTCAGTATATGCAAATGCGTTCCAAAGCCCAGGGGTATATGTTAATTCTGTATGGCCTTTTATTATTTCGTAAAGTGCTGCTTTTAGCTCGTTACCAGTTTTGCCCGAAGCTGTATTGTAGTAGCCGCTTGGAATTTGTGCAAGTACGCCTATAGATAACAGGCAAGCAGCAGCAATTAAAAGATAGATACGTTTTAACATTATAGACTATTTTAGTAACAATTAGTTTTTTACTGTCGCAAAGGAATAAAGTTATTTTCCAATTACAAACTTTATGGTGCTGCTTTTGTGTTGACCAACAACCTGCAAAAAGTAAATTCCATTCGAAACGCCATTAAGACTAATGGTTCCGGTTGCATTTTCGTGGTTAAGCTCTCCGTTTAAAACAATACGTCCCGAAATATCGGCTACATAATAGGTTGAAACGCCCGAATGATGCAGTGAAACGTTTATAAAGTCGCTTGCTGGGTTAGGGTATACGCTAATTTGGTTTTCGGAAATTGTAACAGAAACATTTGTCCCATTAGGATTCCAAACCAGCTGTGCATACTCCGAATTGTCGATAAAAGGATTACGGTTATGCTGGTACGAGGTATATATTTTATTGTTTCTGTCAATCTCTTTTTGGCTAACTGGGTCGGCATTATGCCACTCGAATAGCAAGTTAATTGCCCAGTCGGAAAAGGCAGGATACGCAGTGCCGTTGAGCATAGGTGTACTCCAGTTTTGAACTACATTGTGGTAGCGAGTTACCATATAAAAGTATGATCGGGCAAAGTCGCCTTTATACTCGTCAATTGGTTCGAAAACTGTTCCAGAATAGCCAGGGTAGGAGCAAGCACCCTTTTTGCTTCCGTTTGTCGAAGTCCAAGTTGGAGAACTTACCTCGCCAAAGGGATAGTTTCCGCGCTGACCATTAACATAGCCATCGGTTGGGTAAAGGTGAAACATGTCGGAATACATTGGCGTAGCATCGTTAAACCAACTTTTAGGGAAGGAATGCTCCCTGTTATAGCAGCTGCTTTCTCCACTATAATTACCGCACTGATCGGAAACAAAAGTATACTCGTATGCAGGAGTTCCTCCAGGAACATCGGAGTACATATCCCAAACTTTTCCGTTTGGCTTTTTATCGGATTGCTGAAAAGCGGTCCAAAGGCCGGCATAAGAAACGGCTGTGTGGTCATTAATTATTTCGTAAAGCGCTGCTTTTAGTTCATTACCAGTTTTACCCGAAGCAGTATTGTAGTAGCCAGCAGGAATTTGTGCAAGTACGCCTATGGATAACAGGCAAACAGCAGTAATTAAAAGATAAATACGTTTTAACATTATAGACTATTTTAGTAAAATTAGTTTTTACTGTTGCAAAGGAATAACGTTATTTTCCAATAACAATCTTTACAACACTACTTTTTTGTTGTCCCACTACTTGTAAAAAGTAAATACCATTCGAAATGCTATTTACATTAATGGATCCAACTGCTGAAGGGTGATTAATATTTCCCTTTAAAACAATTCGACCAGAAATATCGGATACGTAATAGGTTGAAACGCCCGAATGAGCTAGCGAAACGTTTATAAAATCGCTTGCTGGGTTAGGGTATACGCTAATTTTACCAATCGAATAATTCTCAACACTTGTTCCTTCCGAAACGGTATAGCTAAATATCTCGCTTTCGTCAACGCCCCCTTTCCCGTCGTTTGCTTGAACCTTAAAATATACTGTTGACCCAACAGGGTTTGTTGGTATTGTTCCCTCGAAGTAACTTTCTACTAAAGAAAGATCAATTGAGGTGCTTAGTTCCGAAGACGATAATCCCCAAAGTAATTCTACGTAAAGAGCGTCACCGTCCTCATCGCTTACCGCCGATTTTACTAAAACCGTTTCGGCGTTAGTGGGTTCGAGGGGTAAAAATTCAACAGAACTAATTACAGGAAAATTATTAGGTAGAATTTCTGTAGTGTAAACTAACGACGAAGCGGTTAACCCTCCGTTGTCGGTTGCTGTAATGGTGAACGATAATTGCGAATACTCGGCTGGTGCAACAAACGAAGCAACAAATAGCCCTTCAGTTTCAATCATACTTAATGTGTTCGTCATGTTTTCAGGCGAATCGCCCCAAATAAGTTCAACCACAGGTAATTCATCGTCGTTTGTTACCTCGGCAATAACCGAAATTGTTTGACCAGCATATAGCGTTTGTGGGGTTTGAACTACGCTTACGAAACTTGGTGGCAAATTTTCGTTGGCGGTTTTCCAACCAAGGTTATCAATGGCAATTCGTGATAAGCCATTACTTACAAGTTTTATTCTAAAGTTGCCACTTACGCTTATTCCGCTAAAAGTAGCTTCCTGTACGTTTGTGGAAACCGAAACCGGTTCTCCAACCTGGATGTCGTTTATAAAAAGAGTGATGGTACCGCCACTTCCTGTAAATTTTTGCTGATGCTTAAACGAAAGTTGGCTGCAGCCATTGGTTAACTCTTGTGAAAGAATATATGAACCAGCAGTTTGACCTAAGCAAATGGCTCTTGTGTCGATTGTTTGGTCGGTACGTGCATTTGTTGCATCCCACGAAATGCTGTTATCGCCAACCCAGCTTCGAGCCGAATAGGTAGAACTATTAGATGGGATGTTTTCGAATGTTTCGACATACTCTTGCGAAGCCGACTCGGAGTAAACAAGTATATAAAACACTTGCGAAACAGTGTTTTCGGTAGTTTGAGCCCTTAGCTCAACTCTATGGTTTCCAACATCCGAAATGGTTGGTGTACCGTTTAGCGTTGCTGTTCCGTTTCCGGTTGTTGTAAAGGTTAACCATGCAGGCTTTTCAATACAGCTAAGCGTAATGGATTCTTCTCCGCTGGCAACTGCGGTAACGTTGTACAAGTATGGAACGTCAATTTTAACGGAAGAATTTGGGGTGCTTGTAAAAACAACAGGTATTGACTGGGGTGTCCAAATTTGTTCGGCATATGCCGAATTGTCGATAAAGGGATTGCGATTATACTGGTAGGCATAAATAGCATTATTTCGGTTAATTTCCTTTTCGCTTACTGGATCCTGAGCATGCCATTGAAGCATAAGATTAATAAACCAACTTTTATATGCTGGGTACGAATTACCAGCTAAAATTAAACCCGCCGAACCGTTACTTACCCAGCCTGCAATTTTATCCTCATACCTTGTGGCAACATAAAAGTACATTCGGGCAAAATCGCCCTTAAATTCGTCAATGGGCTCAAAAACAGTTCCCGAAAAACCTGTTGCGGGATCAGAACTTCCTAATTTGCTACCATTTGAAGATGTCCAAGATACAGAAAGAACTTTCCCGTGAGGATAACTGCCCCTACGATTATTTACATAGCCATCGGTTGGAATTAAATGGTGCGCATCAGAGCGTTGAGGCGAAGCCGCTCCAAGCCAGCTGTCGCAAAAAGTGTGCTCACGGTTATAGCAATCGGCTTCGGAGTTGTATGATCCACATTTGTCGCTCAAGTGGTTATAAAAATAGTCTGCTGTCCCGTCTGCTTTAATCGAATACATATCCCATACCTTGTTGGTTGGGAGGTTGTCGGAAGTTTGATAAATAGTATACAAAAAGTCATACCCTTTATCGGTGTGGCCTTTAATTATATTGTACAATGCTGTTTTTAGCTCTGCACCAGTTTTTCCCTCGGCACCGTTGTAGTAACCACTAGGGATTTGACCAATTAGTTGAACTGTAATAAACAGTAATGTAATAATAGAAAGTAATTGTTTTTTCATATAAAGAAGAATTAGGCGTATATAATTTTATTCATTGTAATATCGTCATTATTTGTTGGAACCTCTTTTACAATTTGAAATGTAAAGCAAACGCCAACTTTGTAAATATCTTTTTGCTTTAGTAGCCTATCGTAAAAACCCTTTCCTCTTCCCATTCTATTTCCGTTTAAGTCGAAGGCAACACCAGGAACAATAACCATTTCAACTTCTGAAATACTGGCCAATGCTCCGTTTACTGGCTCTAAAATTCCGAAGGGAGGTCTTGCTTCGAGACAATCCATACCCGAAAAAACCCGAAGTTCTAAATTGTTTTTAACCACCAATGGTAGTAATATTTTTTTGGAGGTGTACCATTTATCTATAAACGAATGGGTTTGCACCTCGTCGGGTAGCGACCAGTATACCAGTATAGTTTTTGCTGCCTTAAACTCGGGTAGCGACTCAATTTCGGAGAATATTTTGTTGGAACTACTCAATGCAATATTTGCATCGAGTTCCGACTTTAACTCCTTTATGTATCTTCGAAGCTGTTTCTTTTTATACTGAATATCGTCGCTCATTTTTGTAAACTAAAAGTTTATCGAATAGGGTTCAACCTGTCGCCTAAAACCCGAAAGGCTACCTATGTCGAAGTTTGCCACAAACGAATGGAAAAATCGTGTTTCGCCTAACGCGTAACCTGCACGGTAACCCAATCGGAACTCGTAACGGGTACGGAAAAAGTGTATATCGAAAAACGTTTCGCCACCAACCGATTTAAAGGTTGTATTTTTTGTATAATACCCCCCATTTGATGCTCTTATAAATTCGTTTGCCGTAGCATTGTCGGAAAAGGCATTAATAAATATCCGTTTAAAATATGCCAATGCCCCAATGTTTATATCGGGGTAAAAAAGAGGAAACGAATAGTTAATACTAACAGATTTATACGAGTCATACAGAATATTGTTGGTAAAACCTCGTGGCATTATTGCCCTGTTCGATTTGAAGTAATGCTTTACTTCATGCGACTCGAATTGATTGTTAATTAATATGCTATGATTCGATAATAGTCCCGGAAGGTAAATGGAATTCTTTACTAAGTACGAATTGCCCAAAACATTGCTTGCTGTTGGGGAGTGTACTAGGCTTAGGTAAAGATAAAACCCTAGCGACGAGCGAAGGTCTCGGTATGCCATACGCTTTAAGCAATAAAAGCTACTGTATAGGTTAGCTTGTTGTATCGATTTGTTGTAGGCTCCAGCTTCTCTATTCCATATATAATTATTACTGTACGAGTAGTAAACTCCAGGGGCGAACTGGGTGAGGTATGCACCTGAAGTTAGGGTAAGCGGAATTCTGACACCAACATAGGCTTGCTTTTTTAAATCGCTTCTATACGTAGGTAGTGCCGAGTTTGGTCCTCCTGTTTTTTGAGGAAACTCATTACCAAAATCGAAACCCACCGAAATTATCGGATACCAACCCATCCAGTCGACCTGAGCATGGTAGCCATGGGTTTTGTTATACGAGTAGCCTATGCTACTTGCTAGTGTGCTTGTAAGATTTTGCGAAACCAGCGTGACGCCGGGGTAGGCCAGTACGTCGCCAATTGAAGCATCGCTTGGGTTGTAGTAAAAAGGCGCCCAGCTGTGGACTTTAAACAGGCTTTTAACTCCTCCGTAGGGTTTTGCAGTATAGTCTTTATTATCGCTAACGGTACTAGCAAACGACTCCTCCTTAAGTTTTGTAATCCCATTTTGGTAAAGTAAATTTTCTTCCTGCCAATATTCTTTAGTTTTTAAATTGCTTAAGCTTATTAAAACTGGCGTTTTGCCCTTTAAAATATTGCTGCTAGCAATAATAGTGGAATCGTTAAAATGCGATATATAATTTAAACCATAGGTTGACGAACCATGATATAGAATGCTGTCGTTAATATAATTAATGGAATACAAGTTTTCAACAGAATTAGAACTTGCAGTAAAGAAAACCCGAGAACCTAATGGTGTAATATTATTAATATCGAAATGTATAGGCCCCAATAATGTATCGGGTTTTTGGTTAAAGTTTTTAAAACGAAGAATTAGGTTTCCCTTGCTATTTGTGGCTCTCAAAAGTATGTCGTTGTCCATTCCGTTAGCCATTTCCTTAGGCTCAAGCCCACATAAATTCAACACCTTTTCAACTTCGCCACTTAGGTATACTTCGTAAATAGCAGCGCAACCAATGCTGTCGCTGCCAATTGAAAGAATTTTGCCGCTTTTGGTTAAAATAGGGTTTAGAAGTCGCTTTCCCTTTGTAATCCTAACAGCCCCTTTTGATTTTATGTAGTAAATATCCGAATACGATATTTCGCCAAAACGGGGATGTGCCGAATACTCGGCCCAAATTATAGTTCCATTATTAACGCTGGGTTTTCCAACTATATAGCCTGGCTGGTGAATTTTTACTTCTTTCCCTGTTTTTATACTAATGGCAACAAAAACGGGTGTTTTGGTTAGTGTTGTTTTAAGCGCAAAAATTGTTGAATCGTTTAATTGCTGGGGATATAAGTATTCGGTATACTGCTTTGGTAAATTGTTACCTATGTTTAATCCTTCTAATGTGTCATTGTCGCGGGATTCCTCCCAATGCTTACCAGCAAAAGAAATTGCTTGCTTAAATAGCTTTTTACGCGAAAGCTTAGTGTCCTTTTTAATGCTGAAGTAAAAGGGAAAGAGTTTTAGGGGATTATATGACGTATATCGAAGAGCATTTGCCCACATTTCCGAGCCAAACATTTCGTTCCCATAGCCAACCATTAGGTAGCCAAATTGGTAGTGGTTTGGTATGCTGTTTTTATACGAACCCATCAGCCACTTGTCGTAGCTATACCTGCTTTTTCCATTCTCTAAAAAATGCGTTCTAAAGGGTTCCATAAAATCGGCTTGTCGACCTCGCCCGCTATTCGACAGAGCAGTTTCGGCAAATACGGCATCGCCTTCAAAAAACCAAAGGGGAACAAGGGCAGCCGACGCACCAACTGCCGATTCGCCAAAGGCGAAATACCCTATGCGTATTAAACCTTTATTAAGTTTATCGATTTGAACAACATGGCGCGTTTCGTGTACCGACAAACCTTTTAGCCATGTTTCGGAGTCGGAGTCGGATGGGTAGTTTGTAACAATCTCCATTCGCCTTGGAGCCCACGAAACGAAACCGTTTGGCATTGCATTTTTGGTTCGTAAAACAACCGGAAACTTACGGGGATTATGTTTTAGTGTTTTGCTAACCTGTAAAACCGAAGTTTCAAGGTGGTTAGCATAAATAAAAGCAAGGCTATCGTATCCCTTTGGATAGATAACCTTAAACTTGTCCGTTTCAATTTGCTGCCACTTGGTCCAGGCGGGTTCTTGCCCACTTACATAAAACTGTGCCGAGGAGGCAATTGCAGAAAAACAGAAAAAAAGTAGACAAAAAAACCTTTGCATGGCATATTACTGCTTAATTATTTTTTTAACAACCGAGTTTTCTCCGTTCGAAACCTTTACGAGATAAATTCCTCTGCGTAGGTGAGAAACGGGAATTGTAACCGGCAAAACATTCTCCTTCCTATTTTCAACAGCATTACCAAGCATATCGAAAACTTGAATGGTTAAGCCATTAATGGCGTTTTCGGTTGTGGATATTACTAAATTGTTTGTTACTGGATTGCTAATGCTTACGTTTAGGTTACTAATTGTATTGTTGTAACCTATAGATGTTTGCGTGTTGACAAAAAGCTTTAATGTTACAGGCAAGTGGTCCGACATGTTATAAAGTGCCGAAATAACATTTGCTGGTAGCGATGTGTTCGAAGGGCTAATTAGAGAACCATTAAAGCGGTTTCCATCTTGTCCTAATGCTTTGTACGAATTTGCAACATACCGTAGGTTATTGCTTTCCTGTAAAAGGGGAAGTGAAGTTAAAATAAAGTCGAAACGGTCGTCCATTCCGCCACTGGCAAAGCAACTTCCACTTGTGTGGGTCGATTGGGTGTGAACGTGTGCATAGCTGGAGTTGTCATTCCAGTAACCCACTTCGTTAATTGGGTCGTAAAACCGAAAACCCGTAGGAGTTGCTGTGGTGTATGCCTGAAACGAACCTTCAGTTGAGTAGTAAATATTCAAATCGCCTAAAAGCATAACATTTCCTTGAATGCCACTGGTTGTAATGTAATTCATAATCTGATTTGCCGCTGCCGTTCTTCGGTCTCGAGACGAAGCATCGTTGCTTGCCTTGGGATGAATAACAAAACAGGTAATGTAAATTGTATCAAGTGGCGTATATGTTAATTCGGGCTTATAGTAAAGTCTGTACACATCTGTAATACGAGGCTCGGTTTGAATATAGGTTTGCGATTTAAGAACTAGTTTATCGGAGTTATAGTAAAGCATATTTGAAATGTCGCTTCCCGAAAAAGAGCCTCTTTTATAGTTTGTTATGCCATTAACATTAAGGGTGTTAGTCAAAATTCGTTGAACACTAGGAATGCTAGAATTAATTTCATTCGCAGTAAAAATATCGGGCTTGGTGTGGTTGATTATTGTAGAAAGGTAATCATCCTTTAAGTCAACATTATTTGTTGTAGCATTGCATACAATAGGAATCGAAGTGTAATTGTCGTAATACATCAAGTTGTAATGCATAACCCTCAATGTGTCGCCTGCGAATGCACTATTTGTAAATAGTAAAAGAACGAAAATTGCTGTTGTTGCTAATTTATTCATCATAGTTTTTTATCCTCCTGCCTTTTTGGCTTTATAGCCCATTTCGTGAAGTAATGTTAGTATTCGGTCGCGGAAGTCGCCCTGAACAAGTATTTCGCCATCCTTTACGCTGCCCCCAACTCCGCAACGAGTTTTTAGTATTTTGCCTAAATCCTTAAGGTCATCCTCCTTACCCTTAAAGCCCGTAATAAGAGTAACGGCTTTGCCTCCTCTGTTTTTTTTGTCGAGCATAACCCTCAAATCCTGCTTTGTTGGAGGAGCGGTTTCGGTTTGGTACTTTTCGTTCTCACCCGATTCGAACTTAAAATCGGGATTGGTTGAATACACCACATTTAGCCTTTTTTTCCAGTCGTTGTCGGCCATATCGAAAATATTTTCGCCAAAAATAGCTTTAAGTTTACTATAAATTATACTTCAAGGGCTTAGTCTTACTGTAACGGTAAGAAATAAAAAAGGTTTTAAATAAAGTTATAAAGGGCTTGCTTAATAATAACTATTAAGAATACAAGTGTGGCATTACAAGCGCACTTGACGAATCAATCTGTTAATATGCAAAAAGTTAAAGATTGGCTTAAAACCCCAAAATTTCTAACTATAGCTAAAGAAAAGTACAGGGGGAATTAGCAGCAAAAGAGCCGTAATAAACAGTATTAGAAATAAAGGGAACAGCCATTTAACCCATTTACTGTAGGGAATATTGGCCATCGAAAGGACTCCCATTGTAACTCCACTTGTTGGAATAATCATATTATTTAGCCCGTCGCCCAGCTGAAAACATAGAACTGCCGTTTGTCGAGAAATACCCATTAAATCGCTAAGAGGAGCCATTATAGGCATTGTAAGTGCAGCCTGCCCCGATCCCGAAGGGATAAAAAAGTTGAGGAAACTTTGAAAAATAAACATTAGCTGTACCGAAAAAACTTTTCCGAAATCGTCGGTTAGCGATGCCAAATAGTTAAGCATTGTACCAATTATTTTTCCATCGGTTGCAATAATAAGCAGCCCTTTAGCTAACCCAATTACTATTGCCGCCATAAGCATATCCTTAGCACCATCCATAAAGGCTTTTACTGTATCCGACACTGCAAGCCCAAAAACAAGTGCGCTAATAATACCAAGCGCAATAAATAGTGCTGAAATTTCATTTATATACCAATTCCACTTGTTGGAACCAAAAACTAGTAATACTAACGAAAGGAAAAGCAGTACAACAATAACTTTTCGTTTTATATTGAACTGTGTATCGGCTACAGATGATTCGGTTGACGATTTCCGAGCCCTATCAATTTCGTAAACTGGGCTCTTTTCAGGATTTCTTTCAATTTTACGGGCATATATTAGTACAAAGACAATGGCAATTGTAGTTAAAACGAGCCAGATAAAAAGCCTATACTCCCAGCCGCTAAAAAGCGGAATTTCGGCAATACCCTGTGCAATTCCAATGGTAAAGGGGTTGGTAACTGCACCTGCAAATCCAACTCCAGCAGCAAGAAACGAAATTGCAATGCCAACAATTGAATCGTAGCCCAATGCTAAAGCAAGCGGTACTGTTATAAGAATGAAGACAAGCACCGATTCGCTCATGCCAAAGGTTGCTCCGCAAATTGAAAAAAGAACCATTAGCGATGCTAAAATCCAATACCTCGACTGGCGATTATTCTTGCTGTATAGAATAACATTATGAAGCCCAGCATTAATGGCTCCCGTTCGATTTAAAATTCCGAAGGCGCCTCCAACTAAAAAGCAAAATCCAATTACCTGCGCTGCGCTAACAAATCCTTTAATGGGTGCTGTTAAAAAAGCGAACAATCCCTGCGGGTTCGATTGTACCAAATGGTAGCTGTTTGAAATAACGACTTGCCTACCGTTTATCTCGGTATAAACATATTCGCCAGCAGGAATTACCCATGTAAGCAGTATAAATATCACCATAATGCCAATAATTATGGTTACGGCATCGGGAAACTTTTTTTGTTTCATAGGAAATTAGTTTAGCACTATTTTTCGAGTAAAAATCTGGCTGTCGTAGGTAATTAGCTTAATAAAGTAAACCCCTTTTGGCAAATTCAATTTTTCAATATCAATAATGACCTCGGTGCTATTTATTGCTATTGCATACTTTTTCGACCCAATTATATCGTATAAAAACACTTGCCTTATCTCTTTATCTGCTTTAATAAAAAAACTTTTATTAGCCGGATTTGGGTAAATGCTTATTGAAGATGTTTCAATATTATTGCTAATTCCAGTTATTGACGGAACGTACTCTCCCAGCACATACTCTTGGTTTGCTTTTAAGAACGATAAGTACATAAAGTCGAATGCTCCTTTTTTATCGGGAGTGCCGGTTCCGCTGTAGGTTTGTGTAACAAGTTCGCCCTTTGTATTGTGCTGCGACAGTACAATTACTGGAGAAGTTCCGTAAACAGTAAATTTTGCTAAACCATCATCACCCTTAAAAATTATATAGTTATCGTCGTTAAGCCAAATGCCGTTTTTAATCTCTTGCTTAACCATAGCATACGGAATAGCCGAATTTGTGCCATGCCAGTAAGTTGTTACGGTTCCCGATGCGGGCCTTTCGAAGGTTTTTGGTATTATAACCGCAGTTTTAAGCAGGGCTAACCCTTCGGAAATACTTGCATTTGCTTGGTCGGTTATGTAGTTTCCTAAAACTTTTTGACCACAAAAACGGGCGTTATCGCCAATAAAGGCAAGGGTTAAAATTCGACTTTGAAAAGCATTTTTAAGCGCAGCACCTGCAACACCTGTCGAATTAAAAAACTGCGGAATAAATACAGTCGAACTATTATTTATGAATAGAAATTTTGAGGTTGCTTGAATGCTGGTAGCTATTTCCGAATTATTAGCATTGACCGATGTAGCCTGATAAACGGTTACGTTGCTTGCTCCAAGTTCGTTAAGTTTTACTTTATAGCTTTGGGCAAGAGTGGTTTCTGTTCCTGTAAATACTATAATTGGATCATTGGCAGTGCCTTCAACAGCAAATTTTGTAAGTAAATCGGTGTTCGCTGTTCCCAAAATATCGCCTCCGCTTATATATATTTTCGACGAAAATGTTTCTATGGTTTCTTCGGGAACTAAGTCATTAGTGAATCCACCAACTTCGAAATCGTTCAAATTAATTGTCTTACCATGCGACAATTGGGCTGTTTCGAGCGAGTCGACAGCAAGTACAGTGGCCGTTGCAAAGGTGCTGTTCTCGCTAAGCCTATAAATGTTTACAGTTCCTGCACCGTAAGCAGTTGCGCTTCCATTTGAGCCAATTGCTAAAGCAGTAATTTCATCGACCCCAATACCGACAATGATTTCGCCAGTTTTGTTTTTCCAGTTCGCCATAAAGCTAACCAGTCGGCCCATTCGCCCACGATTAGTAAAATGTGAGTCGAAAACAAAACCGGGCATCATTTCAAGAAAATCGTTTTTAAGGGTGATGGTTATGAGGTTGGTGTTTTTTACTGCACCATTCGAGTAGCATTCGCCATTTTGAGCCGTAAACAGAGTACCCGAGAGTATTGCCAAACCCGCCGAAGTGCCACAAATTACTCCTCCGTTGCTGAATTTTGTATGAATAGCATCCTCAATTAGTTTTCCCTTCCATAAAGAGTAATACTGCCACTGATCGCCTCCGCGAAAATAGAACACATCGTACTCGCTAATTTCGTTTACAAGAGCAGCATTGCTGGCTCCTGTGCCATTTACTATAAAACTTTTAACTGCAGTTGCGCCGCAGCTGTTTCTGAAATAGTTTTCAAAATCGGAAGTAGTTGTAGTTTCGTAGTGAAGAATAGCAACTTTTTTATTGGCACTTTGGGCAACAGCCCAGTTAAATGCTTCGTAGTTCCACGAGGTAGTTGATGATATATTTTCGGCTCCACCTCCAATAAGGAGTAGTTTTCCATTTTGTGCTCTGGCACTTATACACCAGAAAAAAGGGAGTAGCAATATGAGTTTAAGTTTCATGGTCGTTTATTATTTCCTGAATTATATATTAGTGCGTACAATATTCAGGGCTAAAGCCCTGTGATATTTGTCGTTCAACAACCCCAGGCTTAAGCCTGGGGTTATAAATGAGAGGATTTTTGGGGCTTTAGCCCTGATTATTCTTTTAGTTACAATGCTTTTCAAAACTCAGCCTAATTAAACTTTACCACACTACTAATCAACATAAAGCGAATTGTTGTAACATCGAATTCACGTTAATTAATTCATTTTTAGTTTCTTGGTGTTAGCAAAAACCTTTGCCCTGGAAGGTAAACATTCAGTTCAATTCCGTTTACGCCTAATAGCGAATCGGTTGCAACGGTGTTTGCATTGGCGGCATTAAGAACTACTACCTGGCTTACGCCATAAACCGTTGCGCTATCGCCTTTAACAAGAAGAGCTGTCGACTCGTCGATTCCAATTGCTAGCTCGTTTGGGTTTTCAATACTAACGCTAATGAGTCGATTTATTCGCTCGCGCCAAATAAAATGCTGATCGAAAATGGCCGTTGTAACTAAGCCAAGCCCTTCGGTTATTTCAATATTGTTAGGTTGAATTGTTTTGTAACCCTCCATTTCGGGGTGTTTAAGCTGGTTGCCGGTTATCATTTTTTTACTCATAACCGCCGCGCCTGCACTTGTGCCAGCAATTACAGCACCTTTTTTATATGCATTATGAATGGCATTATAAACGGGAGTGTTTAGTACTACGCCCATAAAAAGCGACTGGTCGCCACCGGCTATATAAATCATTCCAGCATTCTCGAGCGAATCGAGTTTCGACTGCTCAACAATTTCGTTTTTTTTAAAGTTGAAATACGTAATATTGGTTACCCCTTGATCCTTAAACTGTTTCATTGCCCAGTAGGCAGCAGTATCGGGTTCGCTGCTCGACTGTGGCAATACAATAATGTATTTTCCGCTTTTGGCCCCCGAAAGGGCAATTAGCTGCTTTACCATTTCGGGTGGGCGTTTGCCGCCTCCAATAATGTATAGTTGACCTTTGGGTTTTAAACTGTCGGCGTTGTTTTTACACGAAATACTTAGGAGCGCAAAAGCGCTTAGGAGCAGGGCTGCTATTTTAATTTTCATTTTAAAGAGATTTAATTCGACCTAATGTTTATAATACCCACTAGGCCAAATTAACCCTTAGTAACAAAGCTAATAATTCCGAATTTTCTACTTTTCCTCGTCGCGTTGGGTTACCAGTAAGTACTGATTTTTATCTTCGAGAAAAAGGTAGCCCTGCTCATAGCAAAAAAAGTATTTATACCCCTTTTGGGTTGTGTAGGTATGAGTGTGGTACGTAAAATTAAAACCCTTTAAAAGCAGAATATCCTTCGAAACAATGGTTTTCGAACCCTTTTTGTTGAGCTCCTCAAGCACTCGCCTGTTTTTACGAAGTATGTTATTAATATTTCGCACCAAGTTGGTGGAGTCGCTGTTGAGCTTATTGTTAAAGGAATTTCGGCACTGGTCGGAGCAAAACTTCTTATCGACCCTTCCAATTAGTTTTTCGCCGCACTCGGGGCAGGTTTTTTGGTTTGGTTTTAGCATAAGGCGAAAATTAGTTTGAACTGTCGAGCCATTTCCCAATAAGCTTTAGCAAATCTTCTTGCCTAATGGGTTTCGAAATATAGTCGTTACAGCCACTTTCAATGGCTCGCTGCTTGTCGTCGGAAAATGCGTAAGCGGTTTGGGCAATAATTGGGGTTGTAAAACCCTGCTCGCGTAACCTTGTAGCCGCTTCGAGCCCGTTAAGAATGGGCATTTTAATGTCCATTAGTACTAAATCGATTGTGTTTGCATTACACATTTCAATGGCCTCTTGGCCATTTTTTGCACGTAGCACATTTGCATGGGTAACCCGCAGCAGTTCCCTTATGTACATAAAATTGGGATGGTCGTCTTCGGCAATAAGTATGGTTTTAGTTCCCCACTTTATATTTTGCAAATTTACGTTGCTATCGGGTTTGCCCTGCTGAATTTCGTCGTGAATATAGGGAATTGAAAAGAAGAAGTTTGTACCAACGCCAACAGTAGATGTAAGCCCAATTTGCCCGCCAAGCAGTTCAACAAATGCTTTCGAAATAGGTAGCCCTAAACCTGTTCCCTTTCGGCTTTCGTTTGTGGTTCCCTCAACCTGCTGAAAACGCTCGAATATTAGCTCGAAGTTCTCGGGGTTTATACCAATTCCGGTGTCGTTAACATAAAATTCGAGGTAGCTGTTTGCCAGCCTATAGCCAACTTCAATTCGTCCTCTTTCGGTAAACTTAATTGCATTGTAAATTAGGTTGCTAAGTATTTGCTTAATTTTTAGCTCATCGGAAACTATTTTGCTATCGTTGCCACTTAACCCTTTCGACACAATAAGTTCAACGCCTTTCATTTTTACTGTTGGCGAAAAAATCGTTTGCATTTCATCGATAATATCGTTTACCGAAATGTTTGAGTACGAAATCGAAACCTGTCCCGCTTCAATTTTCGAAACGTCGATAATATCGTTTATTATGCTCAGTAGCTGCTGGCTGTTTATGTTAATTATTTCGACAAAGTTATTGCGTTGCTCGTCGTTAAATGAGTTATTTATAAGAAGGTTCGAGAATCCACAAATGGCGTTCATTGGAGTTCGAATTTCGTGACTCATGTTCGACAGAAATGCCGTTTTTAGTCGGTCGCTCTCCTCGGCTTTGTCCTTAAGCGATATGAGCTTTTGCTCTGTTTCCTTAACGTGAGTAATGTCTTCAATGTTGGCTAAAACGCTTTCAACCTCGCCCTCAATAACAATTGGCACTAAGTAATACTTAACAAATATTTCTTTTCCCCAAACACTTGTGTACTTCTTTTCGTTATACACCATTTCCTTCGTGGTTAAACAGTGCTGTAAATCGTTAGTAAAACCAATGGCAATAAGCGGTTTTGTTTCGAAAAGGTTTAATTTTTTGGTTGCCTCGACCGAGGGCGAACCAAGCATTTTTACAGCTGCATTATTAACATCAATAACGTTGCCATTAGGGTTAATTAGAACTATACCAACTGGCGAGTAGTCGATAATATTCCTTACTTCCATTTGCTTAACTTCGGCAACAACTTTGGCTTCTTTTAACCTCTTTTCGTAACGGGTTTTAACCTGAACATTTACTAGCAGTTCAGCAAAAAGTTTTAGTAGCGAAATTTGGGAATCGCTCCATTGCTTGTAGTTTTTTACCGCGTCGAAACCCACAAAACCGAAACAAGTTTCGGAGTAAATCATTGGTATGGCAATTAACGATTTTACGCCTTGGGGTTCAAGAATTTTTCGAATATTATCACTTTCGTTAAAATCTAAAATATTTGGAATATAAACGATGTTCCCCTCTTTATGGGCATTTACCCACTCGGGAACAAGACTATTGGGCAAATTTTGGAGATTTTTTATTTGCGACAAAGTACCTTCGGAGCACCATTCGTGGGTGTTGGTCATGGTGTCGTTTACAAAGTCGTAAGTAAAAATGTATACTCTATCAACCTCCGAAAAGTTGCCCATTTCGGCAAGTGCGCTGTTAATTTCGCGCTCAATAATATGGTGGGGAATATTAATAAACTTAGCGCCTAAATTTATAAGCAGAGTTTGCAGCTTCGACCTGTATGAAATTTCCCTTTCCAGCTTACGTCGGGGAGTAATATCCTTCATTATGCCCATTACAAGTGGGTCGCCATTGGCCCTTAGGGGTACGGTACTAACCTCCACGTCCTTAAGTTCATTTCCCTTAGTAATTATCTGAAATTCGTATCGTGCAGGTATTGTTTCGCCGCTAATACGAGCATGGTAACGGTTGTCGATTATTTTCTTTGTTTTTGTAGACAGGAGGTCGGTAAAATCGAATTTTTCGGAAGTTAACTCCTCAAACGTGTAACCTGTTATTTCGGTAAAACGTGGGTTAACATAGTTAAATCCTCTGCCCTCAATAAGGTAAATTCCATCGAAAGCCGACTCGACTAGGTTCCGAAATTTTGTTTCACTTTGCTCCGCCCTTTCTTTGGCTACCAGCAACTCTTCGGTAAGTTTTTTGTAATCTATATTTTGAGTCTCTATTTGTTCGTTTTTTCTTTTTAAATCGAATTCCGATTCTTTGCGTTCGCTAATGTCGCGAGCAACAGCAATAACCGATTTTTTTCCAAAAAAGACACCAGGCGAAACGCTAACCTCTTTGGGAAATACATCTCCGTTTTTTTTAATACCCCAAAACTCAAAAATACCGGGGTTGCCATTAAATGCTTCTTTTAACGTTTTTACAACTTCGTCGAAGTTATTCCTATTTGGTGCCGATAAAAATTCAGGAGTTTTTCCTATAAAGTAATCGCGAGGATACCCGTAAAATCCTTCGGCCGTTTTATTAACCTCAACAAAACAATCTTGATTGTCAAGTATATAAACGGCCTCGTTAAGGCTGTCGAGAATACCTTTGTACGTTTCGTGCGACAGTCGAAAATTTTCCTCTGCTTCCTTACGTTTGCTAATATCCCTAACGCTAGCTAAAACAATACTTTGGTTATTTATTTGAGTGCTTCGGAGCGAAACCTCAACCCAAAAGCATTCGCCATTGCTCTTTTTAGCTAGCCATTCAAAGGTGTTATTTTCATCGCTAATAGCCTTTCGAATTAATTCGTTAGCTTTACTAAGTGTGTAGCCCTGCTTAACCGCGCTAATTTGAGAAATATTGCCTCCAATAATTTGAGATTTTTCGGAAAAACCATACATTTTAAGCATGGTGGTGCTTACGTCGATAATATTTCCTGTTTTTGCATTATGTACAAAAATGGCATCGCTTGTGGAATTAAAAATCTCCTTGTAGTTACGCTCTCGCTCCTCGGCCAGCAGTTTTGCAAAGCCAAGTTCGGTATTGGTTTCACTTAGTTTTTCGGTTAACTCTAAGTAATCGTCGTTTTGCTGTTTTAAGCGTATTTCGTCGTTTATTCGCTTTGTTATGTCGCGAGCCGCAGCATATATGAGATCACCAAGGGGCAGCGAACGCCACTCAATATATCGCCAAGTACCATTTTTGCACCTATAACGGTTTACAAAATTTACAACTTGCTCCTGTTTGGCTAAATTTTCCAGTTGTAAAAGGGTGCTGGGCAAATCGTCGGGGTGAACAAAGTCGAAAAACTTATGGCTTTCGAGGTACTCGAGCGAGTAACCAAGTACATTTTCCCACGATTTGTTAACCTTAATAAAGTTTCCGTGTATGTCGGCAATGCAAAGTAAGTCGATTGCTAAATTGAAAAACCCCTCAAAGTTATTCCGATTTTTATTGTCTCCATTCGAACTAATGGTTAGCAACGACTTAAGCCTTTCGTTCTCTTTCTCTAGTTCGCTAATTTTTTGCTGAAGCTTATCCATACTTTACCCTCGCTGCAAATAGTTGCTAAAAAAATGTTGCGCGAGCAAATTGTTGAATTCAAACCGATAATTTGCCCCAAACAGTGAAACGCCTTTTATTCATTACGAAAATATAAAATTTTTAGAATAAAAGTTACAATTGGCACTTTTAAATTAACTTATGTGCCATTTATGCTTCGTTGTAAACATGGGAAAATGAATACTTAAGAGTTTAAGGTTAATCCTTGTGAATAATCTTTCGTCAAAATTACGAACCAAGCCATAACTACTATGAAAACAATGATGATTACAGCTGTTGCCCTTTTGGTGGTGTCGCTTACGGCGCTTTCAAATCCTGATGAACAGGAAAAGGTAAAGGAGGTTATTACAATGTCGTACGTCGAAGGAATTCATAATTTAGGTAGCCTCGACGAGGTAGCAAAGGGGTTTCATCCCGACTTTGAAATGCTAATTAATCGCGATGGGGTACTAACTAAATACCCAATATCGGCATGGATTGAGAGTATGAAGAAAAGTCGGGCGGCTAACCCAAACCAAACTGCCGAGCGAACTGATGTAAACTTTATAAGCATTGACGTTACAGGAAATGCAGCTACGGCAAAATTCGAACTAATTAAAGGCGGGAAGGTAATTTTTACCGACTACATGTTTTTATACAAATTTGGCGAAGACTGGAAAATTGTGAGTAAAATTTTTTACCGACACTAATTATTTTCGAGAACAATTGTTTCTCCTAAAGGCTTCTTGCCTAATTCGAAGTATTTTTTGCTTCTCTGCTTTTTTTGTTTAAAACAACCAGTGCTATTGCAACTAGCGCCATTCCCGCTATGGCAATTAACGTAGGGTATTCGTTGGGAAGTATTGCCCAGCTTAATCCAGCACCAAGAACAGGAATTATAAACTTCCACATATTTAGGTTCGAAACCTTAACGCCTGGTCTGCTTAGTAATGTGTACCAAATTGAAATAGCTGCTGCCGACAAAAAACTTAGCCACGCTAACGAAATGTAGTACTCCGTTGGAAATGGCCCCATTTTAAAACCTTCAATACCAATTCCTGTTATCCAAAGGAGCAGTCCTCCAAATATCATTGAATAGGAACTAAGAATTAGCGGTGGAACTCGTCGTTTATCCTTAGCAACAAAAACGTTTCCAAACCCCGACAAAATATTGTTTGCAATTAGAAGCAATATACCCAATACTGCTGCCGATCCAACGGCTCCCATTTTGTTACGCCCTAGCGTAATAATTACAATACCTAAAAGGCCAAGGCCAATGCTCGCCATTTTACGGAGCGTTATGCTGTCGCTGGGAATTAGCATATGAGCAACAAGTGCTACAAAAAGTGGCCCCGAACCAACAACCATTGCTCCAAGCGCACCGGGCACGAGGTTCATTCCAGAATAAAAGAGTGAGTACTGAACTGAAATTTGAATTATTCCAATAAAAGCAATAAAGCCAACTTCGCTAAGCGAAAGACGCGTTTTAAGAATGAGCTTAGGAATAAAAGGCAGTATTAAAAGTCCCGAAATAAAGAAACGAACGCCCGCAAACTGAAGCGGAGGCGTATACTTTAATCCTAATTTTACTCCCACAAATGCCGTTGCCCAAAGTACACAGGCTACAATAGCTAAAAAGGTAGTTGATTTAAAAAAGAGAACGGTTTCCTTTTTCACTTTTTCACACTAAAATGTACCATTACTCCAAGGCGAGGGGTTAATGCTTTCGTCCTGAACAAAACCAGCGTATTTTTCTGCCACCTCGCTTAGCAAATTTGTGACATTTTCGGGACTGTTTTCAGTAACAAGCTTAAGCCTAAGTTCTTTGAAATGTGGAAGCGCCTTAAAGTAACATGTGTAGTGGCGACGCATTTCGAGAATGGCTCGGCGTTCGCCCTTTTCGGCAATGGCAAGGTAAAGGTGCTCCTTTGCTAGGGCAACCTTTTCCTCAACGGAAAGGGGTTTCATTCGCTCACCCGTTTGCAAAAAATGCTTAATTTCCTTAAAAATCCAGGGTCGTCCGTATGTTGCCCGGCCAATCATAATGCCATCAACGCCATAATTATCGAACATGTTTTTAGCTTTTTCGGGGCTATCGATATCGCCATTGCCAATAATCGGAATGGTCATTCGAGGGTTGTTTTTTACCTCGCCAATAAGAGTCCAATCGGCAACGCCACGATAGAGCTGAGCACGGGTTCGCCCATGAATGGTAAGTGCAACAATGCCAACATCTTGAAGGCGTTCGGCAATTTCAACAATATTCTTCGACTCGTCGTCCCAGCCCAATCGGGTTTTAACGGTAACGGGAAGATGTGTAGCTGCCACAATTTGGCGGGTCATTTCAACCATTTTGGGTACATCCTTCATTATACCTGAACCAGCACCACGATTAGCAATTTTTTTAACAGGGCAGCCAAAGTTTATGTCAATTACCTCGGGATTTGCTTCGGTAGCTATCTTG
This sequence comes from Bacteroidales bacterium UBA2287, assembly GCA_002345675.1. Classification (GTDB taxonomy): domain Bacteria; phylum Bacteroidota; class Bacteroidia; order Bacteroidales; family Tenuifilaceae; genus UBA2287. The sequence goes on along the minus strand of DDWL01000057.1, from coordinate 60,198 downwards.
GCAGCCTCAACCATACTTTCGATAATGTGCCCATAAAGCTGAATACCAACAGGACGCTCGGCATCGGAAATTTTGAGCTTAGCCAAGGTACTCGATGCGTCGCGAATTAACCCGTCGGAGTTAATAAACTCGGTGTAAACCATATCGGCACCAAATCGTTTGCAAAGCAAACGAAACGAGGGATCGGTAACATCCTCCATGGGTGCCAGAAATAATGGCCTTGAGCCTAAATCAACGTTTCCTATTTTCACTCTGTTTTGTATGGATAAGGTTGACAAAAATAGGCATATTCTGTTTCATTTTTTAATAGCAAGATTATTATTGAAAATCACACAGAATAAATGCTTCCCGTGAGTTAAATTATTGAATTGCCTTTCCAACTTAATTTTTAAGCAACTTACTTTTAGTTTCTCTTAACGTGTTAACTAATAGCACTAACCTCGACAAGCCCCAAACCTTTATCCCTTTTTAAAAAATAAGTAGCTGTTAATTCTATAATTATTTGCAAATTTGTGGGGTATAGATTAAATAAAAATGCAAAAGATAACCGATACCGAAATACTTGATAGAATTAGAATTCTAAAATCGATTGCTCTTTTTAGCGACTTGGAAGATGAGATGCTAAAGAGCATTGCATGGGCACTTATTCCAACTGAACTTAAAGTCAGTCAGTTACTATTTGAAAAGGGAGAAAAAGAGTATGCACTTTACCTTGTTGTAAGCGGACGTGTTAAGGCTCACGTTGGCGAACACACTTTCGCTCATTTTTCAAAAAACCAATATTTTGGTGAATATTCGCTTCTCGACTCAACACCTCGAAGCACCTCGGTTACATCGGAGGAACCAACAAAACTTTTACGCCTCGACCAAAAGGCGTTTTTCGATGTAACGGCAAAGCATGCCGAAATAACCCACATAATGCTTAAAGGGCTAATTTGGAGGCTTCGCGACTACAATACGCTTGAGGCCGAACTAACCCGAAAAAATGCAGAAATTGAGCAGCAAAAAGCGGTTCTTGAGCAGCAACGAAAGGAACTTGAAGCCCTAAATGCTACTAAGGATAAATTTTTTGCCATTATAGCCCACGACCTTAAGAATCCGTTTAGCACAGTACTTGGAATTAGTGAACTTTTAGCACGCGAATTCGAAAGTTTCGATCCCGAAAGTTTAAAGGAATTTATATCGCAAATTTATAAGTACTCAAACAACACCTTTAACCTCCTCGAAAACCTTTTACAGTGGTCGATGGTGCAAACTGGTCGTATGCCCATGCGGCCAAAAATGGCTAACCTTTGCCTAGTAGTTGCCGAAAACGTTGAGTTGCTTTCGGGAAATGCCTTGCAAAAGCATATTTCCATCGAATCGGGAGGATGTAAAGATATTTCGGCTTACATTGACGTTAACATGGTTACTACCGTAGTTCGCAACCTCCTTTCCAACGCCATAAAATTCACCCCCAGCGACGGAAAAATTAAGGTAGCAATAGAAGCCGATGGTTCGTTTTGGAAAATTTCGGTAGCAGACAATGGCATTGGAATTAGCGAAAAGGACATGAAAAAGCTTTTCCTCCTCGACTCAAACCCAACAACCATTGGCACTTCACAGGAAACGGGCACGGGGCTTGGCCTTATTTTATGCAAAGAATTTGTTGAGCGTAATGGTGGTTCAATTGGCGTTAACAGTATAATTGATTCGGGAACCACATTTTGGTTTACCGTTCCAAAAGCCGACCCAAACAGTTTAGACCTTAACTAGTTGTTTTTGCTACAACTCTATTTAGAAAATTTCAAAGCCCTGGTTTTCAGGGCTTTTTTTATCGGTACTTCTCCTCGTTTTCGTTAATCATTTTAATATAGCTGTTATAGCGCGAATCGCTAATGGCATCCTCGTTTACAGCCCTAATTACGGCACAGCCCGGTTCGTGTGTATGGGTACAGTTATTAAACTGGCAACTAGCCGAAACTTTAAATATCTCGGGAAAATAGTGAAACATCTCGTTTTTATTCATGTCAACCATTCCAAAGCCCTTAATTCCTGGTGTGTCAATTATAAACCCCCCACAACTTAAGGGAAACATTTCGCTAAAGGTTGTTGTGTGTTTTCCCTTTTGGTGATAATGCGAAATTTCGGCGGTTTTTAAATTAAGGCCAGGCTCAATGCGGTTAACAAGTGAACTTTTCCCAACTCCCGAGTTACCCGAAATAAGACTTACTTTATTTGCAAGCATTTCTTTTAACTCGGCAATGTTTTCGCCAGTTACTGCCGATGTTTTAATACAACTATAGAGCGGTTTATATATCGACAGCAAATACCTTAACTTATCGTATAAATGATCTTGGTATATATCTACCTTATTGAACACTAAAACGGCAGGAATTTGATATGCTTCGGCAGTTGCTAGGTAGCGATCGATAAACTCGGTATGCGTTTCGGGAAAATCGACCGTTACAACAAGCAAAGCCTGATCGATATTAGAGGCAATTACATGCGCTTCGCGCGACAGATTCGACGACCGACGAATTATGTAATTTCTTCGCGCCTCAACACTAACAACAACCCCCGTTTTTCCATCGGGCTCAACGTTAAAAGTTACATTGTCGCCAACGGTAATGGGGTTGGTTGTTTTAAAATCGGTTAACCGAAGTTTTCCCTTTATTGTGCACTGAAACTTATTACCTTCATCGGATAAAATTGTGTACCAGCTACCGGTTGTTTTTAAAACGCGACCTCTCATTTTATTTATTGCTATACACGTGGCTTTTTTTGCCCATATTGGTCTTCTTATAGTTGCTACATATTGCTTTGGATAGGCCTAAAGCCATTTCCTAGTATTTCGTTGGCATCAATTACGGTAATAAATGCGTTTGGGTCTACTTCGTATATAAAGTCGCGAAGCATATGAACCTCTCGAGCGTTAACGTTGGTGAAAATAATTTTTTTCTCCTGTCCGTTATACATACCAACCCCATCGATTAGTGTTCCCCCTCTTTGAATATCGTTAATAAGCTTGAGCCTAATTTCTTCGTATTTTTCGGATATGATAAAGAGCGACTTGTCGTAACTAATTCCCTGGATGGTCATGTCGATTACCTTGCCGGTAATGTAAATAACTACCCACGAGTACAAGGGTATTTTCCAGTCGCCAAAGGCCGCAAGCGCAATAAGAACAATAGCCGAGTCGACATAAATCATTAGCTGCCCAAGGGGCAACCGGGTATACTTTGCAAAAATCATAGCAATAATGTCGGAACCACCGCTAGTAGCCTTCGATTTAAAAATAAGTCCCAAACCAAAACCTATAAGCACACCACCAAATACCGAAGAAAGAAACACGTCTTCAACTAATGGCTCGTAGCCTCTAAGGTAATGCATTCCGTCGATAAAAATTGAGGTTAAAAAGAATCCAACTACCGTTTTTATGCCAAACCTAGGCCCAAGAACTTTTATGCCAATTATTGTTAGCGGAATATTAAGCACTAAACCAACGCCACCAATGGGGAGTCCTTCGGGTGCCCACGAAAAAAGTCCTACGGTAAGATGGTGAAGTATAATACCTATACCATAAACGCCACCTGGGGCAATTTTATGAGGGTCGATAAAGAGAACAAACCCAGTAGCTAATATAAACGAACCAATAAGTATAAGGCTATACGCCTTAAACCATTGCTTCGAGAATAGTTTTTCTTGCGAAACGTAAGTCATTTTAGTGAGCGATATAGTTTGTAATTTTTATTTTTTCCTATCCATAATCTTTTCGGCAAGGCAAATGAGCGTTTCCTTTTTTTCGGGTTTAACGCTAATTTTTTCGAGTGCTTTTAGGGAAAGATCGAAGTATTCTTGTATTTTTTGCTCGGTTATTTCTTTAACTCCACATTCGTCGTAAATCTTTTTTACCTCAAAAATCTTTTTTTCGGGCTCAAGGTTTTGCGCTTTAAAGTAGCTATTAAGCAAATCGAGTTGCTTTCCCTTTGCCAAATTAAATCCTCTAACGGTAAGATAGGTTTTTTTGTTTGCAACAATATCGCCTCCTATTCTCTTCCCAAAAACGCTAACATCGCCGTAGGTGTCGAGGAGGTCATCTTGCAACTGAAACGCAAGACCAAGGTTCATTCCAAACTCACCAATTCTATTAACATCGGCCGACGATGCGCCACCTAAAATAGCACCAATTTCGAGCGCTCCCTTAACAAGCACCGCCGTTTTTAGCTCAATCATTTTAAGGTACTCCTCCTGGGTTACAAACTGCGACGACTCAAAGTCCATGTCCATTTGCTGACCCTCGCAAACACCTAAGGCAATTGTGTTAAAAACCGAAAAAACTTGCGGTAAGAACTCTTTACTTGTTCTCCCTAAAAGTTGGTATGCTAAAACATTCATTGCATCGCCCGAAAGAATTGCTGTATTTTGACCCCATTTGGCATATACCGTGGGATGATTTCGCCTTAGGGGAGCATTGTCCATTATGTCGTCGTGAACGAGCGTGAAGTTATGAAAAACCTCAAGCGCAAGAGCAGGAAAAATAGCATGATCGACGGTTTGTGAAAACGCATTACACCCAGCAAGCGTAAGAACCGGCCTTATTCGCTTTCCTCCCGATGCAATGGCGTACCTAATAGGTTTATATAGATTTTGGGGTTCGTTAGGAATACTAAACGCTATTAGGCTTTTCTCAACTAAATCCGAAAGTTGTTCTAAGTTGTACATTGTAATGTGGAATTCATTTTAGTTATACATGTCTTCGCATTCGGGAGTATTTGTTTTCCGAGCCAGCGACAAAAGGATTGATGGTAAAAGTACAAGGTTGCAAAAAAGCGCAACCAAAAGGGTTGTTGAAACCAGCAAACCTAGCGAAACAGTGCCGCCAAACCCTGAGGCCATAAAAATGCCAAACCCAAAGAAAAGTACCAGCGAGGTATAGATCATGCTAAAACCGGTTTCGCTTATGGCACAAACAACCGAAGCTTTTGTGTTTCCCTTTGTGCGTTTAAATTCGCGCCTAAAGCGTGAAAGAAAATGGATGGAATTATCGACCGAAATACCAAATGCAATGCTAAAAACTATTACGGTACTTGGCTTTAGGTTAATTCCTAAAAATCCCATAATAGCGGCTGTAATAAGAAGTGGAACTAAGTTAGGCAATACTGAAAGGAGCACCATTCTAGGATTTCGAAACATCCAAGCCATAAAAAGCGAAATTAAACCAATGGCAAATAGAAGGCTTAGAAATAAACTGTTAACCAAAAATTCGTTACCCTCCGAAATTAGAATGCTTCCCCCGCCAACAAAAACATTTTTACTGTCGGTTTTATAAACCGAATCGATTTTGCTTTGTATGTTTTTATGAAGAACCTTTATGTTGTGGGTTCCAATGTCGGCTACGTTATATATAATTTTTGTGTATCGCCCCGTTGAGTCAACAAATCGGCTTAGCAATTCATTTTTTCCAAGGCTTTTTGGGAGGTACGACATAATAAAACCCCTTTCGGGCCCTCGGGGTAATTTATACTGACTTGGATTTCCGTTGAAGTAGGCCTGTCGTGTAAATTTGGCTGCTTCAACTATTGATAAAGGCTTCGAAAGATCCTTAAATTCCTTAAGTTCATCTTGTAGTTTCGAAATGCGTGCAAGCTCCGATTCTTGAAGTATACCTTTCGGTTTCTTCGAATCGACAACTATTTCAACGGGCATAACACCCACAAAGTGCTTCTCGAAGAACTTTAAATCGACATATATTGGATGATTGTGCGGAATATCGTCCACCATGTATCCTTTGGTTTTAATGCGGGTAAAGCCTATAAAACCAATTACTAAAATTACAAGAGTTATAATAAAAACGGTTTTGCGCCTATATAGCGTTGTTAGCGTTACTCGAGTAATTGCTCTGTTAATTCTTACATTGTCCAAATGCTCTAAGTGCCTTGGCTCGGGGGAGTTTAAGTAGCTAAAAACGCTTGGAATTATAAGAATGGAAACCACAAAGGCGCTCATTACTCCAATGGATGCCGAAAGCCCAAACTCTTTTAATATTGCAATATTTGTAATAATAAAAGTACCAAATCCTGCAGCTGTAGTAATGTTAGTTAAAAAAATTGCGCTTCCAATGCTCTGAATGGTTCGATAAAGCGACTTGGTTTTATTGCTATGCGAATTATACTCGTGATGGTACTTGTTTAGTAAAAAAATGCAGTTTGGTATTCCAATTACAATAATTAGCGGAGGAATAACTGCTGTTAGTAAAGTAATTTCGTACCCTAAAAGAGCCATAAGGCCTAGTGCCCATGTTACCGAAATGGCAACAACAAGCTGCGAGAACAGCACAACGCGCCACGATCGAAAAAGGTAAAAGAGAATAAAAAAGGTAATAAAAAGAGCGAGCCCAATAAATAGGAACATCTCTTTTTTTATCATTTCAGCAATGGTAACCCTAAGGTACGGCAGTCCCGAAAATTTGAGCGAATTTCCCGTACTTTCAGTATACTCATTGCATGCTGCAACTATATCGTTGTTAAGGTTAACCCTGTTTTTTGTAAAAATTACATCGTTATTTAAGCTAATGGCCATTAGGTAAACATTAGCCTCTTTGTTGTAAAGCAAATTACTATAGAAGGGGAGTGAATAGCTTATGCTTGCTAGCGAGTCGATTTTATGCTGTGAGCTGGGAATTGAATCGAAAACCTTACTAAAAATAAAGGTTTTATCTTCATTGTTTCTTTCAATATTAAAGATATCGGTAATCGAAAAAACGTGCTCAACGCCTTTAATCTTGCTTATTTTTTGCGTTAAACTAATCCACTTGACAAGATTTTTTTCGGTAAAAAAGGCCGAGTCTTGAACTCCAACAACCATTAGGTTTTCGCCTTTTCCAAAAAGATTGGTAAACTGGGTTTGCTTAATTAGCAGGCTATCGTACTTTGGTAAAAGTAGGGCTGGCTTGTAGTAAAGTTTCAAATTTGTTGCCGAGTATAGCATAAAGGCTGTTACCACAGCCACAAAGGCAATTACAACAGGTTTATACCGAAGAATATTTCTGGCTAAAAAAGCAAAAAACATAGCGAGTATTTAATTTCGCTCAAAAGTATGAAAAATGATTAATAAGGCGAACACAAATTTGGCAATACATTCAAAATATGGGATTAAAATCAAATATTAGCGGTTATATACCAATTTGTTGTAACTATTCACCAGCAATAAAAAATCTCACGCAATGCCGCAAAGCCGCTAATTTATCCTGAGAACAAAAAAAATTAAATGAAAAACATATCAGATAATTAGCGTTTTAAGTTCCCGATCACTATCCATAGCCGTCAGGCTAATGATAGAAGGCTGCGGAAAACGTCCATTAGCTAATGCATAGAAAAAGCATGTGGCACCAAAAACATCAAAGCGAAATGGACTAGAAATTCCAAGATGTTTGCCATGAGAGACGTGCGGTGGGATGGCAATCCCGATAACTATCGGGAGAGCGGCAGCATGAGGGGGAATGCTGAATCGTTAGCCCCATGTGCAAGGGCGCTTGCGTTCGAGATGGAACGCATTGGTTTATAGCGGTTAGGATGATAGAACTTTGTAAAACCTTGGACATATAGGAAGGGTCTCCCCTTGCTGCGTTCCATATCGCTTACGTTGCCATGGGGCTTACGATTTGGCAGGGCGGGTGGCAGCTTCGTTTTGCCTTGATTCTTTGTTCCTTTCTCATCAAGGAGAAAGGAATAAAATGAAATCTGGAGTTTCGGTAACAGTTGGGAAAACCCGCTTAACCTGACGGCTGTGGATAGTTATCGAGAATCGGAAACAACGACAACACGCACATATACAAATCTTTGTGAACTTTACGTAAAACCTTAGGACTCCCCGCCTGAATGACGCAGTCGGGCAGGTTTGTGGTTAGGCATTTATAACTTATGAGACAACCCCATTAAAATTGAAACGAATTATTCTCGGTCTTTAAGTATTCCTTATATCGAGATGAAGTATTTGTAATGCTATAACGCAAAAAAGCGGGGTGAAATTCTCACCCCGCTTTATATTGGTACTATTTGTTCACACTAAAAGTGGAACATAAAGTATAGGCTGCCATACATGTAAGGCATTGTGGTCCATGCGTTCCAAGAATTTCCACCTGAGTTTAGGACTGTTTCCGTTTCAACATGCTGGGTAAGCACCATTGTTTCTTGAGTTCTGTATGCCTGTCCTACGTACTGGTAGTAATAGGTGAATCCCATTTCGGCGCCAATACAAAATTTTGGCATAATGTAGTACTCGCCACCTGTAAATACACCAAGACCAACATTAATTAATGGGGAACCTTTTTCAATAAGAGTTCTTGAGGCTGCGTTACCAAATATTGCAGTTGTAGGCGCTGTATTGGCCTGGGTCATTTGGTTTGCATACTCATATGTTGTTGAATTTCGTGAGTATCCAAGACCTAAATCGGCACCATAAAAACCACGAAGCCTATTGGTTCCTTTAAACATTTGGTAACCAAGCGATAGTTGGTAATCTTGGGAAGTAAAAGTGCGAAAATCCTGAAGTTGCTTATTGCTTAAGGGGTCAACCATAAACGCAGCATCGTCTCTAACAAGAAATTTGTCGAAGGTTGAGCCCGAGTTAATGCGAACTCTTGCACGAACGGCAGCGTTATCGGCTAAAAAGTAACGAAAGTATAGGGTGTTGTCGTTAAGGTTCAGCGAATTGTTGGTTGTTCCGTTAAACATGTTGCCAATGTAGTAGAAAATAGGGGAGCCGTCAATTCCTACGCCAAAATCGCCAGCTTGGGGTAAGTACTGTTTCCCGTTGTTGCTTGCCTTAGGTTCGGGGCTTTCGGAACCTTCCTGTGCAAAAGCAGCAAAACCAAGCATACAGGCTGTAAGGGTTATTAGTATTCTTTTCATTCTCATTTTTTTAAGTTAAAAAAATTAGGATATATTAAAACTGTTACTCCCAGGGTTCGTCAGTAAAGAGTTTATACTGAGCAACTGGAGACGATTCAGTATAAGAATTGAATGTAGCGGTGTAACGATAATTTTTTGTTGTAACATTAGGTAAAAGTGTAAGGGTTTTAATTGCCTGAAACCTAGCAGAAACAGGTTGACCCCAGGGAAGATTTACGGTAACAATGCCACCAGCACCTACGGTTGCTGTGGTCATAAATGTAGTATTATAAAAGGTTACTACAGTGTTTTGAGGAACAGTTTCCTGCAATCCCCCAGTTGTTGTAGTTGCATCAATATCAGCCCTTAGCTCAAACTTACGAGAAACAGTTTCGGTATAATTAATTGGAGTCTCAGTAAGGTTGTAAGTAATATTGTACGAACGAATTTCACCTGGTTTTACAGCACCTAAAATATATGGACCCAAATTAGCTTTATACAATTTTTGAATTGTAGCGGCGTTGGCACCAAAACCTTGAACCTGAGCATAAAGAAATTCAGCTGGAGTAAAAGTTACAGAAACACCAATGTTGGTGGCGGGTACAGTAACCTCAATTGCGCCGTTAGCAACCACTGCATTGGTTGTCCATAATCCAGAAGCTGATGAGTTAAAAGCGTTGTTAGGAATTGAAACAATAACATTTGTTCCGTTTGGAACGCTTTCTAAACCATTTGTAGTTTGATTAAGCTCAGCAAAAAGATAAACCTTTACAGTAGCCGTTTGAGTTAAATCGAGAGTTAACTCCGATGTTTCAATTTTCTCGCAGCTGGTGAATAAAATGGCAGCAGCCATTACTAGTGCACCAATTGTTCCTAATTTTCTCATAGTGTTTGTTTTTAAGTTAATAGTTGGTTGGTTTTTAAAAAAAGTGAAATTTTGAACAAAAGTAAATAATTGTTTTTTTGAACAAAATAAATGCCAAAACTTAAAAGCTAAGTAATGTTAATATAAAAGAACTTGTCGGCATTTAAAATATTGTTTTTTAGTATAAATTTGACGACTAAATAAACGCAATTCGTCATTTCTAGTTCAAATATATACAAACTAAATTAAAGTATCGTGAAAAAAACACTCATTATTTTTGCTTTAATAGCATTGTTTTCAGCCGTTAGCCTTGCACAGCCAGAAAAGCACTTAAAACTAAAGGTATATACTTCGGCTCAAAACGATATTGTAACCCTCGCAAAAGTAGGCGTTAATCTCGAAAACATTGAAAGTAAGCCTGGGCAATTTATTATTGGCGAGTTCTCCGAACAGGAGCAGAGCATTATAAAAGAGGCTGGGTTTAGCTTCGATGTTCTTGTGCCCGACATGACAGAGTTTTATGTTTCGCGAAACAAGGGGTTAAACATAGCTGAACTTAACAGCAATATAAAAGGCCAACGCCGTGCAATTAAAAACAGTACAACTCCAGTAAACTTTAAGTTGGGCTCAATGGGTGGTTATCATACATACAGCGAGTTGCTTAACGAACTCGACGAAATGCGTACCCTTTTTCCTGGCTTAATATCGGCAAAGTTGCCTATTGACGGCGGCTTAACTATTGAAAATAGACCTGTGTACTGGGTTCGCATATCGAACAGCCCCGATATTAATCAGGATAAACGACGAGTGCTTTATACCGCCCTTACACACGCTCGCGAACCTGCTGGCATGCAGCAAATGCTTTACCAAATGTGGTACCTGCTCGAGAACTACGAAACCAATGCTGAAATTAAGTACTTGGTCGATAACCTCGAAATATACTTTATACCCTGCGTTAACCCCGATGGTTATGTTCATAATGAGACAACTAACCCTAATGGAGGTGGTTATTGGCGAAAAAACCGGCGCATTAATTCTGGCAGCACATCAATAGGCGTTGACCTTAATCGCAACTTTGGGTATAACTGGGGTTACGACGACACAGGCTCTTCGCCCAATGGAAGCACCGAAACCTATAGGGGAACTGCTGCGTTTAGTGAACCCGAAACGCAACTTGTAAAGCATTTTGTTGAGACAAAAAATTTCGACCTTGCCCTTAACAACCACACTTATAGCAATATTCTTATTTATCCCTGGGGTTATGCAAACGAAACAACTCCCGATGCCGAACTCTTAGGGACCTATGCTAGCTTAATGACCGAAACAAATGGTTATGCATACGGAACATGTTACCAAACACTTAACTATACTGCTAACGGCGGAAGCGACGATTGGTTTTACGGAGAGCAAACAACCAAAAACAAAGTATTAGCCTTTACTCCCGAAGCGGGAAATCCTGCCGATGGCTTTTGGCCTGCAGCCAATAAAATTGAGGAAATTTGTGCTGGGCATACCAATATGAACCTATATATTGCTCGGTTTGCGGTTATGTACGCTAAAACTGTTGAAAAAGCACCCCAGCTTGTTGGCTCATTTCAATTTATAGTTCCATTTGAAACTACTTGTCTCGGAATCGATACCCCAGCAAATTTTACCGTTTCGCTAGTACCTATATCGAATAATATTGAACAAGTAGGCGACCCTGTGTCCTTTAACGAGATGACCCTTCTCGAAAAACGAAGCGGTAATTTTAGTGTGAGCCTCAAAAATGGTATTGCCGGAGGCGACGAAATAAAATTTGTACTTTCAACAAGTAACGGCCTGTTTGCATTTACCGATACCGTTACTAAAGTGTTTGGCTTTTCGGAGCCAATTATTACCGATGAGTGCAACAGTCTAACAAATTGGACTTCGAGCAGCTGGGGAACAACAACGGCTCAGTACGTTTCGCCAAGTTCTTCAATTACCGACAGTCCAACGGGTAATTACCTTAGCAATGCGAACACTCACATAACCCTAAACCAAACCATCGACCTTTCCGAAGCTACTTTGGCTTCGGTAGAGTTTATGGCTCGCTGGGACATTGAAACTAACTGGGATTATGCTCAGCTGGTAGCTTCAACCGATGGGGGCACAACTTGGATTCCGCTTGTAGGAAATCACACATCAATTGGTGGTTCGAACCAAGACGAAGACCAGCCATTGTACCACGGACAGCAGAACCAGTGGGTTAAGGAAACTGTTAGCCTTGACCAGTTTCTTGGGCAATCGGTAAAACTTAGGTTTAAACTAGTTGCCGATAGTTATATTGAAAAGGATGGCTTTTACTTCGACGATTTTATAGTAAATCGTTCGTATAACGCTTCGGTATATAAAATGAAGCTTCCCGAAATAATTCAGTATAAAAAGGGCAATTCAATTCAGGTCGATTTTTCGCAGTTTGTAACTGCCGACCCTACGAGCAATGTTACCATTTCGTGGGAAGGGAACGACAACATAAACATCGAAAGTAGCGATTGGGACTTAGCGTTTCAGTCGAACGACAACGAATGGGTTGGCAGCAACGAGGTAACATTTACGCTTACCGGAAACTTGGGCTACATTTCACAAACACTAACTGTTGAATGTGTTGAAACGGCAACTGTACCAATTATTACTGGTCAAAACGAATTATATACTTATAAAAACACACCAATAGCTATTTCGCTGAGCGACATAAGTGTTGATGACGACGATAGCAGTTTCCCCAACGACTTTAGTCTAACGGTTTTTGAGTTTAGCAATTTTACCTTTAATGAGTTAACCATTTTGCCCGTGGCAAATTTTGTTGGATTGCTTTCAGTTCCAATACGAGTAAGCGATGGGGAAAACGAAAGTCTACCGTATAGCCTTAAAATAGACGTTAGAACACCACTCGAAGTTGAAGAACCTGTGGCAAGTAATCCACGCATTTCCTATTCGGCAATTCAGCAAATAGTATTTGTTGAACTTACAGGAGGTAATATATTTAATTCCCTTAGACTAATTGATGCTTATGGAAGAGTCCATTTAACCAAACAATTAGCACCTAACGATTTGTCGATAGAAATTAGTTTGGGAAATCGCTTGCCCTCTGGAGTTTACTTTATTCAACTACTAGGCAAGGAGCCTTCTGTTAAAAAAGTAATGATTTACTAACCATTATTTCGAAAGGCCTTTTTTAGGCCTTTCGAAGTTGTATACGAAAAGTTGTTCCTTTATCAATTTCGGAATGGCTTACAAATATTTTACCTTGGTGGTACGACTCAACTATTCGTTTCGACAGTGAAAGACCTAGTCCCCAACCCCGTTGCTTTGTGGTAAAGCCTGGTTGAAAAATTGTTTTAAAGTGCTTTCGCGAAATTCCTTTTCCCGTGTCGGAAATGTCGATATAAACCGAATTTGAATTTTCGGTTACAGCAAATGTTACCGTTCCGGAGGTTTCAATTGCATCAACGGCGTTTTTAGCAATATTTTCGACTACCCACTCAAATAGCGTATCGTTAATAGGTGCAACTATTTCGCTTTGTTCATTATAGCCCTTAGTGAATTCAATTTTTTTCGAAGTTCGATTGCGCAAGTACTGAACAGTACGGTCCAATACTTCGATAACATTTGTTGGCTTTAATAGCGGTTTTGCTCCAATTTTCGAAAAGCGATCTACAATCTTTTCAAGTCGCGAAACATCCTTGCTAAACTCCTCAATCATTTCGGGAGGAAGGTTATACCCCGCCATTATTTCTTTCCAAGCCAAAAGCGACGAAGTAGGAGTGCCAAGTTGGTGGGCAGTTTCCTTTGCCATGCCAACCCAAACCCTGTTTTGCTCCGATTTTCGCGACTGGCTAAATGTGTAGTACGAAACACCAATAAACAGAATTATTATTGATAGCTGTATGTACGGGTAATAGTTTAAACGAATAAGTGTTGTGCTGTCTTTATAGTAAAGTTTATGGCTTACTTCGTCGAAAAGTTTTACTTCAATTGGCTCCTTCGAAGCCATCATTTCGTTTAAGGTTCGCTGCAACTCAGCTTCAGTATCAATATCCGAGTCTTTTACATTTCGAAATGCAATAACTTTTCCGTTTTCGTCGGTAAGAATTACAGGAACAGTAGTGTTATTGTCGATTACCTGCAAAACCATGCTGTAGTTTTGCAGCGTATCCTCAAAATTGCTTATTTCCGAAAGTTGTCGAATAGCCTCCGACCACAACTCAATTTTTTTGCGTTCTTCCTGCGAAAGCTCATCCACAAGGCTATTGGTAATAAATAGCGAAAGGAAACCAATACAAATGGCTGCTATAAAAAGAACGAGTTTCCAGCGTTGTTTGATTGTGTATAGTTCCACGTTTTTTTGCTTTAACTGTTTTACAAAACACTTAATTTAATAATTAACTTAAAATACAATATAACATTGTATTTGTGACACTTAATTATCATCCCAGTCGATCTCGAATTTTGTTTTCTTGCTTTCGTCGTTCTTCTTTTGAAGGGTTTTATTAGTTGTATCGTCTTTTTTTGCTGTGCTATCGCCCCATTCCATCTCGAACTTTGTACTTTTTTTAACTACAACCGAGTCCTTCGATTTTCTGAAAATTGAGCCAAACTCGTCACGAAAAGCCTTTTTAATTACTTCCTTCTCACTTTTTATTGTGGTTTTCAGTCCTTCACGGGCGGCTTGGCGATCGTACGAAACATTCATTCCCTTTCCAATATCCTCAATTTTTAGGTATAGCTTTGTGTTACCAGTTCCATCGGGTTCAATTGTTCCAAACTCTGCATTTTTAGGATTATTTTTTGATGCTTTTCGGAACAAAATGTCACTTAACTTTAATGCAACCCTGTAGCTGTATGTTCCATTAACACTATGATTGCCCGCGCAAACAAAATCCATAACCGACGATTTTATCTCCATTTTCGGAATGGTTACTTCGCCTTTTTCTATTACAATCGTATTCTCGAGGTTTTTAAAGTTTATGCTGCGTAGCTCTTCGAGGGAAATAAATTTCGAGAGCCCTTCGAGCTGAGTAATTCCTTCGAGTTTTCCGTTAGCAACCGAAACATTCGAACTCAGCTGAAGGGTTGCCAAGTCGAAAGTCCAATTGTTTAGTTGTGCCACAAAAGTGCTAGTCCCTGTTAATTTTCCCGAAATGTTCTTGTCGGTTACAACGCTTTGCCCAAAACTATCGAACGAATTAAATAGCGCCGATATTTCAACACCAGCCGCATCAATTTCTCCAGCAACAACCTGTTTGTTCGAGTTGTGAGCGTCAACGGCTAATCGTCCGCTAAACTTACCGCTGCACGTTGCGCCCTTTAAGTTGTCGAAAATATAACGACTACTATAGATAGTGGCGTTTGTGCTTAAAAATTGAGACGAGAATTTTTTATGCTTTAACAATTTTATACTTATTGGCCCCGAAATTATTCCAATTTCGATATCGTTTTTCGATTCAACTATATTCGAGTTATTATTTAATTCACTTGTCATTAACCATTCAGTGTTAAGTTCATCAATATTTAATGAACCCGTTATATTTAATGGTTCAGCTTTAGTTATAAAAGGCACTACATTGCACGTTACTATTTCACCGTTTATGGTCGAATTGTTTAATTTTCCGTTAAACGAAAAGTTCTCTAACGACTGATTGTGCAACCTAACATTTCCCGAAAGAGCCGAAATGCTTAAATCTCGCCCTCTTATTGCCATGGCAAAATTCGAAACATTTAAGTTTCCTGCAGATTTTAATGTGGTAAGATCGGAAAGGCTCGGCGATAGTGGATCCTTAATTTTGATTAGGAATTCTGTTTTACCCTGAATTAATCCGCTCAATTCTGGCAAACTACTACTTAGCGAATTTATATCGGAAAGGTTTATGTTTGTTTCGCCCGAAAAGAAAACGATAGGCGATGAAAAGTTTTTAGCCCTAAGTTTTCCCGATATAGCTGAATTACCATACCTTATTTTTCGAAATGTTGTTTCGACACTTGACGTGCTTACATTACTAATAAAGCGACCCGTTAGCGACTCAATTGAAAGGCTGGTTCCGTTGTTAAGGTAAAATATAAAACGCTCAGTGTTAAACGTTACATTGATGTTAAATGGAGTTGTACTTCCTTTAATGCCGTTAATGTTGGCACTAAACGATATGTTTCCTTTGGTACCAATATGTTGCGAAAGTTGAATGTTTTGCTGAGAAATTAGACGAAGAAAGGTCTCGGTGTCGATATTGTTGCCACTAATAGCAATTTTTACAGGCAGTTCATTTAATTGCCCTATTTTTGCCGAAAAGGTAAGCGTTATACCATCAATGCTTAGCTGTCCGCTTTGAGCAGTGTAATAGCTGTTGGTAGATTTTATGTTTGTTGAAACATCAACAAGTTTGTTGGTTAAATAGGTGAATTCGCCCTGAGCAAAATGATGAACAAAAGCCCTTAGTTTTATACTAAAAGAATACCCTTTCGATTCGATGAACCCCCTAATTTCAGATTTATTTATTTGCGTCTTAACATTCCATTTTGTTATTGAATTCGAAAAATCAACTTCAATATTTTCAAGGGTAAGCGAGCCAACGCTAACAAGCCAGTTGGTTTTTCCCGTTGTGCTTTCGCTTGTTAGGAAAGGGTTAATTAGTTCGCTTCCGTTTTCGGTCATCGATATTTTTACCTTGCCATTTTTTAACGCAACGTTGTTAATTCTGAATTTATTCGAAAATACGCCAAGTAACCCAAAGTTTACCTGAAGTTCTTGCAGTTCTAAATACTCATTGGTTTTTTGTAATGGCGATGTAACAGAAACATTTTTGAGAATTACCGAGGCATTTGGGAAGTTTTTAAGTAACGAAACCTTTGTGCTGCCAATTTTCAATGGGAAAGGCGACGATTCTTTAACATATTCAACAGTGTACGAAACCAGTTTGTCCTCAATGGCAATGCCTATTACAACCAGTAGAATTATAACAGAAATAGTTATACCAACAGTATACACTAAAATTTTAAAAAACTTTTTCATTTCAATAAAACAGCGTTTAAGGCACTAATAGTATGCAAACATACTAAAAAGCAAATATTTAAAACCTTCAGCAGTTGTTTATTGTTATTGAAAAATTCTATTTGGTTACTGTAGTTTTTTAACAAGCCGTTCAATTATATCTTTTTATTAACTTTACGGGCCTGTAAAATGTTACTATCCAAATGAAAACCTACACAATTTTACTTTTTATTGCTTTATCGTTTTCGTTAAGCCTGTTTTCGCAATCGAGCCTAAAGATCGATAGCCTCACTGTTCTTCTTAGCAACGCAATAAACGAGCAGGACGAGCTAAGCCTATTAATTGAGCTTTCGGGTTTGCAAAATCGCGACACTCGAAGCTTCGACAAATGTATTGAAACCCTTAAGCGTGCTAACGAAATTGCTGCAAAGGACTCAAACCTGTTAGCGCTTTCAAAAATATATGGTTCGTATGGTGTTCTGTTTCGTAATGCGTCGAACTACGAAAAAGCAATCGAATCGCACTCAATTGCGCTAAATTATGCACAGCAAGCCAATGACAAAACGCTTCAAGCTTCATCGTTAAATAATATTGGCGTTGTTTATCGTCGAATGGATAAACAGGCTATTGCTACTCAGTACCATATTGATGCTTTAAAAATAGCTGAGGAAATACACGACAACTACAATATATCGGTTTCGGTAAACAGTCTTGGCAACATATACTCTCTTAGCGGAATGTATACCGAAGCTATCGTATACTTTCGTAAGGGATTAGCCCTCTCGGAGCTAATGGGCAACAAGCTTGGTACTGCCATTAACCTAAACAATATAGGTGAAGTTTACGAGTTTCTTTCGGTTCCCGATAGTGCACTTTACTATTACACAAAATCGCTCGATGCCAACAAAGCCATTAACAGCCAAAAGGGAATAGGAATTTCGTACAATGCCATTGGCAAAATTAAGTTGATTTATGGGCAGGCGAACGAAGCATACAATTTATTTTCCGAAGCCCTTAAAATCGACAAAAAGTTAGGCGATAAAAAGTTCATTGCCGACAGCTACATAAACCTTGGCAAAGCTTTGTTGGCGTTAAAACGTTATACCGAAGCCGAAGAGCACCTAAAGAAAGGCTTAGCTATAGCACACGAGATTGGATCGACAACCCATTGCCATTGGGGCTACGAAGCATTGTCGGAAGTGTACAAAAAAACAGGAAATTCGAACCTCGCGCTTAGCACCTTTCAAAAGTCGGTTGAATATAAGGATATGGTATTAAACCTAAAGACTTCGAGAGCCATTGCTATTATTGAGGTTATGTATAAAACCCAAAAAAAACAGCAGGAAATCGAACTTCTAAAAAAATCGCAGGAGTTTTCGCAAAAGGAAATTGCAAGGCAAAGAATAATTCAAGTTGCTTACCTTACTGGTTTCTTGTTCTCTGTTTTTGCTGTTATTGCAATTTATCTTGCTCTAAAAGTGAAGCGAAAAGCAAATATCGAACTGCTAAAGCAGAAAGAGGAAATTGAAAAAAGCAATAAAAGGCTAAATCAACAGCAAGACGAAATACTTAAGAAAAACGAAGAGATTAACATTCAGCGAAATAATATTTCTCAAAAAAACAAAAACCTCGAAGAGGCGTATAGTGTTATCGAATCGTATATTGGCAAAATAACCGACAATATTCGGTATGCCCAGCGAATTCAAAAGGCAATTTTAACCCCAATCGACACGACAATACCCTATTTTAGCGATTCATTCTGCTTATACCTACCAAAAGATTTTGTTAGCGGCGATTTCTACTGGATGATTCCAATGGACGATTCCATTTTTATTGCAGCAGCCGACTGTACTGGGCACGGCGTTCCTGGTGCTTTTATGAGCATTATTGGTTTAGATATACTAAATCAAGCCGTTATTCAACAGCACATTACCGAGCCAGCCGATATTTTAGACTTTTTAAATATTGAAATTAGAAAGAAGCTTCGAAAAGACGACGAAGAGGCAGTTCTTAAGGACAGTATGGACATAGCCATCTGTCGCTTCGACAAAAAAACTCAAATTCTTCACTATTCGGGAGCCCTAATTCCTGTTATGATTATTAGAAATGGCGAGGTAATTGAGCACAAGGCATCACCAATTTCTATTGGAATCTCTGCATCTGTTTACAGTAAGAAGTTTGAGCAAAAGGCTATTCAACTTCAACCCAACGACTGGATTTACCTTTACTCCGATGGTTTTACCGATCAGTTTGGAAATGGGGATGGGACCAAATTTTTGCGTAAACGACTCTATTCAACGCTAACCAGCGTTAGCCCGTTTACAGGTAAAAAGCAGCACGACGAGTTGCACCGAGCATTTATTCAATGGAAGGGAAACCTTGAGCAAATTGATGATGTTTTGGTAATGGGGCTAAAGGTTATGTAGCTAAATAGCAATTCCATAAAATTCCCACTTTAATAGGGTTTTATGTTATTTTTCGTTCCGTTTAATAAATCCTATAGCTTTATTCCACGAAAATTGATTTTTATTCTGCAAGTAATTGTAGTTTTGTGTAAACCTAATAGCGGTTTCATTATTTATGCATAAAATTATTATTGTTTTATTAGCACTCCTAGTGGCTCCATTTTTAGGAAATGCCTCAAGTGACCCAAAAGTCGACTCACTTCAATCGGTTCTTAATAGAGCAAACGACTCTTCGCGAATCGAAGTGCTTACCAAACTTTGCTGGGAATGTCGTAACTCGCAGCCCAACAAATCAATTGAGTATGGGCTCGAAGCAATTGAACTTGCCCAAAAATTTAAAGATTACCCAAATCTTGTTAAAGTTCACAGCTTTGTTGGAGTTGCGTATCGAATAACTGGAAACTACTCCAAATCGACCGACTACTACTACTTAGGACTCGAACTAGCCAAAAAGCACAACATAACCGAGCAGGAAGGATTTGCATACATTAACATCGCAAATCTTCACATTTACCAAGAGTACTACAACAATGCCATCGAAAACCTTAACAAAGCATTAGTTATAGCTAAAAGTGTCGATAATAAGCTGATGCTCTCGTATGTTCACTTAAACTTAGGAAGAGCAAAGCTTTTACTTAAAAATTACGATAGTGCTTATATCGAATTCAATACATCGCTTGCAATTAGGAGCGATATTAACTTTACCCCAGGCCTTGCGGTTTGCTACAAGTACATTGGCGACATATACTTTGAACAGGGCGATTACTTTCTCGCCATTAAAAACTACAACGAGTCGCAACAAATAGTAAACAAGGAGTCCGACAAGGACTTATACGCAAATATTCTGGTTCGAAAAGCCGAACTTTTCCTAAAAACAAAAGAAGTTGATGTGGCAATTAAGTATGCCGAAATGGCTCACGACATTGCTCAGGAAATTGGCGCAAAGCTTACAATTCGCGACGCCCTTAAGGTTATAACTCAGGTTGCAAAAGTTAAGGAACGCTACCAGCAAGCAGCCGGAAACCTTGAGAGTATAATAAGCTACAACGACACGCTTTTTAATCAGCAGCTATCCGAAAAACTATTCTTTCTCGAGTATCAGTACGAAAAGCAAAAAAAGGAATCGGAAATTGAAATAAAGGAACTCAAGCTTGTTCGTGCACGAACCATAAGCGTTGCACTTTTAGTTATTATTGCGCTGCTAATTGTGTCGGTATTTATTGTGCTATCTTCTCTTAGGCACCGAAAGGAAAAGAACAAGCAGCTTCAACAGCAAAACGACGAAATATCGAAGCAGCGTTTTAATATTGAGCAAAAAAACAAGAATTTAGAAGACGCCTATGGGGTTATTGAAGGCTACATTGAGAAAATTACCGACAGTATTCGGTATGCCGAGCGAATTCAGGATGCAATTTTACCCTCACTTTCAATTGCCAAACCATTTGTTTCCGACATTTTTTGTTTGTATAAACCAAAGGATTTTGTAAGCGGCGATTTTTACTGGATTGTTGACCGGGGCAATAAACTTTATGTTGCCGTAGCCGATTGTACTGGGCATGGTGTTCCAGGCGCTTTTATGAGCATTATTGGTCTCGACATGCTAAACCAAGCAATAAATCAGCTAAACATACTCGAACCTTCGCAAATTCTCGACTACCTAAATAACGAACTCCCCATAAAACTACACAAAGACGAGGAGGTAATGGTTCTTAAGGATTCGATGGACATTGCCATTTGCTGCTTCGACAAGAAAACGAAAATTGTAAGCTACTCGGGGGCACTCATTCCCCTTACTATTTGCCGAAACAACACAATTATCGAAATTAAACCATCCCCAATTTCGATTGGCATTTCGAAGAAAATTTACCAAAAATCGTTCGAGCAAAAGGAATTTCAGCTTCAACCCAACGACTGGGTTTACCTTTTCACCGACGGCTTTACCGACCAGTTTGGCGGCGAACAAGGCGGTAAGTTTCTGAAAAAACAATTTTTTCAAACGCTTTCGCAACTTAGTCCAACCGATGGCAAACTTCAAAAAGCCGAACTTAACAGAGCCTTTAGCCAGTGGAAAAAAGATGGCGAACAGGTCGACGATGTTTTGGTACTAGGTTTGCTAGTTTAATTTCCCTATTCTCATCCCTTTTTTGTATTTTGCCTGCAAATTAAAATTTGTAGTAAATAGTTTTGTTCCGGATTTTTAATGCTAATACAAAAAGTCTTGGCATACCCATAAACACCATGAAGCGACTTTTAGTAACCATTATGCTAATTTTTACCTGCTTGCTGGCCGTTCCGCAGCAATTGGTTCGCCAAGTCGAAGTGCCAACAGGGCTTTACGCCTTTTCTTTTCAAGAAGATAAAGCAGGAAGCGTTTGGGTTGGCCTTAGCAATGGCGATGTTTCGGGTGCGCTGGGTATTTATAGCAACAGTAACTTAACCATAATTTCGGGTGCCGACAGCATTCCGAGTGGCTCGTACCACAGCTCAATTAAACTTACCGATGGTAGCATAATTTTTGGC
Source organism: Bacteroidales bacterium UBA2287 (assembly GCA_002345675.1). GTDB lineage: Bacteria > Bacteroidota > Bacteroidia > Bacteroidales > Tenuifilaceae > UBA2287. Next base: position 38,472 of record DDWL01000057.1, on the reverse strand, counting down.
GGAAGCGTTCTCGATAAAAGTGGGCGCATGACCTTAGCGCTAATTTCGCAAATGGGAGTCGACACGCTTCGTATTCCATTTCGGCTATTTGACCCTTTTATTAATTGCATGTCGGTGGTTAACCGTCGCGAAATATGGATTGGTACTGCCAGCGGGCTAATAAAAAACAACAGGGGCGTTTGGAGCAAAACAACTACGTTCGATGGACTGCCCAGTAATGTTGTAACTTCAATTCTACAAGACTTTAGGGCTATTACATGGATTGCCACCGAAGGAGGAATTGTCTGGTTCTCCGAAGGTGTTTTGTATGTACCCGACACAGGAACGCGAATTATTCGAAGCGCAACTTCCCTTTTTTCCGATAGTAAAGGGTACGTTTGGGCAGGTTCGCGTTATGGGGCAGATGGTGTTAGCGTTTACAACGGACAACTTTGGGATACCTTTTCGGGTCGCCATGGGCTTATCGACAACTCAACCAGTACTTTTCATCAGGGTGAAAAGGGAAAATTGTGGGTTGGAAGCTGTTCTCAGCGAAATCGCGGAGGGGTTTCTTTATTCAACGGAACAAACTGGGAAACCTTCGATTACCCAGGGTACTTAGCAAAACCTTGTGTCGAAGCAATTGTGTCGGATTTAAACGGGAATGTATGGTTTGGCGGGTCTCTCTCGTCGGGAAGAGCCAAAGGAATTACCATTTTCAATGGAAAAGATTGGCTTAAAGTAAGCAATACAAAGCTTTTACCGGCCGAAAGGGTAATTGCATTCTTTGTCGACTCGAAGGAACGAATTTGGGTTTCGTCGTTCGAAGGGCTTTTTATTATTGAGCCCACCAACGAGTGTATTAAAAAACTTACGGAGTTCTAAAACTTAACATTTCAAGTAATGCAAAGTTCACAAGAGGTTTCGAGCAATGATAAAAAGATATTTCGCTACAGCCTAATTCTTCCAGTAAGCTTTCTTTTAGCAATTTGGCTCGTTAAAATTATCGAAATATCCCTCGATGTTCAGTTTTCGAGCCTTGGAATTTACCCGCGTAAGCTTAGTGGACTAGTTGGAATTATTCTTACTCCATTTCTGCATGGCGATTTAAAGCACCTAATGGCCAACAGCGTTCCGCTACTCGTTTTAGGTACTGGAACCATTTTTTTTTACCGTTCGCTTAGCTACAGGGTGTTTTTAATTATATGGATAATAAGCGGAGTTTGTGTGTGGATTGGAGGGCGACCAAGTTACCATATTGGAGCCAGCGGTTTGGTTTATGGGCTTGCAGCCTTTCTTTTTGTTAGCGGTGCTATTAGGCGCGATACCCGGCTTGCTGCCATTTCGTTTATTGTAATATTTCTTTACGGAGGAATGATTTGGGGCGTTTTGCCAATTTGGCCAGCAATATCGTGGGAAGGGCATTTGTTTGGCGGAGCAGCTGGGCTGGCTTGCGCAATAGCCTATAGGCACGAAGGGCCTAAACGTAAAGTATATAACTGGGAACTTGAAGACGATAGCGACAACGACCCATTTTTACCCGACGAACCAAACACCGAGCCCTCCCAGCAAAATTGCACTACGCCCAGTTTGTTATCCGACAAAAATGATTAGAATGTGCTTTTTATGATATTTAGTTGCTATTTGTTGCTTCAATTTTATATTTTTGCCTTTCTATTAATTTATGTTTCAATTTAAAAAACTGATTTACAATGGCTAAGTATAACGAACCCGAAACCACTTCCAACAACATTAACCTAATTGGATTAGGTACAGAGATTCATGGAGACGTAACCTGTAATGGCGATCTTCGTATTGATGGTGTTCTTGTTGGAAACATTGTTGCCAAAGGCAAAATAGTTATTGGCGAAACAGGAAAAATTAAAGGTGAAATTAGCTGTAAAAACTCCGATGTGTCGGGCTTTATCGATGGCAAAATAACTGTTTCGGAGCTACTGTCCCTTAAGTCTTCATCAAAAGTTCTGGGCGATATTTTCACCAGTCGCCTTGCAATTGAGCCAGGAAGTAAGTTTACCGGATACTGCAATATGAGTAGCGAAAACGAAGCGCCAAACAAGTTGCAACCCAACATTACCAACGAAAACGATAAAAAAGCGTAACCTTCATTTCAAATGTAAATCGAAATGAACCAAGAGTTAGCAATTCGAAAATTTATTATAAAAACACTTTTGTTATTCACTGGGTTAGGTGCTGTGTGCACCTTTCTTTTTATATTCTTTTTTCCAAGCCATTACACACACATGGTGCCTGCTATTTTTGGTTACTTCTTAGTGCTTAACATCATAGTTTTTCGAGCTCTTGTAAAAATGCAAGCCTTATCTTTCGCCAAATTTTATAGAAACTTTATGGTGTTAACCCTCGTAAAACTTTTTGGCTCTTTTTTAGTTTTTGCGGTAACTATTTACTTCAATAAGCAAAGCGCAATACCCATAATCATTGTGTTTTTTACCCTTTATGCTACATCCCTTGCATTAGAGGTAATTGAGATAAATAAATACATGAGGAAAATCACCTCTAAATAAGCATCACATAAAGTAAAAGTTTCTACATTTGAGTTTAGCTAAAACGCAAAAGAAATGGCTAAACGCTTATTTCAAATACTACTAATTCAACTCGTTTGTATCGTTGCAGCTGGAAGTACATTTGCTTCCTCTCCCGACACTACCGCTACGCCCCAGCACCAAAATACCGATAGCCCTAAAAAGAAGTTCAACGCAGGTGAATTTATTTTCGACCACATTGGCGATTCGCACGAGTGGCACATAGCCACCATTGGGCACACTCACGTATCGGTTCCACTTCCAATTATACTTTATAGCCGCTTGCGAGGCAAGGTTTACGTTTTTATGTCGAGTAATTTTCACCACGGGCATAGTGCATATAAAGGATTTTGGCTAAACACCGAAGGAAAACTTAAAGGAAAAATTAGCGAAGCAAACGACGATGGAACTCTGGTTGAAAGCGCACCCCTTCCGCTCGATTTTTCGATGAAGAAAAATGTTGTTGCAGTACTTACTTCGCTTTTTATAATGCTTTGGCTGTTTATTTCAATTGCAAAAACCTACAAGCGAAACCCAAATGTTGCACCTACTGGAATACAAAACTTAATCGAAATTATTGTTATATTCGTTCGCGATGACATTGTAATCCCTTCAATTGGCGAAAAGCATTACAGCTCGTATATGCCATTTTTGCTAACCATGTTCTTTTTTATATGGATTAACAACCTTTTAGGTCTTATTCCAATATTTCCTGCAGGAGCAAACGTAACAGGCAACATTGCCGTAACAATGGCTTTAGCCATTTTCTCGTTTGGAATTATTACAATTAGCGCAAACAAGCATTACTGGAAACATATTGTAAACACACCAGGTGTACCCTGGTTTCTTAAAGTTCCTATACCCATAATGCCTGTAGTTGAAATTACAGGGATTTTTATAAAACCATTCGTTTTAATGGTTCGTTTGTTTGCCAACATATTGGCTGGTCACATGATTGCAATTGTTCTTTTCTCCCTCATCTTTATATTCGGATCAATAAATGTTTACTTTGGCTATGGAATATCGGTAATAAGCGTTTTATTGGTTATTTTTATGACAATGCTCGAACTACTTGTTGCCGCCATTCAGGCTTACGTGTTTACCATGCTTACGGCACTCTTTATAGGAATGGCAACCGCCGAACATCACTAAATATTAGTATTAACCCTAAAAATAGTAAATATGACAACATTAATGGTACTTTTTCAAATCTCTGCTGAAGCTTCTGCAAAATTCGGAGCATCATTTGGTTCTGCAATAGTTGCACTTGCTGCTGCTATAGGTATTTCTCGAATAGGAGCTGCTGCGCTTGAAGCTATTGCCCGTCAACCCGAAGCCGCAGGCGACATACGTTCAAACATGGTTGTTTCTGCTGCTCTTATCGAAGGGGTTGCTTTTTTCGCAATTATTGTTTGCGCTCTGGTTCTATTCTTATAATTCTAAACTTAACTTGCCATGGGACTCATAACTCCCGATTACGGCCTTCTTGTTTGGATGTTAATTTCGTTTGGAATCGTTATTTGGCTTCTAAAGAAATTTGCATGGAAACCCATTTTACAAGGCCTTAAGCATCGCGAAGAGCAAATAGCAAAATCGCTTCGCGAAGCCAATAGTGCACGCAACGAAATGGTTAAACTTCACGAACAAAATGCCGAAATGGCCAATCTTGCTCGCCAAGAACGCGACGCTATTATGCTCGAAGCAAAGGTCTTTAGGGAGCGTATGGTTAAAGAGGCTACCGACAAGGCACAAGTTGACGCTAAAAAGTTTCTCGAGCAAGCAAGGCTAACCATTATTCACGAAAAGGAGGTGGCGCAAACCGAACTTAAGGCCTATGCCTCAACATTAGCAATACAAATGGCTGAAATTATACTGCGAAAGGAACTTAGCAACAAGCAAGGTTACGAGGAGCAAATTCGGTGTATAATTAACGAAATGACCACAAAAAATTAGTTTATGGATTCCGGAAGAGTTTCTGCTCGATATGCTAACGCCCTGCTCAATTGGGCAATTGATAATAACTGCGCATCTAATGTTTATAGCGAAGCGTTAAGGTTAATTAGCATTATTGACGGCAACCCTGAAGTAAAATCGATTCTTGCCAACAACACAATTCCCATCGATAAAAAACAGCAGGTATTAGTACATTTTGCTAAAGAATTCACCCCTTTACTCAGTCGATTTGTGCAGTTGCTTATTAAAATGCAGCGAATACAAAGCCTTAAGAATTCCCTTTTAATGTATATGAAATACTATAGGCATAAAAATGGAATTGTTTTGGCCGAGGTTGCATGTGCTCACGAACCATCCGAAGACCTAAAAAAAACCATCGAAAGTTTTATTGCAGGTCAGTACGATAAAAGCCTTGAACTAAACTTTAAGGTTGAGCCAAGTTTAATAGGAGGCTTTGTTTTTACAATCGACAACAAACAGGTTGATAAAAGCATAAAAGGCGATTTAAAAAGAGTGGAAAAGTTATTACTCGGACATTGAAAGAAATAGATTGATATGGCAGAAATAAAAGCATCGGAGGTATCCCAGTTTCTTAAAAGGGAACTCGAGGGTATTAACCTTAAAGAGGGATTCGAAGAGGTTGGAACTGTACTCCAAGTTGGCGATGGTATTGCCCGTATATTTGGACTTACCGAGGTTCAGTCGAACGAATTGGTCGAGTTCGAGTCGGGAATTTTAGGCATTGTGCTTAACCTCGAAGAGGATAATGTTGGGGTTGTTCTACTTGGATCGTCCGAATTGGTTAAAGAGGGATTTAGGGTTAAGCGAACTAAGCGCATTGCTTCAATTCAAGTGGGCGAAGGCATGTTAGGTCGTGTTATTAATACCCTTGGTGAACCTATCGATGGCAAAGGCCCAATTACTGGCGAAACTTTCGAATTACCCTTGGAACGCAAAGCTCCTGGTGTTATTTATCGTCAGCCTGTTACCGAACCGCTCCAAACAGGAATAAAGGCAATTGACTCCATGATTCCAATTGGCCGTGGCCAAAGAGAACTTATTATTGGCGACCGCCAAACAGGTAAAACTGCAATTGCAATCGATACTATAATTAACCAGCGAGGTAACTTCGAAAGGGGCGAACCTGTATACTGCATTTACGTTGCCATTGGGCAAAAAGGGTCAACAGTTGCCAGTATTGCCAAAACCCTCGAAGATAATGGCGCAATGCAGTACACCACTATTGTTTCTGCAACGGCTGCCGACCCTGCTGCGCAGCAGTTCTATGCACCATTTGCCGGAGCGACAATAGGTGAGTTTTTCCGCGATACCGGAAGAGCTGCTTTGGTTGTTTTCGACGACCTTTCGAAGCAAGCCGTTTCGTATCGCGAAGTGTCGCTTCTTCTTCGTCGCCCACCAGGACGCGAAGCATATCCTGGCGATGTATTCTATCTCCATAGCCGCCTTCTCGAACGTGCCGCTAAAATTATTAAGTCCGACGAAATTGCCCGTCAAATGAACGATTTGCCCGCATCAATTGCCCACATGGTAAAGGGTGGGGGTTCGTTAACTGCGCTTCCAATTATCGAAACACAGGCAGGCGACGTTTCGGCATATATTCCCACTAATGTTATATCAATTACCGACGGTCAAATATTTCTCGAGTCAAATCTCTTCCACAGCGGTGTTCGCCCAGCAATTAACGTTGGTATTTCGGTATCGAGGGTAGGGGGTAAGGCGCAAATTAAGTCGATGAAAAAGGTGGCTGGAACTTTAAAACTCGACCAAGCTCAGTTTCGCGAACTCGAAGCCTTTTCGAAATTTGGTTCCGACCTCGATGCAGCAACACTTAGCGTGCTCGACAAAGGAATAAAGAATGTTGAAATACTAAAGCAGAATCAGTACTCGCCAATGGCCGTTGGCGAGCAGGTTGCAATTATTTATTGTGGTACAAATGGGTTACTAAGATTGATTCCTGTTGACAAAACCAAGCTATTCGAACTGGATTTCCTTGAAGCGCTTCGCGACAGGTACTCTGCAACACTAGCATCGCTTGAAAAAGGGGATTATACCGATGAAATAGCAAAAACCCTAACGGATATAGCAGCTGAAATTGCTAGTAAATACATTATAAAGTAAACCATGTCTAACCTCAAGGAAATTCGAACCCGAATTCAGTCGGTTGCTGCCACCCGAAAAATAACTAGCGCCATGAAAATGGTGTCGGCTGCGAAATTTCATAAAGCACAAGAGGTTATTGCGAGGTATAAGCCCTACGCAAAGAAAACATACGACATACTTAATCAAATTGCCCAAGACCAAGACGATACAAGTTTTATAAAGTGGTTTAGAAAAGTTGATAGGCCACACAAAGCAGCATTGGTGGTAATTACATCCAATTCGAGTATGTGTGGCGGTTTTAACCAAAACATACTTAAAAAAGTATCGGAAGACTTACCACGTCTTCTTCCCGAGCTTTGGGGAACTAACGAACTCGAAATTTACTGTTTAGGTAAAAAGGGAAACGACTTTTTTAATCGTAAAGGGTATAATATTAAAATGTTTAGCAGCGATATTATCGACAAGCCCAGCTATAGTAAATCGGCTCAACTGGCCGATTTACTTAGTGGTTTGTTTATAAACAAAGAATACGATGCCGTTTACGTGGTTTACAATATCTTTAAAAACCCTGCGCTACAGGAGCCTGTAATCGAAAAACTTTTACCAATAAGTATCGAGAAATCGACCAACGAAATATCGGCCGATTTTATTTACGAACCCTCAAAGTCTCAAATTGCTGAGGTTATTATACCAAAAACCGTAAAAGTTACTCTTCATAGGTATATACTCGAGAGTTCTGCTGGCGAACATGGTGCCCGTATGACTGCTATGCACCAAGCAACCGATAACGCAACCGACATTATTCAAAACCTCACCCTACAGTACAATAAGGCGCGCCAAGCGGCAATTACTAAAGAAATATTAGAAATAGTATCGGGAGCCGAAGCCCTAAAGGGCTAAGGCTATTCTGTTTTTGAAGCAGGCTTGTTAAGTGGCTTGTTAATTTCAGCAATGCTTTCCGAAACGTTTATTATATAGTCGGCAAGCTGTTCGGCCTCGCTAAATAAATCGTTGTATATTACCCCTGCCTGATACTTGTATTTGCTAGCCTCCACATTGTTAATATGCTCATCGCGAAGCTTGTTTCGAAACTGGTTTATCTTTTCCTCGGCCTCATAAGCTGGTCCTAGGTTGATATTTGAGTAGCCCTGCTGAAGATTTTCAATCATTATCAATAAGGCTTCTTCAACTAATGCCAGTATATGATTAATGTTGTCGCGAACATCTTGGTTAAACCATATGTTTCCTGCTTTTTTACGCCTTAAAATGCGGGAAAGGTTGTAGTTGCTGTCCGAAATACTCTCAATTTCGCTTATTATTTTAAGCATAGCTTGAAGCCTTCTCGAACTTTCTTCGCTAAGGTCGTGTGTTGACACCTGTGCTAAGTAAGTTGCTATTTCAACCTCTACCCGATCGCTAATATTTTCGTATTTTTCAATACGGTCAAATGTAGATTGGAAGTTGTTCTCGTTGGTTTCCTTAAATAATTCTTTAACAAAACCGAACATTCTGTAGGTACGCTTGGCGTATAAAATAATTTCCTTTTTAGCCTGAAGAAGCGATAACTCGGAGGTAGAAAGTAATCCTATGCTTATATGCTGTAGCCTGTGGTCAACTTCATCATCATCTACCCTTTTAACAAGTTTTTCGGCAATTTTTACAATATACTTTGCAAACCACACAAGAATTAATGTATTAAGAACATTGAATGTTGAGTGGAAAATTGAAAGCGCAATGGGAACGCTGGAGGGGTTTTCATAAGGAGAGTTTCCCCCTGAACTTATAACAAAATCGGCAATGGTTGATGTATAACTTTTAAATACAATAAGCATCCACGTAACCCCTATTAGGTTAAACAAAAGGTGCACCCTAGCGGCCCTTTTAGCGGCAACATTGCCAACGGCAGCAGCTATATTGGCTGTAATTGTTGTTCCAATATTTTCGCCAAGTACCATGGCCGCGGCAAGTTCAAAACTTATCCAGCCGTTATTACACATAACAAGCGTAAGAGCCATTGTAGCACTCGACGACTGAATTCCTACGGTTAAAAGTGTTCCAATACCAACAAAAAGAATAAGCGAAAAGAACCCAAGTGAAGTATAGTTTGCAAGAAAAGAGAGTATTTCGGGTTCTTGACTAATGTTTGGAACGGAGTTCTTTAAAAAATCGAGGCCTAGAAATAGGAGCGAAAACCCAACAATAAGTTCACCCCACGACCTGCGACTATCCCTTTTGCTAAAAATTAGGGGAAACCCTATTCCAATTAAGGGTAAGGCTAATATGCTAATGTTAAACTTAAATCCTAAAAGCGATATTAGCCATGCAGTAACCGTTGTGCCAATATTTGCCCCCATAATAACCCCTACCGATTGCATTAAGGAAAGTAGGCCAGCATTTACAAAACTTACTATCATTACGGTGGTGGCCGAACTCGACTGAACTATTGCAGTTACAAGCACCCCGGTTAGTATTGCCTTAAACCTATTCGAAGTCATTGCCGAAAGGATGCTTCGCATTCGATCGCCTGCTACTTTTTGGAGCGATTCGCTCAGCATTTTCATTCCAAAAAGGAATAGCCCTAAAGATCCAACTAGGCCTAGAAAATCAAGTATTCCGTAATTCATAGTGTTTTCAGTAAATTGCAAAAATAGTTATTTGAGTATTTATGTCGTTATATATCCGTTATTTTTATTGGTTCAATATAAGCAGAAACATAAAAAAGTAAATGTTTGTAATTGACTTGTATTGACTTATATAGTTGACGAATGCGAAGAAGAGTTTTTTAATATTGGCTAATTTACAGTGAACGTATCAATCTGCAATTTTAATTATCTTTTTATTGATAAAGAATCAGGTTGTTTTTCATCAAGGTCTTCAAATGTTTGGTTTGAAAAATATGTGAAATTTTCGGTAAATAGCTGTTGTCTTTTACCTAAGGCTTTTTTGTCAATTTATTGAATAAATAAAGGGGAAATTTGCTTAACAAAGCACCTGTTAATAAGTCGGTTAATAAATATTTTGGGTGCAAGCTTCATTTTTTTGGTTTAAAAATGATATAGGTTCATTTTTATGCTAATATTTGCATCATTATTCGTTGAATAATAAATTAGTTAACATATTTAATTACAGGCAAATAACACAACAAAAGCCTAAGAATGGAAGAAAAACAACACGAGAAGCTAGTCTACCTTCTCAATGAGTTCTCCGAAGACGATGAACCCCCAAGTATAATTTCGATTTCCACGAACACCTCCGAGGTGTCGTTCGGCCTAAATAAGGTCGGAGTTCGAACCGGAAACGAACGCATTTCACCAAGCAGTCGTTCTAAAACATTTCAGGAAAAACACTTTCCTCAAATAACCGAAAAGGAATGGAATAGTTGGCAATGGCAGGTACGCAATAGCATTACCTCGCACGTGCAACTTTCGAAGTTTGTTACCCTAACAAGCGAAGAACTTAGTGCCATTGCTAATCCTCAGCATGCCCTGCCGTTGCGCATTACTCCTTACTACCTAAGCCTAATTGCCGAAAATAATCCCGTTCAAGCAATTCGCCGCACAATGGTGCCTACGCTTAACGAGTTAGTAATGAGTTGTGGCGAGGCTTCGGACCCATTGTCCGAAGAGCATTTTAGCCCAGTTCCAAACTTAGTTCACCGTTACCCCGATAGGGTACTATTTCTTGCTACGGGCTTTTGCTCGGCTTACTGCCGCTACTGTACCCGTTCGCACATGGTGGCAAAAGATAAGTGCCACGTGGGAATTAAGGCTTGGCAGCCCGCAATTGACTATATTAAAAACCACCCCGAGGTTCGCGACGTGCTCATTTCTGGTGGCGACCCACTTACAATGCCCGATTCGCACATTGAGTACCTGTTGTCTTCAATTCGACAAATACCTCATGTAGAAATGATACGTATTGGCACCAAAGTGCCAACGGTACTTCCACAGCGAATTACTCGAAGCTTGGTTTCAATTCTTAAACGGTACCATCCGCTATACCTAAGTTTGCACTTTGCGCATCCCGACGAAATAACTCCCGAAACTGCCGAAGCGTGCCGTCGCCTTGCCGATGCAGGTATTCCGCTCGGAAGTCAAACTGTACTGCTTAAGGGCGTTAACGACACTGTTAAAACCATGAAGGATCTTGTGCACGGGCTTCTAAAAATTCGCGTTCGTCCATACTACCTTTACCAGTGCGACCCTATTCCTGGCTCGGCTCACTTTAGAACTCATGTTGCCAAGGGTTTGGAAATTATTAAGGGTTTACGCGGATTTACAACAGGGTACGCAATTCCCACTTATGTTATCGATGCCCCGGGTGGAGGTGGGAAAATTCCTCTTCTTCCCGAGTACTACATGGGCGAAGAAAACGGCGAGGTTATTCTCAAGAACTACGAGAATCAACTTTTTCGATATCCCGATTATATAGATTGATATTACTACAATTACTGGTTGACTGTTCAGGAACCATATTCTTGAACTCATAGGAGGAACTATACATGCTTGTTGGATTTACTTACGATCTTCGAACCGACTACACAAAGGAAGGCTATACGCACGAGGAAACTGCCGAATTCGATTCGGAGGTTACCATTGCAGCAGTTGAAGAAACCCTTAAAGAATTGGGGTTTGAAGTTGAACGAATTGGAAATGTAAAGGCCCTTTTAGCTGCACTAAACCAGGGTAAAAAGTGGGATATTGTTTTCAATATATGTGAGGGAATGTACGGAATTGGTCGCGAAGCGCAGGTTCCAGCAATTCTCGATGCCTACAATATTCCTTACGTTTTTTCCGATCCACTTGTACTATCGCTAACCTTACACAAGGGGCTTACCAAGCGAATTATTCGCGATGCAGGAATTCCTACTGCCAACTTTGCCCTTATTGAAACAATTGAGGATGCCGAAAAAGTTCAGCTACCGTTTCCCTTGTTTGCAAAGCCTGTTGCCGAAGGCTCTGGAAAAGGGATTGATGGGCTTTCGAAGGTTCACTCGCAGTACGAGTTAATAGAGGTTTGCGATAGACTTTTAATAACATTTAAGCAACCAGTTTTAGTCGAAACTTTTCTGCCAGGCAGGGAGTTTACCGTTGGCATTGTTGGAACTGGCGAAAATGCAAAGGCAATTGGCGCAATGGAGATAATTATTACTCCTAAGGCAAAAGAGCAAACCTACTCGATGCACACAAAGGAAAACTGGAATGGCATTGTTGAGTACCGTATGGCAACGGGAGCTGAACTTTTAGCCTGCAGCGAAGTTGCATTAAATTCGTGGAAAGCTTTAGGCTGCCGCGACGGAGGTAGGGTTGACCTGAAAATGGATGAAAACGGCATTCCAAATTTTATTGAGGTAAACCCTCTAGCCGGAATTAACCCAGAGTACAGCGATTTGCCAATGCTTGCAGGTAAAGAGGGCGTAACATATAAGCAACTATTAAAAATGATTATGGAATCGGCTCTGGAGCGGGTTTCTATAAGGGCAGACCATAAGGTGCTGTCGGGTATAAACTCTTAGAACTTTTAAAATAAATGAATAAGCTAAACTGCGTAATTCTTTATAACCAACTTTCCGAAAATCCTACAGCCGACGAAGCCGATGTTCTCGATCAGGTTAAAGTTGTTGGCGAAATGCTCACAATTCTTGGTGTTTCATTTACCGAACTTACTTTCTCACTAAGGCTCGATTTGGTTGAGGAGGAACTCAAGCGTCGCAAACCCGATTTTGTGTTCAACCTTGTTGAATCCATTAACAATAAAGGAAAACTTTTAGTGCTTTCGCCCGCGCTGCTTTCGGCTATGGAAATGCCATTTTCGGGAGGAAACCTTGAGGCAACATTTATAACTACTTCAAAAGTTTTAACCAAAGAGAAAATGTTTTCGGCTGGCATTCCAACAGCTAAGTGGTTTTCGCCAAAGGATTCCCATTTGCTCGAACCCAGCACGCGCTATATTTTAAAACCTATTTGGGAAGATGGTTCGCTTGGTATTGACGAGGAAAACGTTTTTTATGGAAACGACACAGAGTTTAAGCAAAAACTTGTAAACTATAGCCCAGCCGAGTATTTCATTGAGGAGTACGTTGATGGTCGCGAGTTTAACATTTCGGTTATGGCCACCGAAAATGGGCCACTTGTGCTCACTCCCGCCGAAATGCAGTTTATTAACTATCCCGAAGGAAAACCAAAGGTTATGGGCTACACCTCGAAGTGGACCGAAGATACCTTTGAGTACGAAAGTACTCGCCGAACCTTTGAGTATAAACCCGAAGATGCTGCCCTAATCGAAAGGCTTAAAGAAATTGTGCGTCATTGCTGGATTACTTTTGGATTAAATGGGTATGCTCGCGTCGATTTACGTGTCGACCCAAACGGAAATCCCTTTGTACTTGAAATTAATTCGAACCCATGTATTTCGCCCGATTCGGGTTTTCATGCAGCTTGTGGAAACGATGGAATTCCTTACCACGAGGCAATTCGACGAATAGTTAACGATATTCCCAACCTAAAGCATAAAATATAATGACTGGCAATATAACTTTTAGGACAGAGCCAAAACGTTCCGACATTGAAACTGTCAGAGACATTATTGTTTCATCGGGTTTTTTTCAGAACCACGAAATCGATGTTGCCGTCGAACTGGTTGAGGAGCGCCTTGAGAAGGGTATTGAGTCGGGTTACTTTTTCAATTTTGTCGAAGTCGATGGACGAACCGCAGCATATGCCTGCTACGGAACAATACCCTGCACAATTGGTAGCTGGGATTTATACTGGATTGCAACCCATAGCGATTTCCGAGGAAAGGGAATTGGCAAGAGACTTCTTTCCGAAGTTGAAAAGCATGTTAAGGAACTTGGAGGAAGGGCATTATACATTGAGACATCGTTAAAGCCACAGTACGAGCCAACTCAACATTTTTACGATTCGGCAGGCTATAATCGCGATGCCGTTTTAAAGGATTTTTATGATGTTGATGACCATAAAATTATTTATAGTAAGCGGGTGTAAAAACTATTCTTTGCGAAAACCTTTGTATCCGAATGTTAACGGCATTATAAAGAACCCCGAATAAACAAAATAAACATGACAAAATTCTGGATTTTAACTTTGATTGCAATCACATTATTTGGATGCAATGACAATATAATAGAACAAGAAGCGGAGGGAAAATTTCCTAAATTGACAGGCAAATACTTAGGACAAAAAGAACCCGGACTAAAACCTGAAATTTTTGCTCCTAATATTGTTTCAACAGGAATGGCAGAGATCAATGCTGCATTTTCGCCTGATTATAAAGAGTTTTATTATTCTATTAGGATGCCTAACGGACAATTGGTTATTGTGATGATGAAATATGATGGCAAACAATGGTCTGAACCAGAGGTAGCTCCATTTTCAGGTGAATATTCTGACGCTGATCCTTTTATTTCTTATGATGGTAATTGGCTCTACTTTATTTCTAAAAGACCCATTGATTCAACAAACAAAGCCAAAAGTGATTGGGATATTTGGAGAACTCAAAAAGATAGAGAGAATTGGTCAGAACCGGAAAGATTAGAAAATGGGATTAATTCAGAGGCAGATGAAACATACCCAAGTCTTACCAAAAATGGAAAACTGTATTTCTCCTCCGGAAGGATAGGAAAGAATAACAAAGACATTTTTTATGCTGAGAAAGACGAAAATGGTTTCCAAAACCCGGTTAGGCTAAATGACACTATAAACAGTCATTGGGAAGGTGATGTTTTTATTTCCTCTGAAGAAGATTATATGATATTCTCATCATATGGAAGAGAGGAGGGCTCTGGTTTATATATAACATTTAATAGTGAAGGAAGTTGGAGCAATCCACAAAGGATGAGTGAAGAGATAAATATGACTGGCAGAGAATTTTGCCCTATTACTTCACCTGATGGGAAATATTTCTTTTTTGTTTCAAATCAACCAGTTGAATTACATAATGACCTGAAAAAATTAACGTATAAAAAAATTAAAGATGATTTTGTACAATCCTCCAGTAATCCTCAGAGAGGAAAAACTGATATCTATTGGGTGAGTACTAAGGTTATTGATAATTACAGAAAAAAAACAATAAAATTATTATAATATGAAACAACTAAATATTATTTTAATATCGCTTATATTGCTGACATTTAATACGGTATCATTTTCGCAAACAAATAATACCGAACAGATAGACAGAAAAGATGTTACCGAAGTTTTACAGCAATTTCAAGATGGATATACAAAAAGAGATACAACAATAATTGACGACTTTCTTAAAATGTTCTCAAACGATATAGTTTTTATGGGGATTGCTTCACATGAGTTCTTTAAGGGAAAAGAGAGTGTGAAAAATCTGACTCTCTGGGACTGGAAAAAATGGTTTGACCTTAAAATCCCAATTGAGAAAATAGATATAAGGATAGACAATGAGGTGGCATGGTTTGAGGTTGTTGGAGAAAGTGGCCCA
Source organism: Bacteroidales bacterium UBA2287 (assembly GCA_002345675.1). GTDB lineage: Bacteria > Bacteroidota > Bacteroidia > Bacteroidales > Tenuifilaceae > UBA2287. Next base: position 23,389 of record DDWL01000057.1, on the reverse strand, counting down.
TGGAGAAATGGAAAAGTTTATGAGATACGAATGGTTGGATCATTAATAAAGAGTGAAAATAAATGGTTATTTAAGCAAATATGCTTTTCATACCCGGCACCTTTAAAAGAGGTTGAATGATATTAGTTAAAAATAAAAGCCGTTAACAATAAATATAGTGCACTTGGCAGATGGTGCTAAATATGAGGATGTTAGCAATTATAAACATTGTAGAATATTGAATGATTGGAGCTTTGAAATGCCAAACGCACCATATTCAAACCGTTTGGGGTAGGGCATGAAGAGGAAAATGCAACATAGATTCAAAATACGAACCCGAAAAATAATTATCTTTGTCCAAAACTATATTCATGAATAACAGGAATTTAATACGGTTCGATTGGGCTATTAAGCGATTACTAAGAAACAAGGCTAACTTCACAGTACTTGAGGGGTTTCTGTCGGAATTGCTGAAAGAGAGGATTACGATCGAAACAATTCTTGAGAGTGAGGGTAATCAAAAATTCGATAACGACAAGTACAATCGTGTTGATATTCTTGTGAAAAATTCAAAGGGAGAAACGGTTATAGTTGAAATGCAGAATCAGAATGAGTACGACTATTTCCACAGAATGGCATATGGAACATCAAAAGTAATTACAGAATACATATCAGTTGGAGAGCCTTACAAGAACGTTAAAAAAGTATATTCAGTTAACATTGTGTATTTTGACCTTGGACAGGGAGACGACTACATCTATTATGGAAGAACTGATTTTGTTGGAATTCATAAAAAGGATAAGTTAAAACTATCCGACAAGCAGGTTGAAATTCTTGGGAAGAATGAGCCGTTTGAAATTTTCCCCGAATACTACGTAGTCAAGGTTAATCAATTCAACGACATTGCAACGTCAACGCTTGACGAATGGATTTACTACCTGAAAAACAATGAGATAAAGGACGATTTTACAGCGCAAGGTATTAATAAAGCCAAGGAACTTTTAAGGGTCGACAGATTATCGGAAGAAGAATTAGTAACATATAAAAAATATCAAGAGGATTTAAGGTATAATGCAAGTATGGCGTGGTCTCTTAAAGTGGACGAGGAAGATAGAATTAGAAAAGAGGAAAGAAAGAATGAAAAAATTCAAATTGCTAAAGAGTTAAAATACAACAATGTTTCTATTGATTTAATAGTTAAATCAACAGGATTAACTATAGAGGTAATTGAAGGATTATAAGTTAAGCTCCAACAAAGTATGTAATGCAAGCATGTTTTCTAGCGAATTTGGAGTCGTTTCAGCTTTATCTAAACTTCGTATCCTTCGATAATGATGCTATTCCATTCTTCCTGTATGCATAAAACCCCAAACCGTTATCGGTTCTTTACGGTTTAATTTTTGTAACTAATCAGTTTCTAAATTAAAATATAATTGCCACAGATTCACAGATTTAAAACAACCAAAGGTTGTTTTATCTGAGGAAATTCTAATTAAATTGTAGATTTTTAATCTGCGAACGGCTTTAGCCCTCAACGAAGTTAATTTGTGGCATGTGTTTGAATTTTAGTGATTTAATCATACTGATTAGTTACTAAGTTTTTACTCTTCAATAAAATCCAAAATAATCGAATCCGATACAAAAAAGTGCGAGGGATTAATCGAAATTCTACTGCCATTAAATAGCATTGAACTGTTTTCGATATATTTTTTAGCAATTTCCTTTATTCTAATTGAGTTTTTTACACCAAACTTTTCCTCAATTTCATAACAGTCAATTCCCCAGGCTGTTCGTAGCGAAACCATAAGGTATTCGTTTAACATATCTTTCTCGGTTAGTATTTCGGTTTCAGCGGGCGAGATTCCCTTTTCAATCGCTTCGGCCCAAACCGAAATGGAGGCTGGGTTCCAGCAACGGCTTACACTGTTGTACGAATGTGCCGAAGGACCTAATCCTAAGTACGGAATACCTTTCCAGTAAGCCGAATTGTGTTTCGACTCGTATTTTGGCTTGCAAAGGTTCGAAACCTCATAGTGCTCAAATTCATGTTTTGCAGCCATTTCACAAAGAATGTTGAATTGTGCCACGCTTTGCTCTTCGGAAATGGGGTTTACAGTTCCCTTTTGCCATTTTCGGTAAAGCGCCGTTAATGGCTCAATGGTAAGATGGTAGCACGAAAGGTGCTGGATATTGAGGCTAAACGCAGTTTTTAGGTTCTCCTCCCAAATTTCGTTCGACGACGATGGGATTCCATAAATTAGGTCGATGCTTATATTATCGAAACCAGCATCCTGAGCCATTTTAACCGATTCGATTGCGCTTTGCGCATTGTGCCGTCTTCCCAAAAACGTTAAATCGGTATCGGAAAACGATTGAATGCCAATGCTTAGTCGGTTAACCCCTTTTTTTCGTAAGCTGAAAAGGTATTCACGAGAAAGGTCGTCGGGATTAACCTCCATTGTTACTTCGGCATTTTGTACAACGGGAAAAGTTCTTTTAATTGAAGAGAGGATTTGCTCAACCTCGTCAATTATTAAAAGCGATGGTGTACCACCACCTAGGTAAATGGTTTCTATTGAATTGTTTATCGTTTCAAGGTAATTTTTTCGTAGTTCAAGTTCATGTATAAGTATTTGGGTAAACCTTTCGGTGCCAAAACCTTCTCCTACGGAGTAAAAGTCGCAGTAGGCGCACTTTTTACGGCAAAACGGAATATGGATGTAAATTCCCGACATTTTCAATCAGCAGTTAGCAGTCTACAGTCCACAACAAGCAAAATATGGCTATAGAATTGATTATATTTGCAAAAATAGCAATAACCATGAGATTATATAAAATTGCCCTTGGCGGCGACCATGCTGGGTTTTCGGTAAAAAGGGAGATTATTCCTTACCTTCAAAATGCTGGTCATACAGTAAAGGACTTTGGACCATACACCGATCAGAGTGTCGATTACCCCGATTTTGTTCACCCACTTGCTACGGCTGTTGAAAATGGAGAGTTCGACTTAGGGCTTGTATTCTGTGGCAGTGGCAACGGTGTAAATATTACCGCTAACAAGCACAAGGGCATAAGGTCGGCTCTTAGCTGGATTCCCGAAATTGCTGCACTTGCCCGCCAGCATAATAATGCCAATGTATGTGCTATTCCTGCTCGTTACGTAACGATTGAAGAGGCAAAAAAGATTGTCGATGCATTTTTAAATGCCCAGTTCGAGGGTGGCCGACACGCTGACCGTGTTGCTAAAATTTAAATTGCTTTAGCAATATACTCCTTTGGTAGGGTAACCAGCAGCGAGTGCGAAACGTGATCGATTCGAATTATTACCTTTTTGGCTCCGTTGTGTTCAACAAGTTCGCCAGTAATACCCATCATGCTTCCCATTCGAATTTCGACCATTTCGCCTGGTTGTAATTGTTCTTCAACTGCTTCAATGGCAAGGTTTTGTTCGAGAAGTTGCCTGAGTACCTCTATTTGCTTGTCGGGAATTGGTGCTGCCTTTCCTTCAAAGGTTATATACCTAATTACTCCAGCTGTATTTAGTACCTTGTAGTAGTCCTTCTCAACAATGCGAACGAAAATGTAAGAGCGAATAACGGGCTCTTCACTAACCTTTTTTCGGTCGCTCCATTGCTTCAACCTTTTTTGTAACGGAAGGTATGCCTCAATGCCAATAGCAGTAAGCCGCTCAAGAACTTTTTTTTCGTTCTTGGGCTTTGTGTATGCAGCAAACCATCTTGGAGTTCTTATGTCGAGCACGCAAACATTTATTTTTCACCACAAAAGTATTAAAAAAGGGCATAGATGAGTTTAATAATTGTAGCCATTCATTTTTTCGCTAACTTTAAATAAAAACTTAGGATGAAATGTGTTTGGATTGCAACTTTGCTTTTTAGCAGCTCTATAAATGCTAATGCACTTTCGCCCGAGGAGTATTTTGGCGAATCTTATCACGAGTCGGTTGCTTTCTATAAAAAGAATCTTGTCCATTTTAAACAGTACTTTAATGCCTTTGGCATAAACTCCGATTTAGCAATTTCAGTGGTGTTTCCCGAGATTATTCGCTACAACCGCTTTCGCGATTTTGCCGAAACTACCGCACTCGAACTTGCATATGTTACCGGGGGAAGTACCGTGGCCGATTTCTCGATAGGTCGCTTTCAAATGAAGCCATCGTTTATTGAAAACCTCGAGGCCGAAATTGAAAAGAGCAGCCAGTTAAAGCTTAAGTTTGCCAAAATTGTAACCTACAAGGCCAATTGCACCGAATTAGAAAGACGAAAAGATCGCGTTGCCCGCTTAAAACAGCCTAACTGGCAAAGCCTTTACCTTGCCTGTTTTATTACAATAGCAAACGAAAGGTTTAAAAGAGAAATTAACAGCAATCCCAGCGAGCAGCTAATGATACTATCGTCGGCATATAACCTTGGACTTACAGCAAGTTACCCCGACCTGGCGAAGGTTTCGCAGCAAAAAACATTTCCATACGGCAGCCTCTCCATGGGGCGTTTTTCTTACTTCGATGTGGCCAATTACTTTTACCAAAACCAAACATTAAAAACCCAAAACAAACCATTATGAAAAAGACCTTTGTAACTCTTGCAATTTTCGCAGGGCTATTAAGTATTGGGGTTAGCTGTAAAAAAGCCGCCGAGTGGAAACCCCAGCCCCCATATTCAGGAATGGAGGTGCCGCTTAAGTCCTTTGCCATTAATGCCCAAACCGACACCATGCTTCAATTTGCCAACGGAACATCGATTTTTGTTCCCCAAAATTGCTTTGTAAAAAGCAATGGAGATGTGGCCACAGGTAACGTTGACATTTTTTACCGCGAGTTTCACGATGCCATCGACATTTTGCTAGCCGGAATTCACATGGAGTTCGAATCGATGGGCGAAACTCGACATTTTCGTACGGCGGGTATGTTCGAAATTGATGCCCGGCTAAATGGCGAAAAGCTATCGGTTGCCCAAGGCAAAAAAATCGACATTCGCTTGGCTTCGAAGTATGCTGGCTCCGACTATAGTTTTTTCTACATGAACCCGCAGTCGGGAGCATGGGATTGGATTGACCTACCCGAAACAGAGGTTAATACCGAAAAAGCCGAAGCATTTTCAGCGCTCCAAACGCAAAAGCCTTCGCTTTTTATGGGTAACGAGTACTTTGTTTTAAGTTTTGGTCGCTTCCTCGACATATACCTTAACAACGATTGGCAAAAAATTCGAGAGAATCGCGAGAGCAAATCGATTAAACGAAAACTCGAAGACTATAAAGTGAAAATGTACAACGCAGTAGCATACGGCGAGGTTTTGTTCGGAAAATCGTACTACCATCCTCAAGAAATACTATGGAAAGACCTCGACGGAAAAGCAATTCCCAAGTGGACTAGCGATTTTAGAATAAACTGGGATAAGGATTCGAATGGGAAATGGGTAATCACCAACCATACCATAAGGCGCATAAGTGGCAATGTTTACGAAATAATGTATAGTCGAAAGGATGAAGTGTTTAAAAAACGGATGGAAGCAGTAATTCCGCTGAAAAATCTTTTAAAATTACCCGCTGCCGAATGGCAGAAACGTTACGACGAGGCTATGGTTCAATTAGCCGAAGAGCAGCAACGTATCGACTTAATGGCCGAAACGTTTCGAGCATTTTCAATTAATAGGCTTGGGGTGTACAACTTTGATGCACTTATGAAAATGGACGAGTGGTTCGAAATTTTGCCAACGTTTACTGTTAGTTCAACACAAACATTATACGGAGATGTTGTAATCGTTTTTGGTGATAACAGCGGCTACATTCGTTTAAAACCCGAACAGTATAACAGTATGAGAATTAATCCCGAATCGGGTCATCGAATTATTATGTTAATGCCCGGTAACGAACTAGGCTTATATCCTTCCGACTTGTTTAAAGGTGTTAATATAGAAGAACTTAGATTGCAAACTAAGCCGCCATTCACATTTGCTTTCGAGAGCAAAAAAGTAAACAGCGCAGTTGAACTAAGGAACCTGTTAGGATTTTAAATATTTAAGGGCGGCTTGCTTTTAATGCAAGTCGCCCTTAAATTTAAACCTTAAAACCATATTGTTAAATCGACACTAAGGGCAATTTTAGCCTTAATGGCTAATGGTTTTACATTTAGCTTATCATTGCAGGATTTATACAGAGCACGGCAATTTTAGCATTGTTGGCAATAACATACTGCTCTTGCGCTCCAAACATGTAATCGGTAAAGTCGAGATTGGGAGTTGTCATTATTAGAATAAGGTCGGCCTCAATGTCAACAGCAAGTTTTATAATTTCGTCGGAGAAACTGCGTCCTTTTCCTGAGTTGTGTATTTCGTACGAAATATTATTGCTGTCGAGGTGCTTTTTTGCGTAAGCCAAGTTGTACGAAACCTTTTTTTGAATCCCGTGGTCGGTTGCTTGTGGTAAAATAATGTGAATTCGAGAGCCGTACTGAGTTGACGTTTTAATTGCCCACTGCAACTTTTCCTTCTCCTCAAATTTAAAATCGAGGGGCATAATTACATTTTCAAAAATTCGCTTGCTCTTAGGTGCATCTTGAACAACCAAAAATGGAACATTCGAACCTGCAATTACTTTTAAAGCCCAGCTACCGGTAAGTTTTTGAACACCCTTAATTCCGTGAGTTCCCATTATAACCATGTCGGCTTCAACATCGAATGCATAGTCGCTAAGGGTTTTAAAAATTGTTCCTTCCAAAACTTGGCCTTTAACTTCTACTCCATACTGCTCTTTGAGCCTCGCAACGTCTTCTTTAATTTTTTCGGTGGCTTCCTTTTCGTTAAGTTTGCCCTTTGCAAAGAGTCCCGACGATTCAACCACGTGAATAATATCGATACTAAAATCCTTTGTTATCTCTCCAATGCGAAATGCATACTGAAGTGCATTTTCAGTAACTGGACTAAAATCCCAAGGAACTACTAATTTATGGGTTTTGGATTCCATGGCTGTTTAGTTTTTGGTTTTAAGGGTTTAAGGTTCAACTTCGTTTAAAAACATAAAAATAAAAAAGAAATGGCAACTATAACCTGTTTTTATGAATAATTCGACAAAAAAATATAAAAAGCCTGTTTTTGATGGCGTTTATAATGCTTAAGAAACCTTTTAACGTTTATGCATTATACATTTTATTGCACCAGTGGGACAAATATTTTCGGTTTGCTGTGCAATTGGCTCTATAGAGCTGTCGAAAAATGCATCAATGGTATCGTCATCGAATGCATTCTCAAATAAAAATGTTATTTTCCCATCGGAAACCGAAATAGAGAATATTTCGGGTGCTAACGAAACGCAGTAGCTGCAGCCTATGCACTTATACCTTAAAAGTTTAACTTGAATTTGCTGTGTACTCATATAGTACTGACTATAGAAAACTTAACACCCTAGCGACTATTTGGCTGGGTGTAATTTGGTTCATACAGGCATAGTCTTTTCGAAAACAGGACTTGTTTCCAAATACAGAGCATGGGCGACAACTTAAATCGTTAATCTGAATTGCATTTTCTTCGTTTTGATTCCAACCATAAAAACCTGCAAAAGGATGAGTTGCTCCCCAAACACTTACAACGGGTGTACCAACAAGAGACGCCAAATGCATGTTTGCCGAATCCATTGTTAGCATTACATCTAGTTGATCCATCACTCGAAGTTCGTCGTCGAGTTTAATTTTGCCTGCAAGGCAAGTAGTATTATCAAATTGGTTTTCCCAGTTGGTAAGAACTTCAATTTCTTCTTGTCCGCCTCCAAATAGAAACACTTTTGTATTAGACAGTTTTGATAACGGCTCAATAACCTGTTCCATTAAGTTTAACGGATACATTTTCCCTTTGTGCTTTGCAAAAGGAGCAACACCAATCCACTTTTCGCCCTTATTAACAATTTCGAGTGATGAAAGGGCAAAGGAATCAGTATTAATGTTGATCTTTTTAAATTGAACATTTACATCAATTCTAAGTTCGTTAAAAACACTTTCATAGCGACTTACGCTATGCTTAAGTTGAATTAACTTTTTATTTTTCCTTTGGGTTAGAGCACGCTTTTCGGCGCGACCCTTGTCGATAACTGCAACATTTTTTACCGATCCGCATAGAAAAATCCTTAGAATTTTTGTTCTAAGCACATTGTGAAGGTCGACAAAAGCGAACCAAGGACCAATTTTTTTCAAATCCTTTGCTAATCGCCATATACCCAAAAAGCCTTTATGTCGACCTTTTAAGTCGACTTTGAAGAATGAAACGTTAGGAATGCTTTTTACTAAAGGGTTGGCAAAACCTTGCGAAGCAAAAACTATGTCGAATTCGGGAAACTGCTCCGAAAGGCTACAAAGCACAGGAACTACCATAGCCACATCGCCAAGAGCACTGAAACGTGTAACAAGAATTCGCTTTCGGGTTTCCATTTCTACTTTTTGGTAGCGTACAGAACAGGGTTTAGCGAAGGGTCGTTGTACATTTTCATTTGCTTGTAAACCTTCATGTATTTTCGTCCGGCTTCAATGTCGGCTAATAGCTGATCAATTGCTGTTGATAAATCGACCCTCTGATCAAGCAGCGTATTTAAACGTGTTTGGCACTTTGCAATATGGTCGGGGGTTGCGTTGGTGCGTTTAACCTCCTGCTCCATGTGGTAAATTTTTAGTGCCAAAATCGATAGCCTATCGATAGCCCAAGCGGGACTTTCGGTATTTAGGGTTGCGCCCGAAATGGGCTTAATGCTTGCATATTTTTCGAGAAAGTAGCTGTCGATCATTTCAACTAAATCGGTTCTATCCTGATTTGAGCTGTCGATTCGGCGTTTCAGCTTTAACGCCTCAACTGGGTCGATTTGTGGATTACGAATTATGTCCTCGAGGTGCCACTGCACGGCATCAATCCAATTCTTTGTAAATAGCGAATGCTCAATTGTGCCAGGATTATACGAAATAGTTGGTTTTGCATCAACGTTATCCATAGTGTGGTAGTGAATTGTGCAGTCCCAAAATATGGTGTTACAAATTTGGCTAAAGGTCATAATTATTCGTTTTTAATGGTGTTTAGGACAAAGATGGCAAAGATTTTTTGAAGAACAAATAAACCTAACTTCTGTTGAACCTAACTTCAATTCTAGCGCTTGGTGCTTTTTTGCCTGTAGCTCTTAAAACTCTTTGGGTTAGCACTTGCCTTTGATGCTGATTTATCCTTTGTGGGCTTGCTAACTTTAGGGCTTTTTTTAGTTGGTGTGCTTTTAGTTTTGGTCTCCGATTTCCATTTTTTTGGAGTTGCATCTTCTCGGGGAGAGTTTTTACCCTTTAAACTTCTCGATACAGGTTTTCCTTTTTTGGTAGTTGTCGGTTTTTTCGATTTAATAGAAGTATCGGTTGGTTCGGTTTCGGCTTTCTTTTTAATAAACCTATTCGATTTAGGCCTTGGTCTATCGTCTCGTCCTCGGCTATCGCTTGGGGATGATTTTCGAAACTCCCTATTCTTGCTAAACGAACGTTCCTTTCGTGGGGTCGACGACGAGCGCTCGAGCATCTTCATTAAATCTTTAACTTCTTCTTCAGTAAAGTCGCGCCAATCGCCTAAGGGTAATCCTTTTAAGGTTATGTTCATAATGCGAACACGCTCCAACTTAACTACCTCGTAACCAAAGTAACTACACATACGACGAATTTGTCGATTAAGCCCCTGAATAAGTGTTATTCGAAAAATAAATGGGGTTTCCTTTTGAACTTTACACTTTTTAGTTTTTGTAGTCAATAGAGGAACGCCGCCAGCCATACCCTCGATAAAATCGTCGGTAATAATTTTGTCGACAGTTACAACGTACTCCTTTTCGTGGCGATTGCCTGCACGAAGAATTTTATTTACTAAATCGCCATTATTTGTAAGAAAAATGAGACCCTGCGAGTCTTTATCGAGCCTTCCAATGGGGAAAATACGGTGGCTATGATTTACAAACTCGATAATGTTACCATCGGTTCCCGATTCGGTTGTGCTTGTTATACCCATTGGCTTATTAAGCGCAATAAGTAGTAAGTCGTCGGGGGTTTGCGCTTCGATTATATGGCCGTTTACCAAAACTCTATCGGTAGTTTTTACTATATCGCCAACGGCAGCACGCTTTCGGTTTACAAAAACGTTACCCTTCTCAATATGCGTATCGGCTTCCCTTCGGGAACAAAAGCCCGAATCGCTAATAAATTTATTTAATCGAATTGTTTTTACTAGTGTCATTGTATGTTGTTTCAAAGTTTTGGGTAAGGATTAACTTTCCCATAAATTTATTTAGAAATCATTTTGTAAACCTTGTCGTTTCGGCGAAGTAGTGTTGGCGAAACTATTGAGCAGCGAATGCCTTTTGCAACGGAGTCCTGTGGTTTATCGTCGACCCGAATTTCTTCAGCTGTACATTCAACAACTCCTGTCGATGGGCCAATTATCAATAACTTATCCCCTTTATTTAAATTCGACGACTCTACAAGTATTTCGGCAACTCCAAGTTTTGTAAAGAAGTTGGTTATTTTTCCGCAGTATATTTTTTGCTCGGTTGCAACGCTACCATAAAAATGGCTCCACTCGCCTAAGCGTTGCCCCATGTAGTAGCCGTCCCAAAAACCACGATTAAAAACCTTTACAAGTCGTCCCTCCCATTCCTTAATCTTCTCGGTACCATAAGTTCCATCGGCAATTGAATTTACAGCTTCGCGGTAGCATTGGGTAACCGTTTTTACGTACTCGGGGCTACGAGCGCGACCCTCGAGCTTAAGAACAGTTACGCCCGAATCGATTATTTTATTCAAAAACCCAATGGTACACAAGTCCTTTGGCGACATAATGTACTCATTGTCAATTTCAAGCTGGTCGCCTGTTTCGTTGTCGGTTACCGTGTACGATCGCCTACAAATTTGCAAACAAGCACCTCGATTTGCCGAGCTATTAGCCTGATGAAGGCTCATGTAGCACTTTCCCGAAACAGCCATGCAGAGAGCGCCATGCGCAAAAAGTTCGAGTTTAATTAGATTTCCCGATGGACCGGTAATATTTTGGTCTTTAATATTCTTCGAAATTGTAGCAACCTGGTCGAGAGTTAGCTCGCGAGCAAGCACAGCTACATCGGCCCATTGCGAATAAAATATTAGAGACTGTGTGTTGCTGATATTGAGCTGAGTAGAAAGGTGCACCTCAACTCCTTGTTCGCGTGCATAAAGTATAGCCGACTGATCGGACACAATTACGGCCGAAACGCCTGCCTTTGCTGCTGCATCGATTGTATGCTGCATTGGTGTAATGTCGTGATCGTAAAGAACAGTGTTAACCGTTAGGTAAGTTTTAATACCGTTGGTCTTACAAATGCTTACAATTTCGGCAAGATCGGTTAACGTAAAGTTAACGGTTGACTTTGAGCGCATGTTCAAATGCCCAACACCAAAGTATACTGAGTTTGCCCCACCCTGAATTGCAGCCATAAGCGACTCGAAGCTGCCCACCGGGGCCATAATTTCAATTTGTTTTTCTGAAGGGTGCATTTATAGTTTGTTGAACAGTGCAAAGGTACAAATTATTAGCGCAATAATACTTGCTGCCGAACGAACCGACCAGCGGGGTGCAATATCAGGTTAATATTCGACCCCGCTGGGGTCGTGATGTTTGTTGTATATGTTTTTCTATAAACATATGACCCCGCTGGGGTCAATAGGGGCTCTTTTTAAAAATTACATTTTACATTTTGCGGTTTTTTAATGTAAAGATAAAAATGATTGATGTAAAATGAAAAACCTGCAACGACACTAGATTGGGGCGCAACTTGTCGCTAGCATGATGGCGGCGGAGCCTGAGGTTCTCGAAGGCTCCGCTAGGTAAAACCCGTCAGACCGCTTTGAGCGGTCGGACGGGTAGTTAAAAACCAAAAGCCCTACGTTGCTGTAAGGCTTTTGGTTATTGCTACTAAACTTTAACTTTTAGCTGTAAACGCAGGCAAAGCCTGCAAGAATAATTGGACGGCGGCGCAACCACCGCCCAACGTTGTTTCAATCTGTCAGCCCACGCTTAACAGAGTCTGTTCTCTGTTCACTGTTCAATTGTTCACTGTTCAATTGTTCTGTTGTTCAATTGTTCAAAGTGCTACTTCTGATTTTTTCGCTCCAGCTCCTTAAGGTTTTCCATTTTTTTAAGTTCGAGAAAGCCTTTTATGTCGTACAAATGCTCTTTCACCCGTTTGTTGCCAAACTCGTAAACCTTGGTTACAAGCCCATCTAAAAAATCGCGGTCGTGCGATACGAGAATTAGGGTTCCGTCGTAATCCAAAAGGGCGCTCTTTAGAATATCCTTAGTCCTCATATCGAGGTGATTTGTGGGTTCATCGAGAATTAGGAGGTTTACCGGTTCGAGCAGAAGTTTAATCATGGCCAAGCGGGTTTTTTCGCCACCCGAAAGCACTTTTACTTTTTTAGATATGTTATCGCCGCCGAACATAAACGCACCAAGAATGTCCTTTATTTTAGTTCGAATATCGCCAACAGCAACATCGTCGATGGTTTGAAAAACGGTTAGCTCCTCGTTTAAAAGCGAAGCCTGATTTTGCGCAAAATACCCTATTAAAACGTTGTGGCCAAGGGCTAATTTTCCTTCGAAATCAATTTCCTTCATTATGGCCTTAACCATTGTCGACTTGCCCTCGCCATTTTTACCAACAAATGCAACCCTTTCGCCTCGCTCAATTGAATACGAAGCATTGGCAAAAACGAGCTGATCGCCATAGGTTTTCGAAACACCCTCGGCTATAACAGGCCATGTGCCCATTCGGGGCGAAGGTGGAAACTTTAAACGAAGGGCTGAGGTATCCTCCTCGTCGACCTCAAGTATTTCGAGCTTTTCGAGCATTTTAACCCTCGACTGTACCTGATTGGTTTTTGAGAATGTGCCCCTAAAACGATCGATAAAATCCTGATTGTCGGCAATCATTTTTTGCTGCTCGTCGAAATGTTTTTGCTGCTGCTCTCTGCGCTCCTTGCGCAGTTCGAGGTAACTTGAGTAGTTAACCTTGTAGTCGTAAATTCGGCCCATGGTAAGTTCAATGGTGCGCGTAGTAATATTGTCGACAAAAGCCCTGTCGTGCGAAATTATCATTACGGCTTTAGCGCTGTTGATTAAAAAATCCTCGAGCCACTGCACCGACTCAATGTCCAAATGGTTTGTTGGCTCATCGAGAAGAATTAAATCGGGTTTTTGAAGTAGAATTTTTGCCAGCTCAATTCGCATGTGCCAACCACCGCTAAATTCGCAGGTGGGCCGAGTAAAATCTTCTCGAAGAAAACCTAATCCTAACAGAATTGTTTCGACTTCGGCATCGAAGTTAATTTCCTCAATGGTGTAAAACTTCTCGCTAAGGGTAGAAACCTGCTCAATGAGTTTATAGTAACTGTCCGACTCGTAATCGGTACGGGTTGCAAGCTGATTATTTAGGTCGTCGATTTCGTGCTTCATTTGAAAAATGCTGGCAAAAGCTTGCGAAGCTTCCTCGAAAACCGTTCGTTTATTTTCGGTAATTAGGTGCTGTGGAAGGTATGCAATTATTGCCTCCTTTGGTGCCGAAACCCTTCCCCTGGATGGTGTTCTTTCGCCTGCTATAATTTTTAGCAAAGTCGATTTACCCGCACCGTTCTTACCCATTAATGCAATTCTATCGTTTTCGTTTATTGCAAACGAAATATCCTTAAAAAGTGAAGTTCCTCCAAACTCTACCGTAAGACCGTCAACTGAAATCATATACCATTTTAAATGAGGCGCAAAGATAGTTGCTTTATTGAAATGGGGAAGTATTTATTACCGATCATTATTTAAAAAAAGAAAAATTCAAGTCACAGCTCTTGGGTTACAAAAAACCACGATTTAACACGAGTGCTAAAAGGTTTGTGTACAATTTTTTGCTATACATGTAAAAAAGGGAGAAAAGTGCTACAACACACTGTCTATTAATTGCTTTTTGGCTTTGTTTAACATATTTTTAACTGACAATAAACAACTTAAAATTTAAGGCCATGAAAAAGTTATTTATACTTTTAGCTGTTTGCATTTTACAGCAATACTTTGCATTTGGTCAAGAACTAATTTTTATGGCCCCGGGGAGCAAACAGGGAAGGTTAAAGATAGGGGCAAGCAAGGTTGAAAACAACCAGTTTAGCATGGTTTTGCAGGTTGAATGGCTCGACTCAAAAATGAAGCCCATTGAAGACAAAAATTCATTTATCGTTTTTAATAAAAACGAAATAGTAATTCCAGGAAAAGGAGGCATTAGCTGCAAAACATTCGACGAGAACAAATCGAGTATATTCTACTTTAACTCTTCGCTTCCGCTAAACTTTATATTAAAAGAGGAATTAATTCTCGATGAAAACGCCTTAAACATAGACTTTAATTTTCGTTACGCCTCGGGAGTCGAAAACGCTCTTGTTCCTGATAAATGGGTAAATTTCTTGGCTAAATCGCCTCGAAACTATGTTGCTCAATTCACAATAAATTCAAGCGACTTAGTTGACTTAACCGCTCCCAAAATTACCATTCTATCGCCCGAAGGCATTATGGAAGGATTTAGGCCTTTAATATACAGCAAAGAACTGGAGGTTAAGGTTCTTGTTACTGATAGGAATTCAATTTCGGATGTAACCGTTAACAACATTAGGGCTGTTCCGGTTAACGATTCGGTTTATATTGCCAGCGTTCAGTTTGCTCGCATTGGGGGAACTTATCCTATAAAAGTACAAGCTTCCGACAAATCGGGCAACACCGGCAATAACGAGTTTTATGTTGAAACAAAGCAAAACGAAGAGATTGCATCAAAACTTTTAGCCGATCAGAAAAAAAGCGAAATGATTTCGGACGTTGATACTTTAATTCCAATTAGTAGAAAAGTGTACGAAAACAGGTTTGCATTAATTATTGGGAACGAGGATTACCAGTCGTACCAAAAAGGGCTTAATTACGAGTCGAATGTTGAGTTTGCTCGTCGCGATGCAGAAACGTTTAAGCAGTATGCCGTTAATACGCTTGGGATTAAAGAATCGAACATTATTCTGCTGCTCGATGCTAAAGCGGTTGAAATGCACAGGGGGCTAAATCAGCTTAGTGCCCTTTTAAAAGCAACTCGCGGAAATGGCGAAGCCATAGTTTTCTTTGCTGGTCACGGGTTTCCTAACGAAACTACAAAAGAAGCTTTTATTGTTCCTGTTGATGTTAGCGGCAACGATTTAGAATTTGCCATTAAGCTAAAGGATCTTTACGCTAAACTTAACGAAAACCCATCGAAGGGGGTTACCATTTTCCTCGACGCATGCTTTAGTGGTGGCGGGCGAGAGCAGGGCCTACTTGCTGCACGTGCCGTTAGGGTTAAGCCTAAGGACGAAGCAATAAAAGGAAACATAGTTGTTCTCTCGGCAAGTGGAGGTAATGAGTCGGCTCTGCCATTTAGGAGTAAGTACCATGGAATGTTTACATACTATTTACTAAAAGCCATGCAGGATTCGCAGGGAGAAATAACGCTTGGCGAATTGGCAAATTACATTTCGAGCAAGGTTTCAACCTCTTCAATTATTCATAATAATAAAGAACAGAACCCAACAGTAAGTACAAGTATGCAGCTGGGCGACGAATGGAAAAGCTGGCGCTTAAACAAGTAGATATTAATCTTTCATTTAATAAATGGATTTATGAAAATGCATTTTGTTAAGTTTTCGGCTACTGTGTTGGCTCTTGTTTTCTTTTCTACTTTTCTACTTAAAGCACAAAGTGACAATCAACCCAAGGGGCTTGAGGAGTCGCAAAAAGCATATTTAATTGAGTACCTTATTGCATTTGACTCATTTATTAACAACCCCGACAAGTACTGGGATAACAAAAACAATATTCAAAAGTATTTTGAGCAGCCCCAGTATAAAAGAGTTTTTAACTTCCTTTCGGCAAAGTTGCCCCAAAAGGGCTATATAACGCCCGACAGTATGGTTAAGCATATTTATACATACTACCCCGATGGCCTTGGTATTGGTTTTTCAGCTGACAGCCTAAAGCTTGTTGGTGAAAAAAAGAACCTGTTTTCAAAAACGTATGTTTTTAAAACACATATTGAATATTCAGGAATTCGAAACGATAAGTATTTGCAAAATTACAATGGGAACCAGTATTTTTACTTGAAAAGTAAATCGAGAAAAAATAATACTCCAATTAAGGTTTCACGCATTACCGATAAAAAGTTCTATCAAACTCGGTTTAAAAAAATGATTTATAGGGTTGGGTTTATTGTTGAACCGCACATTAGCTTTATGGGGTTCTCCGATTCTGAATCAAAATTTAACGAATGGGGAGAAACACATGGTCCAGAACTTTGGGACTTTTGGGATGAATATAATATTAATTTCGAAAATGAAACAAAGAGCCCCGAGGTTGGAAAAAATTATGGTATAGACTTAATATACATGTTTACACCCAGTTTTGGTATTGGTACTGGTTTGTCAAGTTATAGTCAATCCAACTATTGGTTTGTTCAAATGCAAAACTATTGGTACTACAATTACAAGAACATTCATTCCAATGTCTTTGGATTTATTCCCGATATTCAAACCAACGACTTCGACCAAGCAGTTACCATCTCATCGCCTACCAATATTCCTGTGTTTTTGCGTTTGCAGCATGGCTGGGGAACAGTAAGCCTTTCGATCGACCTTGGAGTGAGTACTGTTTTTAAGCCAACCTACTCTAATTACATTGATGGTCAAATTATTTATAGGGGAGTATCGATAGTTGATGGCCGGCCTGATTTCAATACAAGTGCTGCCTTTGGTTTTGGAACTTTTAATTTTAAAGATGAACTTGTGCATCAACACAAATCGGATAAAAATATAACATACGCTTTTAGCCGCTTTAATTTTAACGTTAACCTTTCGAAAAATTTTTACTTCCGAGTTTCGTCTCTTTTCCATAGAATTGACGAAATTGACTATAAGGAGTCATGGAATATGTTCGACATGTACGCCCTTAGGCTAAAGGGTGCCGACATGAGTAGGGAGTGGATGAATTATTCTATGGAATTTGGTATTGGTTTTAACGTAACCCAAATGATATTTCGAAGTCGCTATAACGAAAAATAGTTTATCAATATGAGCAAATTAAAAAATTACACCATAAGTTTTCCTCTTGCTTGCTTGTTGTTAGTATTGCTAACCGTTTCGAGTTGCAAACAAGACGAATTGCAAACTATTGTTGTAAAAACAGTAGCTCCAACATCATCGGCTAGTGTAAGCCCATTTATTAGTTGCGAAATTGTTTCAAGCGCAGGTTTGCCCATTACAAAGCGAGGCGTTTGCTTTAGCAGCTTTACAAACCCTACCCTATTGGATGGGTATGTATTGAGTACCAGCAACACGAACGAATTTTCTGTACAGATACCAAATTTAATTTCGAACAAACAATACTACATTAGGACCTTTGCTATGTCGGGGGCAATGATTTTTTACGGAAATACTATAACATATAGAACAGGAAGTGTGTGGAAACAACTTTCGAATGTAGGAGGAATAGGTCGATTTCATGCTGTTGGCTTTGCCTTAAACGGGTTGGGATACATTGGAACTGGTTATACTGGCGCACTTCCTTTAAAAGACTTTTGGGAGTATAACCCTTATTCCGACGTTTGGTCTCAAAGAGCCGATTTTGGTGGAACTGCAAGGTTAGGATCGTTTTGCTTAGCTATTGGAACTAAGGCTTATGTTGGAACCGGTTATGCTGGCGAAGGTGCCGATGCAATTGACTTTTGGGAATACAATCCTGCATTAAACGAATGGACTAAAAAAGCTGATGATATTGGTACAATTGGTCGTTTTGGTGCGTCAACTTTTGTAATAAACGGAAAGGGATACGTTGGAACCGGCGATTGGGGTGGCGTTACAAACAACTTTTGGGAATACTCTCCAACTACAATTAGCTGGGCTGGAATTACTCCTTTTGCAGGTACTGCAAGGAAAGAAGCAGTAGGGTTTTCTATTAACGGCAAAGGGTACGTAGGTACTGGTGTAGATAATGGTGATTACTACAAGAAAGACTTTTGGGAATACGACCCTGCAAATAATTCGTGGACTAGAAAAGCCGATTTCCCTGGACTTGCTAGATCTTCAGCAGTAGGTTTTGCTATAGGCAATAAAGGGTATATTGGTGCTGGTGCGACTAAAAATGGCACAAATTGGACATTTTATAGCGATTTTTGGGAATACGACCCTTCAACAAATTCCTGGAGGCAAATTGAAGACTTTGCAGGTGGGGTGCGTTTTCGTCCCGTTGCCTTTGTTATTGGTAATAAGGCATACGTTGGAACCGGAATTTCAAGTACTAGTACATGTAATGATCTTTGGGAGTTTTCTCCTCGGTAATTTTAAAAGAAATGAAGAAAACATCTATTTTTGTTTTTAATTTTCTGAAGTTTTAATTTTTTAATTCATAAATGGCCATGAAAAAAATAGCTTTATTACCCATATTATTAGCCATTCAAATACATGCTGTATTTGCTCAGGAATTAATTTTTACTGCACCTGGAACCAAGCAAGGTCGCCTGAAAATTAGCACTAGTAGAGTTGAAAACAATGAATTTAGCATGCTACTACTTGTCGAATGGCTCGACACAAAGTTAGCTCCAACCGAAGAAAAGAACTCGTTTATTGTATTTAACCGAAACGACGTAAAGGTTCCTGGCGACGGCAGCATTAAGTGTAAAACCTTTGCCGAGAGCAATTCCGACTATTTTTACTTTAACAACACCCTAACCCTTAAGTTTGAAGTAAAAGACAACATTAAAATAGTTGATACTAAGTTTAATTTAGAAATTCCTTTTCGCTTTGCCGCAGGAGTTAATAATGCCTTAGACCAATCGAAGTGGGTAGGTTTTCTATCGCGCTCGCCCCGAAATTTTTTAGCACAAATAACCATTAACCCTTACGACATTAAGGATTTAACGCCTCCAAAGGTTACAATAATTTCGCCCGAAGGCGTTATGGACGGTTTTCGCCCTCAGGTTTACGACAAGGAAATTGAAGTTAAGGTAATGGTTACCGACATTAATTCCATTTCGAATGTTAGCATAAATAATGCAAAAGCTGTTCAGGTTAACGATTCGATATTTATTGGTAAGGTACAGTTTTCGCGTATTGGTGGAACCTACCCTATTACTGTGGTAGCAAACGACAGGGCTGGAAATGTTGGTCAAAAAGAGTTTTTTGTTGAAACCAAACAGCCCGACGATGTGGCTTCGAAACTTTATGCCGAGCAAAAAAAGGAGGAAATGGTGTCGGATGTCGACACGCTTATTCCACAAATTAAAAAAGTTTACGAAAACAGGTATGCTCTAATAATTGGAAACGAAGACTATAAATCGCACCAACGGGGACTAAACTACGAATCGAACGTTGAGTTTGCCCACCGCGATGCCGAAACCTTTAAACAGTACGCAGTTAACACCCTTGGTATTAAAGAATCGAATGTAATATTTTTGCTCGACGCAAAAGCTGTTGAAATGCACCGTGGCATTAACCAGCTTAATAACCTAATGAAAGCAACCCGAGGAAATGGCGAAGCCATAGTTTTCTTTGCTGGGCATGGTTTCCCCGACGAAAAAACAAAAGAGGGTCACCTTATACCTGTCGATGTTAGCGGTAACGACCTTGAGTTTGCCATAAAGCTAAAGGATTTGTACACAAAACTAAACGAGCACCCATCGAAGGGTGTTACCGTATTTCTCGACGCATGCTTTAGCGGCGGTGGCCGTGAGCAGGGTTTACTTGCTGCTCGTGCAGTTAGGGTTAAACCTCGCGACGAATCGATTAAAGGAAATATGGTTGTGCTGTCGGCAAGTGCAGGTAACGAGTCGGCGCTTCCATTTCGGAATAAATACCATGGCATGTTTACCTACTACCTGCTGAAGGCGCTTCAAGATTCGGAAGGAAATATTTCAATGGGCGAATTGGTCGACTATGTTACCAATAAGGTTTCAACCTCATCGATTATACACAATAGCAAAGAGCAAAACCCAACGCTTAATGTTAGCCACGAAATTAGCGAAAACTGGAAAGAGTGGCGATTTAATAAGTAAACCAAAGTAAACCCTAAATAACGTAACCAATGAAAATAACATTTCTTCGGCCTTTACTTCTCTGTTTATGCCTTTTTATAGTTTCGGGTAATTTAAGCGCACAGGAAAGCAAAAAAACTAAAGATCAAGCGGAAGTACAAAAGGTTTACCTTTTAAATTTCATGAAACAACTCGAAGGGTACATTAACGAACCCGACAGTTTTATTCAGAAAAAAGAGGCTGTTTTGTCTTTTTTCGACAAAAAGAAAAGTAAAACAGTGTATAATTTCACCTCTCCAAAAAAGAAAAAAAACAACGTTTCGCCCAACGATTTTTTTACTGAAATAAACGCTACTTTCCCTGACGGTTTTGGCTTATCCTATTCCGACGAAGCATTTGAGTTTATTAAAAAAAAGAATAACCTCCTTTCAAAAACATACGTTTTTAAAGCACCCGTTGAGTACTCGGGTTTTCGTAAGGATGGGACACTCCTTAGCTACGCCGAAGATCAGTATTTCTATGTAAAAAAGGGGTTGAAAAAGACTTCAATTGCTCGAATCTCGAATATTAATTACTATAAAATGCGGTTTAAAAAGCAGGTTTTTCGCCAAGCGCTACTTGTTGAGCAATTTTTTCCAGTTTATGCAGCAACACAAGGTTCGTGGGAGCATTCCGACAGCGATCGCCAGTATAACTATTACTCCACTGAAACTGTGAACTACTATCAATCAAGCGAAAGCTATAACAGCAATCTTTTTTTTAAAGGAACAAGTGGGGTTAATTTGGTTTACATGTTTAAGCCTAGCTTTGGGTTAGGTGTTGGATTTATTAACCATAACTATACAACACTTTATCGAATTTTGCTTAGAGGCTACGAATTGCCTCAATCGTTTGGCTACATACCAACACTTTATACAACTATCGACTCCAACGTTGATAAACTTGATCATAAGATTGAAGCATCAGGATTTTCGATGCCCCTGTTTATTCGAATGCAAGTTGGCGATAGGTACTTTAGCTTATCGTTCGACCTAGGAATTGGAGAAGTGTTTAAGCCACGCTACGATAACTACTTAACTGGCAAGGTTGCTGTTTTTGGCGTTGATTCCGAAACAGGGCAAACCAATACCAACGATCCCTCGCTTGGTTTTGGAACCTTTACTTACGATAATACTTTAGTTAAAAGCATTAAAGCCGAAGTTAATCCTAAGTACTTTTTGGCCCGCTTTAGCATGCAAATACAGCCTGTTAAGTATGCATACCTGAAACTTTCGGGCGGAATGATAGGAACCGATATTGTTTACGAAAACTCGTGGCATAAGTACGATATGCACGCCCTTAGGCTGCCCAATGCTATGGAAGAAAAAAGGCTTACAACCTTTTTCACCGAATTTGCCATTGGTTTAAACCTTAACGAAATTGCATTAGGTTTCTTTTAATCGAAATAAACTTACCAAACATGAAAAGCAATAATAAAAAGCCTTTAGCAATTGTTTCTGTTACACTTGCAGCCTTGCTGCTTTTTGGTTGTCAAAAGGATCAAATTGCCGAAATTACGCTTAAAACTAACGTACCAACTTATGTTGCGGGCAACGAGGCTTCGGTTTCTGCCGAAATTATTTCGAACGGAGGGTTAACAATAACTAAGCGTGGAGTTTGCTTTAGCATTAACGAAAACCCTACACCTATCGAAGGGCAAGTTCTTAGTACCAGCACTTCGTCAACCTTTACCGTTACTGCCACTAATTTAATACCCAATAAAAAATACTACTGCCGTGCTTTTGCCGAAAGCAATAGTATTGTTTTTTACGGACAACAGGTAAGTTTCACAACCCTTTCCTCAACACCTTACGTTCAAACTTCCGATTTAAAGGAAAGCGATGCAACAAACGCAACCTTTGGAGGAAATATTATTTCGGATGGTGGGTACACGGTAACTGCTCGTGGCTTGGTGTGGAACACAACCGGAAATCCTACACTGCAAAACAACTCTGGTTTTACATTGGTTAGTACAAGTTTAAGTACATTCGAAAGTAAAATTACTGGCCTTACCTCACATGTTACTTACTATGTATGCGCCTATGCTACAAATCAGGAAGGCACTTCGTACGGCAAGGTTCGAACCTTTAAAAATGGGTGGACTATTAAAGCAAATGTTCATCCTGATATTGCTAATAATTATAATATTACTGGATTTGCTATTGGCAGTAAAGGCTATGTTATAAGTTATGACAGTCCTTATAATAATTTTTTTGAATATGATCCAGTTTCAAAAGGCTGGAATCCATTACTAGATTTTCCAGGAAATCAAAGACGCGATGCTGTTGTATTTAGTATTGGAACAAAGGCTTATGTTGGTTTAGGCGAATGGGAGGGTCAATATATCGATTTTTGGGAGTATAACCCTCTAACTCCTGCATGGTCTAAACTTAGCGATTTTCCCGGAGGAGCTCGTTCTAGGGCATTCGCGTTTAGTGCTGGAGGTAAAGGGTATGTGGGAGGCGGTTATAACCAAAGTAACAATTCGGGTTACAATAATTTAGATGACCTTTGGGAGTTCAATCCCATTAGCAATACTTGGGTTCAAAAAGCTAACTTTCCTGGAGGGGACACCAATAGTCCTATATGTTTTACAATTGCCGATATTGGGTATGTTGCCGACATTAGAGACAATAGAAATTCTTTTTGGCAATATAATCCTGCCACAAACAAATGGAGCAAAAAAGGAAGTTTTAAGGGAAATAGCAGGAATGACGCCGTGGGACTTGCAATTGGGTACAAGGGATATATTGGGTTAGGACAACAATGGAATCCGCAACAATCAGGATCAAACTATAAAGACTTTTGGGAGTACGACCCTGCAAATAATTCGTGGACTAGAAAAGCCGATTTTGCAGGCGGTACTAGAAGAAGTTCATTTTCGTTTTCTTTAGGAAATAAGGGTTTTGTTGGAGGTGGTCGTGAAAATGATTCCCCTATGAGCGACTTTTGGGAGTATACTCCATAATAAACAAGATTGGGCTGTCTAAAAAAGTTACTCTGTGTAACTTCTATTCTCTCTGTGCAATTGAGTGCATACTTGTTTCACAGAGCCTCGATAGTTATCGAGGCACAAAGAAGACACTGGGAACCACTGAGAACGAAAAATTAACTTTAAACTTGTAAATTATTTATCGACTTAGTTAACAGAGAAATTTAAATTTATAATTAATCTGCTTTGATAATAAAAAACTGCTGGTAACAAGGTGTGTATTTCACGCTGGGTGTCTCCCCCCTGACTTCATCATTTTTGCCT
>DDWL01000006.1 GCA_002345675.1 Bacteroidales bacterium UBA2287 | reverse complement strand
CTTACACACTTGTTAGGACACTACCATTTAAAAATCGCATCTTAGCGTTTATAAGAACACAGCTGATGCAGATTGAACAGATCCTCACGGATTTTAAATTATACACCGTGTCCCGATACCCGATAACGATCGAGATATCGGGGCTCCGTGCTCTCTGTGTCTCCGTGTTGTCTCTTAGCACCTTTGCGTCGTAGCGTTTAAATTTTCTCTGTGTTCCTCTGTGCCCTCCGTCTCTCCGTGTTGTCTCTTAGCGCCTTAGCGTCGTAGCGTTTAAAAGATTTCTCCGTGTTCCTCTGTGCTCTCCGTGTTGTCTCTTAGCGCCTTTGCGTCATTGCGTTTAAATTTTTCTCTGTGTTCCTCTGTGCCCTCCGTGTCTCCGTGTTGTCTCTTAGCACCTTAGCGTCGTAGCTTTAAAAAGATTTCTCCGTGTTCCTCCGTGCTCTCTGTGTCTCCGTGGTGTCTCTTCGCACCTTAGCATTGTAGCGTTTAAATTTTTCTCTGTGTTCCTCGGTCACTCTGTGTCCCTGCGTTTTCTCCCATTCGCCCTCTTCCAACTTTTCACTTAACTTTTCCTTTCCTAAACTGTTTTATAACTAACTTTACTCCCAATTTTGTTGAAGTATTTGATGCTAACCGTATTTATAGTTACCTTTATACTCGGTTGGCTTTTTTAATTCAGCTTCAAAGTAGCTCCAAATATGTGAGTTACGTGCACGAAGTGTATCTAATTCGTCCCTATTCTCTCATTTTAAGCACATCTATTATTATGAAAACATACATAAATAAATTCTACATTATACTTTTTGTTTTTTTAGTCGCACTCACAAGCTGCAACCGTCGTAGCCAGTTGGTTTACATGAAGAATTTAGAAGTAAACGAATCGTTTCTTCCACAAACACCACCTACATATAGGTTAGTTAAGGGCGATGTGCTTTACATACAATTACTCACCCCAAGCCCCGAGGCAAGCGCCGCATTTAATAACCCCACAGGTATGCAAGGTGCAAACCAAACTCGCGACGAGTCGTCGCTTTACCTTAGCGGTTATGCAATAAACGAAGACGGAAACATTGAGCTTCCCTTTTTAGGCGAGGTAAAGGTAATTGGGCTAACCATCGACGAAACCCGCAGGTTAATTCAGGAGCAAGCCGAGAACCACTTTAAAAGCCCTACAGTAAAAGTTAAGCACGCAAGTTTTAAAATTACGGTTGTTGGCGAGGTGCGCAGACCTGGAACACAAATGAACTATAACGACAACCTTACCATTTTTGAAGCCCTTGCTCAGGCAGGCGACATTTCGGAAAATGGAAATCGTAAAAATATACTGGTACTTCGTCCTACTCCCGAAGGAGGAAAAACATACCGTTTAAACCTTGCCGACAAATCGATACTAGCCTCCGAAGCCTACTTTTTGCTTCCCAACGACATTGTTTTTGTTGAACCCCGAGCCAATAAAGCATTTTTAATGAATGTGCCATATATCTCCCTTTTCTTCTCAACCGTAAGCACAGCAATACTTTTGATAAAATTTATTTTTTAAGGACAAGATTAAGGCTAAGACTAAGGCTAAGACTAAGGCTAAGGCTAAGGCTAAGAATTCAACCTCAACCTCACTATGTATAAAAGTTTTACCGAAATGCCTGTATGGCAAAAAGCAATGGCTTTGGCTGAGCAAATATTTAAATTAACCTCAACTTTGCCTAGATGCGAAGATTATGGTTTAACTTCACAGATTCGCAGATCGTCAAGTGGAATACCTGGCAATATTTCAGAAGCATTTGGTCGTAGTACTAAAAAGGATAAACGATACTTTTACATAGTTGCACGAGGTTCAAGTTTCGAAACACAAAGTCATTTAATTTACGGTCAGAGGGTTGGGTATTTCGAAAAGGAAATAGTAAATACACTTTTTGAAGAATACAATATTCTTATTCATGAAATCAACAAAATAATTAAAACCCTCTCTTAACCTCAACCCCAACCTCAACCTCAACCTCATATGGATTCCTCCAATAGCTTTCAAAATATGCCAGAAGAAACCCTCGACATTAAGCGTTACTTTTTTCTTTTTTTAGGGAAGTGGTATTTTATTGCAATAAGTATTTTTGCAGGGCTATTTGCAGCATACCTTATAAATCGATATTCTGAGCAAATTTTTTCGGTTAGCACCACCGTTTTGGTTGAAGGAGCCGACAGCAGAAGAATTGGCCCAAATACACAGCTGCTTATGCGAGAGCTTAACATAATGCGCCCGCAAAAGAAAATTGAGAACGAAATAGGGATGCTAAAATCGTACTCGTTTGCCCGAAGAGTTATTGAAGAGCTTCCCGACTTTAGAATTACCTATGTAAGCGTTGGACGAAGGGGCATTGCTGAGTCGAAAATGTACAATCGTTGTCCCTTTTTAGTAGAACTCGACTCAAACTTTGAAAATAAAACGGGATACCCCGTTAACGTTACAATTATAAACGAAAGCGAGTATAGACTAGAGGTTGACGATGGTATGGGTGTTAATCAGGTTATGAAATTTGGTGAGAAATTTAGCAACGAATTCTTTTCGTTTACAATAAAATTACGTGACGAAGAAATTTATGCGCAATCGAAACATATTAAGAAGTACTACTTTATAATAAACAACCCTCATACTTTAGCGCTGAGTTACCGAAACAAACTTGGGGTTGAGTTAAACGATAAAAACGGGAGCATACTTTTTCTTAGTTCATCGGGATTTGTTGCTCAGCAGGAGGTTGACTACCTT
Source organism: Bacteroidales bacterium UBA2287 (assembly GCA_002345675.1). Classification (GTDB taxonomy): domain Bacteria; phylum Bacteroidota; class Bacteroidia; order Bacteroidales; family Tenuifilaceae; genus UBA2287. The sequence goes on along the minus strand of DDWL01000006.1, from coordinate 105,710 downwards.
AATAAACTTACCGAAATATACATTCGTTCGGGAGTTGAAGACAAGGCTCTTATTGCCGACAACACAATACTTTTTGTTGATGAGCAACTTAACCAATTAAACGATTCGCTTCGTAAGGCCGAAACCTTGCTTCAAAATTTTAGGGCAGGCAAAGGAATTATCGACCTGAGCGTTGAGGGACAAGCAATTCTCGCAAGGCTCGAGAGTCTTTATTCGGAGCGCAACTTGCTTTCATTACAATTGGAGTACTTTAAGTACTTAGAGACTTATTTAAAAGCAAAGAAAAACGTAAAGGAGCTAGTTTCTCCCGCGTCAATTGGGGTCGATGATAATAGCCTTGCCCAAACGGTTACTCAGCTAAACAACCTTCAACTCGATCGCGATGCTCTTCTTCTTTCGGTAAAGCCCGATAATATTCAGGTTATAAAAGTCGACCAAAGTATTAATAGCTTAACCAATCTTCTTGTCGAAAAAGTTAATGGCATGAAAGAGGTTAATGCCATTAAAATTATTGAAATTAAAAGGAGAATTACTGAGCAAGAGGCCAGTTTAAGGCTGCTGCCAGTAACCGAAAGAGAGTTGGTAAATATGGAACGAAAGTTCAACGTTCACGAGAAATTTTTTACCTACTTACGCGAAAAGCGCATAGAAGCTGGAATTGCTAAGGCCTCTAATATTGCCGACAACAAGGTTATCGACACAGCAATGGCCGAGATGGCCAGTACAATTAAGCCCAACAAGCGGATTAACTACCTAATAGGCTTGGCTTTTGGACTGCTCATTCCAATGTTGATAATTATTATTTTCGACCAATTTAACAACTCCATACGCGAACCTTCGCAAATAACAAATAAAACGAGGGTTCCTCTTATAAGTACCATTGGCAACAACCCCCACGAAACATTTTTACCCGTATTTCATAAGCCCAAGTCGTCTTTTGCCGAATCGTTTCGAGCATTGCGAACAAACTTAGACTTTTTACTTGGGGGAAGCAATAAAAAAACAATCCTTGTTACATCAACCATTAGCGGCGAGGGCAAATCGTTTGTTGCTTCAAACCTTGCAATAAGCATGGCTATACTTGGTAAAAAAATAGCACTGCTCGGCCTCGACCTTCGGAAACCTAAAATTCAGAATCTTTTCAACCTCGAAAACTCCAAGGGAATTAGTACCTATTTAATTGGAAGAGATACATTGTCGGACATTATGTTACCATGCGAGGTTCCCAATTTGTATATACTACCTGCTGGCCCAATTCCGCCAAACCCTGCCGAACTTGTTGCTGGGAAACTGCTCGACGATCTTTTTGCTGAACTTAAAAATGAATTCGACTATATTATTGTCGACTCGCCTCCAATTGCAATTGTTACCGATGCAGTTCTTATAAGCAGAGTTTGCGATGTTACACTATATGTTATGCGTCACCAGTATACTTCACGAAACGTTTTAGGTTTAGTTGAGGAACTTTCGCAAAGCAACACCATTAAAAACATGGCAATTATACTTAACGACTATAAAAAGCCAAAGGGCTATGGTTATGGTTACGGCTACGGGTATGGTTATGGGTACAACTACGGCTATGGTCAGGATTACGGCTATGGTCAAAATTATGGATATGGCGAAGGGTATTACTCCGATGAGGATAGAAAAGATAGTATGTTAAGCGGATTGCTCAAGTACTTTAAAAATAGTTAAGTAACTGTTTAATTTTGTTTAATAAGCGAATTATGGTTTGATAAAAAGTTAATTTTTTTTTACTTTACCCCCCTGTCTAGCTACATTGCTTCGGAAAATACTTTACGCCCCCCTTCATGAAGGGGGGAAGCATGAGCCACTGGCAAAGCAAAAAATTTGCCTTGGGGGAGTATTGAATTTCACATTTTGTCGATCTCCCCTTAATAAATTACTACGCATCCAGCGGATGCATTAGTAACTACAATTCACCAACTTGCATTCGCTATTTGCCAACTATGACGGCACATTAATCGTTTATAATTTTTTAAATTTAAACAGTCTCTAATAATACAATCCGAACGTGAATAAAAACATCAGGGTTCTTGTAACGGGTGCCGACGGCTTTATTGGCTCACATTTAACTGAACTATTACTCGAGTTGGGATACAAAGTTAGAGCACTTTCGCAGTATAACTCGTTTAACTACTGGGGCTGGCTCGAAGATATAAAACCAAGTGAAAACCTCGAGGTATTATCGGGCGATATTCGCGATCCTTTTTTTTGCGAAGATATTTCGAAAGATGTTGACATAATTTTTCACCTAGCTGCGCTAATTGCCATTCCATTTTCGTATAAAGCACCACAAAGCTATGTTGAAACTAACATAAATGGAACACTAAACATTTGCAATGCTGCGCTAAAGAATAGTGTTAAAAGAGTTTTAGTAACATCAACTTCCGAAGTTTACGGAACTGCACAGTATGTTCCAATAAATGAATTACATCCCAAACAGCCACAGTCGCCCTACTCAGCATCAAAAATTGGAGCCGACGCAATGGCAATGAGTTACTATAATGCCTTTAAACTTCCGGTTACCATTGTTCGTCCGTTTAATACATTTGGGCCTCGTCAGTCGGCAAGGGCGATAATTCCTACTATTATTACACAAATTGCTTCGGGAGTTAAGGAAATAAAGCTAGGCGATATTTCTCCTACCCGTGACTTTAACTATGTTAAGGATGTTTGTAAAGGTTTTGTTGCCCTTTCGGATAGCAACCTAGCCATTGGAAAGGAAGTAAACATTGCATCGAATTTCGAAATTTCAATGGTCGACACTTTAAATACAATAAAGAGCATAATGGGTAGCGATGTAAAATTCGTAACCGACGAGCAGCGCATTCGACCAGCAAATTCAGAGGTTTTTAGGTTATGGGGCGATAATACGCTTATTAAAGAATTAACAGGATGGAAACCTAAGTACACAATTAAAGATGGCTTAGGAGAAACTATTGAGTGGTTTACAAAACCCGAGAACCTTAAGAAGTACAAGGCAAACATTTACAACTTATAGTCCACAAATTACACAAATTAGCACAAATAGGGGTTTAGTAATTTGAGAAAATCTGTGTAATTTGTGGATAATAAAAACATGGAAGAATACCTCTACAAAGAGGAATGCTACAAGATAATAGGCTGCGCAATGGAGGTGCACAAAGAGTTAGGTTGTGGATTTCTCGAACTAGTTTATCAAGAAGCATTATCAATAGTTTTCGAAGAAAAAGACATTCCATACGTTAGAGATAAGGTTTTGGAAATAAGTTTTAGAGGAAAAACATTACAAAAGAAATATGTTGCTGACTTCGTTTGCTTTGACGAAGTAATTGTAGAACTAAAGGCACTTGATGCGATTCATCCTGAGCATTTAGCCCAAGTCTTAAACTATCTAAAAGCCACAGGCAAGAAACTAGGACTAATTATAAACTTCGGAACTAAAAGTTTACAGTATAAAAGGGTGATTTTGTAATTTGTGCTAATTTGTGTAATCTGTGGATAAATTAAACGATGTACAAATTCCGCAAATTATCACAATCATAAAACTTTTTTACTAGTAATTTGTGTCAATCGTGTGTTAATCTCTGGATAATAATTTGAGTTAATTTGTGTAATTTGTGGATAGAGAATTTCAAGATATAATTAAGTTCATTAGAGAGTTATACAACCAACCAGAGGCGTTCATCCCCCTTCACGCCCCTGTATTTACTGGTAACGAAAAGAAATACCTCAATGAGTGCATCGACACTACCTTTGTATCATCGGTTGGTAAATTTGTAGATTTTTTTGAAGAGAAAATTGCCGAGTATACAGCCTCCAAAAAAGCTGTATCGTGTGTTAATGGTACCAACGCGCTGCATCTTGCGATGCAGTTAGTAGGAGTTGAACGCAATACCGAAGTTATTACCCAGCCACTCACTTTTATTGCAACTGCCAACGCTATAAGCTACTGCGGAGCCTACCCCGTTTTTCTCGATGTGGACATGGACACCATGGGCCTCTCACCCCAATCACTGAAGAATTGGCTAGTACACAACGTCATACTTAAAGAGGTTAAGGCTGAGGTTAAGGACTCACTTTCTCAACCTCAACCTTTGCCTCAACCTTACAACAAAGGCACAGGTCGCCGTATTTCGTGTTGTGTCCCCATGCACACCTTCGGTCACCCATGCCGTATTGATGAAATTATTGAAATATGCAACCAGTATAATATTCCAGTTGTTGAGGATGCTGCCGAAAGTTTGGGCTCGTTTTATAAAGGCCAACACACCGGAACCTTTGGAAAAATTGGAGTGCTTAGTTTTAATGGAAACAAGGTAATAACAACTGGTGGGGGAGGAATGCTTCTTTTTAATAATGAAGAGTTAGCCAAACGAGCCAAGCACCTAACAACACAGGCAAAAGTACCTCACCCTTGGGAGTTTAATCACGATGCCATTGGTTACAACTACCGAATGCCTAACATTAACGCAGCCCTTGGCCTTGCCCAACTCGAGCAGCTTCCTTCTTTTCTAGAATCCAAGCGCAAAATAGCACAAACTTATAAAAACTTCTTCTCAACCTTAACCTCAACCTCAACCTCAACCTTAGCCTTAAACTTAAACTTAAACTTTATCTCCGAACCCCCAAACTCACAGTCAAACTTTTGGTTAAATTGCATTTTGCTATACAGCAAGGAGGAGCGCGACGCTTTTTTAAAGTACAGCAACAAAAACGGAGTAATGACCCGCCCTGCATGGGAACTCATGAACCGTTTGTCTATGTATAAAAATTCACAATGTAGTGATTTAACAAACAGTGACTGGATTGCTGATAGATTAGTAAACATTCCAAGCAGTGTAATCCTTGAACGTAGTATAAAGTAGAATATATTTGGCTAAAGAATGGAAGAAACAACGCTAAATAGAGATGAATTGAGTTTAAAGATTACCAGCCTTGAATCGGAGCTTATTGAGAGGACTATATCTATAAATAATACTGATAAATTTGCTCAAGCCATTTGTGCTTTTTCAAATGATCTCCCAAATCACAAGCAAAAGGGCTATTTGCTTATAGGAGTAAAAGATAATGGTAAATTGTCGGGATTAAAAGCAGATGATAAGCTATTACAAAATTTGGGAGGCTTCCGCTCAGATGGAAACATTTTACCCCAACCAATTATATCTATCAAAACGCATATATTTGATGAAGGTGATGTGGTGGTGGTTGAGATATCGCCTTCCCCTTTTCCGCCAGTACGATATAAAGGAAAAACATGGATTAGGGTTGGTCCACGCAAAGCTATTGCCAGCGAAATGGAAGAGAGAATCCTTATTGAGCGCAGATCTTCAAATATGAGTATGTTTGATATGCGGCCATGCATAGATTCCAGCCTAGAAGATTTAAATGTTGATTTATTTATAGACTTTTATTTGCCAAAAGCAATTGATAAAGATGTGCTTAAAAACGATAATCGTAACATAAAAGAAAAATTGGCAGCCTTGCGTTTTTATAATTTACTTTATGATAAACCAACTAATGCAGGTGTTTTACTTTTTGGGAAAAACCCTGAGTATTTTATACCCGGAGCGTATATTCAATATGTAGAATTAAATGGAAATACTATTTCAGGCAAAATATTAAATGAAAAAAAGTTTACAGACGCCCTTGTAATTAATTTGAAAAAAATTGAGGGTTTTATTGATGATGCAATAATTACACAACGTCCCGTACCTTACTCTACGCTCCGAGAAGTTACAAAAAAGAATTATCCGAACTGGGCTATTCGTGAATTAATGATGAACGCAGTAATGCATCGTGATTATGAATCGAATGCGCCAATTAAGTTTTATCAATTTAACAACAGTATACAAATTGCTAATGCAGGTGGCTTATATGGCAAAGCGCGACCAGAAAATTTTCCTGATGAAAATGATTACCGCAATCCCGTTATTGCTGAAGCGATGAAAATTCTTGGTTATGTAAATAGATTTAATCGTGGTATTGAACTTGTAAAGGTGCAGTTGGCAGAAAATGGCAATCCAGAACCTATTTTCGATTACGACAAAGTTACAAGTTTTGCCGTTACAGTAAGTGAGCCTAATCAAGTTGATGAAATCTTAGAAAAAGAAGTAATAAATAAAGAAGATGATAGTAGCTTAGGTAAATATGGAAGAAATACGGAAGAAATACGGAAGAAATACGGAAGAAATGCGGAAGAAATATTAAAAATTATAGTTAAAAATCCCGAAAGTACAGCACAAATTATGGCTGAACAAATTAATGTATCCGTTAGTACTATTGAGAAAAATATAGCTAAATTGAAAGATGTAGGTATTGTTGAAAGAGTAGGTTCTACAAAAAGAGGTTATTGGAAAATTCGAAAATAAACTTCACCCGGGTTATAAAAAAAGGAGGGTAAAAAAATGATAAATATTTTTATGTCAGAATATTAACTTCCTTAGTTTTTTCTCTAAACCCGTAAACCCAATAACCAATTATTGGATAAACACTATGCAATAGGAAAACAACGAACAGCGCAACGCTTTTTTAAAGTATAGTAACGAAAACGGAGTAATGACTCGCCCTGCATGGACATTAATGAATAGACTACCAATGTTTACCAATGCCATTTGTGGTGATCTTACAAATGCTTACCAAATTGAGAATAGATTGGTTAATTTGCCTAGTGGTACCATTACATAAAAGAACCTTTGGTATATAATTTATTTGTAAAAGGATGCAAATTAAAAACAAAGAAATTGTCATTATAGGATACTCTGGTCATGCATTAGTTGTTGCAGAAATTCTTTTGCAGTTAGGCTTTAGCATAAGAGGTTATATGGAGAGGACAGAAGTATCGAGAAATTTATTAAGTATTACCTACCTTGGCTTTGAGCAGAACCCAAGCGATTTGAAAAAAATAATGGGTATTCCAGTTTTTCCTGCAATAGGCGACAACCAAATTCGAAGTAAAGCATTCAACTTTTTAAAGGAAAATGGATTTGATATACCAACTGCAATTGCTATAAAAACTTGTGTTTCGAGAAAAAGCGAAATTAATGAAGGAACACTCGTCAGTCATGGGGTTTGTATAAATCCTTTTGTCCAAATTGGTAAGGGCGTTATTGTAAATACAGGTGCAATTGTAGAGCACGAATGCATTATCGACGATTTCGCTCATATTGCACCAGGAGTAGTGCTCGCTGGTAATGTAAAAGTAGGAAAAGGCTGTTTTATTGGTGCAAATGCTGTTGTAAAGCAAGGCGTTGTTATTGGAGCAAATTCAATTATTGGAGCAGGAGCAGTTGTTCTGCATAATGTTGCTGAAAATCAAAAAATTGCCGGTAACCCTGCAAGAATTATTTAAAAATGAACGATCGAGTTTTAATAATAGCCGAGGCAGGAGTAAATCATAATGGGTTAATTGATTATGCCCTAAAATTAGTCGACGCTGCAAGTAATTCAGGTGCTGACTATGTTAAATTTCAGACATTTAATGCTGAAAAACTTGTTAGTAAAGAGGCTCTGAAAGCAGAATATCAGAAAAGAAACACAGGGAACGAAAGTGCTTCACAACTTGAAATGCTAAAGAAGTTAGAACTAACACCCGAAATGCATTTGCAATTAATTTCTTACTGTAAATCAAAAGGGGTTAAGTTTCTCTCGTCGCCTTTCGATATAGAGAGTGCTGATTTTTTATTAGCAGTTGGATTAGACATATTTAAAATACCATCAGGTGAAATAACCAACATCCCATTTCTAAAACATATTGGTTCATTTAATAAAAACATTATTCTTTCCACAGGGATGTCTACATTAGAAGAGGTTGAATTTGCTTTAAATTCAATTACTCAAGCAGGTACACCAATTGAAAAAATTACAGTACTTCAATGTAATACAGAATATCCAACTCCATACAAGGATGTAAATCTTATGGCTATGCAAACCATGAGAAAAACTCTGGGGGTAAAAGTAGGTTACTCTGATCACACCGAAGGAATCGAAATTCCTATTGCAGCAGTTGCACTTGGAGCAAAAGTTATCGAAAAGCACTTTACGCTCGACAGAAACATGGAAGGCCCCGATCATAAAGCTTCACTAGAACCCGATGAACTAAAACAAATGGTGAGGGCTATTCGAAATGTAGAGAATAGTTTAGGAGATGGGATAAAAAAACCATCCGAATCGGAACAAAAGAATATTACAATTGCTCGTAAAAGTCTACATTACTCAAGAAATTTATTGAAAGGTAGTATACTTACTAAAAATGACGTAACAATAAAACGCCCAGGAAATGGGATTCCTCCAGTTAATATTGATACAATTATTGGTCAGAGACTTTTAAATAATGTTTTTGAAGATACTATAATAAAACCGGAGGATTTTCTTTGATAGTTGGTGTACTCACAAGTTCGAGAGCTGATTATGGTATTTATAAACCACTTTTAAGCTTACTAAAAAGCGACTCAAGCATCGAACTTAAAATATTAGCCTTTGGGACCCATCTTTCCGACAAGTTCGGAAAAACAGTTAATGGGATTAAGGACGATGGCTTTATAGTTACCCACGAAATAGAAACTTTCCCTGAGTCGGATAGCCCAAGGGATATTTCGGTTTCGATGGCAAAAACTATTGAAAAATTTTCACAAATATGGGAAAATGAATCTTTCGATTTGGTTTTTGCTCTAGGCGATAGGTACGAAATGTTTGCCGCAGTTGCTTCAACAGTTCCATTTAATATTCCAATTGCACATATTCATGGAGGCGAAACAACTTTAGGTGCAATCGACAATGCCTTTAGGCACTCAATAACATCAATGAGTAGTTATCATTTTACTGCAGCAGAACCATATAAACAAAGGGTAATACAAATTTTAGGTCACGACAACAATGTTTTTAATGTAGGAGCCTTAAGTATCGATTTATTGCGAAATATGGTATTTCTTTCACAACATGAATTTAATGAAAGATATGGCATTGATATTTCGAAACCCACAGTACTAATAACGTTTCATCCAGAAACCATAAATTTTGAAGAAAACAAAAAACATATTAAAGAACTTATTTTAGTGCTTACTGAGTTGAAAAACTACCAGCAGGTTATTACTATGCCAAATGCTGATACTATGGGGCAACTAATTAGAGAATCTCTTTTAAAATATGCTAAGAATAAAAGCTGGGTATTTTGTGTTGAATCGTTTGGTTCATTAGGTTACCTTTCGTGCATGAAGCATTGTTCGTTTTTGCTTGGAAATACTTCGAGCGGTTTCATAGAAGCATCATTTTTTGCTAAACCTGTAATCAATTTAGGTTGTAGGCAAAAAGGAAGGATTGTTACTCCAAACATCTTTTCTGTGAAAATTGATCATCTAACAATAAAAAAAACCATAACTCTTGTAGAAAAAACTGCCATTCCTTCGAAAAAACAAGTATATGGTGATGGTTCTGCTGCACTTCAAATAACTACAATCATAAAAAAAGAATTCAAAACAAAATAGTATGGTGGATTATTCATTACATCTAATTAATGTTAATGACAACATTATTGAAGCCTTTAAAAAGCTCAATTGTGTACCGATTAATCTTACATTGTTTGTACTAAATGACAATAATAAATTAGTAGGAACACTTACCGACGGGGACATTCGAAGAGGTTTCTTAAGGGGTAACACACTTAACGATTCTATTGAGAAGTTTATGACAACAAACTTCATCTCTCTCAGTGCTATTAATCCAAACCCAACAGAAATCAAGAGAATTAAAAAGAACGACATAAAACTACTACCATTAGTCGATCAAAACGGCAGAATTGAAAAAGTAATAGATTTTACCTTGGTTGCTAATATGTTACCCGTTGATGCAGTTGTAATGGCTGGGGGAAGGGGAGAGCGATTACGACCCCTCACTGACAAGACTCCAAAACCACTTTTAAACCTTGGAAACAAACCTATTATTGATTACAATATTGAACTTATTCAAAAGAATGGCATTAGTAATATTTTTATTTCCGTTAATTATTGCGCAGATCAAATAATAGATCACTTTGAAAACAACAAATTTAAAAATATTAATATTAATTATGTTAAAGAAGACGTTCCCATGGGAACGATTGGTTCTTTAAAACTTATACAATCTTTTAAGCATGATTCGATTCTTTTAATGAATGCAGATTTATTTACAAGTATAAATCTTGAAGAGTTTTATTTGCATTTTCAAAATAGCGACTCCTTGCTTTCCATTGCAACAATTCCTTATAATGTTAGTGTTCCCTATGCAGTACTTGAAGTTGAGAATGATTTAATTACCTCTTTTCTTGAGAAACCTAATTATACATATCATGCTAACGCTGGAATTTATATTTTTAAAAAGGAATTAATAGAACTAATACCTGATAATTCGTTTTTTAATGCTACAGATTTAATGAATAAAGTAATTGAGTTAAAAGGTAAAATAACTTATTTTCCAATTATTGGATACTGGATTGATATTGGAAAGCCAGAAGACTACAAAAAAGCACTTGAATTCGCTAAACATTTAATATGAAAACGCTTGCAATTATAACTGCCCGAGGGGGTAGTAAGGGATTACCAGACAAGAATATTAAGTTGCTTTTAGGGAAGCCTTTAATAGCGTGGACTATAGAGTCGGCTTTAAAAACGAAGGAAATTGATAAGGTTATTGTTTCTACTGATAGCAAAAAAATCGCTGATATTTCTTTATCTTTTGGTGCAGAAGTTCCTTTTATTAGGCCACCTGAATTATCTTGTGATTCTGCTTCTTCCTTAGATGTATTGATACATGCTGTGAATTTTTGTATCGCAAAAAATGAACATTATGATTTAATCGTTTTACTTGAACCAACCTCGCCCCTTCGTAAAAAAAATGATCTTTCAAACGCAATCAAGTCATTTTATAGTTCCTTTGATAAATATGAAGGGATAGTTAGTTTAGGAGAAGTACATTTAGAAAATCCATTCATTGTTAAAACGATTGACGAAAACAATTTGGTATTGCCTTTAATTGACACAAAAACCAAAATTACTCAACGACAACAGTATCCTAAGGCATACTTTCCTTATGGTGTAATCTATGCTGTAAAGACTGATGTACTTATTAAATACCGAAGGATTTATTCTGAGAACTCAATGCCTTATTTAATTGAACGGTGGCAAAACTATGAGATAGATGATATATACGATTTTTTATGTGTTGAAACTATTTTAAAAAACAAACTAACAGATATTGTATGAAATTCTTTGTTGTAGGATTAGGCTCAATGGGTAAGAGGCGAATCAGGTGTTTGCAAGCACTAGGTTATAGTGATATATATGGGTATGATTTAAGAGAAGATCGGTTGGTTGAGGCCGAGTCTACCTATAAAATTAAGACTATCCGTGAACTTAATGAGATAAACTTACATGAGGTTGATGCCTTTATTATATCTACACCTCCTGATTGCCATAACCCATACCTAAAACTTGCAATCGACAATGGTAAACCAGCCTTTGTAGAGGCAAGCGTTTTAAGCAATCACGTTTCCGAAATCATTGCCTATAATAAGGGTAAGAGTTTTATTGCGCCATCGTGCACCCTTCGATTTCATCCGGTGATTAAGGATATTAAAAGTATAGTGCTCTCAGGTAAGTATGGGAAAATTACTAACTTTTCTTATCACTCTGGTCAGTTTTTGCCAGACTGGCATCCATGGGAGAAAGTTCAAGAGTTTTATGTTTCGAAACGTGAAACCGGTGGTGGCAGGGAGATTGTGCCATTCGAATTAACCTGGTTGGTGGATACTATTGGTTGGCCTGTTGACGTTAAAGGTTTGTTCGGAAGTACTCTCGATGTTGGAGCCAAGGTCGACGATACTTACGCTTTCCTTCTCGATTACAAAACCTATTTTGGCAGTGTAATAGTTGATGTGGCAGCTCGGTATGCTACCCGAAATTTTATATTAAACCTTGAGCGTGCTCAGCTATTGTGGAATTGGGAGGAAAGTGTTTTAAAGTTGTATGAGGCCGATTCAAAGCGTTGGATAACTTTTCACCAACCACAGAGTGAAGCAGCCGTAGGATACAACAAGAACATTATTGAGGATATGTACATCGAAGAGGTTGATGCTTTTATTAGTGGTATAAAATCACCTAATCGCTATCCTAACAACCTTGTAGAGGATTTAAAGGTTTTGGAAATTTTAAACAGTATTGAAAAAAGTTATGGAGGGTTCTAATATGAGTTATAGCGAAAGGCTTAATAGCGTAATTCCCGGCGGTGCTCACACCTATAGCCGTGGCGATGATCAATATCCAGCAAATGCACCACAAATTCTTGTAAAAGGAGAAGGATGCTACGTATGGGGTCCAAATGGCGATAAGTATTTAGATTACGGTATGGCCTTGCGGGCTGTTACTGTTGGGTATGGCTATAAGCGAATTGCCGATGCCGCAATAAAGGAAATCTTTAATGGGAATAACCTAACCCGTGCTTCGTTAATTGAACTCGAAGCAGCTGAGGCAATGGTAAACCTTATTGATGGTAGCGACATGGTTAAGTTCGCTAAGAACGGATCGACGGTTACTTCTGCCGCAGTAAAGATTGCCCGTGCATATACAGGTCGTGATTATGTGGTTCGTTGTGCCCAACACCCATTTTTTTCGTACGACGATTGGTTTATTGGCGACACTCCTATAACCAAAGGTATTCCTAAACCAATCTCGGAACTAACACTAAATTTCAATTTTAACGATATCGAATCGCTCGAAAAGCTATTTGTAAATTATAAAAATAAAATTTCCTGCGTTATACTGGAACCTGCCACCACCGTGGAACCAATCGATAACTTCCTGCAGAAAGTAAAAGAACTTTGCCATAAAAACGGTGCTCTGTTTATTTTGGACGAGATGATTACTGGTTTTCGTTGGGATCTGAAAGGAGCCCAGCACTACTATAACATTCAGCCCGATTTATGCACCTTTGGAAAGGGTATGGCAAATGGTTTTTCGGTTGCCGCGGTTATGGGCAAGCGCGAAATAATGAACCTTGGCGGTATTAAGCAGGAGGGAATGGAGCGAATGTTCCTTGTGTCCACAACTCATGGTGCTGAAATGTGCGGATTGGGTGCATTAGTCGAAACCATTAAGGTTTATCAGGAGTTAAATGTTGTGGATCATCTATGGGACTATGGACGGAAGTTGCAAAGTGGGATGAACCAAATTGCTGCTGAATTGGGCTTGTCCAGCTATTTTAATGTGGATGGTGTGCCCGTTAACCTAAACTATATTACCAGAGATAAATCTGGTCAACCATCGCTTTCATTTAGAACCTTGTTCTCGCAAGAAATGATAAAAGCTGGAGTGTTGATACCTTGGATTGCAATCTCTTATTCCCATACCGAAACAGAACTCGACCTAACCCTTGAGGCCGTTCGTAAGTCGTTACAGGTTTATAAGTTTGCCTTGGACGCTGGAGTTGAAAAATATTTAGTTGGCCCCGCTATAAAGCCAGTGTTTCGCCAATTTAACTAGGCCGAATAATGCTTACCGATAAAGTTGTAGTTATTACCGGCGGGGCCGGTTTATTGGGACGTACATTTTGTGAAGCAGTAGTTGCCAATAACGCTACTTGTATTATTGCCGATATAAATGAGGAGAATGGTACAGTTGCTATTAATGGCATAAAAGCGAAGTATCCTACTGCAAGCATTTTTTTTCATGAGCTTGATATTAACTCTAAGGAGTCTGTTTTAAACCTTATTGATTCCATTAACAAGCAATTTGGACGGGTGGATGCAATTGTTAACAATGCATATCCTCGTAACCGAAGTTATGGGAAGCACTTCTTTGATGTTGCTTACGACGACTTTTGCGAGAACGTAAACATCAATCTGGGGGGATACTTCTTAGTCAGTCAGCAGTTTGCCAGCTTCTTTATTAAACAGGGGTATGGCAATATCGTAAACATATCCTCTATTTATGGTGTTGTTCCGCCAAGGTTCGAAGTTTACGACGGCACACAAATGACCATGCCGGTGGAGTATGCCGTAATTAAGTCTGGCCTTATTCACCTTACAAAGTATATGGCCAAATACCTTAAAGGAAAGAATATTAAGGTAAATGCAATTTCCCTTGGCGGTATTGAGGATAAACAGCCTGAATCCTTTTTAAAAAAATATAAAGAGCATTGCTTAAACAAGGGTATGTTAAATGCCAACGACATATCGGGCTCACTTATTTATCTGCTTTCCGATCATTCTAAATATGTTAATGGACAAAACGTTGTTGTTGATGATGGTTTTACATTATGAACTTAAGGAAACTGCTTAAAGATAATAAGGGGTTATCCATTTATACTGTAGGTTCTTTATTCAAAACCGCAGTTCAAATTATTGCTAATGCAATAATTTTAGTTTATATAGATCCCGAAGACATGGGGATTTTTAACACCTTTGCTTTATTTCAAACTTATGCACTTTTTGCGCAAGCAGGAATTACAAATGGGCTAAATAGAGAGTTGCCTTATTCTCTGGGCGAAGGTGATGATAAAAAAGCGTTAAGATTAGCATCCACTGCTATGCTTTTCACGCTAATTTCAATTGTAGTTGTTATAATTACAGGAACCATTCTATATATCCTACAGGGTGATACTTTTATTAAAAAATTATCCATCATTACGGTTGTACTTCTTACTGCTTTAAGGTTTTATGAAAGTTACCTCACTTCTACTTTTCGTTCCAATCAATCTTTTGAAAAATTAGGAAAAGCATTTATATTCAGAGCCTTAGCGGGCATTGTTACAATTCCATTAGTAATATGGTTTGATTACGAAGGGTATATAGCACGTTTCCTTCTGATTTCTTTTTTATTAGTAGGTTTAATGTTTGTTGTAAGACCTATAAAGGAAATCTTGTATTTTGGGAAAGATGAATTTATTTTAATGTTAAAAACTGGCATGCCGATTTTTGGTTTGTCGTATTTCTTTCAAACTATAAAAACAGCAGACCGTTTCCTTTTGGCAACTTTGTATGGAACTGAATATGTTGGGTATTACTCATTTGCAATAATGACATATGCCGCATTTAGCACCCTACCAAGCACAATTGCAAATTATATTTACCCCAAGTTTTCATATGCTTTAGGCCGAAAAGAGACAATGTCCAAACTCTGGGAGCATGCTTGGAAATCAAATGCAGCCATGTTTATTATTTTGCTGCCATTAGCAATTCTTGGTTATTTTATTACCCCATGGGTTGTTGTAACGTTTTTTCCAAAATATACAATGGGCATTGCAGCCACACAAATTATTTTATTTGCTGGTGTTTTTTCAGGAGCAACAATTGGTGGCAATTTATTATGGAGTTTAAAAGCCTGGAAATATATGATTCAGCTTCAGATTATAGGCGGGGTATTAATAGGATTATCGGTATATCTATCAATACAATTTTTCCCAGATAAGGTAACTGCTGCTGCAATTGGCATGTTGATTGGTGAAATATTTTATTTTGTTTTGTCGAATGCATTTATCTACTTAAAAACCCATGAATGATATTCATTTGGCCTCTGATAGCTGGCAAAAAATTATTGATATAACCAATGCTTGCAAATATCAAGAATGCATAGGCCTACGGCAAATTTTATTTTTAGACACAAATAAAAAGACTCCTACGTGGAAAGAATTTTTTTTTAATTTTTTAAAAAGTTTCATCATCTTGGTTACTCCGCTTAATAAAAAGAAACTTGGTATTAAAGCATATAGTAATCCAATTTTTTTTTATTTCCCTTATAACACTTCAGCAATGAAAGGTAACCTATTGCCAGTTTACGAGGAATACAGAAAAAGCGGAAAAGATTGTTTTGTTGTTGCCCCAAAGCAAGTATCTGAAATTAAAATTGATATTACAAAAGAAGATTTGGTAAATTATGTAGGCTTGTTTAGTAAGTTCGGCTTATTTATTAAGTCGTTAATTGCAACTAACAATTTAATGTTTTTATTAAAAAAAAACCAAAACAGTAGGTGGCTATTTTACTCGAAGTATCTGTATAATTTTTTTTTAACATTTATAGCAAATGAAGCATGGAAGAATATTTTAAGCACAATTAAACCTTGTGCACTAATCTCGACTTCTGATTATTTTCCCAGAGATTATGCATTATTCATCCAGGCACAAAAAATGAAAATCCCGAATTACCTTATTCAACATGGCATAATAGGGATTAGTCACTATCCATTTTCGGCTGATAAAATGTTTGTTTATGGAGATATAGCCAAGCAAGAAATGATTTACAAAGGCTGTAACCCTGATAAAATCATACTGGGTGGTATGCCATCAATCGACAACCAAATTAACTCCCCGTTTATTTCTCCTAAAAAATTGAATATTAACAATACTAACAAAAAATTGTTGATTTTAAGCGACACACAGGGGCAAGTCATTTATCAGAACGTGTATTTTAAATATAAAGAAAATTTGGTAAAACTGCTAAATAGTAATCCTCAAATCCAGTTTCTTGTTAAACTTCATCCCGCTGAAAGCAAAACATTTTATTTAGCCTTAGAAAGTAAATTTTCAAATCTTATTATTTTACCGAAATCAACCTCTTTGCTCGATTCGTTTCAACTTGCAACATTCGCTGCAACCATCTGGTCAACAGCTGGTATTGATGCAATGAATTTTGATATACCGCTAATTGTATTAAATGTTGACCCTTCGGTTGAATACTATGCAACCTGGCCAAAAAACGGAGGAGGTAGATACCTTTCGGATTTAGTTGATAATAATTTTAAGCTTGACCTTTCGGAATCAATTAGCAGTGATATTTTGCGAGATCAAAAGATATTCGTAAAATCTTATTTTGCAAATAGGGGTAAAGCTGCTTTAACAATAAAATCAATAATAGATAATTATGCTTAAGATCATAATCCGTTTCAGAAAATTATAGTACTACATACTTGTTGGCAGAAAATTTCTTGAGTACCATGTCACTTCAAAAATAATTTGCCCAATTAGCATTACGCCACAATTTATTAAAATAGGAAAATATGTTCAAATATATCATCATTGCCGTATTCAGGGAATACAAAAGACGAAACAAAATAAACCAGTGATTCAGATAGGCAATAATTTTAGTATTCAGCAAAATATGCATTTGACTTGTGCCAAGGCGATATCAATTGGCTCTAATACTGCTATTGCCGCAAATGTTACCATAACAGATATTAATCATTCCTATGTTGACATTTTAATTCCGGTAGAAAAGCAGCCTTGGGAGATTAGCCCTGTTGAGATTGGAGAAGATTGTAAGATATATAACAATGCTGTTATCCTCCCAGGAACAAAATTAGGGAAACATAATGTTGTGGGTGCTAACAGTGTTGTAAGTGCTATATTTCCTGATTTCTGCGTAATTGTGGGAATTCCTGCAAGTATAATTAAACGATATAATTTTCAAAGTAAAAAGTGGCAAAAAACCAATAAATTTGGAGAATTTATTGATGAATAAAAATGTTTTAATAACCGGTGGAGCAGGATTTATCGGTTCAAATCTGGCTTTAAAACTTGTAGGTCAAGGTTATTTAGTAAGAGTTCTCGATAACCTATCGCCACAAATACATGGCACAGAAGGCGATTCACCCTTATATAAATCAATAAAAGACAAGGTCGAATTTATAAAAGGCGATGTAAGAAAACGGGAGGACTGGATTCGCGCTCTCGAAGGGCAAGATATTGTTGTGCACTTGGCTGCCGAAACGGGAACCGGCCAATCGATGTATGAGGTATCGCGCTATTTTGATGTGAATGTTAACGGCACAGCACATCTTATCGACTTGCTCACCAATATCAAGCATAGTGTACAAAAGATGGTTATAGCCTCGTCGCGTGCAATATATGGCGAGGGTAAGTACGCTTGTACCACCCATGGTATTATTTATCCGCTGCAGCGGAACGAAAAGGATATGCTAAATGGTGATTTCGACTGCAAATGTCCCATTTGTAATCAATCAGTTAGCATATTACCAACTGACGAAACATCGGCAATACACCCAACCTCCTACTATGGTTTAACCAAGCAAATGCAGGAACAGATGATTCTGCTTGCGGGAAAAACATTGGGTATATCATCCTCGGCGCTACGGTTTCAAAATGTATATGGTCCGGGTCAATCGCTTTCGAACCCCTATACGGGAATTCTTGCCATATTCTCGAATCTGATACGGAATGGCCAAGACATTAACATATTTGAGGATGGCGCCGAAAGCCGAGATTTTGTTTTTATTGACGATGTTATTGATGCAATTATGCTTACAATTGAGTCGCAGCAGGCTACCGGGGAGGTTTACAATGTGGGCAATGGTTCATCGGTTACGGTAACCGAAGTTGCTGAACAGCTAAATACGCTGTATCAGCAAAGTGTAGCATTAAATATATCGGGGAATTTCCGAATTGGGGATATTCGCCATAATGTAGCCGACATTAGTAAGATTAGCCGCGAATTAGGATATAAACCAAAGTTTAGCTTTGAAGATGGATTATGTGCATTTGCGGCGTGGGTATCAAGTCAAGAAAAGTTTGTAAGTGGTTATTCGGCCAGTTTGCAAGAGATGCGTAATAAAGGATTACTAAAATAGCATTATGCACTCTACTTACATAGTTGGAACTCCTATACACAACTACACCAAAATTTTAAGCAATGCCTTTAACGCCAATGGAATAGCCACTGACTTTGAGGTATACAAAAAACCCAATGCTTTTTTTAAATCAATACCGATTTTAAGCACATGGTACAAGAAATATTTCGAAAAAAGGGGTGGAGACGAAAAATACAGGCATATTAGCAGTAACTCATTAGACTTCGATCTTCTCATACTTTTTGGGGTAAGCTATATTTCGAGGGAGAAACTATTGTACTTAAAGCAGAAAAGAAATTTTAAGATACTACTCTGGTTTGTCGATTCGATTAATGCATATAAACAGTTTTATGATGTTATTGATATTGCCGACTTTATAATTTGCTACAACCAATCCGATGCAATTAAGCTTAAGGAAAAGGGGCTAAATAGCCTTTTCTTACCCCTTGCGTATGATTCGGAAACCTATTACTACAGGGGAAGGAAGATAGAGTATGATATTTACTTTATAGGAACACTAAAAAGCAGAATTAAATACTTTGAACAGTATCTTACCCTGCTCAACGCTCCAAACTTAAGGATTAGGATTGATGGGAAGTTGTCTCTATTATTTAGGCTCAAGAATCGAAAAAAATACCCTTTGTTTTTTAAGTGCCATACAAATAAACGGCTAACGCATAGTGAGATATGTGATGTATACAATCGATCTAAAATTTGCTTAAACCTCCAACCGGAGCAAGCCGTGAGTGGTTTCAGCATTCGAACATTTGAGATTTGTGGTGCCGGAGGATTCCAACTTACCGATGGAAACTATAGCCTGTTGAATGAAATTTATACTATTGGAAAGGATATAGAATATTTTAGCAATATTGAAGATCTTGTTAAAATAACACATAATTACTTAGACGAGAAGAATGACCATAAGCGAAAGGAAATTGCCCGCAATGGATACATAAATGCAGTAAGCAATCATTCATTCTTAAAAAGGGTACAAGAGGTTATTGCCTTTATAAAATACAACTAACGGGAAGCGGCTAATAGTTATATGGAGTATATTTTTTATCTATTATTTGCTATTTTTTTAATTCTAGCCATTAGGCATAAGGAGCATTTTATATTGATATTACCCATATTCAATATTGTAATGGATGCCAGTTTTAGTGTATTTGAAAGCCTTTCGGTTTCAACCTATATGCGCCCGTTGATATATTTTATATTATTTTACTATTTTAGAAAACATCTATTTAAAATAACCTGGTATAAGCCAATTTACATTTTTCTCACATTCAGTTTTGTATTAGTTGTTTTCTCTTCTGAGTTTTTTCATTCGTTTAAGGCCTATTTACAGGTTTTTCTTTCGATGATGATTGGAGTAATCGGCTTTGTGTATTTTGACAGCAGAGAAAAAATTGCAAATCTCGCAAAAATGCTAATAATATGTCTTGCAATTTCCTCCATAATGGCTTTTCTTGGTTATGCGTTTGGAATTGGACGGGTATTGGAGTACACTATCTTCTCCGATGAGTTGGAGGACGAGAGTGTTGGACTTCTTGGGAGTTCTGGAATGTATTCGGCATCCTTTATTATTGGGGTAACACCATTTTTACTTTCTTACATAAATAAAATGCGTTTAAAATATTTTGGAATTGCACTTGCAATTATAACGTTTATATTTATTCTGCTCAATGTTCGCCGTACCGCAATTTTAATACCGATAGCTGGATTAGTCGTCTATGCGTTTTACATACCTAATAAGGGGAAAATTATGACAGGTCTTTTCTTCTCATTAATTCTAATGCTTGCATTAAGCCCTATATACACCGATAAGTTGATGGAGCGGTTTAACTTTCGGCAGGAGCAGGGACGTTTTGATTCGGATTTTTATAAGACAGAGGGTCGATTTTATGAGACCACTATTGTTTATGAGGAAATTATGTCTTTTGAAGATCCAATACTATCGCTATTTGGCGAACGAATATTTGCTAGCGGATGGATAGATAGTGAGAAGCAGCCGCGAATGCTTCATTCCGATCCTGCGGTTCTTATTTATGGTGCGGGTATTATTGGATTTATTATCTATATATTAATATATTTTAAACTGTTTTCGTTAATCCCTTTAGGCTTAACAAATAATAAATTTATAGGAACGCTCAAGGGGGCGTTTTACACTGTAATTTTTATATCATTAATGGCATCCTTGAATGGGAGTATATTATTAATGTCGTTACGCTCTTTGATTTTTTTATTTCTAGGACTAATATATCGACAATACTTGATGTATAAAGTAAAAATTAACCCATGAACTATCCCTCAATATTTATTTCAACCTATATACCAGCAATAATTAGCGAAGGTAACTATAGCATTTTGGAAGCAGTTGGCTTTAATATTATTTATAAGAAAAGCCTAGAAGGGAAAATATTTATATATCAGAATGATAGTATATTAGTTTTTGCGCAATGCAGCTATGGCTTTTTGAGTTTACTAAAATCGAAAGATGCCAATTACTTCGAATCTGAATTGCAAATCAAAGAAACGTTACCAATACTGCAATGGGGTTTCCTTTCAATTTTTAGTAAAACCGAAAAGAGTGTAGTAATTTATAACGATATATATGGAATATATCCGCTTTACTACACAAAAAACGAACAATTTACAATCTCGAATGATTTTGATGGATTGGCTAAAATGCAAAAATCGTTAACACCAAGTGTAATGGGTGTATACGACTATTTGTTGTTTAACTATACATTGAAATCACATACTCTTTTTAATGAAATTAACCAACTTGAGGGGAATTCGAAGTTATTTTACGATGTTAATAGGATTAAAGTATTTTCATTCGATATTGAAATACTAGACAGAATTCCAGCAGTTGAGGTTGGTGTTGAAGCTATGTGTGACAGCTTAAATACTAATGTGAGAGGTAACATTGATCCAATGTTACCAAACACGGCACCGTTAACAGGCGGGTTTGATTCCAAAGTAATTATTTCGTTATTACTTTCGCTTGGGTATGATTTCGATACATTTACTTTTGGTTATGAAAACAGTCCAGATCATATTGCTGCTGTCTCAACTGCAACCAATCTTAATTTTTCGCATCGCTTTATTGGCATGTCCGATGAATTTATTCAAAATTTGGATATAAAATTGGATATGTTTCTGCGTAATCATCCAAATGCTCCAATGTTTGATACGTTGCTTAGTTACCTTTCGGTGAGTGAAGTTTTAGCTCCTTGTAATTTAATAACAGGTCAGATGGGCGGGGAGCTAATTGTAGGACCGGTTCTTATATCAGAGTTAATAACTACACGAACCTTTGCAATGCTAGCAACTGCTTCGGATACAACTTCATTACAATTAGGACTTCGAGCAGATGCTAACCAAATTGGTTTTATTGAGATGCAAACCTTTAATAGGGGTTTGGAAGACTATGCATCCTCTTTAAATTATTATTTAAAAAAATCCGACAATAGTAATATTGTTAATTTTCTACTAAAAGAAACATATGGTAAATTCTTCGGAGTTGTATTTAGCAATTTATTTGGAAAGTTTAATGTTGTTAATCCACTTGTAGATATTAAATATCTGAGACATCTATTAACGTCACAATATAGGTTCACTAATAAAAAACCATTTAAGAAGGCTCCATTTTCTCATTTTATTTCAAGACGATTATATCCAAAATTAATAAAATTGATGTATCCTCTGGTTCTTAAGACGAAGATGGACAGAGGGTATAATCTTGAAGATTTTATGCACTGGTATAATTTTTTTAAACCATTTTTCAATTATGCAAAAAGACACTTGTTTAGGAAAAAGACAATTACATATATTCCACAAGCACGGTACTTTGATGAAATAAGAAAGAAAACGTTAGATGTATTACCCACTTCTCGCTTATTAGATTGGTCGATTTTTGATAAAAAAACATTGTTACAGCAGATAAATGAGATGAAATCAGGAAATGCCACGAAATTTCAAGAAAGGAAATTAATACAACTTTTTACTCTTCATCTTATATTTTCGCGGTATTCCACAAGAGTAAAGTTTTAAAAAAACTACATAAACAAATAGTTAAATTTAAGACAGGTAAGCAATGGACTCAATTTTTGTAGTTCTCGACTATAAAGGACGTTTTGAAACTAAGTTTACTGCTAACCCATACCGCAGTGGATTCGATAAAGGTTTAGTGCAGCGCTACTTTTTGGAGTATGGCTATAATGTATATTTTACCACATTTCCTGAAATAGATTTTCGAGACGCAACACTTAAAGGTAAAATCTTCTTATACAGCTCATCCGAAGATCATGATGGTTTTTATAAGTCCTATATTGAGGATATAGTTATGGGGCTTAAGTTGGCAGGCGCAATTGTTATTCCCAATTTTATATACCTTAAGGCGCACAACAATAAACTATTTATGGAAATTTTGCGCGATGTAATGGGGCACGATGACTTGAAGGGTATTCGTTCGCACTATTTTGGAACAATTGAGGAGCTTAAACAACGCGAAAATGGCTTGAATAATCAAAAAGTTGTTATTAAGCCAGCAATGGGAGCCATGAGTAAAGGGGTAGCCAGTGCATCATTATTCCGAGAGATATATAGTCATTCAAAAAGTATTAGTAAAACTCCAACTTACTTAGGAGAGTTAAAGGATTGGTTCAGAAAATATAAGCATAAAGGGTACTTAAAGGACTCGAATTACAGGAAGAAGTTTATTGTACAAAATATGGTCGAAGGGCTCGATGGGGATTGGAAAATTCTTATTTATGGCAATAAGTATTATCCGTTACAACGAAAAAATAGGGAGAACGACTTTAGAGCAAGTGGGGGAGGGCGTTTATCATATTTAAAGGAACTTCCAGAGGGGTTATTGTCCTTTGCAAAAACGGTTTATGAATCATTTAGTGTTCCCAATCTTTCAATCGACATAGCCTTCGATGGGAGTAACTATTACCTAATTGAATTTCAGGCTCTGTATTTTGGAACCTATACAATTGAAAAGTCGGAGTTCTATTTTACTGAAAAGGAGGATAATTGGGTTATTTTTGAAGAAAAATCGATTTTGGAGCAAGAATATGCCAGAAGTGTTAGCTGTTTTATTTCTAAAAATTTGCCCATAAGTTAATAAGGAGGGGGTATTAAATACAATGTTACTAATCAGTGTCAAGAATTAGCGACTGTAAAGATGTCTTCTTTGTGTCCCGATAGCCATCCATAGCCGTCAGGCTAATAATAAAAAAGCAATTTTAACAATTGTTTTAACCTGCCCCATCGGGGCTTTCTGTTTATAGTAAATTTTCACAAAAGCATCTAAGCTCCAGAGGAGCGCTCTGTGAATAGGTGTTTAGCTTCCCTGCCTACCGAAGTGATGGCACGCAGGCAGGGCTGAGCTCGCAAGTTCGGTTGCCATATTTACAGGACGCTCCTCTGGAGCTTTTGGTTAATACAAATTTTTGTTACTATAAACAGTTAGCTACTCCGTAGCTAAAAAACTTACTACTTTATTATCAATAAACTGATGTTGATTATCAGATAAATGCCTCCTTAACCTGACGGCTATGGATAGCAATCGGGACTCAGTGTCTTCTTTAACTTCGTTGAGCTCGCAAATTACGCTCGGTTGTGGTGCTTTGTGACATAGTTATTACACAAAGTTTAACTTCGTTGAGGGCTTCGCCGTTCCCAAAGGAACTCAAAGAGACACAAAGAAAAAAACGTTATGAATAAAAGACCTTATCTTTATTGGCTACCAATAGACTGATTAGTTACAATACAATTTAAACATAATTCTTTTTAAGTTTTAATAATTTCATAATTTAAACCACTAATAAAACATAGTTTTTGTTAACTATTGATTTTTTACCAACATAGTATTTTTTATAACTAAATGCGTATTCTTTTTATTTCGAAAATAAAACCAGGGTTTGAAGCCAATTTAAGCCCAATTGTAAAGAGCCAAGGAGATTCATTAATTCAATTAGGGCATAATGTAGAATACTATATTGTTGGCAAAGGATTTTATGGGTACATTAAATTGTTATTTAATTTAAGTGGATACCTTAAGAAGAACTCTTTTGATATTATTCATTCCCACTATTCAATAACAAGCATTATAACCTCATTGGCAATTCCACGAAAAAAAATTGTTGTTTCGTTAATGGGAAGCGACACTGAGCGAAAAGGAATTGTTTTATTGCTTATTAGAGCCTTTTCAACTCTGTTTTGGAAAACTATTATAGTAAAAACCGAACGAATGAAAAATCGGTTTAAAATTAAAAATACAATAGTTCTTCCGAACGGGGTCGATTTTAATCGTTTCGTTCCAATTTCCAAAGATACAGCACAATGTAAGGTTGGTTTCTCGACTCAAAACATCAACATTTTGTTCTTAGCCGACTCAAGTCGAACAGAAAAAAATGTAACTCTTGCTCGTAGTGCCGTTAAGTTGTTAAATAATCCCAACGTTATTCTTCACGAAATTTACCCAATTCCACAAAATCTTGTTCCTTACTATTTAAATGCTGCAGATGTACTCGTTTTATCTTCTATTTATGAAGGTTCAGTTAACATTGTAAAGGAAGCCATGGCTTGCTGCACGCCCATTGTATCAACCGATGTAGGTGACGTAAAAGAGAATATAATTTCCACAAAGGGTTGCTATATTGCCTCTCACGATCCTTCCGATTTTTCTGATAAAATTTCGCAGGCAATTCAATTTAATTCAAAAACAAACGGAAGAGACAACATTCAGCACCTAAACAGTAGCGAAATAGCAAGAAGGCTGGTGAATATATATAGTTTACAACTTAATAACACGGCAAATGCTTAGGGTCGCTCTTTCGCACGATGTGGATCGCATTACAAAATCACACCAATTTATTACGCGAACATGGCGGTCAATTTATTCCGCAGACTATAGGGGTGTTTTAAATCAAATAAAAGATCTCGGACGAAGTAATCAATACTGGGGATTTGATGAAGTGATTAAAATCGAATCGGAGTTTGGAGTTAAATCAACTTTTTTCTTTTTAAATGAATCATTAAGAACGAACATCCTTAGTCCAAATTCATGGAAGTTGTCGATGGGTAGATACAATATACACGATCGAAAAGTGGTTAATATTATAAAATGGCTCGACACAAACGGATGGGAAATAGGTGTTCATGGTTCTTATTTGTCGTTTAAGAATTTAAACCTACTAATTTCAGAAAAGAAAACACTTGAGAGCATTGTTGGTCACGAAATAATTGGAATACGCCAGCACTATATAAATATCGCGGATACAACTTGGCAACTTCAGTTTAATGCTGGCTTTAAGTACGATTCAACTTGGGGACTTGGCGAAGAAATTGGATATAGAGAAAATATTGTAAAACCATTTTCCCCATTAAATAACTCTTTTAGGGTTATTCCATTTGCAGTAATGGATAGTTGTTTTGCATCAACACCCAATAAATGGGATAAGCTGCAAACGATTATCGATCAAACTATCGAAAACGACGCAATACTTGTTATTAATTGGCATACAAATAACTATAGTGAATTAGATTTTCCGGATTACAAAAAGAATTACATTAAAATAATTGAGACTTGTATTAAGAATGGCGCCAAGTTTTACACATTGAAAGATTATTATAATCAAATTCTAAGTAATGGACATTAAGGAAGACATAATTTATTCGGTTGCAAGGACAACAGATTTTGAAGGAATCTATACATTTCATCGTCAATATTTTGGCGAAATTCGTTCAATGTATATTTGGAATTGGCAATATGGAGATATTAACCCTAACAAGTCGGTACTTATTGTTGGTAAAATAAATGATAAAATTATAGCATCCCAAGGAGCATTTGCAGTTGATTTAGTAATTAAAGGTAAAGTTTATCCAACGGGGAAAAATGAATCGCTATTAATTGAACCAGAGTATAGAAAAAAAGGAGTGTACACAAAACTATATGAATTTGCTTTTGAGGAGTACAAGAAAGCTGGATTTATGTGCATTTGGGGCTTTACAAAAGCACAAGGGCCTTTCAAAAATATTGGGTTTTCCTTCGATATAATTATTGCACGATCGATATTACCTCTCGACTTTAAAGTTGCTTTAAAACTTGCAAAGGTGAATAAGTTTTCGGCGGTAAAAGCGTTTGCCTTTAAAGTTGCGTCAATCGCCCTGTCAGCTGTGTCAAACATTACTTTTACAGTTAAGGCAAAAACAATTAAACTCGACTCAACAATTAGTATTTACAACAAACTCAAGTCGGAGAGCGATATTTCAACCCTATTTAGTTTTATTTGTAAAACTCAACCAGAATTAATTCATATTAATTTTAATGAAAGTTATTTAAACTGGAGAATTGGTAAGTCGCCCAATAAAATATTTTGTTTTTATGCATACTCTGGCGATGAATTGCAAGGTTATTTATTTCTTGAGAAAAGCATTGATTACTTCGACATTTTAGATTTTACATTTTTATCAAAATCCGCAGGGAGTAAATTAATGAAAGCCCTATTTAATTTGGTACATGAAGAAAGAATTGGCTTTATATCATATAGTGGCAATACATTAAATAGTTTAAATCAAAAGGCGTTTAATTTTTTACACAAATTTGGATTTTATCGAGTTAAAGGGCCAAATGGTTTCGTTCTTAAAATTTTTAAAAACATCGAAAGTTCCATGGATTTGAAGAATTGGTACATTACAAGTTTATGGTATGAAGGTATATAGTTCACATATTAACGGCGCAATTATTATCGAGGGTCATGCACAGGGCCTATCGAACACTCGATCGCTTGGCGAACAGGGCATTCCCGTAGTAGTTATCGATAAAAACAACTGCCTTGCTCGTTACTCTCGCTATTGTAGTAAGTTTTTTTATTGCCCTAACTATATCGACCCTGAGTTTGTCAATTTTCTTATCGATTTGGCCGAAAGGGAAAATTTACAAGGCTGGGCACTAATTCCATCGAACGACCATGCGGTAATTTCAATTGCAAAAAATCGTACTAAACTCGAAAAGTACTTCAAGGTTATTACCCCTGGCCTCGACGTTGTTGATAATATATACGATAAATCGAAATTGCTTAAAGTTGCCGAAGGCTGTGGAGTTCCTATTCCAACAACTTTTTATATAAATAACACCAACAGTATACCAGCTAACATTAGCTATCCAGTACTTACTAAGGGAAGGCAAGGGCTTTCGTTTTACAAGGCAACGGGCAAAAAGGTTTATTTTTCAAATTCACCACTTGAGCTAAAGGAGCATTTAGCTGCAATTGAAAAGGTTTTTCCTATTAACGAAACGTTTACACAAGAGTATATTCCCTTCGACGGGACCAACAAAACCCTATCGTTTACAGCGTTTTGCGTTGAGGGAGAAATAAAAGCTCATTGGATTGGCGAAAAGCTAAGGGAGCATCCAATTCGATTTGGAACGGCAACTTTTGCTCGGAGCGTTGAGTGCCCCGAACTTTTAGTTCAAAGTGCTTCTCTTGTTAAGCAACTAAACTATACAGGTGTTTGTGAAATTGAATTTCTTAAAAACCCCACCGACGGAGAGTATAAGCTAATTGAAATTAATGCACGAACATGGCTGTGGGTTGGCCTGGCAAAGGCATGCGGGGTTAACTTCGCTCTAATGAGTTATAATTACCTAAACAGCATACCTATTGAATACCCTAAAACATATACAATTGGTGTAAACTGGGTTAACTATATAACCGATAGCGTATTCTCATTACAGGCAATTATTAAACGACAATTAAAACTAAAACAATACCTTTGCGCCTTTAAAGGTAAAACGGTTAATGCCATATTTTCGTGGAACGATATTTTACCTGGCATTATGTTTTTATTACTATCGGTTTACATAGCAGTTAAACGAAAATAATTTTTATATGGAGCATATTATTATAGTATTATCAACCGTATTGCTTTCAACAGCAATGTTTATTTTTTGGGTAACAAAAGGTGGGTTTAACCGAAAGTTTTTGTACACCGACAATATTGCCCTTGCAATTGTTTCAACCATAATTAACCTCGGTATATTTCATTTAATTGAAATGCCATTATGGTTAATGACTCCCTTTGTGAGCGGCACAGTGGTTTTAATCCTTTTTATCATTCTTTTCTTTTATCGCTTTTTCCGAAATCCTGTTCGTGTAATCCCTGGAGATAGGAACGATATTGTGTCGCCAGCCGATGGCAGGGTAATTTATATAAAGGAACTTGAAAGAGATCAAATACCTGTAACAATAAAGAAGAAACGAGTAGCAAGTATTCAGGAAATTACAAAAACCGATATACTTGAACAGCCTTGCTATTTAATTGGTATTGCAATGACCCTTTTTGATGTTCATTACAATAGAGCACCAATCGATGGTAAAATAATTATGGTAAAGCACACTTCGGGCTCGGCTATTGGTCTCAATAACCCCGAATCGACATTGGTTAACGAGCGTAACACAACTGTTTTTGAACGTGAAGACGGAGTTAAGGCTGGTGTTGTACAAATTGCAGCTCGATGGGTCGACAGATGTATTGTAATGACTGACGAGGGTCAAACGCTAAAGCGTGGTCAAATTTTCGGCAAAATTCGTTGGGGTTCACAAGCCGATTTAATTATTCCTCGAAATTGTGAAATTCTGGTTCGAGAGGGAGAGCAAGTGTTTGCAGGCTCAACTATAATTGCAAAAATTTTAAAGGATTAAATTTTAAATGAACTACCTTTTTGACATTGGGCATCCTGGCCAGGTGCATTTATTACGACATACTATTAATGCCCTAAAAAGCAAAGGGCATAAGGTTATTGTTACTATTAAAGACATTCCAAGTGCAACAGTACTTCTCGAAAAATTTAATATTGAATATATTTCCCTTGGAAAAAAGTTCAATTCAATTTTTTTAAAAGGGTTTTCCCAGTTTAGATACAATTTTCGTCTATACAGAATTGCAAAAAGAGAGAACATCGATTTAGGTATTGGTTCTTCAATTACCATTGCCCATGTTTCTCGTTTGCATAAAATGAAATCGATAATTCTCGACGACGATGATCCCCAAGCTGTAAAACTATTTGCTCAGTTAGCGCATCCTTTTGCTCATACTATTTTATCTCCTGAGGCACTTGCTCCTTTTCGAACCAGCAAAAAGGACATTACATATCCAGGGTCGCACGAACTTTTCTATTTGCACCCCAATTATTTTCATCCCGATCCAACTATACTCAAAGAATTAAATTTACAGGAAGATGATGTTTACTTTGTTTTACGTTTTGTAGCAGTAAAGGCCTATCACGATTTAGGGGAGGAGGGGTTAACCCTAAATCAAAAACTTGCCATAATTGATAAAGTAAAGCATTTAGGGAAAGTTTTTATAACAAGTGAAAAGGAAATTGAGCCTGAACTTGAGTGTTACAAACTATCATTGTCGGCCGAAAAAATACACCACTTACTTTACTATGCCACAATGTTTATTGGCGATAGCCAAACAATGACATCTGAAGCGGCAATATTAGGAACCCCCGCGCTTAAGTGCAACTCCTTTGCACACAGGTTGTCGCTACCTAATTTATTAGAACAAAAGTATGACCTTTGCTATGCTTTTAGCAATATTGAGTTCGAAAAAATGCTAAACAAAATTGATGAGTTACTTGAAAACGAAAATTTAAAACAGGATTGGCAAAAAAAGGCTAAAATATTTATTAACGATTCAATTGATCCAACACAATTTCTGGTTTGGTTTATCGAAAACTACCCCAAAAGCGTTAGTATTATGAAATCAATACCTGGTTATCAGTTTAATTTCATGTAACAACCCCATTATTTTTAGTGCTTTAAAATTATTGAGCCCTTAACTGCAAGGGCTTTTTATTTTGCAAACAATCGAGTTGGTTATATATATGGAAGAAGATTTATTATAATATCCACCATTCGGGCGAGACTCCAGCCTGTAGTTATTCAATTTTATTAAAGAATCCGCTAACTCGTCGCATCATCTCATTTTTTCATTTTCGCCCAATCTCCCCATCCCATTTTCAAGGCATAAAGTCCAATAGCTTCTCCGTTCTCACTCTCTCATCTTCTCCTCCACTTCCCATCTTCAAGTCATAAATCTCCCCGTTCTCACCCTCTCACTTGCTCTTCACCCTCACCATTAAAACATTATTTCTACCTTTACAACTTCTAAAAGTTGGTATTATGGATTTTACAATAAAAACGTACAAGTTACTTTTACAAACACTAATTAGTAAAGGCTACGCCTTTCAAACCTTTTGCCAGTTTCTCAAGAAACCCCTCGAGAAAGTAATTGTACTTCGCCACGATGTTGACCTTTTACCTTTGAATTCGTTACGGTTTGCAAAAATTCAGCATGAAGTAGGTATATGCGGTAGCTACTACTTTCGAATGGTTACCGAAAGTTACAATGAGAGCATTATTAAAGAAATTGCTTCACTTGGTCACGAAATTGGTTACCACTACGAAACCATGGACACAACAAGTTCAAAGTTTAAAGTTCAAAGTTTAAAGTTCAAGGACAAAGATGAAGAGCGGGATGTTATTATTAATGGAGCGTATGAGGAGTTTTGCAAAAACCTTGAGCATTTCAGAACACTCTGTCCAGTTAAAACCATTTGCATGCATGGCAGCCCCCGGTCGAAATTCGACAATAGGGAAATATGGAAACATTTTAGCTATAAAGAACTAGGTTTAATTGGCGAGCCATACTTCGACATTGATTTTAACAAGGTATTTTACCTTACCGACACGGGTCGCCGTTGGGATGGATATAAAGTAAGTGTTCGCGACAAAATGCCCCAGCAGGAAACGTGGAATAGCCAAGGGCTTCGGTTTAGCTCAACCAACGACATTGTTCGCGCTATAAACCACGAAAAATTTCCCCATCAAGTAATGTTCACCTTTCATCCCCAACGCTGGAACAATTCGCTACTACCTTGGGCTAAGGAATTTGCTTGGCAGAACGTGAAGAATGTTGTTAAAGGGATAATTATTAGGGAAACTAAAAACTAATAGGGAAATGTTTCACGGTGGTTTCGATGTTTCGAGTGCCTCAACAACCTCAGCCACCGCTCAACAACCTCAGGCACCGTTTAAGTGCCTTGGGTGACTGAGGCTCTCGAAGTCACCGTTTGAGTGCCTCGTTCGTAAATATTCTATTAGGCTCCTTCTTGTCGATGTTCATTTTTAAAGACCCCGCCATCTCACTGTTTAGTCACCTCATTTTCTCACCTTGTTCCTCGCCATCATTTACCCCCAGATTAATATCCTTAAAAAATCAACATATATTGTAGTGTAATACAAAAAAAAGCACATATATTTGTAATGCATTACAAAAAAGCAATTTAAAATGGAAACACTGTTTGAGCAAGGTGGTAAGCTTATTGGATTAAAGCGAAGCAATAGATTTAGGGGCTTATACACACAAATAGACTGGGATTGTCCATTAATTGAGATTAACGGTGTGCGGGGAGTAGGTAAAACCACCTTAATGCTTCAACGTGCAAAAGAATTACAAGCGAATAACCATCAGGAAGTAATGTATGCCTCACTTGACGATCCCTACTTTTACAACAATAGTTTATTGGATACAGCCGAGACCTTTGTAAAGTATGGAGGGCTCTATTTTTTTCTTGATGAGGTTCACAAATACCCACCCAAGCATCCTGGGGCCGATTGGAGTGCAGAGCTTAAGGTGATATACGATAGATACCCGATGTTAAAGGTTGTCTATTCGGGTTCCTCCGTTCTTCAGCTATATAGGGGGCATGGCGATTTAAGTCGTCGTAAGTGCAGTTACAACCTACAGGGTCTTTCGTTTAGGGAGTACTTAAACTGGTATCACGATCAGAACTTCAAGCCTTTTACTTTACACGACTTGTTAAGCAATCACCAGCTGTATGCCAACGAGATTGTAAACTCAGTTAAAGTAATACCGCTATTTAGGTCTTATTTGCAACATGGGTATTTCCCCTGCTACCACGAGGCGCCTTCACATTTTTATAGGAGGCTTAAGGACACCATAACTGTTATACTGGAGCAGGATATTCCCTCGGTAACAACATTTTCGAATGAAAGTAGCATAAAACTAAAAAAGTTACTGGCTGTACTTAGCGAAACAGTTCCATTTACACCCAATTTAACTAACTTAAGATCGGAACTATACATTGCCGATCAGCGTACATTGTTAAACTATATTCAGGCATTAGAACTTGCCGAGTTGATTACTACAATAAGTAGAGATGCTAAGGGTATAAAAAAGCTTCACAAACCCGAAAAGATATATCTTAATAATACCAATCTGCTTTACTGTTTACTTCAAGATAAGCCAAATATAGGCACATTAAGGGAGACATTTTTTCTTAATCAGCTTAAGAGTATACACCAGGTTAACTATGTTGATGAGGGTGATTTTTTGGTCGATTCTAAGTTTACTTTTGAAGTGGGAGGTAAGAACAAAACAAATAAACAGGTTAAGGAAGTGCACGATGCATATTTAGCTGTGGATGATATTGAGATTGGTTTTGGCAACAGAATCCCAATATGGCTTTTTGGCTTTCTTTATTGAAAGGTTCCTATCTCGATCGAAATTCGACAATAGGGAAATGTTTGACGGTGGCTTCGAGAGCCTCAGCCACCGTTTGAGAGCCTCAACAACCTCAGCCACCGTTCATCGGTGGTTTCGAGAACCTCAACCACCGTTTGAGAACCTCAACCACCACTTCATCGGTGACTGAGGTTCTCGAAGTCACCGTTGGCCCTCGAAGCCACGTCTCTATATGCCAAAGAAAGAAGGGGTAAAGAGTCTCCATTCCCCTTTATTAACGCCTCCTTTTTCTTTCTGCTCCAGCCCTGTAGCTGTTTTTCTCGATAAAAGGCTTCGTCAACTCTCCTAAAAACTTCATAGTACACCAGTTTTACAGGAAGCCGTTTTTTGTGTGGTTTGCTCCCTCCCCGCAGTTGTGTTGTTGCAGTCGACGTTCTAAATCCTTTGTGCTTCCTGTGTAGTAACTCCCATCGGAACATTCAAGAATGTACATGTAACCTTGCATGTTTTAAAGTTTTTGTTACGGTGGTTTCGAGAGCCTCAACCACCGTTCGAGAGCCTCAGCCACCGAAAGTTCTCGAACGGTGACTGAGGCTCTCGAAGGCACCGATGGCTCTCGAAGCCACCTATTAACTACATTCCAAACGTATTAGGTATATGATACTGTGGACCTGTTTGAGGAAGTTTGTAAACCCTAACTGTATCCTCAGGTTTTGTATCGCCTGTGTCGTAATTGTTTTCGCAACCAAAATTATCGGTAACAGTTTCAATTCTAAATACATAATCGTAATATACAGATGGTGGCATACCAACAGGAATCCAAGGAAGTGGCTCGTGGTTAAAGGTATGTGGATCGGCAACATTGTTAATACCAGTTTGGAGTAATCCGTTAATTGAATAGGTAAAGCTAAACGGTGCAGTTCCAGCTGTAAGATCAACAGACACATCGGTAAATTCATCTTGGCAAATTTGTGAATTAACATCAATTGTAACCTGTGGACGAGGACGAACCGTTACCACAACTGGTGAACCAATAATAATTCCGTTACCATAAAGGTGAGTCATTGCTGTAAGCAAATAGGTTGTTGTTACATTTGGCGAAACCGATAGGCTGTAAGGATTATCGGTTATGCCCGAAACAGTAACTGGTGCTCCACCGTTTGCAGTATAAGTTATACTAAATGGAGCAACGCCTTCGAACTCAACCACCAAATTGGTTGCAATATCCTGACAAATGGTAACATTTCCGCTGGTAAACTGTGCCGTTGCTGGCTCAACCGAAACTATAGCATAAATTTGACGATTCCCATTAAAAGTAATTAAGCTATTACATGAAATTGTGCCTGTATTAATATTACCAGCAATTGTAGTAAAGCCACCAACCACTTCCCATCGATCAGCAACAGGATTCCAGCAAGCAATTCTTGCATCGCTTAAGTTTACAATATCATCTAAAACTGCCGAGGTACCAGTTAGCGACAAACTTAAACGAGCAGTATAGGTATTTGGCCCTTCGATATACCAAAATTCATTTTGTTCAACCCGGCTAATTCCACTTTCTACTTTAAGTGAGTCGGTTCCGAAGTCTTCGGGGTTACTTGCCATGTATTCAACAGTCCAATAGGAGTTGCTTGCACCAGCAGGTGCAACAATGCCAGTTACCTTTTTCAAATTGCCTTTACCAACTGGGAAGAAGTGAGTATTAGAATTATTGGGTAAAAGTCTTCGATAGCGGCCTACAATAAAGGTATTTGCATTTCCACCTTGTTCACTAAGCGGAGTCGTTGAATTCATAAAACTGAATCTAAACCCGCTATTTCTAATTCTTCCAGAACCTAATGACAAATTGTTAGATATCTCAATATCATTCGATATGTCGAAGCCATTTACATTTGAAAAGGCCAAAAAATTAAAAGAGTTAGCACCAGTAAAATTTCCAGAAATTAATTGTGGGGAGTTTCCATTAAGATATGTCCACCATCCAGAGGCAATAAAACCCGCTGGCTCTTCCATTATTATATCACCCTTATAGTTTGCACTTTTTGTCTGTTTAAACACAGAATTGTTTTTAATTAAAAGTGTTTCGCAAACAGTAAAGGTGTTAATGTTAGGTGACGAAATTGTACCTGTGCCTGTAATGGTTAAATTTCTAAAAATGGGATAATCAATTCTGATACTATAAGTTGTCGATCCCCCATACTCCATAGTACCACCTGTACAGCTGAAAAAGTTGTTGTAATCTCCCGCAGGTAGAGTATTGAAATCGAGACTAAGTGTGCCAGTACCCCCTACATTATTAAAGTTGTGCCCATAGGTTGTGCCCACATTCAATCGACCCGTTTCGTTAATGTTAAGGGCATAGGAGTTACGGCGGTTACCGTTGGTACTAATGGTGTGGTTAATTACAACACGACCTCCAATTGGGCCCGAGGCAGGAACTGCCCCTGCTGGTGTTCTTACCCATTTGGTTGGGTCGTCCCAGTTACCATTGGCAATGGAGGTAAATGTAATAATAGGTCCAAATGCAGGGTCAATACCCGCAGTGTACTCACCCGTAAAATTCGATGCTCCAACCAAAGGTATAGTGGTTACATTGCTATTGAATGCACCTATAAAACGCCCCCATTCATCTTCCCCTTGTAGTAACCTTGCTCCAATATAGTTTGGAACATCGCCCCAAGCATCGGCCGCATGGTTTGTTAGTGCTATGGTGCCCGAAAGGTTACTAATGCCCGCACTTTCAACATACCAGTAGTATTGCAGCACATTGCCACGGTGCTCAACGGGAATGGTTTGGTGAAACTGGTTAACGGGTCGCACCAAAATACTTCCTGGTGCGCTATTGGCTGTAACAGTTAGGGTTACAGGCGTATATTTTCCTGTAACACCAATAGGGTAAGTAAATGAAGACGCTCCAGCAGGAATAGCCTTCCTTATGCCTCCAGGCATACCAAATACTCCATTGGCTATAATCATATTATCGGCCGAGAATGGTAAGATAGCCTCAATGGTTGCATTTAATCCTAAATCGAGCAGGTGACTACCAATGTTAAAGAAACCCCGGGTTAACCTAATTTTTGAACTGAACGATAGGCTGTTTAGTAGGTAAACCCCGTTTATGTTATCAATTTCTATGTTACCAAATGTTCCCGAACCCGATAGGTTTTGCGCTTCGGTTCCCCTAAGCTTTATACCCGATGCATTGTTAGCAGGGTTTGTATTAACAAAAGTGGCATTGTTAATTACGTGCCGTTTCACTGCCAACGCAAATTGCCCATCTATAAGTTGGCCCGAAACCATATCGAGCGAACCCCAAAGCGTTGCCTCGAGGGGCGTACCCGCAAGGGTAAGCGATGTGGTAGGTTTCACCTTAAAGTGATTAAAGGCGGTATTGGCTGCGGTACTGTTTAGCGTAAGGGTTTGGGTATTCCCGGCAAAAATTAGCGAATCGCTGGTTCCTCGGAACCACTGCCCGTTAAATGTCATATTGCCCAGCAGGGTAACGTTAAGGTTGTTGGTGTAGAACCTGGTCCTTAAGTTATCCATCAATAAATGGTTGGTAACCGTTAATGGGCTGTTGAGAAGGTAAAGCGAAGCTATGCGAGCAGTTGCAGCGGTTTTGCCTGCCAGGGTAAGGTTATATAGTGGAATGTTGGAGTCAAGCCTGTAGGCTTGTGCGGCATCTATGCTTTCGCCCTGAGAGAAAACAATATTACCCCCTGTTATGGTTCCAGCTGTTGGGCGTATATAAAGGTCGCCGTAAATGGTACCACCGCCACCACGCATAAAGCGAAGGGTTCCTGCGCTCATGGTGAACTCGCTGCCCTCGTTAAGCACCTCTAACTTAGCGCGACCACCTTGATGGTTTCGCCCATGGATAATTACCTCTCCACCAGTTTGCCTGTAACGAAGCGAACCAGTGTAGGTATATATATTCCGGCGAATTTGTGAGTTTACCTCTAGTTTACCTGTTCCAGCAATCTCCAGTACTGGAGTTAAGCCTTTGTACTCGATGAAAATTCGGTTATCGGCCGAGCCATCGCCCAGTATTACTTGCCCTGTGTTTTCGATGCGAAGTTTACCATATAGATAAATTCCGGTTTGGTGGTCGGCAGTGCGGAGTGCGCCCTGACTTACGGTTATTGCCGATGTGGCGGGAATATCAAATCTTTCACCATCGGAGGCTAAGGTTATATTTATATTTGGGTTGTTAAGGATAAGATGCCCGTTCTGCATCACCAACGATTTCTCGGGTAGGTTGGTGGGGGCGTTAAGGGTTAACGGTGTGTTGAAGGTGAAAGTTGAGTTCTGATCGGCTCCCTTGTTCATTCTAATCCTGTAAAGTTCAACCGTTGAGTTTGAGGGCAAACTGTTTGAGAACACACAATTCTCTTCTCCCTGTAAATTGAGAATTACATTATTGCTCGTTGCTGAGCTATATAGGTCAACAAGCACATTCCCTGTTGTTACCCCAAAGTTGCTTAGCGTGAAGTTTCGCTCAACACTAAATGTATGCTCAATGGCATTGCTTCCGCCGGTTTCAACAACAAGTTGATGTAGGTTAGCATCGTCTTGAGCTTTACCATTTCTAATTAGAAAATCTTTGGTTCGAAGTTCGTATGCTTCAGTTCCGTTAGGGAAAAGTATGGCACCGTACGATGTGAATCCAAGTCGTGTAAGGTTTTCGACCGTGTAGTTTCCACCAACCCTAAGTCTTCCCTGCCCATCAACAACAAGGTTTTTGAAACGCATATCGTAGTTAAAACTGGCAGTTCTAGCGTATCCACTTATTTGGCCATAAACACGCAGTGTGGGTACAACTTTAAAGAAATCGGTTTCCGCTATATTGTAAGTGCCGTTCTGGGTCATATAAAAGGTTATTAAGCTGATGTCGTTTGCAGCAAACTCAGCAATATCGGCGTTAAGTACTGGTGACGACGACATATTGTATTGTAGGTAAATTTCTCCAACACCCGATATTTTCTCAACGTTTAGCACATCGCCAGGGGCAAATCGTAAGCGAGGCAGGTCTTCAATATCAGTATATGTACCCTCCCTAATAAAAATTATTTCTGCAGCGGCCTGATTGCCAGTAACATTAATTCCCGTTGTGCCATAATCACCGCGAATTACAACTATATCTCCAGCAGTTGGGTAATCGGTAGGGTGGTTAGTTCCTGTTTCGGTATCGTACCAAGAAGTATTGGCATTCCAGGGTCGGCCACCCCAGCCTCCTCCTCTTACGTTGTAGTAAATCTTAACCGTACCACCAAACCTATTCTGATGAGCTGCGGTGTAGCTACCCGAAACCACAGGCTCGGGAGAAGCAAAGGAGATGGTTTTGGTTAAAGTATTCACCTCTGATGGAGGCCCATAGCTTGTTCGAGTTGCGCTAACAACTCGTCCAGGAACAAACACTAAGTCTTCATTTGGGTTCGACACATCGTTCTCGTCGTAGGTGAACACATAGGTTGCATTGGGTGCTGTACTAAACCCTTCCTGGCGTAAGCGCCAGTAGTATTGTAGTGCTGGGTCAATTGAGGCTTGGTCGAGAGTAGCCAACTCCTGTGCAACGGGGTTAATGCGCAAGTAGCCGTCGTCGGCAAAATCGGTTATAGTTGCAACGGTTGGGGTGTAGCGGTTAATACCATTGGCTCGTGTGGCAATGGGGAAAAGGTAAGTGCCGTTGCCAGTAATAAGCCTTTCCAAACCACCATCGGAAGCATTGCCTGCGGTTAGGAATAGCTTTTGCCAGTTGTAATCGCCAATGACACTTGGGGTTAAGTTGCCGTTTAGTCTTAGCCTATAGATATCAATATTAAGTACCCCAAATGCCATATTTAACGTTCCGTTAATGGTTTGGTTTGCGGTTAAGCGGTTATCGATATCAACACCCTCATTAATGGTTAAATTACCAAACTCGCCCAATCCGTTACCGCCAATGTTTCTTGTAAGTGATGGGGAGAATTCGAGCACAATACCTCCTGTACCCATGTGTATTCCCGAGTTGTTCACATCGCCCTCAACAGAGAGGGTGTTGCCGCCATCGTTAAGCGTTCCCGAGGAGATATTGAAAAGGTTACGAACACGAATGTTGGCATTGGTGCCCACTAGAGTTGCGGTTGCAGCATTCTTGTTAATCGTAAACTGGTGCAACCCACTGGTAATTGCTCCGTTAATTGTGAAATTGCTATTCTCAGCGCCATCTAGGGTTGTGTTATTAAAGTTTGGAGTGTATGTTGCATTTGCTCCAATGGTGAAATTGCCCGATACGGTTAAGTTCTGGTTGCCAGTGTAGCTATTTAGAATTGTATTTCCATTGAGTATCAGGTTGCCATTAATACCAATATCGCTTATCATGCGCATGTGGCGGGTTTGGTATGTGGCGGGTTTGGTAATGGTTACATTGGGTAGCCTACCGTAAAGCGCCTCGATGGCGAAATGCTCGTTACGGTGCATCACAATATTAATTTGAGCATTGGCCGATGTAACCATATTGCTTGCAGATGCCCGAATGCCAATGGCACGCGAAGTACCACCTCCGGTAGTGTTATAAATATTCATTACTCCACCTGTCATAGTAAACACATTATCTTCTCCCCATAAGAGGAAAGTACCTGTTCCGCTCCAAATATTCCCAAAGTTAGCCTCGTAGTTTATGGTAGGAGTTCTGAGTTGTGCCCAGGTTGAAATTGCAGCATAGTTGTACTCCGATCGGCCAATAAGTTCAACCTCCCCGCCGGTTTGGGTAAATGAGCCTTGGCTGTTAGCGGAGACGTATATTTGTCGGGCGCTTAATTTTCCCCCGTTAATGGTAATTGTTCCTCCATACTCTGGGATGTAAATACCCCTCGACATACGGGTTGAGAGGTAGCCGTCGTTTACGGTAAGATTTCCGTAAAGTATAAGCCCCTGCCTAGTTGTAGCTGAGTTGTACAAAACTCCATGCACATTGGCGGCAGGTATTCCCCAGGCTGCTTCTACTTCATTTGGCCCATCGGCCGAAATAAGAACGGTAACGTCTCTATCATCGATTACAAGTGCGCCCCTAAAACCAATGTAGTAGTATGCACCAGCGGTGGGATGGTCGCCCTCGGTGAGCGATGCAATGGTGGTCATACCCGAAAGGCGCAGGGTTCCGTTACGTATCCAAAGCGCTTTACGTAGCTCGGGATTGGTGCTTCCTCGTGGAATATGATGTATATTAGCCCCAAATAGCCTGAATCGTTGCGGTGATGATGCGTTAATATTGAGTTCGGTTGTTGTTCCAACTCCTTTATCTACAATAAGATTGTAGAAATCGGTAGTCCCATTACAAATAAGTTGCGCATTATTGGTGTTGTAGAACCTAACTGTAGCCGCACCACGGGTTGTTAATTGATTGAATCGAATTTCGCTAGCAATGTCGGAGCTAACAAATTTAACCGAACCACCATTATTAAATAAACTTCCACCAATTTCAAGGGTGTGGTAAATATCGTAGTAGCGAGGCACGTTACTGCCAGGGGTTGTTCCCTCAACAGGAAGAACAAGTCCATCGTAAGTTGATGCTGTTCCTACGGTTATTGAGCCACTTGTTTCAACCGTAATATCGCCAGCAATATTAATTTGGAGACGTGAATGGGTTGTGGCAGTCGCATCGTCCTTATATATTTTAAAGAACCCTTTATCAACCGTTAGGTTACCGTAAAGGGTTAAATTATTTTCGAGTTGGGCAATATTGGCCGAATTAGGTAGATTAAATGCGAGATTATTGTAATGTGGTTGATTGTTAAGCACAAAGGAAATGTCGGGTACATTGTACTCAATGGTACCGCCCTCGGGCTCTACAATGCGATTAAGCGAAACCAAAGGCATGGAGTTTGAAGCTAACCTAACAGTACCTTTACCCTGAAGAATAGATACAACCTGATTGAAAGCAAAGGTTCCCAAATCGAGTATTGCCCCTTCCTCAACGGTAATTATTAGCCCCTGGGTATTTAGGTTTTCGGTAAGGGTAACGGTTCGCCCAGGTAGGATAACCACGTTGTCGTTATTACCGGGTATTCTCGAACCTTCGAGGAGCTGCCCCGAGGGGTCGGTGGTCCAAACATCAATAAAGTTCCAGTTCCCATCCAAGTATGAGTATAGCGTTTCGCGAATGGTTACATTATCGTAGGCGAGCCAATCGGCTGTGAGTGGGTTTGTACTTCCTTTCGGAACAATAATCTTATTATTTATATGGTCAATACTTGAGCCAGCTGGGGTAGTAAATGTAGTAGAGCTCCACCGGTAGACATTGTATAACGATGCAGTACCAATTACATCGGTTGGTTCAAAGGTGAACTCTACATCGGGATATGTAGTTATATTCGATTCAAGATTCCAGTACCTAATGAGGGCGTCGTAAATGGCTTCAACGCTTGGGTGGCGCTCGGGTACAACTCGAACATAAGTAGTGTATGTGCCAGTGCCCCCAGCTACAATATTCTTATACTCCATAGGTGTATATTTTCCGCTCGAGCCTATTGGGTAAATCATTTGGTGGTTTTCACGTCCAATTCCTGTAGTGTAGCGCTGTAAACGTCCAGTACCGTTAGTTTCAATCATATTGGAACTTGAGAAAGGCTGTGCTGGGTTTATGGCGGCATTAAAGGTTGTGCTTCCGAGTAAACGGAGATTAAAATCGCCTAACTGTACCACAACACCATTCATGCGCAGTTGGGTGGCAACATCGATGCTGCCCTCGAGTATTTTTAAACCGCCCCCCGATAAATTAAGCGTACCATAAGCTCTTGTTCCGTCAGCTGCTTGTCCCCCAGCAAGAACGGTTTGAGTGCCTGAACTTAAGTAGTTTACAGTATTGTTTGAGCCTCCCCAAAAGGCAGCAATTTGGTTTATCTCTCCGTGTAGGTTAAGGGTGTGGCTAACATCGTTGGGCATTCTAATGGTTCCTCCGTTTCCGTAAAGGTCGCCATTAATGGTTACGGTTTTGGCTGCTGGGAAAGTTGGGTTGCTAAACAAGAATGTACCAACTTCCAGCAGAGCATAAGTGTTAACAGTAACATCGCCAGTAATAACCCTGTTGCCTCCCTGTCGGGTATGAAGGATAGCATAATTAGGAACATGCGAAATCTCTTGAACAAGTAACGGTTGATTTCCATTATACCAGTTGTAAGCAATTCGGCTTTCGGGATCAAGAATTATATTGACCTTAGTAAAGTTTGTTACAAAACGAGGCACGTCACCCACGTGCACGTATCCATCGTTTACGTCAAACCATCTTCCAATAAAGTACTGCGAATTCTCGAGCATGGTAAGTGTGCCAGTAGCATTGCCATAAACATGATGTTGCTGAGTGTAGAAAATGTTGTAAATCCCTATCAACAAATCGCCATTAATGGTAATGTTGCCATCGCGCATGGTTCGGTAACCACCATTTATTAAGTGCAGGTGGTGGTAGGTTGTGTTTTTCAAATACTGTGTATTATCAACTCTGTTGTAAATCACATAGTTTCCTACAGGCGATGCGTTAAGGGTTCCGGTGCGCATTGGCTCGGTGGCGTTGGAGTAGGTAAGTATTCCCTCGTTTCGCCAGATTCCTGTTCCAAGGCCATTTAGTACAACAGGCATCGAAACACCTATGCCATTGGCAGTTGATTGGTTTGTGGCAGTATGTCCATCCTGCACAAGTACCGTTCCTGCATTGAAGTTAAATTCAGCGCTTCCGCTTAGGGTGGTGGTTTCGAACACCGTGTTGCCCCCGCCTAGCTTAATAAATGTGCCGTTGTTTATCAAGTTCCCGCTAAAAGTAAGCACCGAGGTTGATGTGGGGTTGAATGTTCCCAGCGCACCAATGGTTGTTGTACCCCTAAAAGTGTTTGTACCTGTGTTACTATTGTCAATGAACGACCCGCCGTTTATGTTGGTTGCCGTATGAACCAGAATGCTACCTGCGCTGGAGTTTAGGTTTCCGTTGTTGATGTTCAGGGTATTTACCTCCATTAGGTTTCCAAGTAGCATAGCCCCGCCATCGGCTCTATTTATAACAAGTTCATTAAGGAGGTTGCTAGTGCCCGGGGTGGTTTGGTCGAACGCAAAGGACGAAGTGAAGCCACCCGTTCCGTTTACAACCATACGCGAAATTCCGCCGCCCTTAATTCGTCCATTTCCTTGTCGGGCATGGTTGCCGTTAAGAGTTAGTGTGCGACCATTAAGGTCGAAGGGCCAGCTTACATTGTTGGAGTTAACATATAGCCTTGTGTCAACAAAAATGTTGGTATTTAGCGTTACAGATGTACTGGTATTATCGCCAGTAAACAGCTCACCAAAGGCGATTTCTGAGTCTCCGTTTATGTTCCAAGCCGTAGTGTTGCCATAGAACCGCACTTCGGTGTTCCCGGCAAACTGTATAAGACCATTGTTATTGGTTAGGCTGTTGGGGGTTAAGCTGCCCTCGCGCATTTCAACTCTACCTCCGTAGTTAAACTGCTTTATTCCCGCTCCTGTAAACGCAAGACTGTGAGCCCTAAATACTGCTCCTGCACCACCACCACTAACAATTTCTCCTGTGTTAGTAAAGGTTACATCAACATACCTATTGGCATTGTACCATAAGTAAAAGTATGCCCCAGTATTCATGTGCAACTTCCCGTTAATGGTTAGGGTATGATTTCTGTCGGCATCGCGTGTTATCAACCAGCCAGAGACACCATCACCAATGTTCACGTTGTTTAGCGTTATGCTGTGGCTTCGGTTATCCCTAAAGTAAACCCTAGAGTTATTACTTATGTATGTAGTTTGGGTTACAGTAATATCGCGCCACAACCAAATGTTTCTGGCAACTGTAGATAGGAATGATAGGTTGTGAAACGATACAGTTCCTGTACCATCGCCCATTAAATTCTGCTCTGTTGCACCTGTTCTATTAAAGTAAACCGTTCCGCCAGTTGCATTAAAGGCTGGTGCGGTATTGCTACTGCTGGTAAAATTATTCTGCACGTAAAAATCTCTTGTGGTGGTTACCCTAGTGCCATCGGCAATGGCAAAGTTATAGAAGGTGCTGAAATTACCACCATCAATCACAATCTCTCCGCTTCCATCCTTGTTAAATGTTGTTGTACCTGCGGTTTGTGTATAGGTTCCGTTGTTTACCCATGTGTTGGTTATGGTTGGGTCGGATATGCTGCGCAGTTCGCCTGCTATTATGTTAAGGTTAGCCACTGTTGCAGGGCTGGCCAGAGTGTAATAAAAACCCGATGCAGCAGTATTGTGGTTAATGGTTCCCTGTGTATGCCCTGTTTGGAATGCAAAGTTGCTGGTTGCTGTAAGCGTGGTAGTACCATTACCTAAATTTAGGGTTGATGTTGCAGTACCCCTAAACTGACCTGAATTTGTGCGAGTTATATTGCCGTTTACATTAAGAGTTCGATTATTAAGAGCAATATACCCAGTTGTAGCGTTATGGTTTATGGTAAGCAGTCCGTTTACGGTTACTTCGCGCTCAAGAGTTAGAACCGATGCGTTGTTATTACCCGATTGCAAGTTATTAAAAGTAATTGCTCCCGTTCCATTAATACTAAATGTTGTTGCATCAATAAAACTAAACGTTCCATTTGTTGCTGAAAATGTACCGCCATTGTTTGTAAATGAGTTTATCCTATTTGCGGTATTTCCTGTATTAAAACTAATTATTCCAGTTGCATCGATGCTTTTTGCT
This sequence comes from Bacteroidales bacterium UBA2287, assembly GCA_002345675.1. Lineage (GTDB taxonomy): Bacteria > Bacteroidota > Bacteroidia > Bacteroidales > Tenuifilaceae > UBA2287. Next base: position 60,832 of record DDWL01000006.1, on the reverse strand, counting down.
AAAGCATTATTTAAGGTTAAATTGGCAAAAGTAAAAGTTCCGCCACCAGTTATTATATTTCCGCTGTTTGTAAGTATTAAATCGATGAACTGCGTTGATGATCGCTGAAGGGTTAGTGTACCTTCGTTTGAAATTAACCCATTAACAGTTAAAAGGCCTTGGCCGACAACATTTATTGCTTGTAGGGTAGTAGATGATGCAACATTTAAGTTGTTAATAATATTAATTGAACCATTCGATGCAAATGTTTTTGTATTACCCCCCTCGGCTTTTAAATTATAGTAATCGGTTATTTTTACTGATTGGACTCCTATTCCACTATACGAAACCAAACTGCCTAGTTGATCTACGTCGAACACCCCTGTTGCCATAGGCTGAGTGGCATTGGTGTAGAAAAGTGATGAATTATTAGCATTTATCCACTTCGAATCGGCATTTCCTCCATTTAGTGCACCCGAAACTGTAATGCTTGTTTGGTTTGTAACTTCAATATTATTGGCAATTAAAATTGCGCCTATGGTTATTGCTCCCGCTCCTTGTATGCTTTGGTTATTTGCATTAAACGATATAGCACCAGAAACAAACCCATTTAAACTATTATTAATTATTCCGTTTCGAATTATAGTATTTGCTGATGTAGTTACAGCAGTTGTGTTCCAGGAGCCATTTCCAGAAAGAACTATTGAACCAACAAAAGTATTGACACCAGTATTACTTCCATCGGAAAAAACACCTTCAACTGTAGTATTCCCATTTACTGTGAAATTTGAAGTGTTGGCATTTATTGTTCCTCCATTTTGTATGTTAAGGTTATTACATGTAGCATTACCTGTTATAATTGGATAATTAGGACGACCAGCTGGAATTGTTACATCCACAGTTCCATCGGGAATTGAGAAGTCGGCCCAGTTCGACGGGGTGTTCCAATCGGTACTTGTGTTACCCGTCCATTGGCCTGGAACCCCAAGAAATAGCTGATCGACAGCTGCGAACGAACCAATATTTGCACCAACTGTACGCACTTGTGTATATGGATTACTACCCGATGCGGCTGTTGGTGCGGTTTTGTTCCATGCTCCAGCATTGTAGTAGGCCAACATGCTGTTTGCTCGGTCGAAAACTACTGCTTCATTAGCCAAATTCCACTGGGCTGTAACCGTCAAATTCGACCCCCCAGCAACCAGTTCGTTTACAACCCATGTTGCATTTACTACATTATTTCCAATGGGGGTTCCGCCAGTTGTTCCATTATCGGTAACGCTCCCAAAAAGGTTAACAAAATATGTGTCGGAGGTTCCGGCATTATTTAAAGTAAGAGGTAAGTATGACGACGAAGTTCCAATAGGAAAAACTACGTTCGATGCAGCAACAGTTCGTCTTAATGTTCCTGTTCCTTGTGCAATAATGTAATTGCTCGAAGAGAATCCTGTAATGTTTGTTACAGTTAGGTTGTTGCTGGCAAGGTTAATCTTTCCGTTGGTTAGAGTTAAATTTGTGGTAACAATGCTTCCTCCTAGGCTAACGCCAGCAACTCGATTTAAGGTTAGCGTTAAAAGGTTGGCAATTGATGGCAATGTAATACTGGGCGATGCCCCTGCATCGTCAACTGTTAAGTTCGATGTTGCACCTCCAGTTAACAGGGGAGTTCCAGTTAAGTTGCCTGCAAGTGTAAGGGTGTTTGCTCCTATGGCAAGGGTTCCTGCGTCGAAATTAAGCGTACCGTTTACCGATACATTTCCGCCCAAGGTTTTGGTGTTTCCGCCGCTCGATGTAAGGTTGCGGTAGGCGGCAGCCCTTAACGACTGAACTCCATTAAGCGCATAGTTTACAGTACTGTTACTACGGTCAACATCGAATATTCCCTGTACCATTGGAGCTGTTGCGCTAAAATAGTTAAGGGTTGAGTTTTCGTCGTTTAACCAGGTTGATGCGGCATTTTGTCCGTTGAGAGTGCCCGAAATTCTTGTAGTAAGTCTGTTTGTAACGGTTGCATCGTTGGCAACCACAACATTAAACAGCGTTGTGCTGGGGGTTCCTCCCGATGTTTGAACAAACCCGTTTGCATTTGTAAATGTAGTAGTTCCGGCTGTTTGATTAAATGTTGCGTTATTTGTAAGATTTTGGTTAATAGTAACGTTTTGTGTTGCAGTAAATGTTCCAAGAGTGTTATTAAAGTTACCAACTGTTAACGCATTTACTGTTAGGCTAAAGCCATTGGTAACATTGTGGTTTATTGTTCCAATTGGGGTTTCGAAACGTAACGAACCTGTTATTGTAGGTGTATTTCCATTACCAAGATTTAGGGTACCTGCTCCGGTTGAAGATCCAAAATCGCCCGAATTAGTTAAAGTGTAATTTCCTAAAATATTTAGGGTGTTATTTTTTATATCGAGATAGCTGCTAGCAGTATTATTATGATTGAGCGTTAGGGTCCCATTAACGGTTACATCGCGTTCGAGTGTTTGAATGGTTTGATTGTTATTTCCAACCTGTAAATTGTTGAACTCAATGCTTCCAGTTCCCTGAATCGAAAAAGCATCTAAAAACCTGAATGTTCCGTTGGTTGCAGTAAATGCTCCGCCGTTGTTTGTAAAAGATGCAATACCTCCAGAATAAAAGTCAATATTTCCGTTATAGGAACAAGTTTTTGCATCGGCATTGGTGAGGGTAAGGTTTGCCAAACGGATTGATCCTGCTGAGCCTTGAATCAGATTTCCATTACTGGTCATAATAACATTGCAGTAGCGGGCTGCTGAATACTGCAATTGAATTGTTGCGCCATTATTTATTATGGCACCTCCAATGGTTAATGTATGAATAACATCGGCATCCTGTGTGTAAAGATTTGCAGCTGTGGCTTCTGTGGTTATGTTTCCATTTACGGTTATATTCTTAGCACCTGTACCCAAATACACTGAACTATTACGACCAATAAATACATTACCTGCAATTGTGAATGTTCCTGCAAAAGATTCAAACGTTTTGTTTCTAGCAGTTGCACTATTATTAACCCCAGTTACAAGGTGGTGGTAATCTGTTAATTTTAAGGTTTGAACTCCACCACGATTATAATAAACTGTATTTCCATTTGCCGTTACATTAAGTACTCCTATGGTCATTGGTGCTGCTGCGTCTCTGTATTCGAGTGTAGAGTTAATGTTATTTACCCAAGTTGCATTAGTTGCGCCCGCTGCACCATTTAGGGCACCAAATACTAAAGTATTCCGTTTATTGATTACTGTAATGTTATTTGCAATGGTAACTGTAGTCGAAAATGTAATTGATCCAGCAAAAGTTCCATCACCCGAGTTCTGAATGTCGACATTTGCATTAACAGCAATAGCGCTTGCAAACGATACGTTTCCTGTATTATTTGCAATGTTTATTTCTTGCGAATTATTTGCGAAAGTTGCAGCTCCAAAAGCAATTGCTCCTGTGCTATTTTGTGTAAAACCATTTTGAACAACCATATTGCCTGCAGTTGCAACTACTGTTGATGTCCATGTTGAGCTGTTGTTCGCCGTAATTTTTCCTACAAAAACGCATGCGCTATTATTACTTAGAAGAATTGCTCCCGAATTATTAATTGTGGTTGTGCCATTAACCGTAAGTGTTCCTGCTGCGTTTTTACTAAATGTTCCGTCGTTTACTATTAGGTTGCCTCCAATAGTTGCTGTTCCAACAGATGAAGTTCCTGTAGATGACTGATTAAAGTTGTTACTCAGAATCATAAGTCCATTTGTAACAACTGTAGTTGTTGTGAATGTTCCCGATCCAGTAGTGGTTACACTTCCAGTAAAAGTTGTAATACCACTATTGTTGTTATCGATCAAACTTCCCGAAATACTCGTTGTCCCGCCTACAGTAAAATTTGAGGCACCAAGAGTTAAGGAGCCAGTTACAATTAAATTATTCGTTAAGTTAAGTGCCACATTTGCCGTAATAATATTATTTACTGTTACAGCATTTGTAGCTCCGTTACCAGGGTAGTATGAGGCTGCCACCCAGTTAGATCCATTATGTTGTTCCCAGTTTGTTACTATATTCCAGTTTCCATCGGCAATTGAGCGAAAATCGTTTGCAACCTGCGAAAATGCGGAAAAACTTCCACTAAGAAACAGAGCTGTTGTGAGTAAAAGGTAAATTTTTCTCATATATCGTTGTTTAATAATCAGCAAAAATAACTTTATATTATAGCAAATATTAAACCCATTTATGTAATTGCCAATGAAGCAGCAACATACCAAAAGGATTGGGGTTTTAAAACCATTAAAAGTCCATTTTCGGGCATTTAAGCTATAAATATAAACATAAAATGTTCATTCATTGCGTATAAACTTTTACCCATACGTTATTGTTACTACATTTGTTTGGCAAATGATTTGAGTATTTGTCGAATGGGAGTATTTTATTGATGAAAAGTAAGCATTGTATAAAATTGATTGTCTAACAGGTAATTTAATTCATCAAACGGACATTTAGGAACTCAATTTAAAAAATAAAAGAGGCAATCTTTTTTAGACAGCCTCTTTTTAACCGTAAACTCTATATTGATTTCCTTATTCCCCAAACGTGTTAGGTATATGGTACTGCGGACCAGTTTCGGGGATTTTAAACACGTCAACCGTAATTGGAACTGTAGTACTGGTGGTACACCCATTGTTGTCGGTAACTGTAACAGAATAATTATAAGCAGTACTTGGCACAGCACCAACTATCCATGTTAAATTTTGAGCATAAACGTAATCTGGATTATTGGAACTAATGAAAGGCGAACCAGCAACACTCGTTCCATCGAGAATTATATCAATACTATACGGAACGCTAATTGACGAGAAACTTGTAGTTAGTGTGTATAAATCAGTATCGCATATATTTGGAGCCGAGCCTAAAACCGTAAAAACTGGACGAGTGTTAACCGTTACAGCCAAATTAAGAGGTGCGCTATTGCCGCAACCATTGGTTGTGTAAACACTTAGTGTACCCGATGTGGCATTATTCAAATAATCGACAGTTACTGCTGCTCCCGAACCTACAATTGTTGCATTAGTTCCAGTGTAGTTCCATGTGAAAGTATGAGATCCTGTTACCGAAATGGAGTAGGCAACATCGTTATCGCCCTGACATACAATTGCATCATAATCAACAAACGCAACGGGGGTCTCGGGAAGAAGTGGGAAAGCTACCTCTACATTATCAGAAGAGGTACATCCACCATTTGAAATAGTCCAAGTAAGGGTATAGCTGCTACCATTTGTACCATTAAACAGGCTATTGGGAACTGTAGGGAAAACAACTGTTCCACCGGCTCCACTAACCGACCATAAACCAGAACCTACCGTGGGAGTGTTAGCATCGAGTGTTGCCGATGTTCCACCACATATTGATTGGTCTAACCCCGCATTTGCTGTTGTTGGCACGGTATAAGTTGTAACTATTGCAGCATCAACTACACCAGTTTGAATTGGGGCCGAATGCGGTGGGTTATCATAGGTAAAACTTACAAGTTGATAAGTATTTCCTATTGCATCGGTAGGTAAAGTAAATGGAAGCGAACTTACTGTGATTGGAGGCTGTGCGACACCTCCCTTTTTATAGTTAAGTATAAAATTAAGGTTAAGCGAAGATACACCTGAAAACACAACTGGAATTCCGGCATTTCCACAAACCGAATTCGGAGCCAGAGGGGGGTTAAGCCTTGCCCTTGGTTTGGTTGTGTTTATACAAGCAACGGTAAAGTTGCGTGAACCAGCAGCAGGAATCGTTACTCTAGATGATGTATAAACCTTTCCATTATTGTCGTCACCAGTTGCTAAAGAGTTTATTTCTTCCCAGTTAGTTGTGCCAGTATTATAAAAGGCAACCCTCATATCGCTTAAGCCATTCTCTGTCATTAGCGGAGTTAAATCGCTTGCTGGATCCCAATTAAGATTTACAACTGCTTGGCTCCCCGATGGAGCAGAAACGGTCCAAAACTCTTTTGAATTAACATACGTAAGTGGTGCTGTTTGGTTAGGGTAGGTTGGGTTAGGAGTAAAGTACTCAACAGTCCAAAGTATTGTTCCTGTTTGGGTTGAGGACAAGGTAATTTTATTACCTAAATCGACCCCCTTGCCAACTGGGAAAATAAAGTTATCGCCCTGATTTATCCTTTTAGTAAGAGGCCCATTTACAAACGATGAAACTTTACCGCCACTTGGGGTTACGCAATTAATAGCAGTATTGGTAATAGTTAGTGTTGCCGTTGACGATGTGTTAATGTTTCCTGCAGTTAAAAGCAAATTTCCAGCAATCGCAATCGAACCTGTGTTATTAATAGTTAAACCCAAAGAGTTTTTAATCTCAAAATTGTTGAACGTGTTTGCTCCAGTAAAATTACCCAAAGCACCACCAATTGTTTGAGCCGAAGAACCAGCAAAACTAACAATAGCCCCAGCACCACTTCCGCTGGTAAATGTTCCAGCTAGTCGTTCCATGGTTCCTTGAATTGTAAGTTTCCTATTATTAAGACTATTATCTACTGTTGGGCCATTAATGAGTAATCGTTTACATATTGTGAGATCCTTCCCTGGCAACACACGACTTCCTGATCCGCTAAAATGTAAACGGGGCAGAGTATTAAAAAGGTCGGCAATAACGTTGTAACTTGTGTTTCCTCCGTATTCAAGAATGCCTTCGTTCGCACAATTAAAGAAAGAGTTATACCTACCTGCAGGGAATGTTGCGCTCTGTAGGAATAATGTTCCATTTCCAGATACGTCGCCTAAGTTATGCCCAAAGTTTGTGGGAGAGTTAATTAGTTTTCCCTTTATTGTTGTTCTGTAAGCCGTGGCATAATCGTTATCAATGGTTATCTCGTCATCGGTATCAATAATAACAATAAAGCCATTGGGAGCTCCTGTAAGATCGTAATGATCGCCACCAGTTTGCTGCCAGTTGTCCTTATCAAACCAAAAACCAGTATTTTTACTTGTAAATTCGGGTACTGTATTGGGAAGCGCCGGGTCAACTCCTGCTGTATATTCTCCGCTTAATGTGTTTGCTGCCGAGAAATTAAACAATATTGTGTTGTTTGTAGTATTAATATTGGTACCGCTAAACTTACTCCAGCTCGAGCCGGGAATTAAAAGTGCCGCAGGAATATAGTCGGTTTCGGCATAACCATTTAGTACAACATCCTCTTCCTTGTAATTCAACACTAAGGTGCCACTAAAGCCCTCAATGCTAAAACTTTCTAATTCCCAGAAATAGTCTAAAACATTAGTGGGATCAATTACACCAGGGTGATTGTCGTTAATATTATTCAACCTAATATAGCCAACCTTTGCATTGTCGGTGTAGGTAAGTAAGGCAGGTGTGTACTTATTCGAAGTACCCATAGGGAATGTGAATACTATAGGAGCTCCGCTGTATATAGGAAAGTATTTTCGCAAACCAACATTACTGTAAACACCATCGGAAGCAATCATTTTGGTTGGGCCAAATCCGCTTCCTTCAATATTGCTGTTAACCTCCAAGGTTATTAAATGCTGGTTTATGTTAAATACCCCAGTTGTTAATCGAAGATTTTTTTGTAACGTTATATTATCATTAACCCTTGCACCGTTTGTATTGTCTAATTCCAAACGACCAAAAGTTCCTGTTCCCGAAACATCCTGCTGAACAGCTCCATTTAAAATAACACCCCCTACGCTTGCATCGCCATCGTAATTTGCATTATTAGTAAGGTGTCTTTTAACGTTTATGCTATACGTACTATATAAAAGTTGGCCCGTACTTAACGTTAAATCGTTAAGTACGGTTATGTTGCGAACAAGCGATAGCGAAGTAACAGGGTTTACAACTAAGTCGTAAAAATCGGTTGCCGAAGTACCGCCAATAATTTGTGTTCCCCCACTAAAGGTTGTTATATTATTATAATGATTGTATGCCCCATTATTAGTAAACCCACCCTTAACAGTTACATTTATATTGAATGCCGTATTGGCATCCAAAATGCTATTTGCATTGCTAATGGTTAAATCGCCATTCATTACTAAAGGGCTAATGAGTAATGTAACGGTAGCATTTCGTGCAGTCGCAGCAGTTTTTCCAGTAATGGTTAAATTATTTAGAGGTACATTGGCATCAAGTAGATAGTTTTGAACAGCATCAACAACAGACCCTACAGCAGGTAATTGAGTGAAGTTAATAGTACTTGATCCCCCAACAGAACTTGATGCGGCACGTAGATAAAGGTCACCATAAGTATTTCCGCCTCCTCCCCGAACAATGGTTAAACTACTTGTTCCAGACATATTGAAAACACTACCTGGGTTATACACTTCAAGTTTAGCTTTTGAATTATCAGCCGCTTGACCATTTATTATTACACGGCTCGAGCCACTTTGACGGTATTTTAGTACGCCTGCGGTTGATGCCGCATTCATTCTTATTTGACCATTAACCACTAAGGTTCCACCCTGCATATCAATTTCCGATAACCCACCGCCACCGTACTCAATGTCGTTGTTATTGGCAGGACTTGTTGTCTGCCCAACATAAACTGTTGTATTAGCAATAGTTAATTTACCGTACAAAAATAAATCGTTATTGTTAGCATTAAAATTTGCAATGAGCACATTAGTATTGTTGGCATTGCTAGCAAGGTTTATTTCTAAACCCGATGTACCCGGAATAGTAATAGCTGTTGCTGTTGAAATGGTAAAGTTGGTACGTGGATCGGTTAACAAGTACCTTAAGGTTCCATTCTGTAGTGTTAACCAATTGTTTACAGGAGTAGAAATATTGCCACCAGTAAACGAAAGTGTGGTTGCTTGGCTTGTACCTTTGTTTACGGTTACATTACCAAATATTGTTGCGCTACGGTGAAGAGGATCTGCGGGATCGGAAAATCCATAACCAGTTCCTACTGCACCAGCATATGCAGTATTATTTGCAGTAAATACTGTAGAGTTTGTATTTCCAAAAAATACCACAGGAACTGCATTTAGGCAAACATAACTTCTGCAAGTTGAGCCTGGGTTTATTATATTATTTGCATTATTAATAAGATCCCCACCAATCGACAACCTTTGGCTTGTATTACTTGCCCAAACATTTATTGCTGCACCCGAAGCAACAATTACATTGCCATTTACAACAACATTTTGAGCACCGCCGCCACCGCCGCCGTACCAACCAAACGATCCTCCTTGAATATCCATATTCCCATTAATGGTAATTGTTTTGGCTATTCTAGTAATACCACCGGGGTAATTCTCATTCCATGTGGGGCAAAACCACGAATCGGCATTCTGTCCTTGTATTGTACAATTACCATAAATTAGAACATCGGTATTTCCAAAAATAATATTCGAACCCCCAACAGGAGAAATTATTAAATTTCCGTACTTATTAACATTGTTGGGCAAATAAAATGTAGTTCCTGCTATAGGGTTAGTGGTATATAGTACTGTGGTACCAGTATTTACATTAAAGTCGGAGAAATCGCCTAAGGGAAACTCAAAGGTTCTCACTGTAGTGAAATCCAATGGCCCTCTATCGCATGCAACCCTAAAGTTACCATTTCCATTGGGGTGCGAACTTACAACACTAAAATTACTTGCTGGGTTATACCCAATATCTAAAGAGGATCCAGTCTCAATTTGAAGGTTTGCAGCCTTTCTAAAATCTGTATTTGCAACGGTAAGGTTTGTGTTTAATGTAATATTATGTCCATTACCAATAATAACAATATCCGATTCACCAGGAGCCAATCCTGGAGGGTCAAATGTTGTGTGATTAGTTAGCGACCAATTATTTGGATCTCCCCACCAGCCACTACTGTAACTATAATAGGTTAATGGTGCACCAAATGGGTTGGTTGCATCGTTATCGCCAGCAGTATAATCTCCATCAATATAATCAACACCTGAAAGCCAAGGACCATCAATTACATTTGTAGTAGTATTAATACTTGCCGTAGTACCATTGGTCCAGCTTACGGTACCATTATCAAATCTTGCTGGAACATATCCAACTTCGGCAATATCTGGTGGTCCTGCAACAACATCATTATCGGTAAGTGAGTATGTATAAGAATGTGAAACCGAACCTGCTACAATACCAGTAAATCCTTCCGACTTGGTTCTCCAGTAATATGTTAATGATCGGTTTTTTGGATTTGTTGCAAAATGTTCGGCTCCAACCGGAACCACAGTTACAGTTCCATAGGTTGTTGGGTCTGCACTAAAACTTACTGTTGCTGGAGTATATTCTGGAACGCCAACATGGCGGGTAGATTGTGCACCAACAGGAAAAGTAAAGGAGCTAGTTGTTGCAGAGTATACTTTAGAAACACTGGCATTACCAACTTCTCCTTTGGTATAAACAAACCTATTTGCATCGGCACCTGTAACACTTGCAGTGGCCCCCATTAATAAATTATACTCCTGTATATTTAGTTTTTTGTAACCGGTAGCTGCTCCTGTAAAGTGCAATACTCCATTTACTGTTATATTGCTATTCACTGTTACATCGGCTACCCCAGCAGTTGGTTTATTAAATTCAATATTTTGAAAAACACCAGAACCATCACCGTTAATGGTCCGATTTACATCACTATTTAAAACTATCTTCCCACTACCAAAATGAGTTCCACTATTATAGATATTTCCACTACAATTAACCGTTTTAAATTCATCAAAAAATCTAGATTTTATTATTATTAATGAGTCTAAAATATTTAATGTACTTTGTGTTCCCGCTACTCTAAATAAACTTGCATTTGGCTTATCGAGAACTAATTTATGTAAGGTCAAAGGTGCTGCAATGTTAAAAGTAAGAAATTGTGTTGCTCCGCCATTAAATATTGTTCTATTTGTACCAGTTGTATATGTAGTTCCGGCTGAGATGGTAAAATTACCGCCCACGGTAACATCGAGGTTATTAGCATTAAAATCGCCAGCTGTAAGATTTATGGCCGATAAAACTGTTAATGGGTAATTTCTTAATCCAACTTCTGCAGCACCGCTTGCACGGTTAATGGTTAAGTTACCAAGTTTAGCGGTCGATTCAATATAGTAATTTGCAGGGTCAGCAATTAGGGTTCCCGTAGTTGGAACAATTTCTAATGTACCACCAGTAACATTTATATTACCTGGTGATGATAATATTTCAAAAGCTTTTTGCTCTGCTGCACCATTGCCAATTACATCATAAACTCTAATAGTACCCCCCGACATTGAAAAAACGTTGGCGGGACTATTTAAATTGAACGCTCCTTTAATTGCTTCAATAGATGCAGCAGATCTTGCCGTGTTTAGTGTTGCTGTCGAAAAATCGGTTAGGTTTGATATTGCAGTATAAGCTGTTGGGGTTCTCCAAAACCGCCCTCTTAAAATAAATAGTCCTCCGGTTTGTGCATATGACGACAATCCTCCCGATCCTCCAGCCGCTCTAAATTGCTTGGCATCAACAGTGCCTCCATTAATAATAAATTGTCCAGCAGCCAAATCCCAGGTAATAAATCCGCCCGACTCTCTGGTTGAGAAATACCCATTGTTTATTTGTAATTTTCCATATATTGAATACGAACTACATCCTCCTTGTCCAACTCCATTTACTAACCCAGTGCCCCCTGCAACATTATATGCCAAATTAACCTCCCGATAATCATCGGCGGTAGACAGAACAATAACATCAGAGCCATCTAAAACTAATGCACCATTGGCAGGTATAAAAAAATCGGAGTTTGGATTGCCATTTGGTGCTGTTTCGGCCGCACAGGTACCTTCGGAAAGGGATGGAATAATTGTTAATCCTTGCAGTTTTAATGTTCCTGTTCTAATCCAAAGCGCCTTTTTTAAATTTGGATTAGCTCCTGGAGTATCTCCGCCCGCTATATTTGCTCCAAATAATCTGAAATTGGGATAGGCCGATGAGTAAACAGTTAATGCATAGGTTTGGTCAACTCCTTTGTCGAGAACCAAGTTGTAGAAGTCGGTTGTGTTGTTACAGGTTAGGGTATTATTGGTTGCACCACGGAAATAAACCGTTGCAAAACCTGATGTTGCACCTGATCCCAAAGGGGGAAAAAGGTTGAATATGGGGAAATTGAGATTTGTGAATCGAACTATTCCATTATTGGTAACATTCCCAAAAAGGACCACCCTATGTGAATGCAAGTCGTAGTAATTAATAAACGGAGCAGTGCCACCGTTTATGCTCAAGGGGTTTGTTGTGGCATTAGTTGATCCGGTTCCAACCGTAATTGAGGCTCCGGCATCCACTGTAACATTACCATTAACGGTTAACTGCCTCCTTGCAGCAGTATTATCATTAATTCTGTATGTACCTGCCTTAACATATAAATTACCATTAAGGGTAAGGTTATTCATTTGTGTTGCAATAACACCAGGGGCATTTATGGTTAAGTTATTATAGGTAGTCTGTGCTGGTGGTAGGTTAAAATTTGCTGCGTTGTTGTACTCAACGGTACCCTCGCCTGCATTAACAAATGTATTGGTTGTAACCGCGGGGAAGGTTGCGGAGGCTAATCGTAATGTTCCTTTTCCTCGTAAAGCTAAAAGGGGATTAGTAAACTGGTATGTTGCCAAGTTAAGAAATCCTCCGGCGTTTATGGTAACATCCAATCCTGTAGTAGCAATATTTGCAGGCAAACTAACGGTTCTTCCACTTAAAATTACTACAACATCGTTATTTTGTGGAACAGTTGAGCCCACCTGTGTAGTACCACCCGGATCCGATGTCCATGTTGTTGTAGTATTCCAGTCGCCTGTTTGGTAAGAGTAGTAAGTTCCAAGAGCACCAGCAGTCCACGATGTAAGAGCGTTTGTTACATTGGTAGTTCCTGTAATGGTGAAACTATTTGCTCCAAAACTTGCTGTTCCAATAGGATTTTGCCATATTCCCGCGTTGGGTTTGTATTTTATAAATGTAGGTGATGTTGTAACTTCGCTTATATCGTACTGGAATGTTGCAGTAATAGTATAAGGACCAGCTGCGCTTGTAAGTAAATCCCAGTAGCGTTGAACATATTTAGCGCCCAACAAGTCGTTAAACGCAGTTCTTGCACTTATTGTTCCGGTGGTTGGGGTAGTTGTATTAATTGTAGCGGGAGTATATAAACCGTTAGTTCCTATTGGGAAAAGTATTGGTGTTGTAGCAATAGCATTTCTTATAACATAACCAGTTCCATTGGTTTCAACCATGCTTGTTCCGCTGGGAGTACCCTGTACGGCTGCAGCAGTATTATCGGCTAATGTGAGATTAAAATTCCCTATTTGAAAAACGCCTGAATTAAGAGTAAGAGAGTTATTAACCGTTGCAGCTGCTTGTAGAACCTTGTTTCCATCTCCTGAAAAGGTTAAGTTTCGGTAGTTTGCACTACCAAAAACAGTTTGGTCGCCAACTCGGTTGTAAGTAACAGTACTTCCAGAACCAACCTGAGTAGTAAATGTTGTTATTGCATTATTTGCACCACCCAAATTAAGATTGTGAGCAAGACCTGCTCCACTCATATTTATTGTTCCTGTTACATTAATCAAATCTCCTGCAATATTTATTGTTTTAGCAACTGCAGTTCCAAAATTTAGGGTTCCATCTATTGTTGCGTTACCAAGAATACTCCAAGTAGCAGCAACAGTTCCCATAGTGAATGTAGAAGCACCATTTACCCCAAGATTACCTGCTACAGATAAATCACCACTACATGTTTTTGTGTTTGTTGCAGTGCTTAAGTTTCCATAGGTAGGTACATTGGAAACCGTTTGTGCTCCACCTGACTGGTATAACACGGTGCTATTCACATCTAAAGCAATATTCCCAGAAGTATAATTAGAAGGAAACAATACGTTGGTAGCATTTCCTGTATTACCCAAGTTAAGCCCCGTTCCTGATGCCATGGTAAAAGTTCCACTAGCATTTCCTGTTATTTGAAATGTATTTGTATAAAGTGTAGCCGACCCACTAATGTCTAAATTTTCATTAATTGTAATTGCGGCAAGCATGGTTTTTGTGCCTGAAGACGAAAGGTTAAGGTTGTTATAGGTAAAACCTGTTACCGATTGCACAGCCCCATTATAGTCAATAGTACTCCCAGTTCTTATGTATCCACCAGTTGTAAATGTTGCACTAGCAGCAAAGGCGTTACTAACTCCAATAATACCAGCATTAGCAAGAGTAATGCTATTAGTAGTTCTTGCCCCACTTATGGTCAAATTATTATAATTGAATGCTGGAATGGTTTGCGCACCTGTTCCATTAAAGTTTATAGTATTGTTAGTGTTAACATAATTACCTGTTGTAAATGTTGCAGTAGGAGAAAAAATATTTGAAACACCAATTGTTCCTCCATTAATTAATGTTACATTATTTGTGGTTCTTGCTTCGCTAATTGTTAAGTTATAATAGTCATATGCAGGAATTGCTTGTGCGCCTGTTCCATTAAAATTAACTGTTGATGTATTTACTGTAAAAGTTGTAGGAGTAAAAGTTCCTCCCACATTAATAGTGCCTGCATTACCTACCAGTGTTCCTGTAGTTAAATTGCCAGTTACATTTAGAGTTCCTGCACCTGAAAAAGTGATATCATTTCGAACGGCATTATTCCCCATGGTAATATTGCCGTTGACAGTAAGGATTCCTATTGAAATAGCAACTTTGCAATCCCGAGCATCATTCCCTGAGTTTGTAGAGGAAAGTCCAGTACAAGTAACACTTCCAGTTCCAATCAAGTTAAGTGTATTGTTAATTGTACCACCAGTAGGAGGGTTTATAGCTAAAGTTCCAGAAGTTAAAAGTACACCAGTTGCAACATTTAATGTAGTATTGGCAGCACCATTATTTGCATTAATAATAATATTGCCACTGGTCCAATTGGCATTAATGTTAACTGTTGTACCTGCATTCATACTAAATGCTGCACCAGAAGCAGGAGGTGTACCATCACCAGACCAGGTTCCTCCAGCCCATGCTCCATCATACGTTGCAGTACCAGCAGTTAGGGTTTTTTGCGCAAAACTATTCCCCCCAATTGCAAAAATTGCAATAGCCAGAAGAAATATTTTGGCAATTATTTTAAAAGAAACTGTTGGTAAAAATGAAATCGGTTTTGTATAGTTTACTGCCATGTCTATATTATTTAAAGAGTTTTGATGAAACGTTGTATAGTGCACATATTATAATTACAACAATTAAGCCAGTGCCTGTATGGGGTTGACATAGTGAGCGATACAGGGATCTTTGATTTAGTTGCTAGGTTTATATGCCCGAAAACGGACAATAAACCCCTAAAGTTAAGGATTTAAATTGCAATTTTCTGCAACCCATGCGTATCAATACGTAGTTTTTAACAACTTTGTTTACAAACTGTTGCGTTATTTTGGCGAATGCTTGTTTTTACTTGATGAATGGAGGGGAAAGAGACAACACAGAGGCACAGAGCCCCGATATCCCGATAGTTATCGGGAATCGGGGCAGAGGAACACAAAGAATTCTAAACGCAAAGGCGCGAAGGCGCAAAAAAACCAACACAGAGACACAGAGCCCACAGAGGTGGACGGAGAAAAATTAAACGCTACGACGCTACCGCGCAAAAAGAGACAACACAGGGACACAGAGTGACAGAGGAGCACGGAGAAATATTTAATTTGAGTTAATCTGGGGAATTTTCCTTCGGAGAGCTCGCAAAAAAACGCTCGGTTGTGGACTTATTTAAATCCGTGATAATCTGTTAAATTCGTGTAATCTGTGTTCTATTTAAACGCTAAGAGACACCACGGAGACACAAAGTGACAGAGGAACACAGAGTAATATTAATAAAATGACTGCAATAAAATACAAAAAAGCGTATATTTGTAAAAAAAACATTACAAAGCTATGAAGCGCGAATTGTTTTACACTATTCTTCCTCAGCTTTATCACAAAAATGCAATTGTTATTACTGGCATGCGGCAGGTTGGCAAAACCACCCTAATGAAGCAGCTTTTTAATGAGTGGGAAGGTAAAAAGATTTGGTTCGATTTCGAAAACCCGCTTGATCATTTAGCATTTGAGAATATTGACTATAACAATATTTATGAGGAGATACGAAAGGCTCTGGGAGCAGACCAAAATGAACGTTATTTAGTTTGTATCGATGAAATACAGAATTTTCCTGAGATTACAAAAATTATTAAGTATCTAATCGACCACTTTGGCGTTAAATTCATTGTTACTGGCTCTTCAAACTACTACTTACGAAACCTTTTTCCCGAGTCGCTGAGCGGAAGGAAGTTCCTATACATTCTCAACACATTGTCGTACAAGGAGTACTTATACTTCAACGGTAAAATTTCGGAAAACGACCTTTTACCAAACATTCAGTGGAGCCTTAGCCCCCATAGCCAGGTTGAGGTTTATAAGCGAAAGGAACTTTATAACGAATACCTCGAATTTGGAGGGTTTCCCGAAGTGGCTTTAACCTCGGATGTTAACACAAAAAGATTAATACTGAGGAATATTTTTTCTTCATTTTTCGAAAAGGACATTAAAGTTTTTAGCGAACTTAAAGACATTAAGGAACTAAGGGATTTAATTTTAATTCTTGGACCACGAAATGGGAACATGCTCGATGTAACCCGAGTTGCATCGGAGTTAGGCATTAATAGGGTAAAATTATACAACTACTTGGAGTTTCTCGAAGGCACTTTTTTCCTCAAGCTTATTCCTAAATTCTCCGCCAGTATCGATAGAAGTGTGGCTGGAGGCAAAAAGGTTTACTTTACTGACACGGGTATACTTAACTTAGTTGCTAAGGTTAGCAGCGGGCAACTTCTCGAAGTGGCTGTGGCAAACCAGCTTAATGCATTTGGCGAAATTAGCTTTTACAATAAGCGAAACACAGCGGAAATAGATTTTATACTAAATAAAGAAATTGCATTTGAGGTTAAGCAAAAAGCCATTGCCCCCGACATGCAAAAACTTCAAAAACTTTCCGAAAGCATTGGGATTAAGCAGTATTACATTGTGAGCAATACACCAACCGATTTGAAAAACGTTGTATACCCTTGGTTTTTTTAATTTCAAAAGAATTTGTGCGGAGAAAGATTTAAACGCAACGGCGCAAAGGGACAACACAGAGGCACAGAGCCCCGATATCCCGATAGTTATCGGGAATCGGGGCAGAGGAACACAAAGAATTCTAAACGCAAAGGCGCGAAGGCGCAAAAAAACCAACACAGAGATACAGAGCCCACAGAGGTGGACGGAGAAAAATTAAACGCAACGACGCTAAGGCGCAAAAAGACCAACACAGAGCCACGGAGGAACAAAGAGAAATATAAAAAATCTGTCAAAATCTGTTACATCTGTGTCATCTGTGTTCTATAAATCCCGTCCTTTACTTCGAGGCGTATGCCAATGCCGCTATACTTACTCTGCAGTTTGGTATTTCGAGTAGTCGCTGCGCACAGGCTTCGAGGGTGGCACCAGTTGTAACTACGTCATCGACCAAAAGAAGATGTTTTCCCTCCACCTCACAGGTGTTGTTTAGGGTAAATGCTTGAGCTACATTTAAAACGCGCTCGGCTCTTGTTTTGCGGGTTTGGGTTTCGGTAAATTCGTTGCGGAGCAAGTGGGTGGTCGATACTTGTGTGTTTAGCCCCTTTGCCATTCCATCGGCAATGGCTTCGGCCTGGTTGTATCCTCGTATTCGCAACTTTTTTGTGTGAAGCGGAACAGGCACTACAAAATCAATATCGTGATAAAATTCGGAGTCTTTTAAAACCAACCCAAATTCATTGCCCAAAAAAACGCCAATTTCAGGTTTCCCTTTGTATTTTAATTTATGCAGTAAAGGGCGGTATTTGCTTCCCTTGGCAAAGAAAAAGTAGGCACAGGCGTGCTCAATGTTAACTCTTCCCCAAAAGGCTTGGGCAACCGGATTGTCGGCATGTTTCCAAAAACGGGTAAGGGGAATTTGGTAGAGGCACTTAATGCACACTACCATTTCCCCTTGCACCAAATCGCTGCCACATACATGGCATAGGTTTGGGTAAAAAAGTTTGAAGAAGCCCGAAAAAGCTTGCTTCAGCATATCGTAACTAATTACTACGTGTCCACTGAACCTCTTTACCAATTATGGCAAAGCCAATAAAACCCTTTACCGAAAGGATGTTGGGGTCTTTTTCGAACCACATATAGCATTTGTAAGTTTTTCCACTTTTTGGATCGTATATGGTTCCGTCAACCCATTCTTTATTGGACTTGTTGTATGTAAATCCCTCGAGCAATCGTAGTCCCATAGTTGGGCGACTTTGCAGTTTTGTGTCGGGATTATTAAAGTCTACTTTTGGTTTGCCATCTTTCAATGGCTCTTTAAGCCAGGTAATTTGGCCATTAAACTTGCCTTTGGCATCTTTCGAAATGGTTACCTTGCTGTCGCCATCTTGGGTTAGCCAAACGCCTACAACCTTATTCTCATCTTGAGCATACGAAGCAGCTCCAAAAAGAACTAAAAGTGAAAGAAGAAATAGTTTTCTCATAGTTTTCGAAATTTAAATTCAGATGCAATATAGCTTGTTTTAAGCAAAGTAAGTAAACCTTGCAAAATGATTTTTGTTATCTGTAAAGTTTTTAGAAAGTAGAATTTTATCTGCAAAAGTTTATTTCCCAAAAAAGACCTTGGGTTGCTGTAAGCATAAGAAACGAGTTCGGCGAAGCAAATCTTGTCGGAACGTGGAATGTTATTAATAGTTTTCTATAGTTAAAACTTTCGACAGGGCATCTTTGATTTCGTCAAGATTGCTAGAGGAAATTCTTCCAATTTTTTTAATGAATCGCTCTACAGCTATTGACCTGATTTGGAAACAATCAGCGGCTGATTCTTTTGATAAGTTGTTAGCCGTGTCAGGCTTTATATAAACCATCCAAGGAGCTATTTCATAACTTTCTTTCCAATCTGTCAGTGGGACAATGATTTTTAAGGGAAGTTTTCCAAGAGAATTATCATTAACAACAATTGCAGGTCTTGTTTTCTTAATTTCTGCTCCAATTGATGGGTCGAGATTGATTAACCAAATTTCACTTTGTTTCATAGAATCCTTCAAAGTCAAGCTGAGTAAAAGCAATTAGTTCTTTGTCATACTTGTAGTCTTCATAAAGGCATTCGGCAGCTTTAACCATCCGTTTCCTTGTTTCGCTTTCTCTAATAGTTTTTAAGGTTTTTTCAACTATAAGCATTCTTTTGCTTACAGGAAGTTTTCTAATTGCCCTAATAATATCTCTTGTTTCCATAATTCAAATTCCTCCTTTCTGCAAATATAAAGTTTTTTCAAGTCGAAATCAATCGTATAAAGAAGCCGTGTCGATTTCCATAGTGTGCATCAATTAACGGATAGGCAAAATTTGTGGCTATAATTTATTTAGAATCAGATTTATAATCCATTACAGGCTACGATTTCCCAAACAGCGCCCTTACCAACTCGTCAATTCGCCCAACCTTTATAACTTTTATGTTCGAACTTTTTGTTTCGGCTCCTTTGGTGTGGTACTTCGAAACGAATATTTTTTCGAACCCTAACTTTTCGGCTTCGCCAATGCGCTGTTCAATGCGACTAACTTGCCTTATTTCGCCCGAAAGGCCAACTTCTGCTGCAAAGCAGCATGAGCCAAGTATTGGCAAGTCGAAATTCGACGAAAGCACTGCCGACACTACAGCTAGGTCGAGTGCTGGGTCGTTTAGCTTAATTCCACCGGCGAGGTTTAAAAACACATCCTTTGTAGCCAAACGGAAACCGGCTCGTTTTTCGAGAACCGCTAAAAGCATGTTAAGTCGCCGCGAGTCGTAACCCGTTGTCGAACGCTGTGGTGTTCCGTATGCTGCTGTGCTAACCAGTGCCTGCGTTTCAATTAGAAAAGGTCTGGTGCCATCCATGGCTGCAGCAATGGCAACGCCACTTAAGCCCTCGTCGCGATGCGAAAGTAGAATTTCCGATGGGTTTGGAACTTCAATTAACCCTCCGGCCTGCATTTCGAAAATGCCAAGTTCGGAGGTTGAGCCAAATCGATTTTTAATCGACCGCAAAATGCGGTACAAGTAGTTGCTGTCGCCTTCGAATTGCAGAACCACATCGACAATATGCTCAAGAACCTTTGGTCCGGCTATGCTGCCATCCTTAGTTATATGGCCAATTAGTATTACAGGAATTCCGGTTGTTTTTGAGTACCGTAAAAGATTTGCTGCGCATTCGCGAACCTGCGAAACAGACCCTGGCGACGACTCGATGGAATCGGTAAAAACGGTTTGTATAGAGTCTATAACTATTAGCTGTGGTTCAACGTTTTGAGCCTGTGTTAGTATGTTTTCGAGAAGCGTTTCGTTAAGTATTAGGCACTCGTCGTTGCCCGGAGCAAGCCTGTCGGCTCGTAATTTAACCTGCCGAGCGCTCTCTTCGCCCGAAACGTATAGAACCCTAAAGTTTTTAAGTTTTAGTGCAAGTTGAAGTGCTAGCGTCGACTTGCCAATGCCAGGTTCGCCACCAAGTAAAACCATCGATCCGGGAACGAGACCACCACCGAGAATTCGATTAACTTCGTTAATTCCCGTATCGATTCGTTTTTCGCTACTCGATTCAATATCCTTTAGCGCTTTTGGGGTGGCACTCCTAAAAACGTCGATAAGCCCAGCACGTGGCTTCTCCTTGCTAACGCGCTCTTCAACGTAAGTATTCCACTCGCCACACGAGGTACAGCGCCCAACCCATTTTAGCGATTCGGCACCGCAGTTTTGACAAACATAACTCGATTTTACCTTGGCCACTTTTTCTACTTATTAGCTGTTTCGTTTGGCAATTTACTACTCTTTCGTTGAAAAAAAAGTACGAGCATCGAAATTGATCCAACAATAAGAACTAAAAGCATTTGCGATTCGTGCGAAATTATAGCGTAAACAAGTCCGTCTTCCCACGACACGCCATAAATTCCAAGTGCTAGTGCAATTATAAAATGAAATGCTCCAAAACCACCCTGAACGGGTGCTGACATTCCAAGCGAACCAACAACTAAAAGGAAAAGCCCGTCGACAACCCCCAAATGCGAAGTGGCATCGGTGGCAAAAAATATTAACCAGGTCATTAGCCAGTAGCAAAACCACATGGCAATTGTGTAAAGAATAAATGCCTTTCGCTTTTTGGTTTTAAGAACCGATTTTAGCCCATCGATTACCCCCCAGTAAAGAGTGCTAATTTTTTGTTTGAACTTGTTACCAAAAACATTTCGGCGAATAAGAACTATACCAATAATTATCAGAAGAACTAATAGAATTGGAATGATCGGGGAGATGTTAATTATGTCTTTTACTTTATTAAAAATCGAAATGACAATATTGTCGATTAAAAATTGCCCAAAGAAATTAATGCGGGCAAAGAAAACGATTACAAAAAGCAACAGCATTACAAGCACATCGAGTGCACGCTCAACAATTACAGTGCCCACAAGCGATTCGAAAGGCAATCCGTTGGTTTTGCGTAACGAAATACATCGGGTAATTTCGCCCATACGGGGAAAAGCAAGGTTAGCAAGGTAACCCAGCATTAGGGCATTAAAGGTGTTTTTTAATGAAGGTTTTTGCCCCAAGGGCTCAATTAAAATTTGCCAACGAAGGCTTCGAATAACGTACGAAGCTAATCCTGCAAGCATACCAAGTCCAACCCAAAGGTAATTTGCATTTCGAAAACCTTTTAAAACAGCCTCGTAATCAACCCCTCTAAAAGCAAAAAAAAGCAGCAAAGCTGCTAGGGCTAAAAATGCAAAAAGTTTTAATTGGGATCGAAGGGCCGATTTCACAGTAACTATTGTGTTTTGTTAAACTAAACGATTGGTTTCAATATCGGGAAAAATAACCGATGGCTTAAAACTCTTGGCTTCTTCAAAATCCATTGTGGCATACGACATAATAATTACAATGTCGCCAACGCTACATTTGCGGGCAGCAGGACCGTTTAAACAAATTTGACCCGAACCTCTTTCGCCCTTAATAACGTATGTGTCGAGCCTTTCGCCATTATTTATGTTTACAACTTGAACCTTTTCGTTTGCAATCAGGTTTGCAGCGTCCATCAAGTCCTCGTCAATAGTTATGCTTCCTACATAGTATAGGTTTGCTTCAGTAATTTTTGCCTGATGAATTTTCGACTTAACAACCTCAATAAACATCTCTATTAGTGTTATTTTAAATTAAAAACAATATTATCAATCAATCTCACTTTTCCTGCCCAAACGGCAATGCAACCTACAGCTTCATTTGTATCGGTCCAGTTGCTTATTGGCTCAAGGGTTTTGCTGTCGGCAATGGCAAAGTACTCGACCTTTAGGATTGTATCGGCATTTATTTGACCTTCAACCCATTTAATCGTTTCTTTTACGCTTTTTTCACCCTTAAAGTTACGCGCTTCGGTTAATGTTTTGTAAATAAGGGGAGCGCTTGCTCGATGCTCTTTTGACAATAAAAGGTTACGTGAACTTTTTGCTAAACCATCGGGTTCGCGAACGGTATTACACGAAATAATTTCAACAGGAATGCTAAGCATTTCGACCATTCGCTTAATAATTGCAAGCTGCTGAAAGTCTTTCTTTCCAAAGTACGCTTTATGTGGATTTACAATGCTAAAAAGACGACTTACCACTTGCGCAACCCCGTTAAAGTGTCCGGGTCGGTGCTCTCCCTCCATTACCTTGTCGAGGTTACCAAAATCGAATAGACGGGTGTCGGGTTCCGGATAAATTTCCTCAACCGAAGGAGCAAAAACTATTGTTGCTCCTGCATTTTCGCACTTTTCGAAATCGTCGTGGGGCATTCGAGGGTAATTCTCAAGGTCTTTTTTGTCGTTAAACTGGGTTGGGTTTACAAAAACGCTAACCACAACGGTTGTATTCTCGCTAACCGCTTGCTCAATAAGAGCTATGTGCCCTTCGTGAAGCGCACCCATTGTTGGCACAAAGCCTATGGTGTGCTTTTTAGCTTTTAAAAGCTCAATATACTTTGTTAAGCCTTCGGCTCGTTCAAAAACAATCATTTTAATTTAAATAGGGTTAAGCACAAAACTGCAAAGGTCGTATTTTTTTTTGAATACTGTTTTATCTATACCTTTTCTTGCGTGTAAAGTCATTTAGCAAATAATTAGCTTTTAAAATGCTAAAAATGTTAACCTTTTTTTTTATACTTTTGTAGTTTGAAAAGTAGTGTCGCTTCTCCTGGGCATAAACCAAAGTCTGCTGATTGTGTTTACATTGATTTTAGCAGGTTGCGGCTTTTTAAAAGCAAATATTGGGGTAAACCGAATTTTATGAAATTGAACATTTCTTACCACGTATTAAACAACTGCAGCAGATGAAAAGTATACGAGTACTGTTCGTCTCCCAAGAAATTACACCTTACCTCCCCGAAAGCGAAATAGCTACCACTAGTCGCTTTTTACCTCAGGGAATTCAGGAAAAAGGGAAAGAAATTCGAACTTTTATGCCCCGTTGGGGTACCATTAACGAGCGCCGTAATCAATTGCACGAAGTAATTAGGCTCTCGGGTATGAATTTGGTAATTAACGACACCGACCATCCGCTAATTATAAAAGTAGCCTCAATTCAGAGCGCGCGAATGCAGGTTTACTTTATCGATAACGAGGACTACTTCCACCGTAAGTTCGAACTAAAAAACGATAAAGGCGAGTACTACGACGATAACGACGAACGTGCTATTTTCTTTGCCCGTGGAGTTCTCGAAACAGTAAAAAAACTCCGTTGGTCGCCCGACATTGTTCACTGCCACGGCTGGTTTCCTTCGTTTATTCCAATTATGGTAAAAAAAGTTTATAAGGACGACCCCGTTTTTGCAAAAGCAAAAGTGATTTGCTCGCTTTATAACGACGAATTCGACAAGCCCCTAAACCCCGACATTAAAGGGAAAGCCCTTTACTACGAAGGAATTACGAAAAAAGACCTTGAGCCACTAAAAACTACCGATTACACTGGACTAACTCAACTTGCCCTAAATTTTTCAGATGGGGTAATACTTGGTAGCGAAAATGTAAATAATTCGGTGCTCGAGTATATCAATACAATAAATAAACCCGTTCTTTCATTTCACAGCAAGGACACCTATGTTGATGCCATTAATAATTTTTACGATCAGATAATAAATATTCCCGAAAATGCTAGCAAAAAGAAGTAACTCGTTTTTTAAGTCAAAGACCTTTGGTTTTGTTAAAGTTCTTTCCATTTCAGTAGTTTTATTAAGCATTTTCACAAAGTGCTATGTTCCCTCGGAATACCTCGAAAGCGATTTGATTCCCGAAGGTGAAAGGCTGGGTGTAAAAATCGACACTACGTTTATACTTTCAGCGCATACAGTTTCGTACGATAATATTATCGACACAAGAGGTTTCACCGAAATTGTTCTAGGGGCAGCAAACAGCAATGTCTTTGGACATGTTAAGTCATCGTTTATTAGTCAAATAGGTTTAACTTCAGCTAACTTTAAATTTAAACAGGGCTCAATACTCGATTCGGCAGTGTTATACTTAAACCTTAAGGCATTTTATGGTGACAAATCGGAAACCCTCAACGTTAGTATGTACGAGCTATCCGAGTCGTTAATCGTCGACTCTACTTACAACAACTATTTGCCAAATATGTACCCAACCCCTATTGGAACGGCGACATACCAAGGAGAATCGAAACTTAGGATTCCTTTAACGTACGATTTTGCAAACAAACTATTTACTGCCGATTCAATACATATGGCCAGACAAGATAGTTTTTTAAATTACATAAAAGGGTTGTACATAACAACTAGTTCTGTGAGTTCCTACAAAAAAGCCATGTACTATTTCAATTTAACCGATGCGGCTAATTCCATAACCCTTTATTACAGATCTCCAAATGCTAATCTCAGTCTCGACACTTTACAATTTAAGTATCAATTCTCCCAGTCTGCCTTAAGAAGTTTGGTGTTTGAACACGACCATTCCACCGCAAACCCTGCAACGGCAATTCTTAATTTAAATAATACAACAACTCAAGATTCTGTTTTCTACTTGCAAGGCTTGGGCGGAACAAAAGGCCTAATTAAACTTGAAGGCTTAAGCGAATGGGCTAGTAAAATGCCTGTTATTGTTAATCGTGCCGAACTCAGAATTGAACCCGAACAAGTGCCCATATCCATATTCGAACCTGATTCGGTTTTTACAGAGATTAATATTTTCAAAAAGAATAGCGCCAATCAGTATAGCGCAATAACCGATCTGCAGTACTATAGTGGAACTTTTGGAGGTAATTACATAAAATACAAGGGTTACTATTCCTTTAATATCACAAACCATCTTCAGGAGCAGCTTCAGAGTACGACACCCAACTTAGATATTTACCTAGAACCAAGATCTCGTTTTGCGAGAGCAAGCCAAACCATACTAAAAACGGCAAATAATAGTAAAAAAATTAAGCTTATTGTTACATACACAAAACTATAAGGGATTATGTGTGGCATAGTTGGATACATTGGATATCGCAAGGCATATCCAATAATTATAAATGGGTTAAAACGACTTGAATATAGGGGGTACGATTCGGCAGGAGTTTGTGTTGTTGATTCCGAACCCGTAATTTATAAGCGAAAGGGAAAAGTTGCCGACCTCGAAGAGTTTGTTGGCAGCAAGGAAATAAATGGAAACATTGGCATTGGGCATACTCGTTGGGCAACCCACGGCGAGCCGAACGATTCGAATGCTCATCCCCACGTTTCAATGAATGGTAAGTTTATTATTATTCATAATGGAATTATCGAAAATTATGGTTCGCTTAAAAGCAAACTCGAGCGAAGAGGCTATACATTCAACTCTCAAACCGATACGGAGGTTCTAGTTAACCTTATTGAGTATATTTACTTTAAAGGAAATGTTTCGGCTGAAATTGCTGTAAGACTTGCACTATTTAAAGTTGTAGGGGCTTACGGCATAGTCGTTATTTGTCGCGACGAACCTAACACGCTAATTGCTGCACGTAAGGGTAGCCCACTTGTAATTGGCGTTGGTGAAAACGAGTACTTTGTTGCCTCCGATGCTACTCCAATTATTGAGTACACCAATAGCGTTATTTTCCTTAACGATAACGACGTTGCCATTATTCGAAAGGGAGAACTTTCGTTAAAAACCATTTCAAACGAGGCTCTTGAGCCAAACATTCAGGTTCTCGATTTAGACATTGAAGAAATTGAGAAAAATGGTTTCGACCATTTTATGCTTAAGGAAATTTTTGAGCAGCCCCGAAGCATTACCGATACATTTCGTGGCCGAATTTCGACCGATAAAATGGATGTGCACTTGGGCGGATTGTACCACATACTTCCAAGGTTAGTAAATGCAAAGCGTATAATTCTTATAGGTTGCGGCACTTCGTGGCACGCTGCATTGGTTGGCGAATACCTTATCGAAGAGTTTGCTCGTATTCCTGTTGAGGTCGAGTACGCTTCGGAATTCCGATATCGCAATCCAATTATATATAAAGACGACATTGTTATTGCCATTAGCCAAAGCGGCGAAACTGCCGATACACTTGCTGCAATTAAGTTGGCAAAGGAGTCGGGGGCTCTTGTTTTAGGAATTTGCAATGTTGTAGGTTCGAGCATTCCCCGCGAAACGCATGCTGGTGTTTATACACATGCTGGCCCCGAAATTGGGGTTGCTTCAACAAAGGCATTTACTGCTCAAGTAACTGTACTTACTATGATGGCAATGCTTCTTGGGAAGCAAAAGGGTATAATTAATCAAAATCGTTTCGAGGAACTTGTAGCTGAACTGCTCTTAGTACCTCAAAAAATTGAAAAGATACTAGAAACAAACCCTCATGTTCAAAAAATTGCTGAGGTATATAAGGACTCAAGTAATTTTCTTTACCTCGGCAGGGGCTACTTTTTCCCAGTTGCCCTCGAAGGAGCATTGAAGTTAAAAGAAATTTCGTACATACACGCCGAAGGTTACCCTGCAGCCGAAATGAAGCATGGCCCCATTGCGCTTATCGACGACAAAATGCCTGTTGTAGTAATTGCAGCCAAGGATAGCAGCTACGAAAAGGTTGTGAGCAACATTCAAGAAGTTAAAGCACGAAAAGGTGTTGTTATTGCCATTGTAACCGAGGGCGACACTGTTATTCGCGACATGGCCGACCATGTAATTGAAATACCCAAAGCTGGCGAAATTGCCGAATCGCTTTTAGCGGTTGTTCCTCTTCAGCTGCTTGCGTACCACATTGCATTAATGCGGGGTTGCGATGTCGACCAGCCTCGAAACTTAGCCAAATCGGTAACTGTAGAATAAATTTTTAAAAGGATTGCCAAAAGCAATCCTTTTTTGTTTAGGAATATACAACAAACCCGACACTATAATGATATTGCAAACTACTCTCAATTTCCTTAGCGAACTTAAACATAATAATAACCGAGATTGGTTTAATATTCACAGGCCAGAATACGAAGCTGCTCGCGAAAACTATGGAATTGTTGTTAACCAGTTAATTGCAGGGATTAAGGAATTCGACCCCTCCATTGGAACTCTTGAAGCAAAGGATTGCTGGTTTCGCATTAACCGCGACATTCGCTTTTCGCCTAACAAGGAGCCATACAAAACGAATATGGGAGCATACATTGCCCGGGGTGGGCGCAAAAGCCCATTTGCTGGTTACTATTTCCACCTCGAGCCAGGGGAATCGTTTATATCGGGTGGAATTTACATGGCTCCTCCCGAAAACATGAAACGTATTCGTAGCGAAATAAATGCTTACTCTAACGAGTTTTTAAAAATTGTATCGAGCAACGAGTTTACCTCAGCATTCAGCCATTTCGATTCGGAGTCGCTTAAAAGAGTTCCACAAGGTTTTTCGGCCGATTCGCCGGTTGTCGATTACCTAAAGATGAAGCATATAACTCCATACAAAAAAATAAACGATGTCGATTTGGTGTCGAAAAATCTTCTATCCAGCAGCCTTAGCACATTTAAAGCGCTACACCCATTAGTGCAATTTTTAAATAGAGCAATTGAGGAGTAAGTCTTTACCGAACATCGTTGTTGAAATGCCAGGCGCTATATTTTAGGGTTGTGTGTTGCCCTTAGCGAAAACCATTTAAATTAAACAATATAAGTTAGATCCGACTTCCTCTACTCCTGTATGTTATTGTACATTGCTTTCCTAAAATATTTAGTACTAGGGGTAAAAATATCAACCCTAGCAGTTACCTTAGCCATTTAATAATCAAATTATAATATTATGATTAGTCGATTCCTTCTACTTATCACGTTTCTGTTGATATTTCCAACAACCTACCTTTTTAGCCAAACTAACGAAAACAGCGATGAATGGTATGAGTTGCAGTTTGAAAAAGCCGATTCGTTAATTAGCGAGGGTTTACCCCGAGATGTTGAACCAATTTACGAATCAATATTTGAACGATCCAAACTTGAGGGTAACTACCTTGAACTATTAGAGGTAATAAACAAGCGAATGATGAACAAGTGCTTTTTTGAGGAGAACGCACTTAACAAGGTAATTGGTCAACTTAGGGGCGATATAAAGCAGCTAACATTTCCCGCAAATCAGGTTGCACACTCGCTTCTGGGTAGTTTATATTGGAACTATTACACCAGCAATAGATGGCGAATACACAACCGAACCTCACTTGCTTCAGGTATAACTGACGATATTGAAACATGGGATATTCGAAGAATTATTCAGGAAGTTATTGCAGAAATTGATCTATCGATGGAAAACCCCGAGAGGTTGCAAAATACTCCTGTTGATATTTTTGTGGGAATCCTTAACGGGGATGATGATTACCGGAATCTCAGACCAACTGTCTACGATTTGTTAGCCCATAGGGCAATAGGTGTTTTCAAAAACGGTGAGGTTGACATAATCTTTCCGGTAGAGCCTTTTATTATTCACGATCCAGTATTTTATGCAAATTCAAGGCAGTTTGCATCCTACAGCTTGGTATCTCCCGACTCTATTTCACTACGGTATAAAACAATCAGTTTATATCAGGAACTTACACGCTACCATCTAAAAATCAATAATCATGATGCTCTTGTAGATTTGGAGTTGAATAGATTAAAGTATGTTCATAGCCAAAGCACTCATCCACTAAAACACTCCCTTTACCGAAAAGCCCTAACAGATTTATCGGATAAAGCCATAAACACAGAGATGAAAGCGGAGGTAATGTATAGGCTGGCAGAGTTTATATATTCGCTCGACAGAAAAGGAGCGGTAAACTATCTTCTTCAATCACTTGCTATTTGCGAAAAGGTAATAAAAGATTACCCCAACTCAGAGGGATCAAACTACTGTAAAGCGTTATCTAAAAAAAATCATGAGCCAAACATAGCCCTTCAAGCTACATATAACGTAGAACCTAAAAACCCTTTTCTTGTAAAAATTACATTTGCAAATATCGATACGGCTTATTTCCGCCTATACAAAGTGAACTCAAAGCAATTTAACAGCAAATCGAACAACATAAGTATTGATACTTTACAGAAATGGGCTGTTTACAGACAATGGGACCAGCTAATTCCCAAAACTACCGATTGCAGAGAACATACCGTTGAGCTTCCGGTTAATGCAATTGAAGCCGGATTCTATATAATTACTGCGTCGGACAACAAGGATTTCATCACAAACTCAAAT
Source organism: Bacteroidales bacterium UBA2287 (assembly GCA_002345675.1). Taxonomy (GTDB): domain Bacteria; phylum Bacteroidota; class Bacteroidia; order Bacteroidales; family Tenuifilaceae; genus UBA2287. Next base: position 31,120 of record DDWL01000006.1, on the reverse strand, counting down.
ATTAGCAAATCGAGTATAAATGCTTCGACCTACTTTATTGTCAATAAACCATCGAAAAAAAGGAACAGCGCCATTTTCTCGATAACAAAAGGATCTACTGGAATTCCCGACGCGAATGTTGTCGTTGAAATCTTCAGTCAACATTACGATTATAAAAAACGTACTTACTCATACATTTCCAATGGTAAATCAACCACCAATAAAAATGGAAATGTCAGTTTTACAATTAAAAACAATTATTACTCACTTTTTGCTTCTAAAAACAGCGATACGCTCTATGTTCCATCTACATATGCTAATAACTATTACGGCAGAGAAAATTCTAGTACTCGAACAGTGCTATTTACCGATAGAGCAATTTACAGACCTGGACAAACCGTATATTTTAAAGGACTTGTACTTGAGTGTTCTGATCAAACCTGCAACATTGCTCCCAATGAGGAGGACGAAATAGAATTTTACGATCCAAACTATCAGGAAATAGGATCGGTTGAAGTAGTATCCAATGAATTTGGAACATTTAATGGATCGTTTGTAATTCCTACAGGATTGCTAAACGGTGTTTTTACTTTAGAATGCTACAATGGTGAGCAACGTATTCGTGTTGAGGAGTATAAAAGACCAACCTTCGAGGTTAAAATTAGTGCTCCCACTAAAACCTATGGATATAACGATACAATTATTGTTGAGGCAATCGCTAAAGCCTATGCCGGATATCCAATTGATAATGCAAAAGTGCAATATAGAGTAACACGCCAAGCCGAATCGAGATGGTATTGGTACTATCAACCACATGAAGAAAAACAGGTGGCTGTTGGTAAATCAATCACCGACAAAGAGGGCAAGTTTTCCGTTTCCTACTATACCTCCGATAATGATATCCATAATAAGGATTTGATATATACCTATAAATTGGTTGTTGATATTACTGATGCAAATGGCGAAACAAGGAGTGCAAGCAATTCCATACGAATTAGTAAAACGCCTTTGCTAATTAGTGCAAACCTGCCCGAGGTGTATAGCGCTGTAAGCAAGCCCAATGCAATAATCCAAACCCAAAACCTGAATGGCGAGATGGTAAAAGCAGAAATGGACATTTGCATTACTGAACTTGAGGTCCCCAAAAAAATCCTGTTTAATCGCCCCTGGAGTGCTCCAGATTTATATGCTCTGAACGAAACTACGTTTAGGAAAATGTTCCCCTATAACGTTTACAGAGACGAAACAAACCCCGAAACTTGGAGCAATGGTAAAGTGATGTTTGCCGAAAAATTGAATTTATCAGTCAATAAATTCAACCTTAACGAATCGCTAGCCAAATTAAAGGCTGGCTACTATCGAGTAAATATATCGGCAAAGGATAGTACAAATAAGGTGGCCACATGGACTAAGGTAATTCGCATAATTCAGGAAAAACCACAAATGCCCCAGTGTGTTAACGATTGGGTTACTCCTGTAAAAACCTCTGGGGAACCAGGAGAGCAAGCAGAGTTTTGGGTAACCTCCTTAACGCCAAAAACACCAATACAGTATGAGTTGTTACTTGGCGATTCTGTAATAGTCTCCAAATCAATTATTGCTAAAAATAAGGTTGAAAAAATTATAATCCCAATCGAAGAACGTTACAGAGGCGGATTTGCTGTGCAATTTGCCCAGGTTGCTCATGGGCAATCGTTTATCTTTTTTCAGGAGGTAAAAGTACCGTTTACCAATAAAAAGCTCGACCTATCATTAACCTCGTTTCGTAATAAGCTTATGCCCGGTGAGCTGGAGCAGTGGCAAATAACTGTAAAAAACAAACTGGGTGAAAAAGAAAACGCCGAAATGCTTGCAACACTCTACGATGCCTCCCTTGATGCGTTTATCCCTCATAGTTGGGAAACAGAATTCTATGGGACCAGAAATCATTCATTCAATAAGTGGAACGACAAATGTGTTCCCCTTTTAGCAAATACAAATTACATATCACGCAATGGCTTTAGTATCTGGAACTGGACTAAAGATTATGAATACATTGATTGGCACTTTGATTACAATGGAGGTTACAATCAAGTTTTTCACAATTATCAAAAGAGTTTGTACGATAAGAAAAAAAAGAAAGAGATTGGCGCTGGTAAAGCTGATAAAATAGATGAGAATAGTATATCCCACGAAAAAATGGTTACTTACAACGACTCACTGATGACTTCTGCTGGGATTGCAAAGGAAAATATTAACACAATAACTGTAACAGGGGTTGTTTATAGCCTAAACGATGGTGAACCCCTTCCGGGTGTAAGCATTAGAATTATGGGCACCACTAAGGGAGTTGTCACCGATATTGATGGTAAATTTACCCTTGATAAAATCCCAATAGGTGCATATATCCAGGTTAGTTTTATGGGTTATCGAACCAAAACCCTGCAAGTACAATCAAGCACAATTACTATAAACTTGGACACCGAAGAGTTGCAGCTTGAAGAAGTTGTAGTTACAGCACTTGGAATTAATAGAGAATCAAAGTCATTAGGATATGCCAATACAGTAGAGTTCCCAGAAGCTGAAGTAGCCGTTGAATCCAAAATTAACAATGCAGAAATTGCAAACATAGAAACACGTAAAAACTTCAACGAAACGGCATTTTTTTACCCACACTTATTAACCGATTCAACCGGTAGTGTTACTATTAACTTTACCATACCCGAGGCTTTAACCCGGTGGAAAATGATGGGTTTTGCACACACCAAGGATTTTAAAACGGGAATAATAAGCAATGAGCTAATTACACAAAAAGATGTCTCAATTATGGTAAACGCCCCTCGCTTTTTACGAGAGGCCGACACCATTGAGTTTGCCGCCAAGGTTAATAATTTGAGCGAGAACACTATTGAAGGAATAGCCCAAATTCAACTTATTGATCCATTTACACAAAAATCGCTCAATAATGAATTACTCATGTCCGACGCTAAGGTACCATTTAGTATTGCTAAAGGGCAAAGCACAGGCATTCGCTGGAAACTAATTATTCCAAGTGGAGTTAGAGCAGTTACCTATAAGGTGATTGCCAAAGCAGGAAAATTCACCGATGGAGAAGAATCTACGCTCCCTGTTTTGACTAACAGACAGCTTATTACCGAAAGCCTTCCTTTTATGCTACGGCCAAAACAAACCCGTGAGTATCGTTTCGACAAGATGGTAGATCAGAAATCCACTACCCTCCGTAACGAGGCATACACCATCGAGTTTACCTCAAACCCAGTATGGTATGCAATACAAGCAATGCCATATCTTATGGAGTACCCATTCGAATGCTCTGAGCAGGTTTTCTCCAGATTCTTTGCCAACTCTATTTCAACAACAGTAATGAACAGTTCGCCACGAATTAAGGCGGTTTTCGATACTTGGGCAATTTCCTCACCCGAGGCACTTGTATCTAATTTGGAGAAAAATAAGGAACTAAAGGATTTGCTACTTCAGGAAACTCCGTGGTTACTAAATTCGAACAATGAAGGTGAGCGTAAACGTAGAATTGCTCTGCTGTTCGACCTAAACCAAATGAGCAATAGCATTAATTCGGCTTTTAATAAACTAAAAGCTAAACAAACACCAAACGGTGGATTTGCTTGGTTTGATGGAATGCCCGATAACCGATATATTACACAAGTTATTGCAACAGGCATAGGACAGCTAAAGCACTTAAAAGCCGTTCAGGCGGTTAACACAAATGACCTGAATAATATGCATAATATAGCAATTACTTACCTCGACTCTAGAATAGTTGAGGATTACAAATATCTTTTAGATGCAAGTAAGAAAGGTTTATTGAAACTTGATGATAATCATATCTCAACACTACAAATACACTACCTCTATAGTAAAAGTTTCACTAATCAAAGTGCACCTAGTTCTGACTTGCAGGAAGCTTACAGCTATTTCTACAAACAAGCTAAAACATACTGGCTATCAAAGGATATTTACAGTCAGGGTATGTTATCGTTAGTGTTTAACCGTTCGGGTGATGTTGATCTTGCCAAAAAGATTTTAAAATCGCTTGCTAACCGGGCTCAACGATCCGATGAACTGGGAATGTACTGGTCTCAAAATAATTACGGATACTACTGGTACCAAGCGCCAATTGAAACACAGGCTACGCTTATAGAGGCGTTTCACGAGGTAACAGCCGATACGGCCACAGTGGAGGAACTAAAAATATGGTTACTTCGCAATAAACAAACTACAGACTGGAAAACCACCAAAGCCACAGCGGCTGCATGCTATGCTCTGTTATTGCGAGGCGTTAACCTGATTGATGAAAGTAAAACGTTGGAGGTTAAAATTGGGAATCAATTGCTTAACACATTAAAGGATTATAGCGTCGAAGCGGGTACAGGTTACGTTAAAACAACATTTACCAGTAACGAGGTTAATCCAGCAATGGGTAACATTAAAGTTCATAATCCGAATAATGGCGTGGCTTGGGGTGCTGCTTACTGGCAATACTTTGAGCAACTCGATAAGATAACCTCTGCAAAAACAAACCTTCAAATCGATAAAAAATTATTCCTAAAGAAGCACACCAATAGTGGGTCTGTTCTAATAGAGATTACATCGCAAAATCCTATAAGGGTAGGCGACGAGGTGGTTGTTAGAGTAGAAATTAGATCTGATCGAGATTTTGAGTACGTTCACCTAAAAGATATGAGGGCTGCGGGCTTTGAACCCATTAGTACACTTTCGCAGTACAAGTATCAGGATGGACTTGGATACTACGAAAGCGTAAAGGATGCCTCAATAAATTTCTTTATGGATTACCTCCGTAAAGGCACCTATGTTTTTGAATACTCATTACGGGCTGTACACTCAGGCTGCTTTTCCAATGGAATTACAACCATGCAAAGCATGTACGCTCCCGAGTTTACCACCCACTCACAGGGGATAAGAATTGTAATTAAGGAATAGTTATAAATCGTACTAAAAACAAGAAGCGAAAAGAGATTAACCCTTTTCGCTTCTTGTTTTTAGTGCATTTTTTAATAGAGCAATTGAGGAGTAGAAAAATAGCGTCTTCGCGTCTTTGCGTTTAAATATTTCTCGGTGTGCCTCTGCCCCGATTCCCGATAACTATCGGGATATCGGGGCTCTGTGCCCCTGTGTTGTCTTTTTGCGCCTTTGCGTTTAATGCATTGGTTAAAACTTCCTAAATCCAATAATTTCACGAACCTCGCTCATGGTTTTTACTGAACTTTCGCGAGCTTTTTCGGCGCCTTGTTTGGCAACCTTTCGAAGGAAAGCGGAGTCGGCTAAATATGATTCAATTTTCTCCCTAAATGGCGAAGTAAAGATTGTGATATCCTCAGCTAGCTGCTTTTTTAAATCGCCGTAGCGAACTTGACAGGTGTTGTACTTTTCCTCAAAAAACGCCAATGTCTCGGGCTGCGAAACCGCCTTCATTAAAGTAAATAAATTCTGAATTGCCTCGGGCTTTGGCTGATTTGGTTCTGTAGGTCCACTATCGGTAACCGCTTTCATAACCTTTTTGCGAATTTCCTCGGGCGTGTCCGATAAGTAAATGGCATTCCCCTCCGATTTTCCCATTTTTCCGCTTCCATCGAGACCAGGAATTTTAACCAGCTGCTCACCAAAGTTATAGGCAACAGGCTCGGGAAAGTAATCAACATTATAAAGTCGGTTAAAGCGATTCGCAAAGGTTCGGGTCATTTCGAGATGCTGCTCCTGATCTTTCCCTACGGGAACTTTATGGGCTTTGTGAATAATAATATCAGCTGCCATTAGCGTTGGGTAGGTAAGTAACCCAGAATTCACATTGTTTGGCTGGTTGCGAATTTTATCTTTAAACGATGTGCAACGCTCAAGTTCCCCAATGTATGCATTCATATTTAAGAGAAGGTATAGCTCGGGAATTTCGGGAATATCGCTCTGCACGTAAAGCGTAGCAACATCGGGATCGAGGCCACAGGCCAAGTATTCGGCAAGAACCTGCCTAACCGAACCGTGAAGGTTTTCGGGAGTTGGATGTGTGGTAAGCGAGTGGTAATCGGCTATGAAAAAGTAGCAATGGTTCTCGTGCTGCATTTTCACAAAGTTTTTTAACGCTCCAAAATAGTTTCCAATATGCAATTTTCCGGTCGACCGTATGCCACTAACTACAATATCCATGTCTGTTATTTTAAAATTTTGACAAAGATATAAAACAATAGCAACTTGACCGAATGCATTTTATTCAATCCAATTCCCCTCAAAAAGCTATCTTTGTAGCCAAATACATAAAGAAATGGATAGTACAAGACTGGCAAAGGTGTCAAGGCAGATTCAAAAAGATTTGAACGAAATTTTTCAACGGCAATCGCAGTCGCTGTTTCAGGGGCGAATGATTACTGCAACTATAGTGCGGGTTAGTCCTGATATTGGAGTAGCAAAGGTTTTTTTAAGCGTTTTTCCTTCGAGTAAAGCCGAAGAAACACTTACAATTGTTACCGAAAATGTTAAAACTATTAGGCACGAACTGGCTCAGCGGGTTAAGCAGCAGTTTCGCATAGTGCCCGAGCTGATTTTCTATATCGACGATTCGCTCGACTATATTGAAAACATCGATCGGCTTTTGAAAAAGTAAAAAATGGTTCGTTTCTTCGTTTCGCTTTTAAGCCGATTTTTACCAAGGCACCATCTGCAACGCTTTGCAGCGTTTGGGTTATGGCTAATTTCGCCGTTTTACTATGGAAATAGGTTTGAGGACCCCATTTCTGGGAAAACTTACCGAAAATTACTTCCATACGGACGGATAAATTCCCGAAAAAACGCTCTAGCGCCACATTCACTGTCGCTCGAAAGGCATAGACTAATGTGGCTTTACCTAAAGGAGCGAACAACATTTTTTTCCAAAAATCAAAAAGTTCTTCACATTGCACCGGAGTACTGCTTTCTTAAGCTCTTTGGGCAAATGAAGAATATCCACTATACCACAGCCGACCTTATTTCGCCATGGGCAAAGGTTAAACTCGATGTTCAGAATATGCCCTTGCCCGACAATGGCTACGACGTAATATTTTGTAACCACGTTCTCGAGCATGTTCCCAGCGACTTAAAGGCAATGAGCGAACTTTACAGGGTTATGAAACCAGGTGGATTTGGAATTTTTCAGGTTCCTCTCGATACAAAAATTGACAAAACGCTTGAAGATTCAGCAATAAACATCCCCGAACTTAGAGAAAAGCACTACGGTCAGCGCGATCACGTTCGCCTTTACGGAACCGATTATGCCCAAAGGCTTCGTTCGGTTGGCTTCGACGTAACCGAGGACGACTTTGTTAACCAGCTCGATTCTGCTTTGGTAGCTCGCTATTGTCTTCCAAAGGATGAAATACTTTACATTTGTCGTAAACCTGTTCAATAATGAACTTTCCGTTTTACATAGCCCGTCGGTATCTTTTTGCCAAAAAATCGCATAACATTATCAACATTATCTCGGGCATTTCGGTAATTGGAATGGCCACTGGGGTTATGGCTCTTGTTGTTATTCTCTCCGTTTTCAATGGATTCGACAAGCTAATTCGCAATATGATGTCGGCTTTTGATGCCGACCTTAAAATTGAACTTGTTGAGGGAAAAACATTTTCCGACACGCTGGTCGAACTACAAAAGCTACGAAAACTTGAGTCGGTTGCTGTTTACTCGGAGGTGCTCGAAGAGAATGCACTTTTTAAGTACCGAGGCAAGCAGCATATTGGCGTTATGAAAGGCGTTAGCCGAAACTATGCCGAGCAAACCGGAATCGACTCGATGATAACCGCTGGCACCTTTCAGCTGTGGCGAGGCAGTCAACCCTTAGCCATTATGGGACAAGGGGTTGCCTACTACCTTAATGCAAATCTCGAGCATTTCGATCCGCTTGAAATATTTCTTCCCAAACGTGGAAAACAGCATAGCATAACATCGGCATCGGCGTTTTCGTCGAAACTTATTATGCCCTCGGGCATTTTTGCCATTGAGCAGGAATTCGATACGCAGTATATTATTGTTCCAATCGACTTCTCGCGAAATTTACTAAACTATAAAAACGAGGTTACCGCAGTCGAACTTAAAATTGCTAAAGGGTACAATGCTAAACGTGCACAGCAAGAGGTACAGGAAACGGTTGGCTCGAAGTTTAAGGTATTGAATCGATACCAGCAAAATGAGTCGCTTTACAAAACCATGAAAACCGAAAAGGTTGCCATTGCCCTTATTTTGGCGCTTATACTTGTAATTGCCTCGTTTAATATTATTGGCTCTCTGTCGATGCTAATTATCGACAAGCGCAAGGATGTTGAAACGCTTCGGAGCCTTGGAGCCGACAATACCCTTATTCAAAAAATATTTATGGCCGAAGGCCTTCTGATTTCGTTGGCTGGAACCGTTATTGGAACTGTTTTAGGACTTGCCATTTGCTATATCCAAATTATTTTCGAACCCGTTAAGTTACGTGGAATTGGCGCATTTATTATCGACGCATACCCAGTCGACATTCAGTTCCTCGACATTCTCCTTATCCTCTCCCTTGTTATTGCCCTTGGCTACTTGGCGGCACGTTTCCCCGTTCGTATTATTACCCGACGAATTTTTGCTCAAGAGGAAAAAGCGCACGATTAATTTTAATAAACCTTCAATAAAACAGGCAATAGCCTTAAAATATATTTTGATATTTAAAGATATAACCTTAAAATATTGGCGAAGATAGGCGCAAGTATTTAGTTGCAATAAGAGAGGCAGATAATGGCGACATTACTTCACTAATAAAATTTGCAAGAAGTTAATGCTATTCAATATTAAGAGTGTTCGAGAATAATCTTAATTATTCACAACTGTCCGGTAAAAGAATCAGGACTAAAGTCCTTCAATTACTTGCACTGTGTAACCCCAGCCTTAAGGCTGGGGTTATTTAAAGCCCCATAAAAATTGGGCTTCAGCCCTGAATTTGATAATTTAATCGGACAGCAATGTTAATTTTTATATATTATATGAGAATTTAAACCATGAATCAACCCCTTCTCTCTGTCGAAAATTTATCTGTAAGCTTTGGCCAGTCGGTTGTGCTTAGTAGCATGGCATTTAATTTACAAAGTGGCCAGTCGTTAGGATTGGTTGGCGAGTCAGGCTCGGGAAAATCAATCACTGCCCTTGCGTTAATGGGGCTTCTTCCCTCAGCTGCGACAATAGTTTCGGGGAGCGCATTTTTCAAATGTCAAAATGGTGAAACTGTAAACCTAATTGGTTTAACCGAAAAGGACTTCCAAAACGTTAGGGGTAAGGAGATTGCCATGATTTTTCAGGAGCCAATGACCTCACTAAATCCTTCGATGAAGTGTGGAGCACAGGTTGAAGAGGCCGTTAAGCTTCATAATACAATTTCGAATGGCGATGCAGCTAAAAAATGCCTATCGCTTTTCGACGAAATGCAGCTTCCAAATCCTCAAAAGGTTTACAATAGTTACCCGCACCAGCTAAGCGGGGGACAAAAGCAACGGGTTATGATTGCCATGTCTCTTGCTGGAAATCCTTCTCTGCTCATTGCCGACGAGCCTACAACTGCTCTCGACGTTACAGTTCAAAAGGAGATAATTATTCTGCTTCGAGAGCTGCAAAAGAGTAGGGGTATGAGCCTAATATTCATAAGCCACGACCTTGGCGTAATTTCCGAAATAACCGATAGTACCATTGTGCTACAACGGGGCAATGTTATGGAAAGCGAAACAACAAAGCAAATCCTTATATCTCCCAAAAATTCGTATACCAAAGGACTTATTGCTTGTCGCCCACCAATCGATAGCCGCCCTAATAGGCTACTAACGGTAAGCGATTTCGTTGAGAACTCAACTGCCGAAGTTCCACAGAAAAACATTTCCATAGAGAACGAAAGAGTTTACAATTCTCAACCCATTCTCGAGGTTAAAAATGTTGATGTCGATTACATTATTTCGCGCAACCTTTTCGGTAAACCAATGCAAGTTTTCAGGGCTGTAAGTTCTGCTAGTTTTAACCTGTTTCAGGGCGAAACACTCGGTATTGTTGGCGAGTCGGGCTGTGGAAAAACAACTCTTGGCAGGGCTATACTAAATTTAGTCGAAAACCGAAACGGAAGCATAACATTTAATGGTAGCCCAATCGAAAGTTTTTCGGGAGAAAATCTTAAGGCATTTCGTCGCGAGGTGCAAATTGTTTTTCAGGATCCATACTCGTCGCTTAACCCACGTTTAACCATTGGCGAAGCCATTATGGAGCCGCTTCTGGTTCACAGCATCGTCCCCAATAAGGCTCAACGCAAGGCAAGGGCGCTAGAGCTACTTCACGAAGTTTCGCTTCCAGCGAACAGTTTTTACCGGTATCCCCACGAATTTTCGGGAGGTCAGCGCCAACGAATAGTTATAGCACGTGCACTGGCGTTGGAGCCAAAGGTTTTAATTTGCGACGAAATGGTTTCGGCCCTCGACGTATCGGTTCAGGCGCAAATTCTTAATTTGCTAAACGATTTAAAGCGAAAACGAAACCTAACGTACCTGTTTATATCGCACGATTTATCGGTGGTTCGCTACATGAGTAACCGCATTTTGGTTATGCAAAATGGTCAAATTGTTGAAGAGGGTTTTGCCGACGATATTTTTAACTCGCCTAAATCCGAGTATACAGCGAAACTTATTGCCTCAATACCTGGGGTTAAGGCTTAGGGTATTTCAACAAGCTAAAAGAAATCGTCCTCCGATATATCTCCACTAACAACTGGGTCAATATCGTCGCAGTTTAGGTTGTAGTTTCCAGCCTTTAGGGGTTTTTCCCACTGGTCGTTTTGCGAAATTCCAAGCCGTTGGTCTTTATACACTTTATTTAAAAATAAAGCATAAATAGGAAGTGCCATACTTGCTCCTTGTCCCATTCCAATTGTTTGAAAACGTACCGATCGGTCTTCGGCTCCAACCCATGCTCCAGCAACTAAATTCGGTACCATTCCCATAAACCAGCCATCGGAGTGGTTTTGAGTAGTTCCCGTTTTGCCTGCCATTGGCGCTGTAAAGTTATAGCGATAGCGTAGGCGGACTCCAGTGCCCCTGTTTATAACTCCTTCTAAAAGGTTAATCATTAGGTAGGCGGTTTGCTCGCTTATTGCTTCGTTTTTTTGGGGCGAAAATGTCGAAAGCACATTGCCATTTCTATCCTCTATTCGCGTTACCATCAAGGGTTCAATGTGAACGCCTTTATTAACAAAGGTCCCGTATGCGCCAACCATTTCGTAAAGCGAAATTTCGTATGTTCCAAGAAATATTGACTGCACAGGATCAATTCGACTAGTTACCCCCATTTTTTTAATAATATCGACCAAAGCGTTAGGATTGAATTGCTTCATTAGCCATGCCGAAATGTTATTAACCGAATTGGCTAAACCCCACTTTAGTGTTACCATTTTTCCGTCGTACTTGGTGTTACCCGAGTTCTTAGGGGTCCACGTTGAATCGGCAACAACAAAGGTTTGAGGAACGTTAGGAATTGTATGACAAGGCGAGTAGCCTTCTTGCATTGCTAAGGTGTAAAGGAATGGTTTAATTGTCGATCCTACTTGGCGTTTTCCCTCCTTTACCTGATCGTACTTGAAGTGTTTAAAATTTGGGCCACCAACCCAAGCCTTTATATGACCGTTTCGAGGATCCATTGCCATAAAACTTGCACGTAAATGCCTTTTGTAGTGCTTAATCGAGTCGAGGGGACTCATAATGGTGTCGCGATCGCCTTTCCACGTAAATACGGTCATCGGAATTTTTTTCTTAAACACCATTCGAATGCTATCCATCGAGGCTCCAGCATTTCTCATAACTCTGTAGCGCTCGGTTTGGCGCATTGCATTATTCAAAATGCTATTTATTTGTTCGTCGGTAAGGGCGTCGGCAAATAAGCGGTTTCTGCGCGCTTTCTGCTCAAGGTCGAATTCGGGCTGAATAAACTTGCCAATGTGGCTTACAACAGCTTCTTCGGCATAGCCCTGCATTTTACTGTTAAGGGTTGTATAAATTTTAATGCCATCCCTATAAAGGTTGTATGGAGTTCCGTCGGGCTTTAGGTTTTTGTTACACCACCCGTAAAGGGGATTTGTTGCCCACTCAATCGAGTCTCTAACATAAATAGCATGTGAAAAGTACGACTGAGTATTCGGCTTCGGTGCACTTAGTAAAATTCTTAACGATTCGCGAAAGTAGGTGGCTAACCCAACATTATGGTCTTGAACCTTAAAGTTTAGTTTTATGGGCAGTTTTTTTAACGAGTCGGCTTGTGATGGCGAAACGTAGCCATACCTTGCCATTTTAGTAATAACATGATTCCTGCGGACAATTGCATTTTGGGGGTTTCGAATAGGGCTATAGCGGGTTGGAGCGTTAACAACCCCAATTAGCATGGCTGCCTGTTCAACAGTTAACGAGTCGGTTGATGCGTTAAAAAAAGTTTTTGCTGCCATTTTTACGCCAAATGCATTACTACCAAATGCAACAGTATTAAGGTACATGGCAATTATTTCATTTTTTGTATAGTTACGCTCAAGTTTAATGGCGGTAATCCACTCCTTAAATTTTGTTACAACCAGTTTTCCTTTACGGGTAATTGCAGATCTGCGAAGAGTTGTATCGCGAGGAAATAGGTTTTTAGCAAGCTGCTGGGTTATGGTGCTTCCTCCTCCGCTTCCGCTTTGGCCCAAAAGAATTGTTTTTACAACCACACGTACAAGGCTTCTACCGTCAATTCCCGAATGGCTGTGGAATCGAACATCTTCTGTAGCAATTAATGCGTTTAAAAGATTTGGCGACAGTTCATCAAAGTCGGCTAACGACCGGTTCTCCCTAAAGTAGGTGCCAAGCATAACGTTATCTTCAGAGTATACCTCCGAAGCAATGCTGCTTTTGGGATTTTCGAGTTCCTCAAACGAGGGGAGTGGCCCAAACATTTCGAGCCCAATCATTAAAAATAGGCCAGCAAAAATAACCCATCCAAATGCAAAAATACCCCAGAACCAGAGTAAAAACTTTTTACCAAAATTTGACGATCGAATTCCCATGGCAATGTGTTTATTTAAGGCGTAAAGGTAACTATAATTCTTTTTCATCACTCATAACGAATCTTGTCGGCTTATGATATTTAAAAAACAATGAAATTTCAAAGGAAATACGTATAGCCTTTCGAAACACTCTTCAAATCTACCATCCATAAAAACGCAGAAGTATAATTTTCTTAAAATTTTGTAGTTAGCAATGTAATTGATTTACTTTGTGCCATTCTTTTCGAAAATAAAAATCCATGATAGAGAATCTAGTAATTGTTGAGTCCCCCGCAAAAGCCAAAACTATTGAGAAGTTCCTTGGCAAGGGTTTTACTGTTAAATCGAGTTTTGGTCATATTCGCGATCTCTCAAAAAAGAATTTAGGAATCGATATAGAGAACAACTTTAAACCTGAGTATATCGTTAGCGACGATAAAAAAAAGGTGGTTGATGAGTTGAAAAAATTAACAAAGGAGAGCCAAACGGTTTGGCTCGCAACCGATGAAGACCGTGAAGGGGAAGCCATTGCCTGGCATTTAGCCGAAGTACTTAAACTCGACACAGCAAAAACAAAGCGAATAGTATTTCACGAAATTACCAAGGATGCCATCCAAAATGCCATTCAAAACCCTCGCTTTATCGACAGCAACCTTGTTAATGCGCAGCAAGCTCGTAGGGTTCTCGACAGGCTTGTTGGCTTTGAGCTTTCGCCTGTGCTTTGGAAAAAGGTTAAACCTGCACTTTCGGCAGGGCGTGTTCAGTCAGTTGCCGTTAGGCTTCTTGTTGATAGGGAACGAGAAATAATTTCGTTTAAAACCGACACCTTTTATAAGGTAACCGCCCTTTTTATGGGTCAAAGTAAAATAAAAGCTGAACTTAACGAAAGAATTTTAGGCCAGGATAATGCCATCAGTTTTCTTAAAACGTGCAACGATTCAACATTTAAAGTTTCCGACGTAACCAAGAAGCCTTCCAAAAAATCGCCAGCACCTCCTTTTACAACCTCAACTCTTCAGCAAGAAGCTAGCCGAAAACTTGGCTTCTCGGTTTCGCAAACCATGACTATTGCTCAAAAACTTTACGAAGCGGGGCACATAACCTACATGAGAACCGACTCGGTTAACCTTTCCAATGCAGCTATTGCTTCAGCAAAAACCGTAATTACCAAGGAGTTTGGCGACAAGTATTTTCAGTCACGAAATTTTAAAACCAAAACCAAAGGCGCACAGGAGGCTCACGAAGCTATTAGGCCAACATATTTAGATAAGCCAAAGGTAACAGCCAGCAACGGCGAGCAACGGCTTTACGACCTTATTTGGAAACGTACCATTGCTTCGCAAATGAGCGAGGCGCTTCTCGAGAAAACTACTGCCACAATCGACATTTCAAAGTCTCCCCTTAAATTTATTGCATCGGGCGAAGTGTTACTATTCGACGGATTTCTTAGGGTTTACCACGAGTCGACCGATGATGAGCACGACGAAACCGACTCGGACCTTTTACCTCCAATGAAAGCAGGCGAAGTCCTCGAATCGCTCGAAATAAATGCAACGCAACGCTTCACCCAGCGTCCAGCACGTTACACCGAAGCAAGCCTTGTAAAAAAACTCGAAGAGCTGGGCATTGGCCGTCCTTCAACCTATGCCCCAACAATTTCCACTATTGTTACTCGCGGCTATGCCCTAAAGGAAGATCGTGAGGGGATTGAAAGGCAGTACCTAATACACACCCTCCGTAAGGGTAAAATCGAGTCGAAAGAGAAAGTTGAAACGGTTGGAACCGAAAAATCGAAGCTTTTCCCCAGCGACATTGGCATGGTGGTTAACGACTTTTTGGTTGAACATTTCGCAAATGTTTTAAACTTCAACTTTACGGCTTCGGTCGAAAAGGAATTCGACGAAATTGCTGAAGGCACTAAGGATTGGGCTCAAATGATTGCTCGTTTTTATAAGCCAT
This sequence comes from Bacteroidales bacterium UBA2287, assembly GCA_002345675.1. Taxonomy (GTDB): domain Bacteria; phylum Bacteroidota; class Bacteroidia; order Bacteroidales; family Tenuifilaceae; genus UBA2287. The sequence continues at coordinate 16,116 of DDWL01000006.1, read as the reverse complement.
TCCATAGCAGTGTCGAAAAAACGCTAAAGGAGTCGGACTATAGCAAAGGCGAACGCACTCTTGGAATCGATCCAAAATCGGGCAAAAATATCTCGGTTCGTATTGGCCGTTTTGGGCCTGTTGTACAAATAGGTGAAGCAAATACCGAAACTGGCGAAAAGCCCCAGTATGCAAGTCTTTTAAAGGGGCAACTAATCGAATCGCTTACACTCGAAGAAGCTCTTTCGCTTTTTAAACTTCCCCGTACAATTGGTCAATACGAAGAAAAAGATGTTGTAATTGGTGTTGGACGCTTTGGGCCTTATGCAAGGCACAACTCAAAATTTGTTTCACTTGCTAAAACCGACGATCCGCTAACCATTGAGCTTGCTCGAGCAATTGAACTTATTGAGGAGAGTAGAAAAAAGGCAGAAGAAAGAGTTGCAAAAGTATTTCCCGAAGATGCAGAACTTCAAGTGCTAAATGGTCGTTGGGGTCACTACTTGTTTTTTAAAGGCGACAACTACAAAATCCCCAAAGGGACCGACTTTAATGATCTTACTTACCAAAAATGTCTCGAAATTATTTCGGGTCAGAAACCAACCAACAAAAAGAAGCCTTCCAAGCCAGTCAAATCAACTAAGGTAGTAAAAGGGAAATCAACAAAAAAATGATGTTTCACGACATTTTAAAGCCATCTTTAGTTACACCACTACCCGATGCAATCGAAAAAAGTGCATCGGTGTACGGAAAAACTGCTATTTATGGCGTTCAACAAAATGTTAATTTAAGCGATTGCAAACTTGCCATAGTGGGTGTTTGTGAAAGTCGAAACTCATCGAATTCACAGGCATCCAAAGCACCAGATGAAATCAGGAAGTTTTTGTATTCTCTTTCGGGGCATCCCATAAGTAGCGAAATTGTCGACCTTGGAAATATATCCGAAACCTCTTCACCAGCAAGTACATATGCCGCACTAAAAATTGTTGTAGAGCAGCTAGCCGAAAAGGGTATTTGTGTAATTGTACTTGGTGGAACACAGGAACTTACGCTGCCAATATTTCAGGTCGTAGCTGAGAGGCAATCGCCTATAACCATTTCGATAATCGATTCTAAAATCGATTACGAACCAAATTCCACCGATTTTTCACCCTCAAGTTTTGTAAATAGGTTACTTTCCGAAGATAAAGGCAAACTATACTGCATAAACCATATTGCTCATCAGTCATACCTAACCGATCAGAGAGCATCAGAAATACTTGAAAAGAGGAATCACGACGTATATCGACTAGGCTCAATTCGAAATGCCATGACTGAGGTTGAGCCAGCCCTCAGAAGTTCGCATATAGTTAGCTTCGATATGGGTAGCATACGGCAAAGTGATTATCCTCTAGCACCATCCCCAAATGGGCTTTATGCCGAAGAAGCATGCCTGCTTAGCCGCTTTGCTGGCCTATCGGGAGGCGTGAAAGCGTTTGGTCTGTTCAATCTAAATACCAATGGCGACTCAAACGCTATGGGTTCACATTTAGCAGCGCAAATAGTTTGGCACTTTATCGAGGGATTCTTTGCACGAAAAGGAAAAGCTGCCGACCCCACATTGGGGAGGGTTAAGAAATTCTACGTTAAAAGCCCCATCCCAAATGTTAACATGGTTTTCTTAAAAAACATTAGCACCCAAACATGGTGGATCGAAGTGCCAATAGCTAAAGGCGACGACTCAAAAAACACCCTATTGGCCTGTTCGCAAAACGATTATAAAATGGCAACAAAGGGCGATGTGCCCGACCGTTGGCTTAGGGCAATTAGGCGGGTGACATAAATCACCGCGTGCTATTCGTCCTCACTTATAGTATTATTACCAAAAAAAAACTACTTTTAATAAAATTTTAAGGGTTATGGGGTAACTTAAAATTCAATAGCGAAGTATAAGGCATTAGTTTTTTGTTCTATTTATTAACACTTAATTGTTAATAAATTTGTTGGATTGTTTTTTTATTATTTACTTTACCTTCCGTTTTCTAATGATAACAGGCAATTAAAAGCATGTTTGCGAAAAATATAACCATATTATTCTTCCTTGTATTAACCATAAGCACCGCTGTGGCACAGCAGGATGCGCAGTTTAGCCAAAATATGTTTAATCAAATGGCTGTAAACCCTGCCTATGCAGGAAGCAGCGATATGATTAGCGCTACTGCAATTAACCGTATGCAATGGGTTGGATTTGGCGACGGCGCCCCAGCAACAACAGTGGTAAACATTAATACCCCTTTTACTCTTTTTGGTTTATCGCAAGGGGCTGGATTAAATATAATTAACGATCGCTTTGGGTTTAACTCCGACATAGGTCTTAGTTTAGCTTATGCTGCTCGTTTTAAAATTGAAAAAGCAGGTAGTTTGGCTGTAGGGTTTAATGCTGGTGTAATTAACAACTCACTGAAACCAAAGTGGAAATTTCCCAGTACAACTAGTGACGATGCTGTACCTCAAGCCGACGAAAGTTCTGTTAATTTCGATTTAGGGTTTGGTGTTTTTTACAACAACGATTTAATGTACTTTGGCGTGTCGGCATCCCACTTAAACCAACCAAAATTCAATAAAGCGCAAAACCCTTCTCATTATAAAATTCACTACTACTTAACAGGTGGGTATATAATACCGCTTTCCAATAAAGCGTGGGAATTAAGCCCGTCAGTTTTTATTGGCTCAAACCTAACTAATAATATTCTTAGCATAAACACCAATGTAATTTACAATAAAAGGTTTTGGGGAGGCGTTTCATATCGTGTGGGCGAAGCTTTTACTACAATGATGGGAGTCGAAATATTTAGCGGATTACGAATTGGCTATGCATTCGATGTTTCAACAACCAAAATAAGCAGTTACAACAGTGGTTCTCACGAATTTATGTTAGGCTACAGTTTTACATTAAAAAAGGAAAAGCCACCTCAGCAGTACAAAAGCATAAGATTTTTGTAGTTAGTTAAGGTGATTTTAAAATATTTTACGTTATTTGCATTAATAAACGGAGTACTATGAAAAAGTTTCTTGTCCCCTTTGCTGTTATAGTTTTACTAAACGGTTGCTCCCCAGGTAATAATGGAGAACTCACAGGAGTGCCCGGAAGAAGAGGCTACCAGGATCCTACACCTTATAATATGGTGTTTGTTCCAATGGGATCATATAATATTGGTGGAAACGACCAAGACGTTGCCTGGGCAATAAATGCCCCTGTTAAAACGGTCTCTGTTGATGCCTTTTGGATGGATCAAACCGAAATCACAAATAACCAGTATAGGCAGTTTGTTTATTATGTAACCGATTCAATTTCACGTCGTAAATTGTCCGAGCAAATCGATGACTTTGCAATTTCTGAGGATGAATTTGGGAACGAAATCGATCCTCCAGTTCTTAACTGGGATATACCCATTGATAAAAGGGACGAAGAGCAAAACGAAATCCTAAACGAAATGTTTTATGTAAAGGATGAACGTTTCTATAATCGCAAAGAAATAGACACCCGTAAGTTAAACTACGAATTCTTTTGGATTGACCTAAAACAGGCAGCCAAAAAGAAAAATAGATTTAATTTTGAAACAGGAGCATACGAAGAAAATGCTGAGGTAATAAATAATATGGGAGTTGCTGTTAAGGTAACTGACCGTTCAGCGTTTATTATTCGCGACAAGGTTAATGTATATCCCGATACCCTATCTTGGATTAGCGATTTTACATACTCTTTCAACGAGCCTTATGCTACCCATTACTTTTGGCACCCATCGTTCGACAACTACCCTGTGGTTGGTGTTTCGTGGCGTCAAGCTTACGCATTTACCATTTGGAGAACACAAAACCTTAATAAATTTTTAACTAGAAGAGGAATGTCTTTTGTTGCTGACTATCGTCTTCCTACCGAAGCCGAATGGGAATACGCAGCACGCGGTGGCCTCGATCATGGAATGTATCCATGGGGGGGGCCATATACAAGAAATTCAGAGGGTTGTTTCTTAGCAAACTTTAAGCCACTACGTGGAAATTACGTGGATGATGGAGGCTTTACTGCGTTACCAGTTGGCAGCTACGAACCTAACGATTATGGGCTATACGACATGTCGGGTAATGTTTCCGAATGGACTGCTAATGCATTTGATGAGAGTGCTTATACGTTTATGCACGATATGAATCCAGATTATAAGTATAATGCAAAACCAAACGACGCTCCTGCGCTAAAACGTAAAGTAGTTCGTGGGGGAAGTTGGAAAGACATTGGGTATTTTTTACAAGTAGGTTCACGATCATTCGAATATCAGGATACAACAAAGTCGTACATAGGCTTTAGATGTGTACGTTCATACCTTGGTTCACAATAGCCTTTCCTTTATAACCCTTAAAAAACTAACAAATGGGATTTAATATATCAGAAATAGTCCAGGGTTCGAAGTGGAAGAACTTCATGAAGTACCTCTATGGTTGGGGCGCAGCAGTTGTTCTTCTTGGTGCTCTTTTCAAACTGCAGCACTGGCCATTTGCGGGAGAAATGCTTACCGTTGGAATGTCGGTAGAAGTAATAATCTTTTTCTTTTCTGCATTTGAACCCATTCACGAAGAGGTGGATTGGACACTTGTGTATCCAGAACTTGCAGGAATGGAAGACGAAGAAGAACTTCGCAGTTACCGTAGAAACTCATCAGGGATTGATGCAGATTCATTAAAAGAAATAGTCGCTAACGCCGTGGGTTCTGGTGGAGCTCAAACAGCAGTTGCTCAACCAGGGGCATCGGGAGCAATTGCATTTAGCGATAAGTTTAATAAAATGCTCGAGAATGCAAATCTAACTCCTGAATTATTAGATAAGGTTAGTAAAGGATTAAACAAACTGAGCGAAACATCAGCAAAAATTGCTGATATTTCGGAGGCAGCTACTGCCACAACGCAGTTTACCGATCGCATGAAAAAAGCAACAGATTCAGTATCATCCTTTACCGACAGTTATCAACAAAGCGGGCAGGTGCTTAACGAATCTGTAAATATTCTTTCCGAAAGTTTCCAAAAAACAGCAGGACAGGTATCTGAAAGTGGTCAAGGATTTATGACAGGGGTAAGTCAGTCTGTAAGCAATTTACAAGGATCTCTTACCAAAGCAGGCGAAACTGTTAGTCAGCGATTAGTTGAATCAGGGAACGAGGTAGCTTCGCAAATAAGCGGCGCTGCAGTTAACCTAGCAGCTACCTATAGCCAACTAGCCGATTCGATGCGAGCATCAGGTGGTATTATAAATCAGGGAAGTAGTGGATACCAAGAGCAGTTAGAAAAATTAAACAAAAGCATGGCTGCTTTAAATACTGCACATGAGTTACATCTTCAAGGAACTACCGACAGACTTAAGAAATCCGAATCGGTTTATGCAGGTGTAGAGGGAATGATTTCAAAACTCAACACAACTGTAAACGAAACAGACAAATTTACCGAAGCAATTAACTTATTAAACCGCAACATTACAAGTTTAAATGCAGTTTATGGAAATATGTTATCTGCAATGAGCGTAATGACTAATGGTAAATAATTTTCATAAATAGGTAAATCCAACTATGGGTCACGGCAAAGAAACACCAAGGCAAAAAATGATAGGCATGATGTACCTCGTGCTTACAGCGATGCTTGCTATGAACGTATCGGCTGAGGTACTCGATGCATTTGTTCTTGTTGAAAATGGATTGTCCCGAACAACAAAAAGCTTTACGATTAAAAACGAAAAGCTTTACGATCAAATAGAAAAATCGCACTTATTAAATCCTGTTAAAGTTGGACCTTGGAAGGAAAAGGCAGATAATATAAGAACACAAGCTGCCGATTTAGTAAAATATGTTCAAGATTTAAAAGTTGAAGTTATTGTTACAGCTGAAAAAGATAATAAAGATGCACTTAAAGAAAACAATGAGGTAGACCCAGCAGGAATTAAAAAGAAAAGTGACACAAATGTTGGCAGTCAAGTACTTATTGGACCAACTAGAAGCGGTAAGGCTTTTGAACTTAAAAAGAGAATAGTTGACTTTAGAGAGTATTTAGTTTCTCTTGTCGATGTAAATAGGGCGCCTCAGCTAATAGAGTCAATAAATAGTATTTTAAATACTGAAGATCCTCCCAGAAAAGATGACGGAACTGTACATACATGGGAAACAACACGATTTGACCATTTACCTTTGGTGGCGGTTTTTCCTCAGTTAACAAAGGTTCAGGTTGATGTTCTGAATTTAGAATCGGAAGTAGTTACATATTTACTGCAACAGGTCGATGCCGACGACTTTAAGGTTAATAAGTTAGATGCTATTGTTATTCCAACGTCTAATTACGTAATACAGGGAAATGAGTTTGCTGCTGAAATATTTTTAGCAGCGTCAGATACTACCCAAAAACCAGTAATATCAGTTGGAAGGGTAGAACAGTTTAAAAACGAATCAGGGGCAGTTGATTATCGCATTGTGGGAGGAGCCGAAAAACTTCCTATTGTTAACGGTCGTGGTGTTTTTAAGCAAAGAGCTTCTCGCCTTGGTAATAACCCATGGACAGGCATTGTTGAAGTAACAGCACCTAATGGGACCACAATTCGAAAACCATTTAAACACGAATTTTTAGTTGAAACACCTAATATTGTTATTTCGCCAACAAAAATGAACGTATTTTACTTAGGCATCGAAAACCCAGTTGACATTTCAATATCGGGTATTGCCAAGGATAAAATAAGTGCCTCGATTGATAGAGGCGTAATTAAAAAGAAGGGCGATAGTTTTGAGGTTGTTCCGGGAGCAGGAGCTAATACATGCAACATAACTGTTACGGCCGAAGTGGACGGGCAGAAAAGAAATATGGGTTCTAAAACATTTAGAATTAAGAAGGTTCCTAATCCAATGCCAAAAGTTATTGGAGTATCAGGAAAAACTGTACCTAAAAATCTATTGGCTGCCTCTTTAGGGGTAGTAGCTGAAATGCCAGCCGATTTCGATTTTGAAATGAAATTTACTGTAACCGAATTCACTGTTTCAGCCAATATTGGCGGATTTTTACAAGAAAAATCAACAAAAGGTCAATTATTTACAGGAGAGCAAAAGACAGTTATGAATAATTTGAAAGGAGGACAGCAGCTTGTAATTACAAACGTAAAGGCAGTTGGTCCCGATGGAGCATCACGTGATTTGACGGATTTAGTGTTTAAGATACAATAATTCTCTGAATATGAAAAGGATAGCAATTTTATTTGCAAGTGCAGTTTTCGTTTGCCTATCGGTAAATTCCTTTGCCCAAAGCAAAGGCAAGGAGCCTTTGGTATTAGACGGACTATACGTTAAAGAAACGATTCCACAACGTATACCAATTCCATACCCGCACTTAAGGGAGGCCGATATGATGTTTACAAAACGTATATGGAGGACTATTGATTTAAGAGAAAAAATTAATCATCCATTATACTACCCAACGCAGTTAATGCACGACAGAAAGAGTTTTGTTCAACGTCTTATGGATGCCATTAAGTATAATGAAATTAATGCTTACGATCCAGATATCGACGATGAATTCTCAACTCTTATTTCGTATAATCAAATACTTGAAAAGTTAGAAGCTTCTGATAGAGAGGAAACTCAATACAATCCTATTACAGGAAGGGATACAACTATTTTTATTAGAGGAGAAATTAGGTGGGCTCAAATAAGGCAACTTTTAGTAAAGGAAGAGTGGTTTTTCGATAAGCAGCATTCTACCATGCAGGTTCGAATTATTGGAATTTGCCCAGTTCGTGTGTACTATAAAACTTTAAACACTGGTGGTGACGAAGAGGTAATTGGAGATTTATCGAGAGTTCAACTTTTTTGGATGTATTATCCTCACGCAAGAACTGTTTTAGCGAACACTGCTGTTTTTAACGACTTTAATGATGCTCAGAGAATTTCGTTCGACGACTTTTTCTATAAACGAAGGTTTGGATCATTTATTTACAAAGAGTCGAATGTATACAACGATCGCAGAATACAAGAGTTCACATTTGGTGGAATTCCTAACATGCAAGAGTCTGACAGAATTCGTGAATGGTTATTCACTACTGAGCACGACCTTTGGGAGTATTAGAATAGCATAAAAAAAAGGCGAACAACTTGTTCGCCTTTTTTTTTATGCAAATTTATCGCCTTTTTCTGCTATAACTTCGTTAAGGTAGGTTTTAATGTCTTGCTCTTTTTCTTTACGACAAACTAAAAGAATTTCGTCGGACTCAACAACTATAAAGTCTTCAAGTCCTTCGAGAACAACGAGTTTTTCTTGAGGAATATTTACAAGGCAGTTTTTTACATTGTGTAGCATAACGTTATTGCCGACAACAGCATTATTAAGTGCATCCTTGTTAGAGCTTAAGTACAAAGATCCCCAGGTCCCAAGATCGGACCAACCAAATTCGGCACAAATAACATACACGTTGCTTGCCTTTTCCATTACACCGTAATCAATTGACACATTTCGGCATTGGGAATAAACATTGACAATAGCTTCGGACTCCTTATTGGTTCCAAAATGTGGTACAGCATCGTGAAAAAGTGCCTGTATTTCGGGTATATGCTCATCGAGAGCCTTTTGAATAGCAGGGAGTGACCAGATAAAAAGTCCTGAATTCCAAAAAAATTCTCCGCTATTCAAAAAAACATTAGCCATTTCGACATTTGGCTTCTCGGTAAAGGTTTTTACTTTAAATAAATTTGAACCCGAACTCCCTTCGGGTTTCCCGATTTGAATGTACCCATAGCCAGTTTCGGGACGACTTGGTTTTATTCCAATTGTGAGTAGCGAATCGTTTTCGGCTGCAAAATTAATAGCAGTACTTATTGTTTTTAAGAATGCCGTTTCGTTTAAAACTAAGTGATCGCTAGGAGCCACAACAATTACTGCATTTGGGTTTCGTTGAGCAATTTTGTGTGTGGCAAATGCGATACAAGGAGCTGTATTCCTGCGCATTGGCTCTAAAAGAACGTGTTCAACATTAATTTCGGGCAAATGTTCAAGCACTTGATCCTTATGTGATTCGCTTGTTACAATGTATATGTTTTCGGCATTGCAAAAATTTGAAACCCTATCGAAAGTTTGACGAATAAGCGACGATCCAGTGCCTAATATATCGAGGAATTGTTTGGGTTTGTTGTTTCGACTCATTGGCCAAAAGCGACTTCCAATGCCTCCTGCCATTATAATGCAGTAAATATTTTCCTTATTAACCATAATTATCTTTTTAAACTTGCGCCAAAGGTAATAACATTGGTGCAACGAGAATAGTATTTCAACCTAATTAAATACTTGTTTGGAATATTTTATAACTTTGAGCCCATTATGAGGCTAGTTGAAACCATAGGATTATACATTCTCTTTCTCAAAAAAGTTTTTGCTCGTCCACAGAGGGGAAAAATATTTTTTCAAGAGGTAGTTAAGGAAGTTGACAAACTAGGACTTAAGTCGATAGGTATTGTCTCAATAATTTCCTTTTTTATGGGGGCTGTTATAACCATTCAAACCGCATATAATACCGAAAACCCATTCTTACCTGCCTATCTTGTTGGCTTAGCTGCTCGCGATAGCATTCTACTCGAATTTTCGTCGACAATAGTTGCACTTATTTTAGCTGGGAAGGTTGGTAGTAACATTGCCTCGGAAATAGGCACAATGCGTGTTACGGAGCAAATTGATGCGATTGAAATTATGGGTGTAAATTCAGCCAACCACCTAGTTTTACCAAAAATAACTGCTGCTGTTTTGTTTAATCCATTCCTTTGTATTTTAAGTATGGGTGTTGGCATTTTAGGTGGATGGCTGGTTGGCGTTTCAACAGGTGCAGTGTTATCGCAAGATTACATCGATGGAGTTCAGGCTTTTTTTATCCCATTCTATATAACTTACGGCATAATAAAAACAGTTGTTTTTGCCTTTCTTATAACTACAATTTCGGCATACTATGGTTATTACGTCGAGGGCGGTTCGTTGGAGGTGGGCCAATCGAGCACCAAGGCAGTTGTTTTTAGTAGTGTTATGATTCTTCTATTTAACCTACTTCTAACCCAGCTGCTTTTGTCATGATAAAGGTTGAAAACATATCGAAAGCTTTCGTCGGAAGGCCTGTTCTTAAGAATATTACCGCTGAATTTGAGCAGGGAAAAACGAATTTAATTATTGGACAAAGCGGCTCGGGGAAAACCGTTCTTTTAAAGTCGATTGTTGGGTTGCACGATATTGACGAGGGCAATATATACTACGACGATACCCATTTTAATGAAATTGGGTTTGATGAAAAAAAGAAAATAAGACAAAAAATTGGAATGCTATTTCAAGGGGGGGCTCTTTTCGATTCGGCAACTGTTGAAGAGAACGTTATGTTTCCGCTTAATATGTTTTCCGACTTAAGTGTTGAGGAGAAAATTGAAAGAGCAAATTTTTGCCTAGCCCGCGTAAACATTGTAAATGCGAACAAACTTTTTCCTTCGGAAATTAGTGGGGGTATGAAGAAGCGGGTTGCCATTGCAAGGGCAATAGCACTAAATCCAACTTACCTGTTTTGCGACGAGCCAAACTCGGGGCTCGACCCCAAGACATCAATTGTTATCGACAATCTTATTAAGGAGATAACCGAAGAGTACAACATTACTACCCTTGTTAATACTCACGACATGAACTCCGTTATGGGAATTGGCGATAAAATAATTTTTATTTACGAGGGAGAAAAATGGTGGGAAGGTACAAAAGAGGAGATCCTTCAGTCGGATAACAATGAACTAAACGAGTTTGTATTTGCATCGAAATTGGCACAAAAAATTCGTTACGGGAAGTAGCTTAGGCCTTATTTTTTTCGGAATACTTACGAAGTGTAAAAACAAACGAAGTACCTTCGTTTAGGTTGCTTCGGGCATTTATTGTTTGGTTGTGCGCTTCGATAATGTGCTTAACAATGGCTAGGCCAAGTCCAGTTCCACCTTGGTCGCGCGAGCGACTTTTATCGACACGATAAAACCGCTCGAAAACCCGAGGGATATCCTTTTGGGGAATCCCAATGCCATCGTCGTTAACTTCTACCATAATATTCTCGAACATATCGGAGAACGACACTAACGTTCGCCCGCCCTCTTTTCCGTAGTTAATGGAGTTGGCTACAAGGTTAACAAGTGCCTGAAAAATTCTTTTGCGGTCGGCGAGCACCAAAATAGGTTTGTCGTAGGACCTGTCGAAAAGCAATTTGATTTTCTTTTGCTTTGCCCTCATTTCTTGCGACTCGAAAACCTCGTCGACCAAGTGCACAATGTTTACCTTTCCCATTTCGAGGTTTAGCACCTTCGACTCAAATTTCGAAATCATTTCCAAGTCGTCAACAATGGCAATTAAGCGGTTAACGCTTTTTTCGGTGCGTTCAAGGTATTTCCGATTAATATTCGAATCCTCCAGTCCTCCGTCGAGAAGGGTAAGTACATACCCCTGTATGTTGAAAATAGGCGTTTTTAACTCGTGCGAAACATTTCCTATAAACTCTTTTCGGTAAGTTTCCATCTCCTTCAACCTGTCTATTTCGCTCATTTTTGTATTGGCCCAAACAAGCACTTCGCGGTTAACGGCATCAACAACATCCTTATCTTCGAGCTTCTTTTTTATATCGTCGCCCGATACGTTAAGGTTGTGGATGGTTTTGTAAATGGGGTAAATTTTTTGAAAAATAAATGAGTTTAGCAGATACTGCGAAACAATAAATACTGCAATAAAAATAAAGAGAACGGCGGCAACTGCAGCAAGCATTAGCGAAATGGGCGAGTCCCATAGCACAAAAGCCATTGCAACTCCAGCAATGGTTGACGCAATAATGGAGATGTAAACGGCAATTTCGCGCGGCGACGAGTTTTTCATTTTAAAGGTCTATTTGCCAATGAGTTTCGCTATCATGCCCCCTTCGAGGTATTGTTTTAGCAGCTTAGTTATATACTTGCCAACAATGTCGAACTCGAGGTTTACAACGGTACCCTTTTTAATTTCGTGAAAGTTTGTAATTTGGTGGGTGTAGGGTATAATGGCAACCTGAAAGGATTTGTCCTTCGAATTTACAACAGTTAAACTCACTCCATTAACCGAAACCGATCCCTTTTCAACAGTAATATTTCCAATTGAATCATCGTACTCGAATGTGTAGTACCAGCTTCCGTCGGCTTCGGCAACATTTGTGCAAACAGCAGTTTGGTCAACATGCCCCTGAACCATGTGCCCATCGAGGAGACTTTCGATTTTCATGCTTCGTTCAACGTTAACCTTTTCGCCAACCTTTAGCAAACCCAGGTTCGACTTTTCGAGCGTTTCTTTTATTGCCGTTACTGTATAGTTACTGCCCTCAACTTTAACAACAGTAAGGCATACGCCGTTGTGCGAAACGCTTTGGTCGATTTTAAGTTCGTGAGCAAACGAGCAGGTTAGGGTAATATGCAGGTTCTCCTTTTCGCGAACCAGCGCGACAACCCTTGCGGGTTCTTCAACAATTCCAGAAAACATAAGGTTTATTTTTTGTTCTGTGTAAAAGTATAAAAAAACCAGCGAAGCAAGTTTAAAAAAAGGTTAAGACAACACTTTTTCGTATGTGGGTAATCGATTTTTAATACCTTTACAAAGGTTTTTCAATTTAAAAAGTTTGTAAAATGGCTCTACTTCAAATTGTTTGGGACATTAATCCCGAAATTTTTTCGATTGATTTTATCTCGGTTCGTTACTATGGTGTGCTTTGGGCATTATCGTTTTTGCTGGGCTATATGCTTTTCGAAAAATTTGTAAAAATTGAAAAACTTCCCGAAGGCTTTCTCGACAGCCTAACCATGTACATGTTAGTTGGAACCATTGTTGGGGCAAGGCTTGGTCACTGCCTATTCTATCAGCCCGAGCACTACTTGGCACACCCACTCGAAATACTAAAAATTTGGGAAGGTGGACTTGCTAGTCATGGCGCAGCCATTGGAATTCTTTTAGCAATGTACCTTTTTAGCCGTAAGCAAAAACGACCATATTTGTACGTTTTGGACCGCATTGTAATTCCAGTTGCCCTTGCAGGTTTTTTAATAAGAGTTGGCAATTTTATGAATTCCGAAATTTATGGCACTGTAACGACACTTCCTTGGGGCGTTATTTTTGTTCGCGATCATCAAACCCTTGCCAAGCATCCAACTCAGCTTTACGAAGCCATTTCGTACTTAATTTTCTTTGGAATTCTACTTTTCATCTACTTTAAAGCTAAGGCAAAGCCTAGAACTGGGCTAATTTTTGGGAGTTTCCTTGCTCTTATTTTTGGTGCCCGATTTTTTATTGAATTTATTAAAGAACCTCAGGTAGCCTTCGAAACCACAATGGCTCTAAACATGGGGCAATGGCTTAGCATACCCTTTGTACTTATTGGGCTTGGGCTAATTGTTTGGGCGTTTCAAAAGAAAGCCGTCCCGCTAGGGACGTAATGTCGGTAGATGATATTACAAAACCCAATTTATCTGTGCCGCTAGGTACAGAATATTCCGTACCTAACGGCACGGTGTTTTTATTCTGTATTTAAGTTCTACCGATATAATGTCCCTCACGGGACATAAAAGCAAATACGAAATTTTTAATTGGGTTACACACAGGTGGCTTTCGAGTCGACTATGACCTTAAACATGGGCCAATGGCTTAGCATACCCTTTGTACTTATTGGTATTGGGCTAATTGTTTGGGCATTTCAAAAGAAAACGGTTGCGTTAAAGTAAGCCACTTTTGAAAATTTTGGCAGTATGCTTAATTGCATCTTTTACAGGAGTAAAAGTGAAGCTAAGTTCATCGGTTATTTTTTTTGAAGAGTAATAGGTAATCGAATGGCCGCTCTTGGCTGTATCGCGGGTTAGCAAAGGCTGCTTACCGGTTATTCTCGAAACTATCCAGGCGAATGGAACTACCGACAAGGCCATCCACGGTTTTACGTGAATATGAGGTTGTTTTTTGTTTAACTCCGAAGCAATGGCCGAGAAAACAGCACGATGGCTCAGGTTTTCGGAATTAAGCACGTAACGGTTACCCCACTTTTTCAACTTTGTAAGTTGAATGGTTGCAGCGGCAACATCGCGAACATCAACATACCCCGAAATACCTAGCGTGTAAAAGGGAAATCCTTTGCTTACTGTTGAAAACAGAAGCCCACTACCCGAACTCCAGCTGCCTGGGCCAATAATTACCGAAGGGTTTACAATTGTTGCATGCAGTCCCATTTCAACCCCACGCCAAACCTCATTTTCGGAAAAGAACTTGCTGCGCGAGTAGGCCGACCTACGTTTTAGTTTTCCCATTCCACAGGTTTCGTCAACCACCCCCGATGCATTTTCGTCGCCTAAAGCAGCAATTGAGCTAATATGGCAAAAACCTTCAATACCCACAGCAATACTGGCATCAACAACGTTTGCAGTTCCCTGAACATTGTTGAAAATCATCTCCTCGGCATTTTTGGGATTAAACGATACCATTGCGGCGCAGTGGTAAACGGTTTTTACACCAACCAGCGCATTGCAAACCGATTGGTAGTCGGTTATATCGCATGCTACCCATTCAATTGAGTTGAATAGTTCGGTGGAATTTGGTGCGTAAACAGCAAACAGCTTTTTAACCGATTCAATTCCAGCCTTCGACCGATATAGAGCCCTAACGGCTTGGCTTTCTTTAGCTAGTTCGAAAAGTAAGTGGGAGCCCACAAGGCCCGTGCTGCCTGTAACAAGAATCATTACTCGATGGGCTTTTGTGTAAACGGATTTATGAGTAGTTCTTTTTGCCAAAGTATTTTTTTACCAAAACCTAGGCGATTGTCGGTAAACTTAAGGAGAGTTAAATCAACAACCCAAAGGGTTGTGTCCATAAGCATTGCAATTGGAAACTTTTTAATGTAAGCCTTACGAATTTTTTTGTAGTATTCATCCTTGGGCTCGCTAATAATTCCTTGTAGCTGAATGCCCTGAATTTTACCAATTATGCTGGTTTCGAGTACAATGCTTCCTGCCACAAAAATGTTATGACTGGCGTACTTAATGTGTTTAGTGTCGTTATCAGAAGTAAATACAAGGCAATTATCGTCGGGAAGGTACACGTAAAAGCAGTTGGCACACCATGGCTCCTCTTCGAAGCATGTTGCCAGCGTTAAAACGTGGTGTTCGTTTATAAAATCGACTATTCGTTTGTCGGGGAGGTTCATATTTAAAGCAAGTAATTGCAGTTATGGGTACAAAGTTAATTTTTTTCACCACAATAGACACATAGAAAACATAGAACACAGATGACACAGATTGAACGGATTTACACGGATTTAAATAGGTCCACAGATTACACAAATTAACACAAATTTTATATTACTCCGTGAGCCTCTGTCACTCTGTGTCTTTGTGTTGTCTTTTAGCGTCGTTGCTTTTAAAAATTTCACCACAATAGGCACATAGGTCACAATAGAATTTCATTAATAAAATAGCGTCGTTGCGTCGTTGCGTTTAAAAATTCCTCCGTGTGCCTCCGTAGCTCCGTGCCTTTGTGTTGTCTCTTTTTTTGCGTCTTAGCGCCTTCGCGTTTAATAATTTCTCTCTTTTTAACTCCAGTTCAATTATTTTTTGTTTATTTGCACATATTCAAACCGAAGAAAAGTCCACAGATTACACAGATTAACACAAATTAGTATATAGCACAAATACAATAATGAACAGAATAGTAAACATTTGGTGGCACAGATTAATCTCTCAAACCAGGGGGCATTAACTGAGTCGTTATTATAGTATATCGAATCGAGCCGTAGGAACCTCCTGCGGCTTTTTCGTTTTTAAACTTTTTACAACGAATTTAAACTTTGAACTATTTTTTTCTGATACTAATTTGGACATGGCGCTGGCGGGGCTTCCCCGCCCAACTTAAGCTTGCACCCCACGTGGGAGCATTTCGCATTGCTTAAATATGCGCTGTTGATTTTTTTTTACCAATTTCATTTCAACCTAAAACTAACAAGAAAAAACAGACCTTTACTTCACGCTGATAACGCCGATTTTCGCAGAAAACAACTTAAAATATTGGTCATTTGCGCAATCTGCGAGAGAAAATGAA
>DDWL01000055.1 GCA_002345675.1 Bacteroidales bacterium UBA2287 | reverse complement strand
GTCCTATTGATGAAGTCAGGAAAATTAGCATTTTTTTGCAATTTAACTAAAAAAACAAAGGGGTATCGAAATACGACACCCCTTTCGTTTTTCAATAATAAAATGCTACTTAAACCCTTTTTGCTTAAGCAAACCGTCAATTGTTGGCTCCTGTCCTCGGAACTTTAGGTACTGTTCCATCCCTTCGCCCATTGAGTTTTCGGCAAGAATATGCTTACGGAATTTAGCTGCCAAATCCTGATTGAAAAGGTCGCCCGACTCCTTGAATGCCATAAATGCATCGGCATCGAGAACACCCGCCCACTGGTAAACATAGTAGCCCGAAGCGTAACCGCCACCGAAAATATGGCCAAAATTAGCAGTGCGATAGCGTGGAAGTATTTCGTTAATTAGTCCAATACGACTCATCGATGCTTTTTCGAAAGCATTTACATCGGTTTCGGGGGTAACATCAGCTGTATGCCAATCAATATCAAGAATCGATGCTGCAGTGTACTCAACAGTGGCAAAGCCCTGATTGAAATGCAAACTATTTTGAAGTTTAGCAATAAGTTCGTCGGGAATCGATTCACCAGTTTGGTAGTGCTTTGCGTAAACCTTAAGCACCTCGGGTTCGCTTGCCCAATTTTCGCATACTTGCGAAGGAAGTTCGACAAAATCGCGGGGTACGCTTCGCGCAGTACGATTATAACGACCATTAGCAAAGAAATTGTGAAGGGCATGGCCAAACTCGTGGAAATAGGTTTCGTTCTCATCCCAACTTAGCATTGCAGGCTTATCGCCCGAAGGACGGGTAAAGTTCATTACCATTGTTACAACGGGAGTAATCCTCTTGCCATCTTTCCACGAACCCGAACGATACGTACCACACCAAGCTCCACCTCCTTTAGCACCAGCACGTGGATGTGGGTCGAGGTATAAAATCGACAGGTGAGTTCCATCTTTATCTAAAACCTCATAGGCTTCAACTTCGGTGTGGTAAACAGGAATTTCGGGACGTTTAACAAACGTTAAGCCGTAAAGTTTATTAGCCAAGTAAAAACAACCCTGCTTTGCGTTTTCGAGTGTTAAATATGGTTTTGTTTGCTCCTCGTCGAGGTCGTATTTCTCCTTGCGAACCTTTTCGGCGTAGAACCACCAATCCCACGATTCAATTTTAAACTTACCACCTTCGCGATTAACGACAGCTTGCATGTCGGCAAGTTCCTCTTTTGCACGACCTAAAGCTGGTTCCCAAACTTTTAAAAGGAAATCGTAAACGTTTTGCGGCGTTTTTGCCATTTGCTCGTCGGTAAAGTACTCGGCATAATTGTTAAACCCAAGTATTTTTGCCATTTGCAAACGTAAACTTATTAGTTCGGCAAAAAGTTTTTTGTTATCGTACTCATTATTATTGTCGCCACGCATAAGGTATGCCTTGTAAAGTTTTTCCCTTAAATCGCGACGCTCCGAGAACTGAAGAAATGGAATCCAGCTGGGTTTCGAAAGGTCGAATACCCATTTACCTGCCAAGCTGTCCTTTGCTCCCATTTCGGCAGCTGCATTAATAACTGCTTCGGGTAATCCAGCCAAGTCGTCCTTATCGTCAATAATTAGCTTAAAGCCACCATTCTCTTTTAAAAGATTTTGGTTTAGCGAAAGCGAAATCATGGCCATTCTTTCGTTCAACGATTTTAGCTCGTTGCGTTTGTCTTCGGGAAGTGCAGCACCATTGCGCTCAAAATCTTTATACATTTTTACAACCAAACGCATTTGCTCAACATCGAGGTTAAGGCTTTCGCGCATTTCGTAAACTGCCTTAATTTTACCAAACAGTTCCTGATTTAAAGTAATTTCGTTGTAGTGAGCCGAAAGTTTAGGAGTAATTTGCTTGGCAATTCCCTGCATTTCGTCGTTTGTATTGGCACCTCGTAAGCCACCAAATACTGCGCTTACCTTTTTCATTAGTTCACCAGCAGAATCGAAAGCTACAATAGTGTTCTCAAAAGTAGGCTCTTCGGTATTCTTAATAATGGCATCAATTTCAGCCTTATGCTGCACAATTGCCTCTTCGTAAGCTGGCAAGTAGTGAGCATTGGTAATTTTATCGAACGGGGGAACGCCAAATGGAGTTTTCCATTCATTAAAAAAGGGGTTTTCGTGTTCAGCCTTTTGGCTGCATCCTGCAGTAAGCATGGCTAATGGAATTATTGCAAATAGTAGTTTCATCAGAATAAAATTTAGATTAGGAATATAATTGGTTGCTTTTCATTGTTATGTGCAAATGGTTTTGGGACTCCACCGATGGAACACCCATATTTTATTCATCCGTGTTTGTGTAAACTACCTTAGATGGGTGTTTCTTCATAGCTAAACTTTTTGGTTAGTTTGTTTTTTTGATTGCTAAAATGGGAAATGGTTTATGCAAATATAAAAGATTACCTTATTTATTTAAATTTCACCTTCAACTTACAAGTTTTTTCTATTTTTGTTTTTAATGGATAACCACATTAGACACAATAGAACACATAGTGTATTATCAGGTGTGGTTCATTACCCAATTAACCCAATTCCCCGATAGTTATCGGGGCAATTAACCAATTAACCAATTTTACACTGAGCAGCGATGCCCTGAGTTTATCGAAGGGTCGAAGTGCAACCAATTAACCAATCAACTAAACATTTGAACAACTCAATAACCTAATAACACAATAACCTAATAACACAATAACACCAATATGGGACTCTGGAACAAACTTAAGGGCGAACTTATCGACATAATCGAATGGCTCGACCCAACCAACGACACAATGGCTTACCGCTTCGAACGGTACAATAACGAGATTAAAAATGGCGCTAAGCTAACCGTTCGCGAGTCGCAGGTGGCTGTTTTTATTAACGAAGGTCAAATTGCCGACGTGTTTAAACCGGGCATGTACACCCTAACCACGTCGAACTTGCCAATTCTTTCAACACTAAAGGGTTGGAAGTATGGCTTTAACAGTCCATTTAAGGCCGAAGTTTACTTTTTAAACACCAAGCAGTTTGTCGATTTAAAATGGGGAACTCCCAATCCTGTTATGCTTCGCGACCCCGAATTTGGACCTGTTCGCATTCGTGCCTTTGGAAACTACTCGATACAAATAGTTGAACCTGCACTTTTTATAAAAGGAATTGCTGGAACCGACGGCAGCTTTACAACCGATAAAATTAGCGACCAGCTAAAAACCATTGCAGCAACCCGATTTACCGATTCGCTGGGCGAAAGTAAGTTGCCAATTCTCGACATGGCTGCCAATTACGACGAGCTATCGCGTTTTTGCGAGGATAAAATGAAGCCCGAATTTTTAGAGTATGGCCTTAGCCTTACCAAATTTTTGGTTGCCAACATATCGCTTCCTCCCGATGTTGAAGCAGCGCTCGACAAGCGCACCAGCATGGGAATTATTGGCGATATGGGCAAGTTTGTTCAGTACCAAACCGGCGAGTCGATGGTGGCAGCAGCAAATAACCCTTCGGGTGGTGGTGCTGCAACTGGTATGGGACTAGGAATGGGCTTTGGAATGGCAAACCAAATGGTTAACTCAATGCAGCCCAATCAGGGGCAAGGGCATGCAACTCCCCCACCCGTTCCTCCAGCATTAGCTTTTCATGCCGTAATTAATGGCCAACAAGCTGGACCTTTCGATGTAAGCGGCTTAACTTCTATGGTGCAGCAAAATCAACTGACTCGCGACACTTTGGTTTGGCGACAAGGAATGGCAACGTGGATTGCCGCAGGGCAAGTTCCCGAGTTAAGCAGTATTTTTGGTGCAGTTCCGCCTCCGCTTCCACCGCAATAGTTATTTCATTCAAATTAAGGAATTGAATTAATAAAGTCTATAGGAATATCCTTAATATAACTAAAACTATAAATGACAGACAAATTGATTTTAGGACGAAGATTATCTAACCAATTTCATCTTATTGTCTTGTATTCAACACAATGAAAAACCCAGTACCCCCACAATATTTTTACATTGCCCATGGCTTATGCTTCCCCCCTTCAAGAAGGGGGGCGCATTGTTGTTGCTAAGGCAAGGCTGAAAGAATGGGGGGTAAAGAAAAAAATCAGATTTGTAATTTAAAATTTATCTTCTATGCAAACCGAACCAACTCCTTCGCAAACCATACAGGCCGAAGTTACGTGCCCTTCGTGCGCCGCACACCTTAAGTATAAACCTGGAACCGACTCGCTAAAATGCGAATACTGCAATGCCGATGTTGACATTGAAAAGAGCGAGGAGATAATTCAGGAAATCGACTTTGAAAGGTTTTTAGCCAGTAACGAAGGGGTAACAGTTCAACAGGAAATTATTACTATTCGCTGCGAAGGTTGCGGTGCGCATGTTACTCTCGATCCCAATATCGTATCGGATCGTTGCCCGTTTTGCAACAGTATTTTGGTAACAAAAATGGCTGTAAAAGAATCGCAAATAGCCCCAGGGTCGGTTCTTCCGTTTGGAATCGACGCTAAACAGGCCTTTGGTGAGTTTAAAAAGTGGATTAGCAAACTCTGGTTTGCTCCAAACGAGCTAAAGCGATTTGCCATTCAGCCCGAGACGCTTAAAGGTATTTACGTTCCCTTTTGGACCTACGACTCGAAAACATACAATATTTACTCGGGACAAAGAGGCGACAATTACTACGTAAATGAAAACTACACAACCACCGAAAATGGGCGGACCGTTACAAAAACAAGAACGGTAACAAAAATACGATGGACTTCGGTTAGCGGCGAATTTGGTCGCGACTTCGACGATGTGCTGGTACTCGCAAGCAAGTCGCTCCCCCAAAAGTATGCCGACAAGCTACAACCTTGGGACTTGAACAAACTCGTACCTTTTAACGAAAAATACCTAAGCGGTTACCGCACCGAAACCTACCAAGTTGAACTTAAAGATGGCTTTGCAGCTGCGCAACAGGTAATGGACAATGAACTTCGAGCCGAAACTTGCCAACGCATAGGTGGCGACCATCAGCGCATTCACAGCCTCCGCTCAACATATAACAATGTAACCTTTAAGCATATTCTGCTTCCAGTATGGATTAGTGCATTTCGTTATCGCACAAAAGTTTACCGTTTTTTAGTAAACGGTCGCACTGGCGAAGTTCAAGGCGAACGACCCTATAGCGCATGGAAAATTGCAGGATTAGTAATACTAATACTTATTGCTATTGGCATTATTGCAGCAGTAGTTGCAAGTCAAAATGGGTAACAATACTAAACGCGTTTAAAAACTTTACGTATATTTATAGGCAGTAATTGCCTATATAATTGCCTTTTGAAATGAAGAAGCCCCGATTATCGGACTTGTATTTTCCTCCCGTAATGCCAATCCGAAAGGTTGCATCGGCAATACAGTCAAGGGTTTCGGCAAATATTTACATAGTCGACCACAATATCGAATTCGCTTCATCGCTTATAAAATCAATCGAAAAACCCGAGAAGTACAGCATCGAAGCCTTTGGCTCGGGCGAGTCGTTTATTGCATTTCTAAAAAACCTTGGGTTTTTAAAAAACGAGGTTACTATGGTTTTTCTTGGCTATAAGTTTATTAGCGATAGCGAGGATAGCCAATTGATGAATGGCCTCGAAATTCTTGAAGCAATTAAAGCCATAAACCCGCAAATTGAAGTTGTAATGCTTTACGGTTCCGACGAGGGTTCGTTTGGTTCGTATGCACGAAAAGCAGGGGCCTTCGACTTTATTCAAAAGAATAACAATGCCTTCTTAAGGGTAAATAATTTAATTTGGAGGGTTATTACAGCCAAAAGGCTCGAACAAAAACGCCGACTATTTTTTCTATACTTCAAAGTTTTTGTCATATACGGCATTCTCCTTGCCATTGCTGTGCTTCTTGCATATTTTATGCTGACAAAAGCGTAATCTTAATAGTTTAATTCTGACTTATTGTCACCCATTTTTCATTGGCACTGCTTTTGATTCGCAGTGGCGAATTGAATTATAGTGTTTAACCATTAAAATATACTACAATGCACAAGGGTAGAATAAATGTTACATCTGAGAACATTTTTCCAATTATTAAAAAGTTCCTTTACTCCGACCACGAAATTTTTCTTCGCGAACTAATTTCGAACGCAGTCGATGCCACTCAAAAGTTAAAAACCTTATCGTCGTTAGGCGAATTTAAAGGCGAACTGGGCGACTTAACCATTCGCGTTAAAGTCGACAAGGCTGCCAAAACCCTAACCATTAGCGATAGTGGCATTGGAATGACCGCCGAGGAAATTGAAAAGTACATTAACCAAATAGCCTTTTCGGGTGCCGAAGAGTTTCTCGAAAAGTATAAAAATCAGGCAAATGCCATTATTGGGCACTTTGGACTTGGTTTTTACTCGTCGTTTATGGTTAGCAAAAAGGTTGAAATTATAACCCAATCGTATCGTGAAGACGAAAAGGCAATGTTTTGGAGCTGCGAAGGCTCTCCCGATTTTGTTCTCGAAGAAACTACTCGTAGCCAAAGGGGAACCGATATAATTCTTCATATAGATGATGAAAACACCGACTTTCTCGAAGATTTCAAAATAAATGAGCTCCTTAGCAAGTACTGTCGCTTTCTCCCTATTCCCATTGCCTTTGGCACCGAAACCGAATGGAAAGACGGCAAACAAGTAGAAACGGGAAAGGACAAAATTGTTAACGAAACCAATCCGCTATGGATGCGCAAACCTTCGGACATTAGCGATGAAGAGTATGCCAATTTTTACCACGACCTTTACCCTGCCGCTACCGAGCCACTTTTTCATATCCACCTAAATGTCGATTACCCATTCAACCTAACTGGAATTCTATACTTTCCACGTATAAAGTCGAATTTCGAAATTCAAAAGAATAAAATACAACTCTACTCCAATCAGGTTTTTGTAACCGACTCGGTTGAGGGAATAGTACCCGAATTCCTTACACTTTTACATGGTGTAATCGATTCGCCCGACATACCGCTAAACGTTTCGCGCAGCTACCTGCAAAGCGATTCGAACGTAAAGAAAATTTCGAGTCATATTACCAAAAAAGTTGCCGATAGACTTCAGGAAATTTTTAAAACCGACCGCCCTCAATTCGAAAAGAAGTGGGACGACCTTAAGCTCTTTATAACCTTCGGAATGATAACCGACGAGAAGTTCTACGAGCGTTCCGAAAGCTTTTCGCTTTTTAAAAATACCGATGGCAAGTACTTCACTTTTGAAGAGTACAAAACGCTTATTACCGAAAATCAAACCGACAAGAACAAATCGCTTATCTATTTATATACTTCCGACATTACCGAGCAGTTCACCTTTATTGAAGATGCAAAGAATAAAGGATACGATGTTTTGTTAATGGACGGACAACTCGATGCGCACCTTATAAATCACCTCGAAAGCAAGTTTAAGGACAGCCGCTTTGTACGTGTTGATAGCGATGTGGTTGACAAACTAATAATGAAGGATGACCGAAAAGAGGTTAACCTTTCGGAAAATAAAAAGGAGGAAATTCGAAGCCTATTCGAAGGTAGTTCGCCCGAAAAATCGAACCTTTGGGTACAGTTCGAAGACCTTGGAGAAGAGGCAATGCCAGTGGTTATTACGCGAAGCGAATTTATGCGCCGCATGAAGGATATGGCAGCCATGAGTGGGACTGCAGGTTTTTACGGCAACATGCCCGAAACCCTTAACCTTATTGTAAACGTTTCGCACCCTTTGGTTAAAAAGGTTTTAGACGATTCCGATGCAACCATTGGCACAAAAGTTACCGAAATAAACACTCAAATTGAGCCTTTACGAACTCGTCTCGATGAGCTTAAAAAGGAAAATGCCAAGAAAAAAGAGGATGAAATTCCCCAAGCCGAGCGCGACGAACAGAGCGATTTAGAAAAGAAAGTCGATGAACTTAGCGAAGCTAAAAAGGAAACCATTAAAAAGTTCAGCAAGGAACTACCAATGGTTAAACAACTAATCGATCTTGCACTATTGGCTAACAATATGCTTAAAGGTGAAGACCTTAGCAAATTTGTTAAACGTAGCGTAAAACTGCTCGACGAAGGTAAAAAGAAAGCTAAAGCTACAAGCAAAAAAGCAGAATAGAAGTAGTGTAATTACTTTACAGTAAGCCCCAAATATGCAATTCACTTTGGGGTTTACTTTTATTTTTAGCTTCATTTAAGCATTGAAAGTGCTCAAACCCTATGTTTTTTTGTGCGATAGGGATATTTTTTGTAATTTGGCGCACCAAAAATAAACCTATTTGGCCATGTCGTTCCTAACCGATAAAGTTATTTATGAAGGACTTACATTCGACGATGTACTTCTTGTACCCGCCTACTCCGAAGTTCTTCCTCGTAATGTAGACCTTACCACTCGATTCTCGCGCAATATCGAGATTAAAGCCCCCATTGTTTCGGCAGCAATGGACACAGTTACCGAATCGGCCATGGCAATTGCTATTGCTCGCGAAGGAGGTATTGGGGTAATTCACAAAAATATGCCCATTGAGGATCAAGCCAGGGAGGTTAAAGCGGTAAAACGTGCCGAAAGTGGCATGATTTACGATCCTGTAACCATTAACCCCGATGCTACTGTTGGCGACGCATTAAATATAATGCGTGAATATCGAATTGGTGGTATTCCGGTTGTAGAAACAAACGGCATTCTTATTGGTATTGTAACCAATCGCGACCTTCGCTTTCAAACCAACCTAAAGCGTCCCATTAAAGAAATTATGACCAGCAAGGGCTTGGTGACAACCCGAAAGCATATTGACCTCGAAAGCGCAGCAGCCATTTTGCAGGAACATAAAATTGAAAAGCTGCCAGTTGTGGACGAAAACTTTAAGTTGGTAGGCTTATATACATATAAGGATATTACTAAGGTTAAGGATAACCCAACGGCAAGTAAGGATTCCAAAGGAAGATTACGTGTAGCAGCGGGAGTTGGAATTACAGCCGACACACTTGAAAGAGTAAAAGCGCTGGTTGATGTTAAAGTCGATGCAATTGTAATCGACACAGCTCATGGTCACACCAAAGGTGTTGTTGAAATGCTCCGACTTGTTAAAAAGCAATTCCCCGACCTCGATGTTGTTGTCGGAAATATTGCCACAGCCGAAGCAGCAATGGCACTCGCAAAAGCAGGTGCCGATGCCGTTAAAGTAGGAATAGGTCCTGGCTCAATTTGTACCACAAGGGTTATTGCTGGTGTAGGTGTTCCACAGCTTAACGCCATTTACGATGTTACCAAAGCCCTCGAGGGTTCTGGTGTTCCCGTAATTGCCGATGGCGGCATTCGCTACTCTGGCGATATTGTTAAGGCACTTGCAGCCGGCGCCGACACCATTATGGCAGGATCGCTTTTTGCTGGCGTTGAAGAATCGCCGGGCGAAACAATAATATTTAATGGTCGAAAATTTAAATCGTACCGTGGAATGGGCTCCTTGGAAGCCATGCAGCAAGGCTCAAAGGATCGTTACTTTCAAGATATTGAGGACGATATAAAAAAACTTGTTCCCGAAGGAATTGTTGCTCGCGTTCCATTTAAGGGGTCTTTAAACGAAGTTTTTTATCAAATGATTGGCGGACTTAGGGCTGGCATGGGTTACTGCGGTGCTCCTACCCTAACCGAACTTAAAAAAGCTCGCTTTGTACGCATTACCAATGCAGGGGTTAGCGAAAGTCACCCTCACGACGTAACAATTACCAGCGAAGCACCAAACTACAGCAGAACCTAAAACAAAATTATAATAACTAAAATAATTTAAGTCATGAACTGGAAACTCTGGATTACAATTGTATCGCTTTCATTTTTAAGTCTTAACGCCTTTTCGCAGAATGTCGAAGATGAAATAATTCTTACAGTTGGTGACGAAAAAGTTACCCGTGCCGAATTTGAGCGAATATTTCACAAAAACAACCAAATGGTTGACGAGTCGGCAAAAAAATCGCTCGACGAGTACGTTGAACTATTCGTTAAGTATAAACTTAAAGTTGTTGAAGCAAAAGCAGAAGGGCTCGATAAAAAGGAGTCGTTTATTAAGGAACTCGATGGTTATAAAAAGCAGCTTTCGCAACCATTCCTAACCGATACTCAAACCGAAAAAAGCATTCTCGACGAAGCTTACCAACGCATGCGTTACGAGGTAAGCGCAAGTCATATTCTTGTTTCGGTTCCCGAGAAAGCCACCCCCGAAGACACTCTTGCAATTTATAACAAGGTTCTTAAAATACGCGAAAGAATTACCAAAGGCGAAGCATTCGAAGAGGTAGCTCGCGCTACAAGCGACGATCCATCGGTAAAAAGGAACTCAGGGTTTTTAGGCTACTTTACTGCTTTTCAAATGGTTTACCCCTTCGAAAGCGCTGCATATAAAACTCCAATTGGAAATGTTTCGGCTCCAGTGCGCACACAGTTTGGGTACCACATTATAAAAGTGCACGACATTCGACCTGCAAAGGGCCAAATAAAGGTTGCTCACATTATGGTTGCTACACCCCGCGATGGCGATGTGGAAAAGGAAAACGAAGCAAAAAGTAAAATTGAAGATATTTATAAAAGGGTTTTAAACAATGAAGATTTTGCTGCGCTTGCACGCGAATTTAGTCAAGATCCAGGATCGGCACGCAATGGCGGCGAATTACCCCTTTTCGGATCGGGTCGTATGGTTCCCGAATTCGAACAAGCTGCATTTGGGCTTAAAACCGACGGACAAATTTCGGTTCCCGTACGCACACAGTTTGGTTGGCATATTATTAAGCGAATTGAGAAAAAGGATGTTGGCTCGTTCGACGAAATGCTTCCCGATATTAAGCAAAAAATTTCGCGCGACCCTAGAGCTCAACTAAGTCGCAATAACTTTATTAATAACCTTAAAAAGAAGCACAGCTACAAACTCGATTCTGCTTCGCTAAAGGCAATGTATAAAATGCTCGACTCGTCGATTTATAAAGGGGAGTGGAAGCCAAAGCAAGACTTAACTCAAAAGCATCTTTTTGAATATGCAGGAGTTAAATTCAGTATGGATGCTTTAGCTACAAAAATAGGAGCATCACCAAAACCTCAAAAGCAACTTAACTATAAAACTATTACCGATAGGGCTTTCAATTCCTTAGTTGAAGAAACAATAGTTAACGAAGAAGAGAGCCGTTTGAGTAAAGAAAATCCAGAGTTTTTCTATTTAATGAAAGAGTACTATGAAGGCATTCTTCTCTTCGAAATTACCGATCGTAACGTTTGGAGCAAGTCGACTAATGATACAGAAGGTTTAACCGAATTCTTTAACAACAACATTAAAAATTATTCGTGGGAAAAGCGTTTCCATGGTATCACAATTACTGCAGCAAACGAAAAAACACTTGCAAAGGCTCAAAAACTTGTTACATCGAAAAAGGGAATGCAGCTTACACCTGAGCAAATAGTTCAAAAATTCGTTGTAAAAAACGACACCCTTGTTAAGGCTACTAAAGTTACCTTCGACCCAACCGACCCAAAAGTTCAAAATCACACTTCGTGGGCTAAGGGTGTTTCGCCAGTACAAAAAAGCGATAACGAAGTTAGCTTCATAAAGCTTGTTAATATTACCGAGAACGAGCCCAAGCAAATTGAAGACGTAAGAGGACAAGTTATTGCTGACTACCAAGAATTTTTAGAAAATAGTTGGATTAAGCAGCTACGCGAAAAGCACCAAGTTGTGGTAAATCAAGACGTGCTTAACAAACTTAAAGTTCAATAGGTTTAAATTTTTCGGAATAAATAAGCATTTACTACGTTACTAAATAATACATGTAAATAAAAATGCATAAAAATATATTGTTGTGCCTTTTGTTAATTGCTACGGTCTTCATTTTTTCGAATTGCGATAAAAATGGTAGCAACAAGCAAGAGCCAATTGCAAAAGTTTACGACAAGGTGCTTTATCCATCGGATGTAAAAGACATTTTCCCCGCGAATATTAGTCCTGCCGATAGCATACAGTTGCTTAAAGCACATTTAGACCGATGGGTACGAAGGCAGTTAATGCTTTTAAGAGCTGAAAAAAACCTAACCGATGAGCAAAAAAATGTTTCGAAGCAACTCGACGACTATAAAACATTTCTTCTAATTTTTAAGTACGAGCAGGAATACATACGACAAAAACTCGATACCGTAATTACAACAACCGAAATTGATCGATTTTACAAGGAAAATATCGACAACTTTATTTTAGGCGAGTCGATTGTTAAAGCTCTATACATAAAGGTTAAAAAGGATAACAGCTATATCGACAAAATTAAAGTTTTATACAAATCGACAAAGGAAGATGATGTAAAAGCACTCGACAATCTTGCTTACCAAGTTGCACTTAAATACGACTACTTTAACGACACCTGGATTTCCTTTTCCCGAATTGCTTCGGAACTCCCAATGCCAGTCGACAATATTGAAGATTATCTTCGAAATAATAGAACTATTGAAGTTGAAGATGAGGCATTTGCCTATTTCATTAGCATTAGGGAGCTAATTTATAAGGGACAAATTTCGCCGTTGGAATTTGAGCACGAAAACATTAAAAATATCATACTAAATAAGCGCAAACAAAAACTAATAACCGACCTTGAGCTAAAAATATACAACGACGCTCGTAACCATAATCAATTCACTGTATCTGTTCAATAATATCGCACAAAACATGAAATTTGCATTGTTAAAATACCCAATTACGCTAATCGCTATTTTTCTAATTTCAATTAGCACCATAAAAGCCCAAAACGTTATCGACCAAATAGTTGCTGTTGTAGGGGGTGATAAAATTCTCCTATCCGACATTGAGCAAGAGGCACTTAGAATGAAGATGCAGGGTGCTATGAGCGACGAAAATTCTCGTTGCAGAATTTTAGAGGAAATGCTAATTCACAAAATGTTGCTACACCATTCAAAAATTGACAGTATTACAGTTTCCGATTTTATGGTTGAGGGCGAAATTGATCGTAGGCTAAAGTACTTTACCAATCAGGTTGGTAGCGAAGCTGCCCTTGAAAAGTATTTTAATAAAAACATTTTTCAAATAAAGGACGACCTTCGAGAACTGGTTCGCGAAACCCAGCTAACACAGCAAATGAGGTCTAAAATCGTTGATAAAGTAAATGTTACCCCCGACGATGTTAAGCGTTTTTTCAAAGAAATACCAAAGGATAGCCTCCCATTAATTCCCGAGCAGTACGAGTATCGTCAAATTTGCATATACCCTCCCGCTTCGACCGATGCAAAATTTATGGTACGCGAAAAGTTACTCGAACTTCGTGAGCGTATTATTAAAGGTGAGCGTTTTGCCCCTTTAGCTGTTGCGTACTCGGAGGACAGGGCTAGCGCAACAAAAGGTGGAGAACTTGGCATGCGTTCGCGCGAGGAACTCGTAAAAGCATTTGCCGACGCAGCCTTTAACCTTAAACCAGGGCAGGTTAGCAACATAGTTGAAACCGAATACGGTTTTCATATTATTCAGCTTATCGAAAAACGGGGCGACCAAGTAAACGTTAGGCATATTTTAATGAAACCTACATTTACAAGTAGCATGTACCTAAAGGCACAAAACAAACTCGACAGCATTACCACGCTTATTCAAAACGATTCCATAACGTTTATTAAGGCTGCTCAAAAGTTTTCGGAAGACAAGAAAACTATTATGAGCGGAGGATTGGTTATTAACCCTCAAACAGGCACATCGCTTTTCGAAAAGGAACATATTCAGCCAGCCGAATTTTTCACAATAAAAAATTTACAACCTTACGTTATTAGCGAACCTTTCGAATCGCGCGACCAGCATGCCAACGTAGTATTTAAAGTTGTTATGGTTACTCGAATTATTCCTGCTCACAAAGCGAATCTCGACGATGACTATGCCATTATTCAACTAATGGCAAAGGGCACAAAGGAACAGGAAAAGTTTATGGAGTGGGTTAAGCAAAAACAAAAAACAACCTATATTCGAATCGATTCGGAATTAAAAAAATGCGATTTCGAACTAAATGGTTGGATTAAATAGTATTCATTTTTAAGTAGCTAAAAACAGGTAAGTGATTCGGTTCATTTCACTTTTTTCGAAATTAACAAGCAAAGTAATACTTGCTGTAACTTTAGTTTTTTCTATTTTATTAGTTTTCGCACCCAATTCGTTTGCCCAAACACGAAAAAAAGTTGAAATAAAGCGAGCCAACTCTTTAAAAAGTATAAAACGAGGCGATCAAACTATTCGCCGTTTAATTGGTAATGTTGTTATTGTTCACGAAGGCATTACCATGGAGTGCGATAGCGCCTACGAGTATACACCTACAAACATTTACGATGCTTTCGGAAATGTTGTTATTACCCAGGATGGCGCTAAACTATACGGCGACTTTTTAAAATACGATGGCAACTTTAAGGAAGGGCAAATTTTCGGAAAACAGGTACGCCTTGTTGATGAAAGTGCTACTCTGGTAACCAAATCGATTAGTTTTAACACTGCCCAAAGCACAGCCACATACAATTCGTTAGGCGTAATAACCAGTAAGGACGGTAATTTCTCGAGTAATAAGGGAATATACTTTTCAAACAACAAGCATTTTGCCTTTAATGGTAGCGCAGTGTTTCAGGATACTTCAATACTAATTAATACCGATACGCTCGACTACTACACCGAAACTTCGCTTGTTAACTTTTTTGGGGCAACTCGTATTTACAACGACGAAAACTACCTTTACTGCGAAGCAGGCTGGTTTAACAAGGACAGTAAGGAATCGAACTTCACTAAAAATGTTTACATTAATAATGGGAAGCAGGAAATTTACGCTAACTCCATTTATAATAGTAGTATCGACTCCTTAACGTGGGCAAAGGGAAATGCACTTCTTATCGATACCGCTCAAAATACTCTTCTTTACGGGAATAGCATGCACTACTGGCAAAATTTTAAAAAAGCCAAAGTAACCGACAATCCACTGGTTTTAAGCATTTCGGAAGAAAGCGACTCTTTATTCCTAAGGGCAAACGAACTAAATGTTGTAACCTTTTTCGATTCGTTAGGAAACGAATCGCATCGTAAGCTATGGGGAAAAGGCAATGTAGCTTTTTACAGAGTCGATTTTCAGGGAAAATGCGACTCAATGGTTTTTCACTCAACCGACTCGACCCTTCAAATGTTTACTGAGCCAATTATTTGGAACGAAGAAAATCAGCTTACAGCCGAGTACATTGTAACCACCTTTCGTAATAAAACCATTGATTTAATGGAATTTAAAGGCTTTGCCTTTGTTTGCTCCGAAGATCTTAAGGACAAGCGTTACAACCAAGTTAAAGGAAAGGAAATGAAAGGATTTTTCACGAAGGGTAAACTTACACGAATTGATGTAACCGGCAATGGAGAATCGGTTTACTACGTAAAAGATAAAGAGGTTACAACATCGGTAAATCGTGGCGAAAGCAGCAGCATTAAAGTGAGTATAACAGGTAAAACGATTAAAAGTATTACGCTTATCGAAAAGCCAAATGCAATTCTTTATCCACTTGAAAAGGCAAAAACAGAAGATGTTGTGCTTAAGGATTTTGTTTGGAAAGACAGCATTCGCCCTAAGTCGAAAGACGAAATAATTCCTGCCAGCCTAAACATTAATTTCTACATACCCCGAAAAGAAAAAGCAGAGAATTTTCGTAAAACGAAAATGTTCCCTGCTACATCAATACAATAATAAGCGCTTATGCTTTATTAGTATTCGTCTTCGTTAAAAAAGAAGTCTTCTTTTGTAGGATAATCTGGCCAAATATCCTCAATGCTTTCATAAATCTCACCCTCTTCTTCAAGTTCCTGAAGGTTTTCGATTACTTCAAGCGGAGCTCCGGAACGTATTCCAAAGTCGATTAGTTCCTCTTTAGTTGCTGGCCAAGGTGCATCCTCAAGTTTCGATGCAAGTTCAAGTGTCCAATACATATTTTACCTTGTTTTATGCTATAACGCTGATTAACAATGCTTTACAAAAATACACATTAATGCAAATATAAAAAAAATTGTAACCTATACCCTCGGTTTCCAATTTATTTGTTGAATTTTATGAAATTTCCCAAAAAAACGCGACGAAACAAATAGGTAATCGCTTAAGCGATTTAGGTATTTAATAACGTTTTCGGGCACTGGTGTCTCTTCCGAAAGTTGTATTGTCAATCGTTCGGCACGCCTGCAAATTGTACGTGTTACATGGCAAAGCGAAACTGCTTGATGGCCTCCGGGCAATACAAACGATGTAAGGGGTTCTAAGGTTGCCTCCATCCTATCAATTTCATTTTCCAGAAACTCAATATCGGAAAGAGGAATTTGAGGAATTTTCACATTACAATCGGTGCAGTCGGCTGCAAGAATTGAGGCACAACTCATAAGCCTATCGAGAACCTCGAGCAAATTTGCTTTGCTTTGCTCGGGAATGTCTTGGTCGCGAAGAAGAGCAATAAATGCCATTAACTCGTCAACGGTACCATATGCCTCAATTCGGGGGTGATATTTGGCTACTCGCTTACCTCCAATTAGGGAGGTTGTACCCTTGTCGCCTGTTTTAGTGTATATTTTCATAATTGTTTCGAAATATTTAAACCTTGTCGTTTAGTAAACCCCATTTTAAATAAAAAGTTCTTTACCAGCTAAAATTTAAACCAACATCGTAATCGTACTTAATGTACTTGTGGCCTGGAAATGTTACTGTGCGTGAATAGGGTGCATTAACCCATTCCGAAACATTTTTGGTGTAGTTTATTTCACGATAGCTCCACTCCCTCGATGCTTTCCCCATAATTCCAATAGTCGTTTGACCTATTTTAAAAAGTTTAATTTCAATTTCAGCCTGAGGAAAGAAATAGAAGGTTGGACTGTTGTGTGTTATATAGTTAGTTGCTCTAATGTAGTTTCCATTTATTTGTTTTTGAAAAAAACCTTCGGTAAAGGATTTCAACCACCTAACTCCGCTGTGTAACTTGATGTTGAACGAAAATATACTGCTCCTAAACCTTAAATCGGGACCAATGGCTAACCCCAAGTTATATATTTTGCGCTGCCTAGCATTAGTATTTAAATCAATAAGTCCAACATCATTATTCCAATGATGAAGGTTAAAATCGTTTATGTTTTGAGGGTAGCCAAAAAAGCTGGCTCCAAAACCAATGGTTCGGTTAAAAAAGTAACTCGAACTAAAGTTCAATTTAACAGGTGCCAAGTCGGAATGCATGCCTACCGTCACTTTAGCCTCAACTTTATCCTTGAATTCAATTTGATACATAATGCCTATGAACATATAGTTACCCAAAAGTCCAGAATATCCTTCGGAATCAACATAGTTTAAAAAGTCGAGATCCGAAGAGGTCATAAATTTATCGCAGTTTACGGTCTGGCTTCCAAGAAAAAGATTAATCTGCTTGCGAGTTAAAGACTGCGAATGGGCATTCAAATAAACAAATAGTACAACTGCAACTGTTGTTATTATGCGCATTGTAAAACCTTTATAGAGCGAACTATTCACCATTCTATGGGTTTGGGATTACGGTAATAAGTTTTGTTGTATCGCTCAGCACAGTTCCGTCGGAGAGGCTCACAATAAGTGCAAAACGAGCCAATGTGTTTACGACCGGAACTTTAAGAAAAACATTGAAGTTCAGCTCGGGCTGTTCATTGGGTTGAGAATTCAGCTTCACAAACAATGACTCGAAGGTTGAGTACATTAACTCGGGATTATAATTATTGGAGCGTGCAAGGAAAAGGTTGGTTACGTCGGCTCCAGACAGAACTGCGGAGTTGATGCTATACAAAGTAACGATGTTTATTCCCACTATTCTTTGATTGGGAACAAAAATTGGGTTACAGTCCATTGAAGTGGCGTAGGACGAAGTAAAACCAACGGTTGCTGGAATGCTGCATTTGGTGTAGTAGTATGGATTTTGCAAATTACTATCGGCCAAAGTAACCGAAAAAGCAATGGCTGCACTATACATGCTATTACTTTCAGTTAACGTGGGGAAATTGTCTGCATTATATAAATTACGAATAGAGAGAGAGTCCAGATTATATGGTATAACTGGGTTATTGCATCGACACCCGCTAAAAAAAACAATAAAACTAAATACGAGTTGGGCTATGAAAAAAAATACCAGTATTTTAATTGATTTAGTAAGAGTATTCATCGTAAAGGATTAATTTTTGAAAAATAAAATTTACCCTTCACTTAAAACAACCTTTTGCCTTCTAACTGGATTAGGGTTTATTTCGTCGGTTTCTATCAACCCGTCGCGAAGCCTAATAATTCTACGTGCGTGGCGTGCAATATCCTCTTCGTGGGTAACAACAATTATTGTATTCCCCTGGTCGTAAATATCTTCAAACAGGTTCATTATATCAATTGAAGTTTTCGAGTCGAGGTTACCCGTTGGCTCATCGGCCAAAATAATCGATGGGTTATTAACCAGTGCACGAGCAACTGCAACGCGCTGACGCTGCCCTCCCGAAAGTTCGTTGGGCTTATGCTCCATTCTATCGCCAAGGCCAACTGTATCGAGCGTATGCTCGCCCATTTTTACCCTTTCGTGCTTGGGAATGCCAGCGTAAATAAGCGGAAGCATTACATTTTCTAACGCAGAATAGCGTGGCAATAGGTTAAAGGTTTGAAATACAAAGCCAATTTCTTTGTTTCGAATTTCGGCAAGGCTATCGTCCTCAAGTTTGCTCACATCGGTTCCGTTCAGCACATAAGTTCCTTCGGTGGGTGTATCGAGACAACCTAAAATATTCATTAGCGTCGATTTTCCAGATCCCGATGGACCCATAATAGCCACATACTCATTTTTATGAATTTGAACCGAAACGCCCTCGAGCGCTTTAACAATCACTGTTCCAACTTTATAGTATTTCTTTATGTTGGTTATGTCAATTAAAATATTATTCGTATCCATACTTTTAAAATTTTGTTGAAAGTACTCAATTTAACGTTTTCATGGAGAAACAAGCTAATAATTTATGTTAAAATGCTGTTTTATAATGCCTTTTCGGAAAAATACGATTCCCATTTTAAAAAGATCAATACTTATAGTCACACTCAAATTCTCAACTATTTCATTCCATGCCTCATACATTTCATCATTCCACCTAATATCGTCAAAAACAAAAACGGAATTCTCGTGAACTTTACTTAAACATAGGTTGAAATAGTTCAGTGTTGCTTCTTTAGTGTGATTACCGTCGAAAAATACAAAATCTAATTTCGGAACTGATTCAAGTGCTAAAGGCAACGTTTGCTGAAAATTCCCCTGTAAAAATACAACGTTATTTAATCCTAAACGCTTAATACTGCTATTTGCAATTGCAATCCTCGAATCTTCACCTTCGAGAGTAACGACACTACCATTTTCGCAAGCCGAAGCTAAGTACATAGTACTAACCCCAATTGACGTACCAATTTCCATTATGTACTGCGAATTCATCCATTTGCAAAGGTTATATAAAATTTGTCCAAAGCGGGGTAAAACCGACTGTTTACAAACAACGGAAGCAATGCTTACGGGTTTTAAATTCAACTTTGCTCCTGCCCCAAAGTTGCTCGGCGAAATAAGACCTTTTAGTTTTATAAGGTTTTGCCTTTGCCGCTGAATGCTAATTAGTTTTGAATCGTTACTTTTTTGTGAAAGAACATTTTGAGTAAAATCGTAAATAAATGGAGAGTGAATTCCATGTCCCCTACCCGATTTTGCACTAAACCTATAGACTATATATTGAAAAATGAGTTTAATTGTATAAAACTTCATTGCAGAAATAGTTAAATCAAATTCGTAATTAGTCTATTGCTATTTGGCTCTCGCAGATATCGCAGATAAACGCAGATGTATAAATTTCAAATTAAATTCTGTGTAATCAGCGTTATCAGCGTTATTAGCGTGAAATAATGAAAATGATTATTTTGATGATTTAAATAATAATAAACGCAATAGTAGCAAATTTATTAGGTTTGATTCTGTTCTTCTTTAACTTTTTATTATTTCAAAATTAAAAATCGTTTTCAAACATAGAGCCTATTTTAATTAATTGCATCGTTTGCACATAATTTAGCTTAAAGCCACTTTTAAGTAAATGGCTATTCCATTTTTTTTAATAATTTTGTATGTTCAGAGTAAATTGCGCTACACATAACACAATTCACTATAATTCAATAACTAAAACTGTATTAAAATGTCGAACGTAAAACGTGTTTACACCTTCGGAGACAAATCGGCCGAAGGAAAAGCAGACATGAAGAATCTGCTTGGTGGCAAAGGTGCCAATCTTGCCGAGATGTGCCTGTTAGGCCTTCCCGTACCTGCTGGTTTCACCATAACCACCGATACTTGCAACGAATACTACAAAAACAATAACCAGCTGCCAGCCGAACTTCTTCCCGAAATTTGGAAGGCTATGGAGTTTGTCGAAAAAGCCATGGGTATGAAGTATGGCGATAGCGAAAATCCACTTCTTTTCAGCTGCCGTTCTGGCGCTCGTAGCTCAATGCCTGGTATGATGGACACAGTTCTGAATATTGGTTTATGCTCAGCTACCATTCCTGGTATTATTAAAAAAACTAACAATCCTCGCTTTGTTTGGGATTCGTACCGCAGGCTTATTATGATGTATGCCGACGTGGTTATGGAAAAAGCCGAAGGCCTTGAACCAGCAGGTGGCACAGGCATTCGTAAGCAACTCGACGAAATGCTCGACCAATACAAGCACAAAAAAGGCGTTAACTCCGACACCGACCTTACCGCCGATGATCTTAAAATAATTGCCGAAGAATTTAAGAAAAGGGTAAAAGAATCGCTCGGCAAAGAATTCCCCGACGATGCCAAAGCGCAGCTTTTAGGCAGCATTATGGCCGTTTTCAAAAGTTGGAATGGTAAAAAAGCCGTTTCGTACCGTAGAATCGAAGGTATTCCCGATGAGTGGGGAACTGCAGTAAACGTTCAGGCAATGGTATTTGGAAACATGGGCGACAGTTCGGCTACTGGTGTTGCGTTTACTCGTAATCCAGCAACTGGCGACAATATTTTCTACGGAGAATGGCTTATTAACGCTCAGGGCGAAGACGTTGTGGCAGGTATTCGTACTCCTAGCCCACTTAATAACGACACTCGTAACGAGCAAAACAAGCACTTGTCGAGCATGGAAGAACTTATGCCTGGCATTTACAAAGAACTCGACGACATTCGTATTCGCCTCGAGAAGGCATTTACCGATATGCTCGACATTGAGTTCACCATTCAAGAAGGCATACTATACATGCTTCAGTGCCGCGCTGGAAAACGTACCGGAACAGCAGCGTTGAACATGGCAATGGATATGCTTCATGAGGGCCTTATCGACGAGAAAAAAGCAGTAATGCGTGTCGACCCAGTTCAACTTGACGAATTACTTCACCCAATTGTTAACCCAAATGCCGAAAGCAAAGTTGATCCTATTGTAAAAGGTCTTCCTGCTGGCCCAGGTGCTGCAGTTGGTAAAATAGTTTTCACTGCCGAAGATGCAGTTGCATGGTTCCGTAAGGGCGAAAAGGTTATTCTTCTTCGCGAAGAAACCAACCCCGAAGACGTTGAAGGTATGCGCGCTGCCGAAGGCATTTTAACCGCCCGTGGCGGTATGACCTCGCACGCTGCTCTTGTTGCTCGTGGCTGGGGAAAATGCTGTATTGTAGGTGCCGGTGGCATTCATGTTGACGCTGCCAAGAAAATTGCTAAAATTGGAGCCAACGGTGTTGTTCTTAAAGAAGGTGATGTAATTACACTAAATGGAACCAGAGGTCACGTATATTCTGGTGCTTTAGAGTTAATGGATTCGACCGAAAACCCAAGGTTTAGGGAGTTCATGGTACTTGTTGATAAATTCCGCAAGCTTGGTGTTCGCACAAATGCCGATACCCCTGCCGATGCTAGAGTTGCTCGCGACTATGGTGCCGAAGGTATTGGTCTTTTCCGTACCGAACACATGTTCTACGGTAAAGGTTCCGAAGAGCCCTTGTTCCTACTTCGCAAAATGATTCTTAGCGCCGACGAAAAAGAGCGTCGTGCTGCACTTAACGAGCTTTTCCACTTTGTTAAGAAAGATTATAAGAGCACAATGGAGGTTATGGATGGCTTACCTGTAACCGTTCGTTTACTCGATCCTCCTCTCCACGAATTTGTTCCTCAAAGTGCTGAAAAGCAAGCAGAACTTGCCAAAGCTTTGGGTATTAAACCTGAGGATATTGCGAAACGTGGCGAAGCGCTTCACGAGTCGAACCCTATGATGGGTCACCGTGGTGTTCGTTTGGGAATTACTTTCCCCGAGGTTACCGAAATGCAGGTTCGCGCAATGTTCGAAGCAACTGCCGAACTACTAAAAGAGGGTAAAAACCCTTTACCCGAAATTATGGTTCCTGTTACCTGCGATGTACGAGAACTCGACGAAACCAAAGTTGTTGTAGACAAAGCTTATGCTGAAGTTTGCGCTAAATTTGGTTTAAAAGAGTTGAAGTATCTTTACGGAACAATGATTGAGATTCCTCGCGCTGCATTGCTAAGTAACATTATGGCCAAGTCGGCTCAGTTCTTCTCGTTCGGAACTAACGACCTAACCCAAATGACCTTCGGATTTAGCCGCGACGATACAGGAGGATTTATGCACGACTACCTCGATAAGAAGATTCTTGCAAACGATCCTTTCCAAACCATCGACCAAGAAGGTGTTGGTCAGCTTATTCAGTACTCGGTTGAGCGCGGACGCGCAACACGCAGCGACCTAAAAGTTGGTATTTGCGGCGAACAAGGTGGCGACCCCGCTTCTGTTGAGTTCTGCTTTAAAGCTGGATTGAACTATGTAAGCTGCTCGCCATACCGTGTTCCAATTGCACGCCTAGCAGCTGCTCAGGCAAGCATTAAGTTTGGTAAGTAATTTCAACTGCAAAATTTAACGTAAAAAAGCTGCTCGAAAGGGCAGCTTTTTTACGTTCGTTTAAATTACTCTTGGATTTTATCTATATTTTCCTTATTTTTCCGTTGAATTGCTTAAAAAATTGACATATGAATGTTAAAGGAGTTGCTGTAAAATCGATTCAGGATTTTGTGAAAAATAATCACAGTCAGCATTACCAAGAGTGGCTAAGCGCAATGCCCGAATCTTCGAGGGCAATAATGTCGAAACCCGTTTATGCATCAGAATGGTACCCAGCAAAGGATGCTGCCGTTGAACCCACTAAGGCAATGGCAAAACTTTTTTATAATGGCGATACCCAAAAAGCTGGCTGGGAAAGCGGACGGTACAGTGCCGAAGTTGCACTTGGTGGCATTTACAAGATTTTCGTAAAAATGGCTACCCCAAAATTTATAATTGAACGTGCCAGTAAAATACTACCAGCATACTACGACCCTTCCGAAGTTACTGTTCGAGAAAATGGCCCTAAGCATTGCGTAATTGCTATATCTCGCCTTCCTGGTTCCGATTCAGTTATCGAATCGCGAATTGGCGGATGGGTTCAAAAGGCATTTGAAGTGACTGGCTGTAAAAACGTTCAAATTAATACCCTTCAATCTCTTTCAACAGGAGCAAACGAAACGATTATGAAAATTGTTTGGGACTAAATTTCACAAACTTTTTTAACCCTTTAAACATACTATTATGGCTACTTCAAAACCAAAAGGAGTTATTGGCATCCTAACGGGTGGAGGCGATGTACCAGGGCTTAACCCTGCCATTAGAGCAGTAACAATTCGTGCACTTCGCGAAGGTTACGAGGTAATTGGAATTCGTAGGGGCTGGAAAGGTATGATTGAACTAATACGCGATAAAAAAGTTGACAACAGCCATTGCTACGAAATGCTAACCGAGGAAAGGGTTAACCGAGCTTTTCGGACAGGCGGAACATTTCTACATACATCAAGAACAAACCCATCAAAGGTTAAACTTGACGATATTCCTATCCATATTAAAGATAAGTACACTAAAGATGTTAACGACTTAACTCCAGAGGTGCTAAAGAACCTCGACTTTTTAGGAATCGACTACCTTATTCCTATTGGAGGCGACGACACGTTAAGCTACGGGGTTCGGCTTTATAAAGAAGGCGTTAGGGTTATTGCTATTCCAAAAACCATGGATAACGATGTGCCCGGAACCGATTACTGCATTGGGTTTAGCACTTGTATTACCCGCACCATTTCGATGACCGATATTCTTCGCACATCGGCAGGTTCGCACGAGCGAATTTTGGTAATGGAAGTTTTTGGTCGCTACGCAGGTTTTACCGCAATGCTACCCACAATGGCAGGAGTAGCCAACCGCTGCGTAATTCCTGAGCATAAGTTCGACATTGAGCTTCTTACAAAGCTTTTGGTTGAAGACCGAAATGGGCATCCAAGCCGCTACTCGTCGGTTATGGTAAGCGAAGGAGCAACCTTTGAGGGTATGGATAAAATGGTATACTCGGGCACCGAAGTTGATGCTTACGGCCATGCAAAACTTGGTGGCATAGGCGAGCTGGTTTCGGAACGAATAAAAAGCCTTACTCCGAATTACAATAAAGGGAAAACAATAAACATAATCAATCAAAAGCTTGGATACCTTGTACGTGGTGGCGAACCCGATGCCATCGACTCCATTGTGCCAATGGCCTTTGGAAATTTAGCATTAGACCTAATTCTAAAGGGAATTCACGGTCGCTTGGTTGTGCTTAAAAATGGCAGGTACGACAATATGCCAATTGATGTGGTAACCAGCAGCAAAAAAGTTGTAAACCTCCCGCGTTACTACAATACCGAAAGGTTACGCCCATTTTACAAGAGTTTCGAAATGCTACCACTATTTATTATGACAAGCGAATAGTTTTTCTCATAGCCATGCATTACCAGCTGCTCGATTGGTTTTTTGTGGCATTTCACACATTGCTAATTGTATTCAACCTTTTTGGC
Organism: Bacteroidales bacterium UBA2287; assembly: GCA_002345675.1. Taxonomy (GTDB): domain Bacteria; phylum Bacteroidota; class Bacteroidia; order Bacteroidales; family Tenuifilaceae; genus UBA2287. Next base: position 5,918 of record DDWL01000055.1, on the reverse strand, counting down.
TGGATACGTAAAGCATGGCTCAGGTATAATTTAATAACCCTTTTGCTTACAGGTGGCTCGTGGATTTTCCTCGGGCTTTTTTATGGTTTGGGTTACTGTCCGCTTACCGATTGGCACTGGATGGTTCTTACAAAACTTGGTAAATATCCCGACACTTATAGCTACGTTGCCTATTTATTTAAAAGAATTATTGGTATTGAAATAACCGACTCGCTTGCCGATAGATTAACGCTCTGGTTTTACTTGTTGGCCTTAGGCATTTCGATTACACTAAATATTATTAGGCGCTTTTCGAAAAAATAAAATTGGAAATTATGGTTTACAACCTATAAATAAAAAGCCTAACAACTCCCATTAACAGTAAAAAAACAGGGTAGTAAATTATTGGTGCAAGGTAAATAGTTGCGCTAGAACCATACTTTTCGTAAGTCATACCGCTTATTAGGGGCGAAAGAGAATACGAAATAATGAATAATAGAATTAGTAGCCCTATCGATTTTAAGAGGTACACCCAAATGTCATTAACAAAAACACCTGCAACGGCATTGCATAAGCAGAATAGCAGTATTAAAAGTACTGTTGAGTTCCAAGCAGTCTCGGGTTTCGAAAGAATTCGAAAAACAAGCAAAAGCAGCACCATTAAAGCCGAAATTGCAAGTGCTTGGTTTATTGGCTTAAGCAAAATTTCTTTCATTCAATATCCTGTTTAATTATTGCATTTTCAATGTCGTTGGGCAGATAAAGGATTTCGATTTTATCGCCCTTTTTAAACTGTTTATACTGATCACTTTTAATTCCAATTATTGTTGAAACGAATTCGCCAATTTTTGGCAAGTTTTTACTGAAATCCATTTTAAGTTTGCCCTTTTCGTCGCGATAAACAGTTTTTTTGTTTACCGTGCTGTCGTTACTCTCTTTACTGCGAGTAAAATAGGTTACTTTAATGTAGTGTCGTCTTTTATATCGAACTTTTAATGAGTACCTACGATCGCGAGTGCGTTTCTGAATAACTTCGACAATGGTTGCTGTAGTTTGAATTCCGTTTTGCTTAAAGTTATTTACAGTTGCTTTGTAACTATAGTAGCCGTATATAAAATAGGCCGAAAGAATTAGTAATACAGCCAGTAGTAAGTATACTATTTTAGAATTCATGGTTAATTTCAAGTTTAATTACTAATGCTGTCGGCAACCGACTCTAAGTACTCGGCCCTGTGAGTCCATTCGTATAGATGCTCAGCTGCATTCGAAACCGCTGGAACTGTTTCGGTGTAAAGATGGGCCGCATTGCCATCCTCATCGTAAAATGCAACGTGAATGGCATCGTCGAGCAGGTCGATAATTACTACAACATCGGTATTATACCAACCTACTGAACTGGTAATTTGACCAATTCCTCTAATTTTTAATATGTTATCGTCTTTAAGTTCGATTGGAAAATCGGCTTCGAGGAATTGAGTTACCGACTTTAAATGGTTCGCATTAATGATTAGTTTAGTTAGTCGATCAACAAAAATTTCGCTTTCGAGCAATTCTAGCGAATACTTGTTGGCGTACCAGCGCCAGGGCGAACCATCGAGCGCACTATCGTTCACCCCCAGCGCATCGATATTTATTTTGGGGGCAATGTAATCTTTATATGTAAAAAGAGCTTGTGTGAACCTAAATTTCACATCATCGGTTAGCTCAAACTCCTCGGTTTCGTTGGTGAAGGTGTTGGTATGCTCAACATAAAAAGGCTCCTCGTTTTTAACGTAAAAACGCCAGCGCTCATTAATCTCCGTTTCGAAGGTTTCGATAAGTACAATTTCATTGTTTTTAAAGTAGAAGCGGTAGCTCCAAATTTCGCCACGGGCAACAATAAGAAAAGGAACTTCGGAGTAATAAACATCGGCACTCCAATCTTCATAAAAAATGTTGAACGAACTCGAATGCTCGGCCAGCCTATCAAAATTTAGAGCCTCCTTATTAATTTCATTAATTAGCTTACTTGTTTTATCCTTTTCGTTAACCTGACATGCAACTAAATAAACTAAAAAGAAGGTTGCTATGCCAGCAATTATAATTCGATTGCCTAATACTTTCATTTTTATTTTTTTTTAGGATTAATTGAGCATCAAGTTAAACTTTTAATGAAAAACAATGTGCCAATTGTTCAACTTATTTAAACTTGCTGCTAATCTTTTATACACCTTATTGAGCGACCAACATTTTTTGAACTTAGAATTGTTGACGGAACCGATTGGCTATCGTATGTAAACTCAATTAAATACGAGTTGTACTCATTGTATACACGTGTTGTCCAGTATTGTCCCCGATATCCTTGACCATCAAAATACAAGTCGTTTGTATCGGTGCTACTATAAACAACACCGCCAGGTAAAGCAGCAAAGCCAAATTCGTTAGTAGCTCCAGTATTTGGGCTTTCCCATCTTGGATGTGCGTTAGGAACCATTGCTTTACTCTTTAATTTCCCCCCAGCAACACTTACTCCACCAACAAAGTCAATTAATTCGTAAAACTCATCGAATGAGGGCACATGCCAGCCAATTGGACAAATTTTTTCGGTTTCAACAACCTGCCAGTTGTAAAGTACTCCATACAGATCCTTATTACTCTCAATGTTATCGTATATTCTATACCCTGCTGGGTTTGGGTTATAGTCCAAATCAAATTCTATTAATGGAATTGCTTCGCCATCGTTATAGGCTAACGTTTTCAAGTTTTCGGCCATCCAGTATTGGTTTCCAATTTTAACAACTGGGTAGTTGTTTCCCTCAATATCGGTTATGCCAAAATGGGTTAGTAACAACTCCTCCATAGCATCAATTCTATTTTTTAGCACATCTACGTATGCCTTTGAGGCAGCGCTTTGGTTGCTTGTTGGATCTGCAATATTTTCAATTTCTCGCCCCTGCATATCGCCATCGAAAGTTTTTGCATGCATGGCATACGGCACGCTGAGTAACTGACTGGTTCCAAACTCCACATCGTTTACCGAAATGCGAACGAAGTGGCTGCTTGTGCCCCACTCAATATTGCCTAAACCATTCTCGAGAGAACCGATTTGAAGGTTTATTAACCCTAAATTTGAGGTGGTTACGCTGTGGGTTTCGTTAAATACAACGGTTCCCGTTGGGCTGCCCTGAAGTATCTCAACCTTTACACTTGTAACCTGATTTGCAATGGGTGCACCCTCGGCGTTGCGGAGCACCGCTTGGTAGTTGAACTGGCTTGGGGTTTGGGCAAAAACAGGATTGAGTGCTATTGCGTAAATTAAAGCTGTTAGAAGTTTCTTAAAATTTTTCATGGCTCATGGCTTATGATTTACTGTTTTACAATTTTTAGTCTATTTACATTTCCTTTGTAGTCAGTAATTTGCAGAATATAAATACCTACTGAAAAGCTGCTGAAATCTATTTCGGTTGTTGTGCTACTCAAAACTCCTGTAGCTTTACAATTACCTTTAATACTATAAACCGTGTATGTTAATCGTTCAGATTCTGCGTCTGTATGAGTTACAGTCAACTTGTTAACTCTAGGGTTAGGGAATGCTGATACTTCAATGGTGAAGTCGATGTTTGTTTCAATACTTGTAATAACCATAGCCGATTGGTGAAAGCCTTGGTTTAATGTAACTTCATTGGCTGTATGTGAATTAATAATGACTTCACCTATAGTCCAACTCAATTTTTGGCTATTAGCTGTATACTCGCTGCCAGCGAAACCTATCACTTCCTGTGAACTTGCTAAGTATGAAAACCTGGCAATAATAAGAAATTGTTTAAGTTTTAATTAATATTTTGGGTTTCAATTGCCACGGGCTTTAGCCAAATAATATTAGAAACATATTGGGCTGAAGCCCAGCATTCTTCTTTCATATTGAACCACGGGCTAAAGCCCGTGGCAATTAACAGAATATTTCTCATTAATAAAATTAAAACAGTTTCTAAGCATTGCAATAAAAAATCGTTTCATTCTTGTTGGTGCTTAGTTATTAGTAGGTATTTGTGCTCCATATCCGCTAACTGAACCGAATAGTTTAAGTGTTTCTTCAAGAGGGTACATGTTAGCAAAGAAATTAACATTTACCTTGCCTGTGGATTGAAGTGGAAGTCCAAGCACTGAGCGAAGCTGGTTCCAATCGGAGTTGGGGTCGAACTCAACCGAAACAGTTTGCGACGCCATGTTCACAAAGGCATTCAGGTAGTTTTGATTTAGTGGCAGTTTTACAACCTCGCGTTTGTCGTTGCTTGTTGTAAGTATGGGCAAATCCTCAAACTGATCGGCCGATGCAAACACACGCTTGTTGTTTAAATGCGTATTTATGTCGTTTCTACGGTTGGCATAAAAAATATTGTCGTTCATTTTTAGGGTATTCTTCGATGTGTAACGAATACCCGCACCCGAACTAAATGCAAATACATTGTGGTGAACGTTATAGTCGGCTTCCGATTTTAGGTATATTGCTTCGCCCCCATCCTCGTTCATAAAGTTCGAACCAAAGGTCAGAGCAAAAGTATTATTGGCAATCTCAACCTCCTGATTGGGTTGCGAACCTGGTAGTCCAAACACCTCTATGCTATAGTCGGCACAAACAACAAAAACGTTGTTTAATACTTTAACCTTTCCCGGAATTATCTTGTTGTGCCTAATGGATACGCCCATTTTCGCTATGTTAACGAACACGTTATTCTGAATAACATGGTTGTTGCCCGTTGTAATAATGGCCGAGCGTGCAGGCGTTCCACCTTGGTTGGTTAGGGGCAGGTAACCCGACAGTAACCCTTCTGGGATATCTTTGCCATACTTGTTCTGACCTGACATATCAAAAATAAAACCATCAACCGTAACACCATTACCCTCCTTATCGGATTTTATAATAAGAACGTGTTGGTCTACTGCCGAGTTGGCTTTAGCCTTAATGTAGGTTGGGTGTTTTACAACATTCCGTTCTGTGAAATCGGAATTATACCCACCCATTAGGGTTATCGACTCGGTTATTTCGAATTTGCACACATCCATGGTGCCCGAGTATTCGCCCTGGCTTACCTTTATTACATCGCCTTTCTGAGCCAATTCAATGGCTCTGTCAATGTCTTTTCGAGCGGTTGCAGGGGTTAATCCGTCGTTGCTACTCTTTCCGCTTTTCGATACGTAAATAGTTTTACCTGTTATTTGCGCAAACGAAGGTTCGCCCTTAGTGGAATTAGCCTTTTCTTCTGGTTTTTTTGACTCAGTAGTCTTTGTAGATTGCGGTTTCGATGGAATTGATGGCTTCTTAATGTTACCAATTTGTGCATACGTGGTTGTTACCAGAGTGAATGCAGCTAAGAAACAAAAAGCTGATTTTAGTACATAGTTTTTCATGGCATTTGGTTTTAAGTTCGATTGATTGTTTTGTACTGCAAAAGTATATTCAATCGTTACCCATGCATGGTAATCATGTTTCAATGTTTGGTAATATCGTTTCAGTTAAAAAAAAAGACCTCGATATGAGGCCTTTATAAAGATTATTTATGTTTTTAAAATCATTCTTTGGAGTGAAATTCAGTTGGGGTAGCACCAAATTGTTTTTTAAAACATTTGGAGAAGTACGACACATCGGAGAAACCCACCATAAACGAAATTTCGGAAATGCTTGCCACGTTACCTTTAATAAGTTGAGCTGCCCGTTTTAAACGAATTGTACGAATAAAATCGGTAGTTGATACCCCTGTAATTGCTGTAATTTTCCGGTGAACGCTGGTTCGGCTCATGAGCAGTGCATTACAGAAATCGTCGACGCTAAACAGCTCGTTAACCATGTTTTCTTCAACAATTCCAACTGCTTTGGCAATAAACTGCTCGTCCATTGAGGTTGTGGTTACCTCGGAAGGGCTAACCGAAATTTCCCTTTGAAATTTTGTGTGCAGCTTCTG
>DDWL01000030.1 GCA_002345675.1 Bacteroidales bacterium UBA2287 | reverse complement strand
GGTGACCCAGCGAGGAAAACAGGAATAACGCGAATCCCGATAATTATCGTGTACAGAGGAGATGCAAAGTATAGAAAGTTTAATACTCGTGCATGCGTTGCTTTGTGTGCTTTGCGTAAATCTTAGTGACCTTTGTGGTTATTTTTTAAGTCTTTTTAGCCAATCACATAAGTGTAAAAAGCCCCAACACATTACGGCTGAGGCTTTCATTGGTTAAATATTTTTCTTTTCTACTCAATCATCTCAAAACCACAGTAGCTCTGAAGTGCCTTTGGAATTCGAATGCCTCCATCAACCTGATTGTTCTCAAGTAGCGATGCTACAATACGTGGCAATGCCAACGAACTACCATTAAGGGTATGAGCCAGTTGGTTCTTTTTGTCCCCTTCCTCTTTGTAGCGAAGCATTAGGCGATTTGCCTGAAACGATTCGAAATTCGAAACCGAGCTAACCTCGAGCCATTTCTGCTGCGCAGCAGAGTATACCTCAAAGTCGTATGTTAAAGCCGAAGCAAAACTCATGTCGCCTCCGCAAAGACGGATAATTCGATAGGGTAGTTCGAGTTTGTTCAAAATGCCTTCAACGTGTTTAACCATTTCGTCGAGGCTTTCGTACGACTTTTCGGGGTGTTGAACCTGCACAATTTCAACTTTGTCGAACTGATGCAAACGGTTTAATCCTCTTACATCTTTTCCATACGAACCTGCTTCGCGGCGAAAGCAAGGCGTATATGCTGTTAGTCGTATTGGTAAACTCGAAGCCTGAACAATTACATCCCTGAAAATATTGGTAACAGGCACTTCGGCAGTTGGAATCATGTAGAAATCATCGGCATTAACATAGTACATTTGCCCTTCCTTGTCGGGAAGTTGACCGGTTCCGTATGCCGAGTCGGCATTAACCATAAGCGGAGGCATAACCTCGCCGTAGCCAGCTGCCACATTCTCGTCGAGGAAAAAGTTTATAAGCGCACGCTGAAGTTTAGCCCCTTTTCCCTTGTAAACAGGAAACCCGCTACCTGTAATTTTAACGCCTAGTTCAAAGTCGATAATGTCGTAATTTTTTGCCAAATCCCAGTGGGGAACAGCACTCGCACTAAGCTGTGGCATTTTTCCTCCCGAACGAATTTCGAGGTTGTCGGCAGGGGTTTTTCCCTTGGGAACCGAAGCGTGTGGTAAGTTTGGGAGCAGTACCAATGCATCGTTAAGCTTCTTTTCTGTTTCAGCAAGTTGTAGCCCCATTTCCTTCGACTCTTCCTTAAGGTCGGCAACCCTTTGCTTTGCAGCATTTCCCTCTTCGGTTTTTCCTTCTTTAAACAGGTTTCCAACCTGTTTTGCAATGCTGTTTTGCTCGGCAAGGTTATTGTCGAGCTTAACCTGCATAGTTTTACGTTGGTCGTCGAGGTCGATAATGGCGGCAACCATTTTTTCGGCATCGAAATTTTTTACCGCTAAGCGCTCGATAACCTCGTTACGGCTTTCGCGAATTTGCCTTAATGTGAGCATAAGTCGAATTGTTATAATGAAAAAGTCTCCTGTATCGGCACCGATAGTAGTGCAGCCACAGGAGACTTTAATTACGTTTTACGTGGTATGGTACTAGTTCTCGGCAGGAATAACGGAAACGTACGACTTGTTTTCAGCTTTCTTGCGAAAAGCTACAACTCCGTCGGTCAAAGCAAAAAGAGTATGATCTTTACCAATACCTACATTTTGACCAGGATTGTGCCTAGTTCCTCTTTGACGTACAATAATGTTTCCAGCTTTGCAAACCTGTCCGCCGAATAGCTTAACGCCTAATCGTTTACTTTCGGATTCTCGTCCGTTTCGCGAACTACCAGCCCCTTTTTTATGTGCCATTGTTCAAAAATTTATTTTGTTAAGCTACTATTTCTTCTACATGAATTTGTGTGAACTGTTGGCGGTGGCCTCTTTTCAGTTTATAACCTTTGCGTCTCTTCTTTTTGAAGATGATCACTTTATCGCCTTTCACATGACCTAATATGGTGGCCGAAACCATGGCGTTTTCAATTGAAGGGCTGCCAATTTTAATTGCTCCTTCGTTGTCAACAAGCAGTACTTTGTCAAAACTGACCTTAGCGCCTTCCTCGCCTTCGAGGCGATGAACGTAGATCTTCTGATCTTTCTGCACTTTAAACTGCTGTCCGGCAATGTCTACAATAGCGTACATTTATTTATAATATTAATAGTGTTCAACACTTTTTGGGCTTGCAAAAGTAAGAAAGTAAAATTGAATGACAAAGATTTCTGAAGAAAAATTTAAAATAATATTGAAAATTGGTAAAAAATTATTCGCGTTTCATGTTTTCCTTTGTCGACAGTAGTCCACAGGCTGCCTGAATATCTTGACCTCGCGATGACCGAAGCGTGGTGAAAACGCCTTTGGCGGTAAGAGCATTCCTGAATTCTAAAATTACATCGTCGGGCGAACCCTTTAGTGGTGTGTCGGGAATGGCATGAAAACGAATGAGGTTAACACGGCACTGGAGTCCATTCAAAAGTCGCGACATCTCCTTTACGTGCCGTGGTGTGTCGTTAATGCCGTTGAACATTATGTACTCGAACGACACGCGCCGTTGCCCCGAGAAGTCGAATTTTCGAATTTCTTTAACAACCTCTTCTATAGGGTAAACATTTTGAATGGGCATTAGCATTCGTCGCTCTTCGTCGAAAGGGGTGTGAAGGCTTACGGCCAGATGGCAGTTGCTCCGCTCGAGAAACTCTTTCATAGCAGGTATTACGCCTATTGTTGAAACGGTTATGCGGCGAGGGCTCATGGCCATTCCCCATTCCGAAGTGAGAATTTCGAGCGACTTTAGTACGTTGTCCAAATTGTCGAACGGCTCGCCCATTCCCATGTATACTATGTTCGTTATATTTTTCCACTCGGGAATACTGCGAAGTTGATTAATAATTTCGCCAGCACTTAAGTGCCCTTGAAAGCCCTGCTTGCCGGTCATGCAGAAAAGGCAGCCCATTTTGCAGCCAACCTGACTCGATACGCAAAGCGTTGCTCGGTCGTTGTCGGGAATGTAAGCTGCTTCAACAAATTTTAGGTTACTGGTAGTAAAAAGGTACTTTTTTGTCCCATCGGTCGATTCGGAAACCTTTGCTGGTTGCGAAAGTCCAAAGCAGTACTTTTCCGAAAGCTGCTGGCGCACCTTGAGCGAAAGGTTTGTCATCTCGTCGATTGACGTGATTTCCTTTTTGTAAAGCCATTCCGAAATTTGCTTGGCAGTAAAACCGGGAAGTTTCTCCTCCTTTGCAAGTGCAATTAGCTCGTTAAGGGTAAGACCAAATAGGGCAGGTTTCGACATTTTATTTTAATTAAGTTTCTCTCGCAAAGGCGCAGAGACGCTATTTTGACAATGAAAAAAATCTGGTTGCTGCGTGTGAAATGCAAATCACTTATAGTATCCTCTAGCTTTCACTTAAAATCCAAACTTTAAGTTATTTACAATCCTTGTTATTCCTTCCTTTATTAACTTTTCATTAAAGTTAATAAGCAACCCAAGTTTCATATCTGTTAATCGAAGATATGTAAGCAGTTGTTTATGGTGAACCGGAGAAATTGCTTCAACCGATTTTATTTCAACAATTACTTTATAGTTTACAATTAAGTCGGCTCTAATGCCTTGGTCAATCTGAATATTATCCCAAATAACAGGTATGGTAACTTGGCTAAATACTTTTAAACCTGCTTTTTCAAGTTCAATAACAAGTATTTTCTCATAAACAGATTCGAATAAACCTGGTCCTAACTGGCTATGAATACGATAACAAGCATCAACAATTATCTTTGAAATTTCATTTTCAGTCATTAGTCATATATAGTTATTGAAAAAATCTGTACATAAATTCGACTTTATTTGCGCCTCTGCTCCCGATAGTTATCAGGATTTGCGTGAACTTACTCTTTGCGTTAAATATTAAAAAGCAAAAAAGTTGCGTCTCTGCGCCTTTGCGTGAATTTCCTCTTTGCGTTTAATTCTAAAAATAAATCTCCGCGTTAATGTTTGCGAATGGTACGCCCTTAGCAATTAGAGCATCGCGAGTTTCAACAACCATTTCGGCGCTGCCGCAAAGGTAATACTTTTTATTGGGGTCGAGGTTACTCCACTGCTTCACATAGTCGGTTACTCGTCCCTGAAACAGTTGGTCGTCGCTACAACGGGAGCAGCAGCGAATGTAGTTTCTTCCAAAATTTTCGAACTCTTTATTATAGTAGAAAAACTCGGGGTAGCTTGCACCGTGAATAACTGTGGGGTTTTCGGCTTTTGCCGATCGTATTCTCGACATAAATGGAGCAATTCCTGTGCCGGCAGCAATGTAAACATCTGACTTTGAGGTTTGTGTAAATGTCCCAAATGGTTCCGAAACCATAAGGTTGTCACCAGGTTTTAATAGCGAAAGCATGGGTGTAAGCGATCCGTCCAATTTTTCGGAATATAAAATTTCGATAAATTCATCGTTTTCGCCGCTTGCAATGCTGTAAAGGCGAGGAGCAATAGTTGGTGTAACTCCAAGCGCTACTACTTGCCCTGCCACAAAGTTAAAGTTTCGTTTAAACGAAAGAAGGTAAGCTCCTTCGGCAATTTCATTGTTTCTGTAAACACTAATTGTGCTGTATTTAAGGTCGTCCCATGTTTTCATTTTTACAATATTTACTTATTAAAACGAAATGGGTGAGGATTAGTTCAAAGGGTAGGCTAAAACGGTTTACTTGCTATTTATAATTCTGCTGAAATTTAAGTTCTTAGGTATAGGAGCAGTGAAAGTAGACCCGTGAATTTTGTAATCAATTGCAGGTAATATGTAACATTCAATGTGAAAACAAACTTACTTTTGATGTTCACTTTGATGATTCGCCAGAAATATAGTGACGGTCTTCAATCTAAACTAAAAAACTATGAAATCTTTTCTTTTTACAGTTGTGGCTCTTTTACTTATAACAAATGCTGCTCATTCGCAACATGTGAACATTGGCATTAAGGGGGGCTTAAATGCCTACACTATAATGGGCGATAACAGTAACGATTTCGACCCTAAACTCAGCTATCATGCTGGTTTGTTAGGCCATATTCACATGAGCAATAATTTTGCACTACAACCCGAAGCTGTTTTTTCAGTACAAGGTTCAAAATCGAAAATTGCTGGCGTAGACATGTTGATAAATATGAACTATGTCAATATACCCCTATTAATACAATACATGTTCGATAATGGATTCAGACTCCAGGCTGGTCCTCAGCTGGGTATTTTAGCAAGTGCAAAATCGAAAACAGGTAATGCAACTGCTGACGTTAAAGATAATTATAAAAGTACTGACTTTGGATTAAGTGTGGGGATGAGCTATGTGAAACCTTCCACCGGATTTGGTATTGACTTTCGATACAACCACGGCTTTACCAATATTAATAATAGCGATGCCATAAACTCTTACAACAGGGGTTTTCAACTTGGTTTATTCTACCTTTTTCAGCATAAATCGTAAAAAAGCTAAGAGGATTGTGCAAAAGAAACTCTATCCCAAAACTATTAAAGACATAGCATTACAATGAACAACATTTTATTCTCCTAAAGATAAAAATTATGAAAATGCCTTCAGCACCAAAAAAAATTACCTGGATTATTGGATTAATCGCTGGTATACTTGGAATTATAGGCCACTACGCTCATGTTCAAATTTTAAGTGAGTATAACTACATTCTATTGCTTGTAGGATTCTTGGTATTAGCGGTAGGAACCACTTTCAGAGAAATTTAAGAGAGTTTTGCCCCAACTCCCACATTCGCTGGCTTAATTAAGCTTAGCAAACATTTATTAAAGTTCGACATAGTACCTGCCTACCAAAGTGTAGGTTTGGACTAAGTCGAACTTTTTTGGTTTATGGCCATTCGCTTGCACTTTACCATTAATGTTGCAAAATGTAAAATCCCTAAAATATTCATTTCGTATTTTTGCGAAATAAAAACATTTCGTATATTTGCGAAATGTTTTTATTGCAACCTATGTATGATTAAACCAAAGTACACCGAAAGGCAAATTAAGCTTGCCCGTTACGCCAAGGCGCTAAGCCATCCAGTTCGAATACAGCTAATGGAAATTCTCTCGAAGCAATCGTGCTGCTACAGCGGCGACATTGCCGACGATTTGCCCATTGCCCGTAGCACGCTTTCGCAGCACTTAAGCGAACTTAAGGATGCCGGACTAATTCAGGGCGAATTCAATCCACCTAAAATAAAGTATTGCATAAAACGCGATGCGTGGGAGGAAGCAAGGCAAATGATGAAAGAGTTCTTCGAAGGCGATAAATAAAAGCAAAGTAAAATGTAAAACACTAAATGTAAAACACAAATTTATGGGGTAACAGCAATGTTTATTCACTCCAATTTACATTTTGCATTCATCACTTTACATTAAAAATTAACCATATAATGTTTAACTAAACTGATAAAAGGATATGGAAATTAAAATTCTGGGGACCGGTTGCCCCAAGTGTAAAACACTCGAACAGTCCACACGTAACGCTGTACAGGAACTTGGTGTCGACGCTAATGTTACAAAAGTTGATGATATCGTAGCAATTATGGGCTATGGTGTAATGCGTATGCCAGGGTTGGTAATCGACGAAAAGGTTATTTTTTCGGGCAAAATACCAAGCGTTAACGAGCTTAAAGAAATTATTTCGAAGTGTCAATAATAACTTTTAAAACTAAAATTAATGAAAAGAATTTCCCTTATTCTGGCCATTAGTATAATGGCAATTGGCTTTTTTAGCTGTGGACAAAAGACCGACAAAAAGGCTGATAGCACCGTTGAGGTTGCTCCGGTTGAAAAAGCTAAGGTTATGGTATACTACTTTCACTCGAAGCAGCGCTGCAAAACTTGCTTGGCAATTCAAAATTTGGCAGCCGAGACTATAGCAGCAAACTTTTCGCAAAATGAGGATGTGAAATTTCTCGAACTCGACTTCTCCGAAAAGGCTAACGAGGCGATTTCTGAAAAGTACGAAGTTGCTGGAAGCAGCCTAGTAGTTGTATCGGGCGAGGCGCACACAAATCTTACCGAATTGGCATTTGCAAATGCATTGCGAAACCCCGATGTGCTTAAAAATGCAATTATTGATGAAGTTAATACACTTTTAACCAAATAGAATATGAAACGACTTTTCACCATTTTAGCATTTGTGCTGCTTTCAGTAGTAGCCCTTAAAGCTCAAAAAGTAGAGGTTCTTTACTTTAAGGCTAACCTTTCGTGCTGCCAAGCCAAAGCGTGCAATGCTGCTGAGGCCGAAGTAAAAGCAGTTATTGAGAAGAATTTTACTGCCGACAAGGTTTCTTTTAAGGAGGTAAAACTGGCCGATGAGGCAAATAAGGATCTTATTGCTAAGCATAGTGCAAAATCGCAAACCCTTGTAATTGTGGGCAAAAAGAAAAAGAAAGAGGTTGTTGCCGACGTTTCCGAAGTTATTCGTAATTACTCACGTACACAGAACAAAGAGGAATTTGAACGCGATTTGGTTGCTAAAATCAACGAAGTTTTAAAGAACTAGCATGGACTTTTTGCAAAACTTTGTCGATAACTCTCAGTTTCCTATTTTAACTGCCTTTTTGCTTGGGCTAATGACAGCCATTAGCCCTTGCCCCTTGGCAACCAATATTTCGGCGGTTGGATTTATAAGCAAGGATATTCTTAATAAGAAAAGGATTTTTCTCAACGGCATTCTTTATACCCTTGGGCGGGCAATTACCTATACAGTGCTTGGGGTGCTGCTAATTCTTATTCTTAAGCAGGGAGCAAGTATCTATAAAATTCAGCGATTCATTAGCATTTACGGCGAAATGTTTGTTGGCCCTCTGCTTATTATTATTGGGCTTTTTATGCTCGACTTTATAAAGATAAAGCTCTACTTTTCGGGAAAACTATCTTCGCGTGCCGAAGAAAAGGCAAGCAAAGGAAGTTCGTGGGGCGCATTACTTTTAGGAGTTGTTTTCGCCTTGGCGTTTTGCCCTTACAGCGGGGTGCTGTTCTTTGGAGGGTTAATTCCCCTTTCGGTTTCGTCAACCGGTGGATACTTTCTTCCCTTTGTATTTGCCATAGCAACCGGCTTACCAGTTATAATAATTGCTTGGATTTTGGCATTTAGCGTTTCGAGTATTGGGTCGTTTTATAGCCGAATTAAAACCTTCGAACTTTGGTTTCGTAGGGCTGTAGCGGTTATTTTTATTGGAGTAGGAGTTTACTATGTAGTATTGGTTTTTTTATAAATTAAGTAATAATGGAAATTAAAAAAGAACTTCAAATCCTTTTCTGGATAGTTTTCTTCTTCACCTTGGCATTCTTTATGCCTGTCGATAGCGCAACATTCCGCACAGCCGTTGATGCAACGCTCGACCTTGCCAAGTGGTACGCACAGGAGCACGTGATACTTTGCCTACTGCCAGCATTTTTTATTGCTGGAGTAATTTCGGTTTTTGTTAGTCAGGGTGCGGTGCTAAAGTACTTTGGCGCAAACGCCAAAAAGTGGCTTGCCTACACGGTTGCAGCTGTTTCGGGAACAGTTTTGGCTGTATGCAGTTGCACAATTTTACCCCTTTTCTCGAGTATTCATAAGCGTGGTGCAGGTTTAGGCCCAGCAGTTGCTTTTTTGTACTCGGGTCCTGCCATAAATATTCTGGCAATCATTCTTACGGCTCGCATTCTTGGTTTCGAGATGGGCGTTGCTCGTATTATAGGTGCAGTAAGTTTTGCTATTATAATTGGAAGCATTATGGCCATAATTTACCGTAAAGAAGAAAAGGTAAAAGCCGCCGAGCAAATGAATATTCAGTTGCCTCCCGAGGTTCGGCCAATGTGGCAAACATCGTTTCACTTCTTTATTCTTGTACTAATTCTTGTATTTGCCAACTGGGGGAAACCCACCAGCGACGATACAAGCGGTGCGTGGTACTTTATATGGAGCAACAAATGGATTATAACCAGCATTTTCGGGCTCGGTTTGGTTTACTCCTTAATTAAAATACTAAAAATAAAATGGTGGTTGGTTGCTGCTGCCGCTGTTGCTACTGCCGTTTCGGGAATTCTTGCTTCAACTTATATTGGCGGCTCGTTAGCGCCTCTTGTTCCAATGCTTGTTTCAATAACCGGTTTAAGCATTATAACCATGCAAAAGGAGGACGAGAACCGCGAATGGACTATTGCCAGCTGGGATTTTGCCAAGCAAATTATGCCATTGTTGGCATTGGGAGTTATTGTAGCAGGATTCCTTTTAGGTTCAACTCACGATTCTACCAGCATTCCTGGAGTTATTCCTAGTAGTTGGATTTCGTCGCTTGTAGGTGGAAACTCCGTTTTCTCTAACTTTTTCGCATCCATTGTTGGCGCATTTATGTACTTCGCAACATTAACCGAGGTGCCTATTGTACAGGGTTTGCTATCGTCGGGAATGGGTAAAGGCCCTGCGTTGGCCTTGCTTCTTGCGGGGCCGTCGCTTTCTCTCCCAAATATGCTGGTTATTAGAAAAGTTATGGGAACTCAGAAAACATTAGTTTACGTTTTACTGGTTATTATAATGGCAACCATTAGTGGAATGATTTACGGAGCTATATAGTATTGAACACATTTTTTAAAAGGCAGGGGGCAAAATCCTCTGCCTTTTTTAGCCAAAACAAATAAGCATTGCCATTGAGTAGGGTAACCGCATTTAAAATTACTGTCCCGTTAGGAACCAAACCTGCTACGCAGGTAAACCCTAAAGCCATTAAGGTGATGAGCGAAGTGGGTATCGACATTAGCCACCACACCCCAAAATGGTCGACCAGTACATTAACGAGGAGTGGGACTACGTTATCACCGTTTGCGACGATGCCAACGAAACCTGCCCTGCATTTTTTGGAAAGGTAAAACATCGCTTGCATATTGGCTTCGAGGACCCAAGCCATGCAACAGGAACCGATGAGTTTATTTTGAGCGAGTTCCGAAGGGTTAGGGATTTAAGTAAGGAACAATTCTATAAGTTTTATCGTGAAACAATTTCTGTTTAGTTGCCACATATCAAAATTTAAAACAAATACTATGAGTGAGTTAAGAGATGTAGTAGCTGCTGATAAATCGAAAAAGAATATTAGCTTTTTCGATAAGTATCTAACCCTATGGGTTGCTCTTTGCATAATTATAGGAATAGTAATTGGGCACTTTGCTGGCGACAGCATTGCTATTGTAAGCAGCCTCGAAATTGCAAAGGTAAACATCCCCGTTGCCGTATTAATATGGCTAATGATTTACCCCATGATGCTTCAAATCGATTTCACTAGCATTAAGCAGGTTGGGAAAAAACCCAAAGGGGTTATTTGGACCGTTGTTATTAACTGGCTAATTAAGCCGTTTACTATGGCTTTTTTTGCGTGGATTTTCTTCGCAAAGATTTATCAGGCTTGGATCGATCCTGCTTTGGCAGGCGAATACATTGCTGGCGCTATTCTGCTTGGTGCTGCTCCTTGTACCGCCATGGTATTTGTTTGGAGCTACCTTTCCGATGGCGATCCCAACTACACGCTGGTTCAGGTTTCGGTTAACGACCTAATTATCCTTGTGGCTTTTGTTCCCATTGTTGGTTTGCTTTTGGGCATTACCGATATTAAAATACCTTACGATACACTTGTATATAGCGTGCTTATATTTGTTGTTGTTCCGCTAGTTGCAGGGGTTATTACCCAAAGACTATTGTTGCGAAGCAAGGGAGAAGATTGGTTTAAAAACATCTTTTTACCCAAGCTTAAGCCAGTAAGTATAATTGCGCTGCTAGTTACGCTTATCTTTCTGTTTGCTTTTCAGGGTCAAAACATTGTAAACAATCCGCTAATTATTCTTTTGGCCGCTGTTCCATTGGTAATTCAAACCTACTTTATCTTTTTTATTGCTTGGTATGGTGGGAGAAAATTATTAAAACTGTCATACCCTATATGCGGGCCAGCTGCCATGATTGGTGCCAGTAACTTTTTTGAATTAGCAGTAGCGGTTGCCATAGCGCTGTTTGGACTGCAGTCGCCTGCTGCTTTGGTTACCGTTGTTGGCGTTTTAGTTGAAGTGCCTGTAATGCTTTCGCTGGTATGGTTTGCCAATAGGAATAGGTACTAAATAACGCAACTTTTTTATACAACTCCTTACTTCTTTGTGTTGAAGGAGTTTATTTGTTTCATCAAAATTTCATCAAAAAATCTTTCTATAAACTAACATTTAAATTTCAATAAACTATTAATCAACTGGTGCATTTGGCTACTTTTAGTCAGGGAGTATTTAAAATATTAATGGCAGTAGTCCAAAAACTCCAGCTGGTTTGCATTACAAGTGTTTCCCAATTCGAAGAGATAGGAATAGGGAGACGGAAACACATCAACTAAGCATAATTAATTGTAATTTTACCAGCATTAGAAGTTGAAGTTAACAAAAACGATGAATTGCATTGGTTCTCCACTTACGGGGCGTTAATGTGCAAAAGTTCATTAACAACTAAACAAGCAGATTAATTAAAACTATGGTGGAAATAAAAGTACTTGGCCCTGGATGCCCTAACTGCATAAAGTTAGAAGCACTTTGCCGCGAAGTAATTGCTGAACTTGGCGTTGAGTCAAATATCGAAAAGGTTACCAACGTTAATCGCTTTAGCGATTTTGGCGTTTGGCTTTCGCCAGGGCTAATTATCGATGGCGAAGTTAAAGTGCAGGGTAAAATGCCTACAAAATCGACTCTTGAGGGTTGGATAAAGAAGGCAGGTTCAAAATAAACGATATGGAAAGCTTATTTTCTGGCTTTGGATTCAAAATCGACAATATTCTTCACCTTTCGCCTCGCGAGGCGAATGAACTTTTCGTAAAGGGGCAGTTCTTCTCGACCTTAGGCTCGACTTGCTTTTCAACAACAAACGTTTCGATGTGCCCGAAGGTCTTCATTGCGTTTACGACGAAATCGAAGAGTTCTATCATCATCTTCCAACTAACAAACCCATTATTGTTGCCGACGCTGTTGGTGTTCATAGCAAAGAGATTGTTGCGTTTCTGAAAGGCAAGGGCTTTACCCAAGTTGCCAACCTAATTGGTGGTATTTGCGAATGGGAACGCGATGGTTTCCCTTTACTTATCGATAACGATGAAACCTTAACCGGAGGCTGTATGTGCCAGCTGCGAACCTGGGGAAAAAGGAAAAAATGAAATAATAGTGAACATTGAATTGTTGGTTGCGTTACTGGTTTCAGTAATTATAAATCAATCAATCAATGTCTTTTAGTTAGAATAAAAAGAGACTAACTATAATCTAAGGGAAGTTTAATCACAAAGAGCACGAAGTTTTTCTCAAAGTTCACAAAGTAGATTATATAAAGACTTTTTCTTTGTGGCTCTTTGTTTTCTCTTTGTGTCCCGATAGTTATCGGGATTTGTGGTTTTTTTTTAATAGGTATTGCATGATTGCGATAATTATTCTTAAATAAACGACATTGAATTACATATAAGTAAATTTGCCCAACTTTTTAAAACAGATTTATGAACTACAGTCTTTATGCCGAAAATCAGGTTTTTACCCTGCCCGAAATTAAACATGTAACTCCTATAAATGCCGTTTTGGCCATTGAAAAGGAGGATGCAATTATTGTCGATATTCGCGAGGAGGAAGAACTTGATGTTATTAAGTTCGATTCAACTCAGGTTGAATACATGCCAATATCTACAATTGTCGATACATACTCGAAGCTGCCAAACGACAAACCTTTAATAATTGCCTGTGCCAATGGTATACGAAGCGTTAAAATCGTTAACCTCTTCATGGTTCAGGGATTTACTAACGTTTACAATCTCGACGGTGGCATAACCCAGTGGTACCGCGAAGGTTTGCCTGTATTAATGCAGAAACACGGTAGCGGTAACGCTGGTGGCTGCGGTTGCGGCTGCTCGTGCGATAGCGGAAGCTGTTAAAATAAATGTAACTACTCAGGTTTCTTTTATAACAGTTAGAATATAGCGTCTTTGCGCCTTTGCGTGAGATTTTATTACTGCTAAACCAAAGTACTATGCCAACCTTTTACTGCAAACCGTGTAACACAAAGTTCGAGGCCGAAGGAAAGCTGGTCGAGTGGATTGACCCAGCATTTGGCCCATGTAGTAAACTTATTGCTCCTTGTCCTAAAAATGGAGAGGAATGCAACGAGTTCAGCGCACCAAAGCACAGCAAAGAATCTCAGGTTGCTCCTTCATGCGGAATGGGTGGTGGTTGCTGTGGGTGCAACTTTGGCTAATTTATTTTAGCTCATCCCCGCTCTTTTAGCTACTTTTGTTCGTTTACAAAACGAACATGCAATGAAGCATAAATCTCCTCTTTTAGTGTATAGCGATGGCTGTGGAAATATTTTCGAGGATACTCGAATGTTTGCTGCTGGCCGCTCGGGAACCAGCGTATATCCTCTTTCCATTGATAATATGATTCCTCTCCCCGAGGGAAGTGATCTGTTTGAGTTGCCTGGTCGCAAGGCTTTGGGATATAATGCTAAAGGCGAACTGGTCGAGCGTAAGCAGGGAAATGCCGTTTCAGCATTTATATCGCCAGCTCACACTCAGCTTTCGTTGGCTGCTTGGCGAAACGAGCCAAATGCACCTGTTCTTCCGCTGTATGCCTATACAGCCGTAGGCTGGTATAAGGGTAAGTTTTATGTTCCGGCAGTTCGTATCGACCCCGACGAGAGACAGGATTGCCAGTTTTTTAATCAGAAAATTATTATTAAAAAGGGAAAGGATATCCTTAAGAAGTACCCAAAAAATCGTTTGGTCGAGCATATTGTTCAAAATTGTGCATTTACTTACTTGTGCCCTGCTGCTCGTAATTTTGTAATGGATAGGTGGGAGGCTCCTGTTCCAATTTCTCCATCGTGTAACGCTCGCTGTATTGGCTGCATTTCAAAGCAGGACGAAAAGGAATCGCCAATTTCTCCAACGCAACATAGGCTAACTTTTGTTCCTTCGGTAAGCGAAATAATCGAATTTGCTGTTCCACACCTTCAAAACGCTCCCAATGCAATAATCAGCTTTGGTCAGGGCTGCGAGGGCGAACCGCTTATGCAGTGGGAACTTATTCGCGATGTTATAGTTGAAGTTCGAAAACGAACCGACAAGGGAATTATTAACCTTAACACCAACGGCAGTAATCACAAGGCAGTTGAGGATCTTTTTCGCGTAGGGCTTGACAGCATTCGAGTAAGCATGAATTCGGCTCAAGATAAGTGGTACAACCTGTATTTTCGCCCTGTAAACTATACAAGAGCCGATGCTGTTGAGTCGTTAAAAATTGCTCGCCGTTATGGTCGCTGGGCATCCATTAACTACTTTGTTATGCCTGGCTTAACCGATACAGAACCCGAAATTGATGCGCTTAATACTTTAATTGCCGACACTAAACTGTCGATGATTCAGTGGCGAAATTTTAATATCGACCCCGATTGGTTCTTTAGCCGTATGGAGTACAATGTAACCGATAAACATTTTGGGGTTGAGCATGTTATGAGGCGAATAAAGGAGAAGTTTCCACATGTTTACTTTGGCTATTTTAATCCCCATGCCGATGTTATTTCAAGAAATTTAGTATTATAAAGTATAAGGTCAATTTTCAATGGCTATTGCTCGAATTGGAACCGATTTCTTTTCTCGCGACGTGCTAATTGTTGCTCCCGAACTTATTGGGAAAAATCTTTGCCGGCGAGGCAACACAGGCTTTGTCGAAAGTTATATAATTACCGAGGTTGAAGCCTACCGTGGCACCGACGATTTGGCTTGCCATGCAAGCAAAGGTCGCACGCCCAGAACGGAGGTTATGTTTGGCGAGGGAGGTCATATTTACGTTTACCTAATATACGGCATGTACTGGATGCTAAATTTTGTTACAGGGCAAAAAAACGACCCCCAAGCAGTTTTAATCCGTGGGTTAAAGGGTTGTAATGGTCCTGGAAAACTTACCCGGCTTCTCGGTATCGATAAATCTTTTTATGGTGAAGACCTTTCCGCTTCGTCAAGAATATGGGTCGAAGAAACTGGATTGTCTCCAATAATTGAAACAAACCCTCGAATTGGAGTCGATTATGCAGGTGCTGAGTGGGCTTCGAAACCTTGGCGGTTTACTACTCACTACATAAAATAAACTTAGAACGTCAGTTCCATATGAGGAATATCATTGAAGAGTGAGAACAAATACATTTCATTATAGATGAGGCTGTTTAAAAAGATTAAAAGCCAAACCACAAAGGGCACAAAGTTTTTCTCAAAGACCACAAAGCACGGTATATTACAATATTAACTTTGTGGTTCTTTGTTTTTCCTCTGTGGTCTTTGTGGTTAATCTTTCTTTTTAGAAAGTTCAACCAAACCCGTTTTAATCGGGACAGGTTGTGCTATTTGATAAAAATTAGCGTCATTATAGTTAATTCGAATCCTATAAAAACGTTTATTTTGTAAAATGCAAAACATAGAATCTCTGTGTTAAACTTACGTCGTATTATATGAACATTGTATTTGCCGAACCTATTGGAATTAGCGAACAAGAAAAGCTTCGGTTTTCAACCGAAATGAAGGCTCTTGGACATGCAGTTGAATTCTTTAATTCTCCTATTGAAAGTCAAGCGGAATTGCTAACTCGTATTTCCAATGCCGAAATAACGGTAATTAGCAACTATCCCGTTGAGGTCCGCACAATTGAATTATGTAAAAAGTTAAAAATGATTTCGGTTGCATTCACTGGGGTCGATCATTTACCCCTCGATTACTGTAAACTGCGTAAAATTACCATATGTAATGCGGCAGGTTACAGTACAAGTGCAGTTGCCGAACTTGCTATTGCAATGTCAATTAATGTGTTACGAAGAATTGTGCCGCTTCATGATGCTACAATTAGTGGTAAAACACGAAACGGGTTTCTAGGAGGAGAACTAAATGGAAAGGTTTTCGGAATTGTTGGCTTAGGGGCAATAGGGCAGCGAGTTGCCGAACTTGCTTCAGCCTTTGGCTGTAAAGTTATTGCACATAGTCGAACAGCAAAAGCAATCAAAAATGTCGAAATGGTTTCGCTTCACACTCTATTTAATACTGCCGATATTATTTCGCTTCATATTCCCTCTAATCCTCAAACCATAGGTCTTGTAAATGCCGAACTAATTGAACTAATGAAGGCAAATGCAATTCTTGTAAATACAGCTCGCGGGTCAGTTGTCGATTATGCAGCATTGGCTCAGGCGTTAAAAAGTAATTCCATTGGTGGCGCAGCGGTCGACATTTACGAATACGAGCCCCCAATTCAACCAAATCACCCGTTGCTTTCAGCGCCCAATGTTGTTTTATTGCCCCATATTGCATACGCAACAACCGAAGCCATTGACCGAAGAACCGAAATTGTGCTTAAAAATATACGAGATTGGATTAATGGTTGTCCTCAGAATCAAGTTGTTTCGTAGTGCCATAGCACTTTCCTTAAAAAAAACATTAAAAATAATTTGGTAAAAAAGGATTATTTATATTACATTTGCACCGCGAAAGAATCGCCAACACTCCTCTTTAGCTCAGTTGGTTAGAGCACATGACTGTTAATCATGGGGTCCTAGGTTCAAGTCCTAGAAGAGGAGCAAAGCCCCGGTAAATCATCGGGGCTTTTTCTTTTATAGTAGTTTTAACCTGTTTTATTCATTTTCGCCAAAGTAACTTCGCTCTTATTTGTCAATCAAATTACTGAAAATATGGAAAAGGTTTTAGGTTTGGGCAATGCCCTTGTTGATATTATGACCAGCCTCCCCGACGAATCAGTTCTTGCTCATTTGGCATTGCCAAAAGGAAGCATGCAGCTTGTCGACGAGGTTTTTATGCAAAAAGCTTTAGCTTTTACAAGAGATATTCCCCAAACCTTAGCTGCAGGGGGAAGCGCTGCCAATACTATTAACGGATTGGCAAACCTTGGTATTCAAACTTCTTTTATCGGAAAAATTGGTACCGATCCCTATGGAGATGCATTTGAAACAGATCAGCAAAACAATGGAATTAACCCAATAATGCTTAAAGGTAAAGCCGAATCGGGTAGGGCTTTAGCATTAGTTACTCCCGATTCGGAGCGTACTTTTGCCGTTTACCTTGGCGCAGCCATTGAAATGACTCCCGATGATATACGCCCCGAGATGTTCGATGGTTTCAGCTACTTTCACATCGAGGGTTATTTAGTGCAAAACCAAGGTCTAATTCGTAAGGCCATTGAAATGGCTTATGCCAAGGGCTTAAAAATATCGCTCGACATGGCAAGCTATAATGTGGTTGAGGCTAGTCGCGAATTTTTAAATGAAATGATCGAAAAGTATGTTTCAATAGTTTTTGCAAACGAGGAGGAAGCAAAGGCCTTTACAGGTAAAAGCCCCGAAGAGTCGTTGCACATTATTGGTGGTTTGGTCGATATAGCAGTTGTTAAATTGGGTTCCGAAGGTTCCTTAATTAAGCGAGGGAAGGAAGAGGTTAAGGTTGGCGTAATTAAAGTAAACTGTATCGATACAACTGGTGCTGGCGATCTTTATGCTTCGGGCTTCATTTATGGGTTAATTAAAAACCTCCCACTCGACAAATGTGGCCAAATTGGAGCAGTCCTTTCGGGCAATGTTATCGAAGTGCTTGGCCCTAAAATGGATGGTGACCGCTGGAATAAAGTTAAAAAGCTTGTTGCCGAGATTGAGAGCAAGTAATTGCATCTGTTATAAATAAAAAGGGGGAGCACTTTGCTCCCCTTTACTTTTGTGCGTTTTGCCAGTTTAACTTCCGCCTTCTGCTTCAACAAGCGATAGTAGACCAACAGCTAAGCCCGATTTACCATCTTTAAAGCTGAAGAAAAGGTGATATGCTCCAGTTTTTGTGCAAACATAGTCAATAAAAGGCCAGTCTTTGCCAGTTGCAACTATATGTGTGGTGGCTAATAATCGGTTATTATCTAAAAGTTGAAGTACAACTTTTCCATCCTGATCTTTTGAGTTACAAACCGAGAAACGGTACTTAATGCCTTTTTTAAGAATTACCGAGAAACGTTGAATTGGGGGAGGATCACCCGAGTCGAGCCGAATTTTAAAGTCCTTCAAAAAGGTAGCTTCTCCAGCAATCATTCCGCAAATCTCAACAAGTTCATCTTCCGATTGGCTGTAGGCTACAGTGGAGTAACCAAAAATGCCTGCTGTTAATAAAAAGAAAAGTGCAATATTTTTCATAATTCAATGAGTTTCTCGGTTAGCCTTCTACAATTTTTTTACGTATACTCTGTACCTTCTCAATAATTGCGCCAAGAGTTTCGTCCGACATTTCAACTGTTTGCTTGTCGCTTTGAATAAACGTAACAACGCCATTTTTAACAATGGGTATAGGTTCTTCGCCCATTACAACAGTAATCACTACATCATTAAACAAAACTTTTATTTCATTAAAGTCTTTAATAAGAGCCGCAATATTTGAATCTTTTTTAAATATTTCGAGAAGAACCATTAAATTGCTCATTACAATTTTCTGTTCGCCAATAGTTTCGCGAATGCGTGAGTGTCTTGAGTCCTGATAAACACGGGTTGAAAGATAAAAGCCTTCTAACCAAACCCCAGCAATAATTACAACGCTTAAACTACCCCTGTTAGTTTGCTTTAAATAGTTATCGATTTTGTTAAAACTTTGCTGCGAAATAACCATTAACGAGTCTAAATTCTCCTTGTTTGTTGCAATTCGCTTTAGGGTTTTAAAGTCGAAAAATTGGCCAACCTGAAGGCCATCGGCTAAGGAGTTAACACTCGAGAGGTAGTCGATAACCAGAGTAGGTTTCTCGTACATGTTTAGGTAACCCATATCGGCACCAAAAACCCCAAGCCCTAAAGCCTTTTTAAAGCTGGTGCTGTAGCTATTAGTGAATTTTGTATCGGCAAGGTAGTCGCGATTAAAGGGAATTTTTAGGCCTTTTATTAGCGCAGCCGTTTCAACGGGCGACGAAACGTTTACCATTTGATTTATAACGTCAACGGGAACAACAATGTCTTCAAAATTATTGCCATCAATAACTTCCTGTGGAATATCGTTCCAAGAATCAGTTTTTTCTGAACTGCACCTGTTACAGGAACTTAGAGCAATCGAACCTATACAAATTAAAATTATGTATCGAATCATAACGATGTGGTTTTTCCGTTTCAATGGTTTTTACTGAAAAGTAAAAATAAAACAATTTTTTTACTTACGAAATTTGGGCAGTCGAATTTTTGCAAAAAGTTCAAGAACCCACTTTATCGACTCAAAATAAAGCGTAATGTAAAGAACGAGGGTCATGAACCAAATAAAGCAAAGATTAAACCAAAATGTGTCGAAGTAAAATCCCAAAAAGTGCTTGCGGGGAGCAAGAAAGTGAGACCTAAAGTCGAGTTTGTGCCCAGGTAATGGGTCGCGATAAATAGGGTCGTACTGTTGAACAAGTTCGTCTTTATACTGGAGAATTTTATTCTTTTCAATAGTTTTCATTGCCAAATCGGCAATGCTCTCGTTGTGGTATGCTCTTCGCCTTGCTTCGTATGCCTGTGGGTCTTTGCTAATTAAGTGGTTTTTAATTCTATCGGTTTTTTGATTAGCCGATAGATATATTTTTTGGTAATGGCTCTTTAAATCGTCTAAATAATCTATTGTAGCATAGGCTACTTTTTCGTTAAAGTCAATTTCGTTTAAGTTATTAAAAAAACTGTACGGTATGCCAGGAGCCATAAAATTGGTTTCGGTAAAGAGAGCTTTCCTTATTACTGCAAGGTTGTCGTTTAGTTTATCTTTGGCCTTTTTGTCGCTTTTTTGTTCAAGAAGTTCAATTGATGAATTTAACCTCTTTTCGAGTTCGAGAATGTAGTAAATAGTTTTGTAGCTAGCATTTCGCTCTTCCTTTTCAATCTCGTAAAAAGTTCTATGGAAGGCATTGTCTTTAAATTGATGAACCACCAACCCTTCGTATCCCCATTTAGTAACCATAAATTCGGCAATAAGCGGAACTTTGTTAAAGCTACCTACTGCTCTATTTAGCTTGTCGAAGCTAAACATGGCTCCCGAAAGTACCATCATTGGAATCATTAGCAGAGGAATAACAATATATATGGTAACTGCCGAGTTAAATGTTGCCGATATGTTTAATCCAAGAAGATTTGCAAAAACTGAAGTCGAGAATATTATTAGCCAGTACTCGAGATACATGCCCCTAATTTCGAGAATACTGTTAGCTATAAGTACGAAAGCTATTGACTGAATTGCCGAAAGGGTAACTAATATAATAATTTTACTCGAGAGGTACGAGGTGCGGCTTAGGTTAAGAAACGCTTCGCGTTTAAGTATTTTTCTATCCCTAAAAATTTCTTCGGCACTAACTGTAAGTCCTATAAATAGTGCTACAATAAGCGACATGAAAATGTAAATGGGTATATTCTCATTTTCGCTGAAAATATATACACTGGAGTTTGGATCGGCGATATAGCGTATTACAAAGGCTAAAACAAAAGCTAGAATTGGTGTTTCGAGTAGGTTAAGTACAATATACTGGGTGTTGCTAATTTTCGACAGAAAATCGCGGGTTGTATATATAACAAATTGCTTTAGTTTCGATGGAATGTTGAGCGATTGGGGAGGTGCAACTGATTCGTCTTCAACTTCGCGAAGTTTTATATTCTCACGAAAATGGTCTTCCCACTTTGGCGGTGATACCTTACGTATTGGTGTGTAACGACCAAATTCGTCGACAACCTTTGCTTCTATAATGTTGAATATAAGCTCGGGATTAACATTTCCGCAGGTTGGGCATTCACCAACGTCGCTGTTAATTTGCATGTCAATCCGCTTAAAATACATCACAGCCTCAACTGGGTTTCCGTAGTATATAAGGTATCCCCCAGTGTCGAGAATTGCCATATTGTCGAACATTTTATATATTTCCGACGATGGCTGGTGAATTACTACAAAAATAAGTTTACCCTTTAGGGTAAGCTCGCGCAAAAGGTCCATTACGTTCTCCGAGTCGCGCGACGAAAGGCCCGATGTAGGCTCGTCGACAAAAAGAATTGAAGGCTCGCGAATTAACTCAAGGGCAATATTTAAACGCTTTCGTTGACCACCCGAAATCATTTTGTTCATAGGTGAGCCAACCTTCAGGTTTTTTCTTTCGAGTAGGCCTAAGTTGAAAAGGGTTTTATCGACCAGTTCGGTAAGCTCCTCTTCGCTTTTATCCTTAAAGCAAAGCTTTGCGTTGTAGTATAGGTTCTGGAAAACAGTAAGTTCTTCAATTAAAAGATCGTCCTGAGGTATAACCCCAATTACTCCTTCGAGTTTATCCTTTTCATTATGAAGATCGATGCCGTTAATTAGTACGCGACCCGAGGTGGGATTTTCAATGCCAGCCAGTACGTTTAGTAGAGTGGTTTTTCCAGCTCCGCTGGCACCCATAATGCCAATGAGTTTTCCGTGCTCTTCTTTAAACGAGATGTCGCGAAGGCCAATGCCCCCAGTTTTAAACTTAAAGCCTAGCTTTTCAACGCTGTACGATATTCGAGTGGCGGTGGAGTCGGCAAGGTAATGCGCAACAACGTCGGTATAGTAAACGGGTTTTCCTTTCGATAGCTTAATGGAACTCCCGCTGGCGTAAAGGTAAATGCGCTTGTTGTTAATGGGTAGTCCATTAAGGAAAATATCCTCTGTTCCAGTATAGCGAAGAAAGTAGAGGTCGACACTTTTAATTTGTAGAATATAAATGTAGCCGCTTAGCGCTTCGGTATGAATGTGCTTGCAGTGTTCGCCACGCTCGGGTTTTGCGTGAATAGTAAGAATACTCGAGTAGTCTAACTCTTCAGCGGTTTCAACAATTACAAAGTTCTCAATATCGGAAAATTCTTCCTTTGTTAACTTAAAAACCTCCGACACGGTATTAATAATGGCCATGCGTTGGTCTGTGAACTTGCGGTCGGCATTAACAAGTTCGAAAAGCCTAACCAGTACAACTACTTTTTGTCGCTGGGTAAGAGTTTTGTTAATCTTTTTACAAATTCCAAGGATTTTTACGGAGTCCTTAACCGATGTGAGTTTTACCTTTTTTGGTTTTCCCTCTTCTGCCTCATCTTCATCTTCCTTCTCGTCGAGAAGTCCTGCGTGCTGGTCGAAAAGCTTTATGTAATCTTCAACGGCCTCATCGTTAATCTGTTGCTTAAGAAAGGTCACAACGTAGTTGCGCTCGTTGGATTCAACTCCCTCGTCCTGCTTTGCAATAATTGCAAAGAGTTGCATTAAAGCTTTGAGAATTTCTTCACTCATAGCTTAACAGTATCGACCGTGCATTTTTTGTGACTAACTAAGGGTGTAGCTTATTTGCTCAAAGGGAACATCAACAATGTCGGCGTACTCTTCCCCAGCTTCCTGCATATCCTCATCATCTTCGGGGTAAAACCAACGGACAAGCACATCTTTTCCGTCCTCGTGCATTTGCTCAAGTTTCATTAAAATATCGAGAAGTAACTTGGAACTAGCTGTATTAAAGTATACTAGTTTGAATGTAAATGCTGTTTTTGCGTTTGGGCTCCCTGCATACTCGTCGAGCCAATTAAGAATTGGATCGTAAAAGGCTGTAACATCTTCGGGCAATGAGCGACCGGAAATCTCAAAAATTTCGTTCTCAGCATCCAATATTACAGTTGGGGTGTCGTCGGTACCCAGGATCTTTATGGTTTCCATAGCTCTATTCTTTACTCGTTTCTGGATATTGTTGATGTTAAAATGAAGAAATGGTTTTCTTCGTCGATTGGAAGGAAATGGTACTCAAGTTTTCGACCCGTTTTACGTGCAATGTCGATAAAACCTAAGCCTGCGCCTCCCTTTTCGGAGAGTCTTCCTTCGCGCATTTGGGTTTTGTAAAGTGTTTTCAAACCCTCTTTGTCGAGCAAGTTAATGTTGTCGAGTATTTTCGAGAGTTCTTCAATTTTTGTATTCTCAATTACGTTACCAGTTGTAACGTGGTATTCGATTTCGCCTTTGCTAACCATAAAAATTCCACGACCAGCAAATAGAAAATCGTCGGAGCCAAAACTATCGGCATGCTTGCTAATGTTTTGAAGGCACTCCACCATAACATGGAATACTTTTTTCTGAACGGTGTTGGACTCCTCCTCTTTGGCCATGTTCGATTCGGTAAGGGAGGTGAAGGCCTTTGTAATTTGGTGGGTAATTTCACCTTCGTAAACGAGGGTGATTTCGTGAGCTTTCATGGACTTGTAAAAGTCGTACACGAACTCGAGAAACCCTTTAACATTCTTTTTATCCATAGCCTGTAAAATTAGGAAATTTACCGTATATTACAATTTAAAACTCTATTCCAATTATTAAAACGTCATCAACTTGCTTGTTGTCACCCATATACTCTTCAAAGTCTTTTGCAAATATATCGTTATATTGTGGCATTGTGAAGTTTGGGTTCGATAAAATTATTTCACGTATTCTTGCTGGGCCATATTTCTTGTTTTCGGGACCGCCAACTTGGTCGGGCATCCCATCGGAAAAGAAGAATACTTTGTCGCCAGGTTTTATGTCGATAGGGTAATTAGTAAAATCGTCCTCTTCCTTTTTTGGATGAGGAATTCCCCCAATTGCCTTTCTATTTCCTTTAAATTCAGATAGTTCCCCGTTTCGAAGCATATACAATGGCCTATGTGCTCCGGCATACTGAAGCTCTTTGCGTTTAAGGTTAATTTTGCATAACGCTATGTCCATTCCATCGCGTGCGTCGGCGTCGGGTCTGTCTTGTTTTAGGGTTTTTCGAACTCCGTAGTGAAGTAAATCTAATATTTTACCAGCGGTGTAAGTGGAGTCGTGGTCAACTACATTGTTTAGCGTAAAGTAACCAATAAACGAGAGTAGTGCTCCTGGAACTCCGTGCCCTGTACAGTCGACCACAGCTATGTAAACGTAATCATCCTTTAAAAAGAACCAAGGAAAGTCGCCGCTAACCACATCGCGGGGTTTATAGTACGTAAACGATTTTGGTAGGTATTGGCGAATTATTCGATTATTAGGTAGAATTGAGGTTTGAATACGTTGGGCATAGTTTATACTCTCTGTAATTTTTCGGTTCTTATCCTGTACCTCTTGCTCAATACGTTTTGCTTCCGAAATGTCGTGCCCAACAAAAAGAATTGTTTCGAGTTCGTTTTCGTTAAACTCGGGTATGGCAACAATGTGCATAATAACATTGCCACAAATAGCTTCGAAGCTAAGATCAATTTCTACCTGCTCTTTTTGAGTTTTTATACCCTTAATTGATTCTTTAAAGAAGTTTGCAAGCGATTCGTTAATGTTAACCGAGTTAAGCGTTTGGTTTATAAGATCCTTGGGAGGTATGCCAAGGTAAGGCTCAACCATTGGGTTGGCATAAAAGAACTGCCCAGCTGTGTTTAAACGAATAATCATATCGGGCGAATTCTCCGAGAGCGATTGCATTTTGCTTCGCATACGCTCTTCCTTTTCGGCGCGTTTACGCTCGGTTATATCGCGAGAATTAAGAATTATTCCATTTATGGCGCTGTCGTCGAGTAGGTTTCG
This sequence comes from Bacteroidales bacterium UBA2287, assembly GCA_002345675.1. Taxonomy (GTDB): domain Bacteria; phylum Bacteroidota; class Bacteroidia; order Bacteroidales; family Tenuifilaceae; genus UBA2287. Next base: position 25,485 of record DDWL01000030.1, on the reverse strand, counting down.
GCCTGTAACTTCGAGGAATATTTTTTCGCCATCCTTCTTCATAAAAGTGTACTCGATGGTGATGGGAATTCGTGGTGAGTCGAGCAACTTTTTAAACATGTCGTTAAGTTCTTGTTCGCCCTTTCGGGTAAGGCGATCAATATCCTTTCCGCTCATCATTTCGTTGGGCGTATAGCCCAAAATTTTGGTTACCGATGGGCTTATATACATTAGTTTAATGCTACTACTGTATATTGAAATGATTTCGGATGCGTTTTCGAGTAGCGAGTGAAGGCGTTTTTGCGCATTTTCAACTTCCTTAATCTTCATTTCGAGTTTGGCGTTCGACTTTTCGAGTTCTTCGTGGGTGGCACGCATTTCCTCGGCATTCTGGCGTAACTCTTCTTCGTTCTCCTTAAGTTCTTGGGCCATTTGCTGAGCCTCTTGAAGGAGTTTTTCGGTTTTAATGTTTATTCTTAAGTTGAAAATGGTACGTGCTAAAATTTCGCCCATTTCGCGAAGGAAGCGAATGGTGAGATCGGGAATTGAATCGTCGAACGAGGTTAACTCAATAATTCCTTGCAGTTTCTCGTCGGTAATAAGAGGAACAAGTAGTATCGATTTTGGTTTCTTATCGCCTAAAACGCCAGAGGTTATTGTAATATAATCGTTGGGAATTTCGGTGCGGTATATAATGTCCTTTTCGTACGCACATTGCCCAATAAGTCCTTGACCTACCTTAAACTCCTGATATACATGTTTTTTTCGGTTAAAGGCGTATGTTGCAAGATTGCGAAGGGTTTGTTTATCTTCATCGAAAATGTAGAGTGCCCCTTGTACAACGTTAATGTACTTAATAAGCTTAACAAGCACTTCGTATGATAGCTCGTCGATATTATTATGCAGGCGAAGAATGTACGAAACTTCATCTTTCCCCTTTGCAATCCAGCTCTCTTCCGATTCTTTATCGTAGTTCTTTAGGAGGTTGTCGCGCATTACAAGCAGCGACTTTCCGAGAATGTCGTCTTCGTCGCTAATTTGAAAGGCTGCATTGTACTGACCTTCACCAATTTTTTTTGCAAAAAGGGCGTTTTTACTAATGTTTTCGTCGCGCTGTCGAATTTCATCTTCGAGAAACATTACCTTATCGAGCTGGCGCTTTGCCTGAAACCAGGTAGAGTATCCAAAAATTAGAGGAATTAGGTCGATTAGCCAAAGAATTGGGTTTTGGCTGTGAATGCTAATTAAACCCGAAAGGGAGAACTGTAAATCGCTTTTCGAAAAGACAATAAGCCATGCTGTTATTGTTAGCAAGAACCCAATAACCGTGGCAAAGAATACCCTTTGGTTAAGGGCTCTTGTGAAACTTTCGGGCGATATTTTATTGTGTGAAACCATATCTTTATTCTTGCGAAGAGTTTGCGTTTTTGTGTAAAAGCGGGTCTATCAGTTTTCCTAAAGCAGTAAGAATTTGAACGGTACTCGAAGGAATTGGCTTAAATGAGGCAACCTCAAAAACGCCATCACAACTTCCTTGCTCGTTCACTATGGGTACAAGTAGCAAATAGTGAGGCGTTCCTTTCCCAAGACCCGACAGTATTGTAATGTAGCCATCGGGAATTTGCTCTAATAGTAAGGTCTCGCGATTTTTAGCAACCTGACCGGGTAGCGTTTCCCCTTCAACAAAACTTTGTGGTTGTGATTCGGAGTAAAAAGCGTAGCCAGCTACAAATTTAAACTCGTTAGTTTTTTCGTTTTTGGCAAAGTATGTACCTTGAACTATTTCGAACGATTTTGATATATTTTTAAGTAGCTGTTCAGCAAAAATATCTATGTTTTCAAAATTTGAACTGGGTAGCAACTTGCTGGCGTCTTCTATTGTATTTGTTTGTTGCTGTGCTTTATGCTCCTCTTTTGTTTTACCATTTTGCCCATTTTTACTTTGCTCAATAGTTCTCTTTAGGCTTTCGAGTTGTTCGGCAATTTTTTGATTTTGGTCGTTAGTTCTGCTAACATTAAGGTATAAAACTAAACCTATAATAAGGGTGGCAATAGTGAAAACAATAGGCCAAAAGTAAAAAGCATTTTGGGTTGTTGCCACTAGGTTATGGAAAGAAAAATAGGTACCGCAAACACTTAGCAAGAGTAGAGCTAAGAGGACACTATGTATAAATGCATGTTTTGCTTTACGGATTCCCATTGTTCCCATTTTATTGTTTTAAGTTTTGTAAAAATCGAATAATTTCTTGAGTGCTAAGCACATGGTCAACTTTTGATAATTTGAGCGAGGCCTCGGTCATGGTTTTTACTTGGCATTCCTCGGGGTCCTGAACAATGGTTAACCCTCCAAAGTCTTTAATTTTCTTTAAGCCGTATGCTCCGTCCTTATTGGCTCCCGAAAGAATTATTCCAATTAATTTTTCGCGGTATACCTGTGCGGCTGTTGAAAACGACAGGTCGATTGATGGGCGCGAGTGGTTTACTGGTTCTTCGGTCGAAAGGGCGATTCGATTGCCCAGTTCAATAAACATGTGATAATTTGCAGGTGCAAGATAGGCTTTTCCTGGTTTTATTTGATCCTTATCGTATGGTTCGATAACTGGAATAGACGATTTTATGGAAAGCGCTTCAACAAATCCGCTTCTCACATGCTTAAGCCTATGAAGGCTAAGTAGCACTGGGAGAGGAAAAGTTGGGGGCAAGGAGTTTAGTATCCTGGTAATTACCTGGAAACTGCCTGCCGAACCGCCTATTATAACTGCTTTATACATAATAACTGTGTTACCCTGTTTTTTTCTTGTAAATTTTGTCAGGGTCGTTAACAACGGTAAATTTATGGTTAATGTTTGTATTATCCAAAGTCTCGCGAGTTCCCAAGGCGAGGAAACCACCAGCCACAAGGCTGTCGTGAAGGTTGCCAAGTGCCTTATCCTGATGCGATTGGTTGTAGTATATGGTTTGGTTTCGGAACAACAACAACTTAATACCTCCGGGTGGATTGGTGAAAAATGTATCCTGTTTGGTAAAGGTTACTCCACTTAGCAGCGATGTGTCGAAAAAAGTTCCCATTGGCGAGGAGGTAAAGTACTCCCCAAATTTGTGCTGTCCATTTGTTCTTTCGTAGTTTGCCTCGTTAACTTCTGTTTGCTTTTGGTCAATACGTCCCGAAAGAACTTTCTTTTTAACGCTTTCGCTCATGTACGAAAGGTATACCTGAACGCTTTCGAGCAAGTGTAGCTCTTTTAGTATAATATGTAACGAGTAAAGCTCTTCGCCCGAATCGAAGTTTGCAATCCATATTTTTGGCTTATTGGTGCTGCTCTTTACTATATCCAAAAGTATATCGTCGCGAAGAGTTCGCCAAAGCGATGGGTCGCGAAACATTTCGGTTGTTTCGGGTGTAATTTCCTTTAAAAAGCTGTCGAAAAAATCTTTGTTGTTTTGCAGCCTGTAAATAAGACCATCGGCATCCCTAAGCCCGTTTTCGGTAATAACATCTTCGAGCCTACGCTTAAACGACGTAAGGGCATAGTCCCTAAAGTCGTAACCGTAAGTGTCGAATATTGTTTTAATAATATTCCTTGTTTCAACAATTCCTATGTCGTAACGAATAATCATAGCTATGACTTTTCTTCGTTTTTGTTTCCCTTGCCGCCTTTTAGCTGAGCTAAAAGTTCCTCTTCCTTTTGCTTAAACAATGAAATGTCGATTCCTATATTTATAATTTTCGAAATTTCGCCCAATGAATTACGAACAGGTATGTAGTTTTCGGAAACCCATACCTTATTATTATTTACCAAAAGCGAAAATTCGCGGGTAACTTTTTTACCAACAAGTAGCTGATCCCACATTGCTTTGTACTGCTCAGGGTTTTTGCGCGCCATCATGTCTAACTCGTCATGCTTTCGGCCTTCAATAAGCTCTTTGCGGTCGCCAAGTGTATCAACATTTTTATGGTTGATATAGGTTATAGTACCATCGACACTAATTTCGGTAACCAAGCAGGTTTGGTCGAGTGCCTGAAGTAGAAGCGACATTTCCTCTTCTTTGCTCTTCGAAATGTCTTGTTCAACTTGAATTTCGAGTAGACTTTGCTCAATTTCTTCGGCTTGCTTTTGAGCCCTTAGCTCAAGCAGCTTCGACTCGGTTACGTCTTGGCCAATAATGTAAATTTTAAATAGTTCACCAGTTTCGCTATAGGTTGGGGTAATACTTGTTAAAATATAAGGATTTTCGTCGTTCCGGGTAACCCAGCGAAGAGTGCCTTTGTATGGGCTGCCCGATTGAACTTCGTTCCATGCTGCTTGGAAAAATACGAAATCGTCGGGGTGGATAATGTCTTCGATTTTTTTAACCTCAAGTTCGGTGCGGCTATACTCAAGCAGCTGCATGGTTTTCATGTTCGACGAAGTGAAGTACCCGTCCTCGGTTAGCTCGGCGAATAGAAGCGTTTCGTTTATTGCCGACGACATACCCTCCATTTCAATTGACTTGCGCGACATTTCTTCCTGAGTGGCAAGCATTTCCTCCATGTTTTGGCGCATCTCTTCTTCCTGAGCGGCCATTTCTTCCCGTTGCTGTTGCGATTGCTCAAGCAAGTAATTTGTCTTGATGTTATTGCGAACAGCCGAAAGAGTTGACGCAATGCTTTCGCCAATTTTTTCGACAAAGTCGATTTCGTGGTCGCTAAAATCGGTTAGCGAAGCTATTTCGATAACTCCAAAAATTTTATCCTCAAGCTTTAAGGGCACTACAATAATTGACCGTGGTGGTGTGTCGCCTAATCCCGAAGTGATTTCGAGGTAGTTTGTTGGAACTTCTCTTAGGTGTACGGTTTTCTTCTCAACGGCGCAGTTGCCAACCAAGCCTTCGCCAAGTTGAATTGTTTTTTGTTTGAATTTTTTACGATTATAGGCAAATGCCGAAACCAACTCGAGGTAAATGTTGCTTGTATCGTCGTCGTTATAGGTAAAAAGGCCACCTTGATTGGCGTTTAGGTAGTCGATAAGGTTTTGAAGAACATTGTCGGAGAGCAGCTGCAGGTTGTTGTTGTTTTGACGAAGTATTTCCCCAAATTTTGCAAGACCCATGGTAACCCAGTTACGCTTATCGTCCTCCTCTTTGCGTTGTTGTTCTTCTTCGTAGGCTTTTTTAAGGCTTTCGCGATTGTTAATTAGCGCATTGCCAAGCCTGTCGTTTGGACCAAGCGGCTCGAAGGTTGCTTCTAAATTTTTATTCCCAATTTCAATGGCAAAATCGGCGGTGCGCTCCATTCCATCAATAAGGTTGTTGAGTAGTTTTGTTATGTCGCCAATCTCATCGTTAAACTCGAAGGTTGCTTTCTCGGGAATTTTGCCTTGCGATAACATGGCAATGCTTGATGTTACATTGTTAATGGCATTTCGAATTGGCCTTAATACGTAATATAGCGCAATTACTGATGCTACTGAACCTAACAGAACAAATATTAGCAGAACTACCCTGTTTGCTTTTAAACTCGATGTTAGTTCGTTTACCGAAACAGGAACGCCAACTATTGCATTATAGGTATCGATTTTTTTAAAGTACAATCGATACTCTTCTTCTTTGTCGTTTTTAGTTTCGAAGTATTTTACATAGCCAAATTGGCTTGAGTGCGAAACTATTTGCGATAGTTCTGCTTTTGGTATTTTATGTTTTTCCTTGTAAAGGTGAATAAGGTATTCGCCCGAAGTGCTTACAAGAAATGGGTAGTCGGTTTTAAGAAAGGCGCTCGAACTGAAAATTGGCTTTAGTATTGCGTGGTCGTTAAAGTCGAACCCCGAGCTTGTTTTTTGCTCGGCCATGTTAACAATTACCGAAATCTGGTTTAGGTAAGTTTCCATTTGCCTGTCGGTAGTGCTGTATACTCGCTTTAGGGAGAAACTGAACACAACTAACGCAGAAATAATGAAAAGTAAAAGCAGCATAGTAAGTGCTACAATTTGAATGCGTTGAGTGATATTTAAGTTTCTAAAAAACTTCATGTTTTAACAGTTTGTGCAATTTTATTTTTTAATGTATGCTTGTCCCATTTTTTCGAACTTAGCGGCCCACGGACCCAGTATGGTTTCGTGCATGCCAAGCAATAAAATTCCCTTGGTGTATAGGTTTGTATGAAAAAGTTCGAAAACTTTGTTTTGCAACGAGTAGTTAAAGTAAATAATTACGTTTCGGCAAAGAATTAGGTCGAACTTAGCAAAAAACAGGTTCCCGTCCTTAACCAAATCGTGCTTGCGAAAAATAGGTTTTTCGGTAAGGTGTTTTTTTATGGTTATGGTATCTCTCACCTTGTCGATATCGAAATATTTTTCGTAGGGTACGTCGTTAAATTCTTCGTAATTTAAGGGGTTTTGCTTAATTACCTTGTCGAAATTGTCGAGATATCCAATATTGAAACGATACTTGTAAACGCCTTGCTTAGCCTGTTCAAGTACATCGGAGTTAAGGTCGGATGCGAAAATCTTTGCGTTTTCGAGCATGCCCATTTCGTTAAGGAGAATCATCATTGAGTAAACTTCCTGTCCCGTTGAGCAGCCTGCATGCCAAATATTAATTGTTTTATTGTTTTTAAACCGAGGTAAAATACGAGAGCGAAGCATGTGCCATACCTGTGGGTCGCGAAAAAGTTCGGTAGTGTTAACTGTGATTTCTTTTACAATTTTTTCCGAAAAGTCGGCGTCGTTACGTATAGCAGCAACTAAACCAGGAATATCGAGATTGAAATCGACCAGTATTTTTTGAAGCCTACGCATTAACGATTTGTCGGAGTACTCCGTTAGGTCGTACTTTGTACAATTCTTTAAAGTTAAAATGAAGTATTGTAAATCCTGACTGGTGACGTTCATAAACTTCTCGAAATAAGCCTATTGTAATATAATTATTAAACCACACTAAGCGGTTTTTGCCCAATTAAAGGCATTTTTATAACCAATTAGCATCGATTTAACTTGCTAAAAATATAAATACTTTGCTAATCTGCAAAGTATATGGAGGAATTTTATGCTTATATTATTGCAGAGAGGAAACGTTGTTAAGAAAGCTATACCCAAATAAAACTTTCATTTTGTTACAAGCTAATTAGCTACCTATTGTTGCCCCAAATACGAAGTAAAGATTTTGGGTGTGTGGATTTGCAATTATTTTACCAAATATGGGTAGTTTAAAAGTGCTGCTTACGTTTATGGTTTGGCTGGCCGAAAAGCCCATGTTTACAAGGTTAAGCGAGTTGGCATAGTACCCTTCAACAGGAGTTATACCCGCAAAAAATTCGAATTTTTGGGTTTGTGTTCTTTCCCAAGTATAGCCTGCTTCGATGTATGTTGAGTAGTAGTTTTTTTCGGTGGTAGCATTAATATCATCGCCCCAAACTAAGGTTGAAACCATTAACGATAAGGGAAACTTTTTTGTGCCATTATAGGTTAGTGTTGCATCAACTGTATGCTGGGTCGTTTTTTGGTTTGTGTCGAAAAGGCGGTTGAATTTCAGCGTTTCATCGGGACAAAAGTAGTCGAGAACGGCCACCGAAAATCGTCCAATTGTATAGGAACCGTAAAGGTTTACCTCGGAGTAACTGTTGTTAACGGTGTAAGCGCCCCAAAAGCCAACCAAAAAGTTTCGTTTGCTTACCGTTGCTGTTGGCTGAATATTCCATGCGCTGCACGTAACCGATCCTCGCCAAAGGTGCCGCGATTGCAGGTTTGCCGAAAGGTGAATGCTCAGCGAATCGGTAGCAACAGGTATTTTGTCGTGTGTTTCGGTATTGGTATTTGTGGCGGTTGCGCTTAAAATTGAAATGTCAACAAGAAGGGCTGTAAGAGCTATTAAAAATGGCCTAAAGAGCATGCAGTTAATTTTTTGCAAAAATATATCTTTAAAATTCAGCAACAATACAAAACGAATGTGTTATTCAGCTTAATTTTTAGAAAAACAAACAGTATTTAAAATCCCGGTTTTTTGTGTTCATATCGCGTTGAAATACATCTTGGAAAATCAAGTCTGTTGCAAACAGGCGTTGTGTTACTTTTTGCTGAAATGTAATTTATACATATCTTTGTTCGAACATTCAATGCGATACAATTATGAAATTTGGTGTAGTTATTTTTCCAGGGTCGAATTGCGATAAGGACATGATTTATGTTCTTACAAATATAATGGAACATGAAGTTGTTGAATTGTGGCATAAGGACTCCGACTTGCAAGGGGTTGATGTTGTGGTTCTGCCCGGCGGTTTTTCGTATGGCGACTACCTTCGCTCTGGCGCCTTGGCTCGCTTTTCGCCAATTATGGTTAAGGTAATTGAATTTGCCAATAATGGAGGCTATGTTTTTGGTGTTTGCAATGGCTTTCAAATACTTTGCGAGGCTGGTCTTTTACCCGGCGCCCTGCTTCACAATAATTCTCAAAAATTTGAATGCAAAAACACTTACATTTTACCCGATAGCAAATCGGCAGCTCCAACAGCATTCCTTCCCCGCAATAGGGCGCTAAAAATTCCAATTGCCCATGGCGAAGGCCGTTACTACGCCGATAAGGACACCCTTGCGCAAATGCGTATTAACAACCAAATTTTATTTCGCTACTGCGACGAAAGTGGAAATGTTTCCGAAACAGTTAACCCAAATGGTTCCATCGAAAATATTGCAGGTGTTTGTAACGAGGGCATGAATGTTTTTGGCATGATGCCTCACCCCGAACGAGCAGCCGACGACGAGTTGGGCAATACCGATGGGCGCTTGGTTTTCGAATCGCTACTTAAATTTATTGATGAGAAGAAGTAGCTGCTAAGTGTTAGTTCAAAATATTAGGGGTTGCGCTTTGCAACCCTTTTTTTATGTTGGGTTGAACTAAGAGAGGCAGAGTTTCAAGTTTTCAATAGCCAACGAATTATTCGATTCTATGAGAATGGCGTGAGGTTTTTCTCACGCCAAACATTTTCTCAAATTACCAATACTTCAATTTTATTGTTCAACAAGAACCTTGTGGTTCAACACTCTGCTTGCAGTTGAAATGCGAAGAATGTAAAATCCTTTGCTCGAATTTGGTATATTGAAACCAAAGGAATTGTCGCCGCTCCTTATTTTAACAGAGCTGGTATGTACTACTTTTCCAGTAATGTCGATAAGTTGAATGGTTCCAGTCTCGTTAACCGAATTGGAGAACGATACGGTAAAATGGTTGTCCTTAACAGGATTAGGGAAAACTGCTAATTGGTTGTTGCTAAAATTTACTGGAGATTCGATTTCTGTTAATACTCCGTTATTCGAAGTGAAAAGATGCACAAAGTTTTGGTAGTAAATATTGGCTATGGTTGCATCGTGAATTATTAGCGAATTTTCATCGTTATCGTTGTCGGCAGCAGCGCTCCAGTTGTGCGAGCCGGTAAAAACCATGGGATCCGAGTCAACTGCGCCTTGGTCAACAATCATATACTTGTTATGCATTACCCCCGACGTTCCCGAATAAAAAACGTAATGGCTGACACCAAGTGCACCAAGCAGGGTTGCATTCACAGTTGTTCCGTTATTTCCCTGAGCATTGGTAAGCATATTTGTCGCACTACCGCTTGCATGGCTCGATGCAATGGCGCTGGCAATTTCGTCGCGGGTAAGTAGCATGGTGGCAATGCTCAAATCGTTATTTGAAGTGGCAACTGTTTGAACAATTTTTGAGTTAACCCCGTCGGTTGGACTAAAGTAACTCTCGACCCTTTTACCATTTATAATAAATTCGTGAGGTGTGTTGTTCGTTTTGAATGAGCCGAAACGGGCTTTCGATGCATTAGGCGAATTGCTTGTTGAACCCCACATTTCTTCAAATTCAATTTTATAGGCGCGTGCCAAACTCTGGTCCTGAATAATAATTACGTTATTGGCGTCGAGATTAATGTTGCCGCTGGTTAGATTTGTGGAGCCAGTCCAAACAATTGGGTCGTTTGCATCGGTCGATTCGGTGTCGAAAAGAAAGAATTTATTATGCATTAAGCCGCTGCGACCAGAGCTGCCAGGCCCAATTAGCGTGTTCATGTTTGTTCCTGTAAGTTCGCCAATTCCTAGGTTTGCCGATGTTCCACAGCCAATTATTCGACAAACGACCCCTCGTGCTGCTGCTGCATTTAGCGCATTGCTAATATTGCTAATGCCATCGTTGTTAAAATTGTAAATGGCTAAATCGATGGTGTACTTAGCTCTGCTTATGTGCTTTATAAGTGTATCGTCGATAGCTTGGTACAGGTAAGTGGCATTTACCCCATTTGAATACGAGTGGTTAACGGGCGTATTAAAGTAAACCTTTATGTCTCCGGTAGAGTTTGAAATTGTTACAAAGGGAGTAATTCCCGAAAACGCAGTGTCGCTTTCGCTAACCGAAAAAGCCTGAACCCAAATAACATCGCCTGTAGGTAGGCTCGATAGCGAAATGGTGTGGCTAGTGCTTCCACCTGTGCCTGCCGATTGGTTTTCTCTTACGGTTTCGGGCGAAAGCCCGTAAAACATTTCGGTTGTGCCAGCAATATTGGTTGTCCAGCTAAAATCTAATTCGCTTTGGGTTACGTTTGTGTTGTTAAGCGAACTGTTTAAATAAATTGAACTTGCCATTTGAAGGTCGGCCATGGTGCGAGGTAAAATTTGGTACCCCCCTGAACCTGTATATGTACGTTGCGATAGTATGGCTGTTATATTTACTAGCCCGATGGGAACATTTTGTCCAACAAGATCTTGCCCCGTGTTAACGTACAAATACCCAGTTTCTCCGTTGGCAGTAAACGTGTATTTTTTTGGTGCTGTAAAAGGGGTGCCAGCATCGGCAAATATTGCATTGTTAATTTTAACGAGCCTGCTTTCGTGTGTTTCTCCAATTTGAGCAGGAGTTAGTACAATTGGTTCTGGGCTATTGTTTCCTGTTGATCGAATAGTAACATTCGATAATGGATCGAGTTCAAGCAATCCGTAGTAATTTTTAAGTGTGCCAGTAATTGTAACCGAGTCGCCTAGGTTAACCGAATTAACCAACGACCCATAGGCAGCAATGCCGGCAGTATTATCCTGAAAATAGCGAATCGATCCCAGCTCGCTTCCGTTGGTTACTAGTCCTTTTAAGGTTACAACAGTGCCAACAGCCATTCCGCGGGCTTCGAGTATTGTATTTTGTGCTGAAACTAGAGCGGCGAATCCAGAGAGTACAAGCGAAAGAATAAAAATTTTCTTCATAATTTGAATTTTATAGTGTTCGATTTATTTCCATTGCTTTTTTAAGGCAGGGGGGCAAACATAATTTATTTTAGTTGAATTATACGAACATGTTGCATTAAAGTTCATCAACCTCTATTTAAGAGTTGAATTTTAATAGTCGCGAGCATAATGAGTTTAGTGTTTTAGCCCGAAGAGTGTTTCCTTAATGTTTTAAGAGAAAATTACACAATTTGGTGTAAGAGCGAAGTGGTAATTACTGCTTCGGTTTACCGAAATTTCGCTTTATCCACCGCGGGAAAATAATTGCGCCAATGAAAAGGTAAGGGTAATATGTTGCAGTACGCCAAATTAATGCCATGGCAATTGCAACGGCTCCTAAAAGTGCAGGTTGAACAGGTATAAATTCGCCAAGGTAGCGAGCAAAAACAAACTCGGCAAAGCCGCTACCTCCGGGAGTTGGACTAACAAGCATCATTATCCACATTACCAGCTGACGGGCAAAAATGAGAAACTGATCGGTTGTGGCAAAGAAAGCCAGCAGCAGCGCATTGGCAACCCAGTAGCGCGAAGTCCACGATAGCGCAGTGGCGCCAAAGGCTTTAAGCCAAAACACAAAAGGCATTTGGCGAAAATCCTTCGAACTTTCAATTATTTCGGTGCCAGCATTGTTTGCACCTTGTTTCCATTTTCGCAGAAATGGTAGTTTGAAAATCATAAGTATTAGCCACTTTAAACCTCTGGGGTTAATAAAAAGGCCATACGAAATAACTAAAACATAAGCTAACTTTAGGCTGTAACCTACAATTGCAAAAAGAAAAAGCTCGTTCGAGAAGCTAATTTCGCCTTCGTGCCCCGAAATGCCAAACAGAACACTCGATTTTACTATAAGAAGTAGTAGCGGAAATGTGATAATAAAGTACAGCTCATCGAGAAACGAAGTGGCCATAACAACAGCCGAACTGCGCCCAACGCTTAGCCCTTCTTTATTAACATAAAGAATTGCGATGCTTGTTCCTCCAATTGCCGAGGGTGTAATTGCCGAAGTAAACTCCCAAAGCATGATAACACGAAACGATTGTACCCATGAAAATTTTTTTCGTGTAAGAATTCGTAGCCTAACCATGTACCCAAGATCCCTAAAAGCCATAAGGACAATGGCAATGCCAAGCCAAAAAAAACTCCAGTTGTTAAATCGTATAATTTTTAGTGCTTCGGGGTCGAATTCTCGGTAAAACATATACCCAACAACGCCTAATCCAATAATAATAGGATATAACGCTCTGCCAACCTTCATTTTCTGAAGGGGATTTTCGCTTGCAATAGGTTCGGTGTTTTTACTCATTTTAAATTGCTGGGATTCAAAAATAGTAAAATCTTGCTATTTTTTGAGTTTCTATAAAGCTAATTATTGGTAAACTCAATAAAATTAACCTTAGCAGGCAATAATTATTTCAAAAAAAGAAACCCAAGGAATATTGCCCTTGGGTTTAACCATTAGTAATTACAAGGTAGATTAGCTTAAGCGAAAATAGATTGGGAAGGTAAAGCTAACTCTTGCAGGCTTGTTGCGCTGACGGCCAGGCTCCCACTTTGGCGATGAGCTTACAACTCTTACTGCTTCTTGGTCGAGCAGGGGGTCAACTCCCTTTAAAACCCGAACTTTGGTAACCGATCCGTCGGTGTCGACAACAAACTCAATTACTACCATTCCTTGAATGCCGTTTTGTGCAGGTAATTTGGGATACTTTAAGTTACGACCAATGTAGCGCGAAAATTCGTTGTAAGGTTTGCCCATAAAAGTAGGTTTGTCTTCGATATTAACGAAAGGAACCACTTCGTCGGGATCCTCCACATCTTCGGTAGGGTCACGATATGGAAGGATGCTTGGTAAATCTTCATCAGTTGGTTCCCAAATAATTGGTTCATCCTTCGGTTCATATTCGTCGGGTACAATGTTTATAACCTCAGGGATTTTTGGAATAATAATCGGTTTAGGAGGTTCCTTGTCGATTATTGGTGTAGGTAGTTCAATTACTTCAATTACGGGGTCATCTCCATTTGGCTTCAAATTGTTAAGATTACCATTGCTTTTCCATTCGAACGCCAGTAGCGATAGAGATAGGGCTGCAATTAACCCAATTTGAAAGAAAAGAGACTTGCTCTTCTCGAGGTCGGCTTTCGGATTTTTCGATTTCATGGTTTTACGTTTTAAAGGTTAGTAAATTTGTGTCTGGTTGTAATACCATGATGCAGGAGGAATGTTTTTCCATAAAACATTTAAAGTTATTTTAGAAAGAAATTTAAAAATGGACTCTTGGGGTTTTGTAATTACATGATATATAGGCAATAGGCGTTTTTTGTATTAAAAACTATGTAATTTAGTTGTGTAACTAAAAACCTTAGTTATATTTGTACTATGAAAGAGTTAACAAAAGCAGAAGAGCAGGTAATGGAGTATTTGTGGAAGCTCGAAAGGGCTTTCGTAAAGGAAATTCTCGACGAGTTTCCTGAGCCCAAGCCAGCGTACACTACCGTTTCGACCATGGTCCGGATACTCGAGAAGAAGGGCATGGTTGGATACACTGCCTACGGAAAAAATCATCAGTACTACCCGTTAGTGTCGGTTAAAGAGTATGCACGATTGAGTTTTCGCCATGTACTAACAAAGCACTTCAACAGTTCGGTTAAGCGTTTCGCCTCGTTCTTTGCCTCGGATCGAGATGTAAGCCTTAGCGAATTGGAGGAATTGAAGCTGCTGCTCGAAAAGGAAATTGAAAAACGTAAGGAGGGAGAAAGCGATGGAAATACATAGTTTGCTGGCTTACTTGCTAAAGTCGAGTGGTGTTTTTACCATTCTCTACGGGCTATACTATATACTGTTCCGTAAAAATCAACTTTTTACAGCAAATCGCATCTATCTTTTATTTCTTATTGCCTTCTCCCTTCTATTTCCTTTGCTAACAATTACCAGTTATCAAACTGTCGAAATTCCTGCGCTCGATGCTGCAAGTAACGTAAATATGCATGTTGAAAGTGTTGAAATTGAAGGCGCTGAACCTTCGGGAGCGTTTTGGAGTAAAGCAAACTTAACCAATTTAATTTTTTACCTATACCTATTTATAAGCAGTGCGTTTTTCCTTAGGTTGCTTGTTCAACTTGTTCAATTTGTTGTTACTCTTTCAAAACACTCACGAATTGAAAAAATAAATGGGGTAAAGGTTGTGGTTTCGAATTACTGGGATCAAACCTTTTCGTTTTTTGGAATTATAGTTTTAACCGAAAGCGACTACCTGCGGAGTGAAAATAGTTTGCTTTTAGCGCACGAACTTGCGCATGTAAAGCAGCTCCATTCGCTCGACCTTCTTTTGGCCGAACTCTTTCAAGTTATTCATTGGTTTAACCCAATTGCGTACCTTTTAAAAAAGGATATGTGTGAAGTGCACGAGTACCTAGCCGATTTACAAGTGGTTAGTGGCGGAGTAAGCAAGTATGCTTACCAACAGCTAATACTCGACTGCGTTTCGAATGCCATAGCGCCAAAGGTTGCCAATGCATTTAGTGCCAAACTAATTAAAAACCGATTTGCCATGATGACAAAAAATAAAATGACCAAAAGAGTACTTGTAAGGTACTTAGCCATACTGCCAATTGTTGGAGCTCTTGTTGCGCTAATGTCGTTTCGAACTGAGTTTCGCTACGTTGAAATTCCAAAAATTGAACCCAGTTTTGAAGCCAATTTGCTAAGTAATAGCGAAATTGTTGAAAGCAATGCATTGTTACCAACTGAAGAAAAAATTGATGCGCCCGAAAAATCTGAAGGGAACGATTTCGCCCAAACAAAAAACGAACCCCTTACTGAAATTAGTACGATAAGTAGCCCACGTTTAAGCCCCGCAGATATTGTGCCGAATGAGAACTTAGCACTTCAACATCAAAAGGAAAAGGAGCAAACTGTTAAAATGGTTGCTCGGCTTAAGAAAGTAGCTGGGAATGAAACTTACTTAAAGGATTTTCTTTTTGCAGCAAATAATTTTAACAAGGGCTATTCGGTTATTCTTAAAAATGGAATAGTCTACAGATTTTATTTAGTTGGAGCGCATGAGGAGCGCATGGTTGAAAAAAGTTTAATTCTTCATAAAAGTAAAAAATATGAAGAGCCAAAACTTGTTACTTTTAATAAAGTTAACAAAGCGAAAGGGTATAGCTATGTTGATTATGAATGCGATGAAACAACCACTTACAATCTTTCGGTTTCCGAAACAAAAATTGATGAAGATTATGTGGTTGGTTTATATTTTTTAGAGACTAGGATTAGCGCAGAATGCGATGATAAAACGCTGGTAGACGAGAAGGTTGTTCCGATAACAAAAAGCGAGAGTAAGGAAGTGGCTATGAAAGAAGAAGTTGATGAAGAGAACCCCGTTTTTGTTGTTGTTGAAGAAATGCCCAAGTTTTCGTACGAAGGCATAACCGAAGTTCGAGAATACTTTGCAAAAAATGTACAGTATCCTAAAGAAGCCAGGGAAAAGGGTATTCAGGGGAGAGTGTTTGTTTCGTTTATTGTAAATAGGGACGGTAGCGTTTCCGATGTAAAAGTTGAAAGAGGCGTTGACCCCTTGCTCGACAACGAAGTTGTTCGAATGGTGGAAAATATGCCGAAATGGACTCCCGGAAAGCAACGAGGTCAAGCTGTTCGTGTTGCCTATACGTTCCCGGTAATATTCAATTTAGATAAAAAGTAAAAAGGGTTATAATGAAAATGCTTGGGTAAATTTTTGTTTCACGCAGATCCCGATAACTATCGGGAGCAAAGGCGCAAATGTATGATAATAAAAATAATAACTAAGCAGACAATCATTAAGCATAATTCTAACAATCAGACGAATAAAAATATTTAATTGACTATAATAATGAAAAAGGTCGGCAATTTTTGCCGACCTTTTTGTTCTACTTATGCTACTCCTTCACAGGCTCAATATCCTCAGCATCCTTTTTAATCTTTTTCTTTGGAGTTTCAGCCTCAATGGTTTTACCTTTTAGGTAATTAGGTAGTTCCATTCCAGCCATTTTAAAAAGTTCTTCGAATGGAGGAATTGCACCCAGCATTCCCGATAGGAAACTGGCAGTTGCAGGACTTTTCCCATCTTTACCCGAACCCATATTGTCCCAAACAGTAACCTTATCGATTTTAAGATTTTTAACGGCTTCAACTTGGGTTTTAACAAGTTCGGGTAGCTTATCGGCAATCATCATCATTACAGCATCGCGCGAGTTTCCAGCAGCTTTGTTAAGTCTTTCGAAACCTTCGGCTTGCTTGGTGAGAATTTCGTATATACCCTTTCCTTCGGCTTCCATTTTCATGTAAATAGCGTCGGCTTCGCCTCGTGCTTCCCTACGGGTTTGCTCGGCAATGGCTTCGGCGTCAATTTCAACTTTTTCCTTATTAATTTGTGCAGGTACAACAATGTCGGCCTTTTGGGTTGCCATTTCGCGCTCGGCACGGGCGGTTTCGGCCTTCATTTCGGCCGAGTATGCTTCTTCGAGAGCTTTTGCACGGGTAACCTTTTCGGCAGCCACTGCTAAGCGCTCGGCTTCGGCTTCGTTTTCACGACGCTTTGCGTTGGAGTTGGCAATGGTAATTTTTGCCATGTTTTCACCTTCAACCGCCGTAGCATCGGCGCTCGACACCTGAACGCGCTGGTCGCGATGTGCGTTTGCTTCGCCAATAGCACCGTCACGATTCTTTTCGGCAACGCTCTTCTTTGCGTCGTTTATTGCTTTTGCTGCGGCCTCTTTTCCTAATGCTTCAATGTATCCCGACTCGTCGTTAATATCGGTAACGTTAACGTTAATAAGTTTCAATCCTATTTTCTTGAGTTCAGCCTCAACGTTTGCCGAAACGGCTGCAAGAAACTTGTCGCGGTTGTTGTTAATTTCCTCAATTTCCATGGTGGCAACCACCAAACGTAGCTGCCCAAAAATAATATCCTTAGCCAAGTTGCTAATGTCGTCTTGTGCAAGACCAAGTAAACGCTCAGCGGCATTATCCATAATGCCTGGCTCGGTCGAAATACCAACGGTAAAACGCGAAGGCACATCGACACGAATGTTCTGCTGACTAAGGGCGTTGGTTAGGTTAATTTCGATGGAGAGCGGAGTAAGGTTAAGGAACGAGTAGTCCTGAATTACTGGCCAAATAAAGGCTGCGCCACCGTGAATACACTTTGCCGAACGCGATTCGTCGGTTTTACTTTTGCCTACCTTGCCGTACACAACAAGCACACGGTCCGAAGGGCAACGCTTGTAACGCTTAAGTAGCGAAACAATAAGAATAAAGGTGAAAACTACTATGGCAATTATGCCTACTGCAATGTATTGTCCCATTTTTAAGTTATTTGGTTATTTGGTTATTAAGTTATTAAGTTATTGAGTTATTGAGTTATTTTAAGTCCGAAGTCCGAAGTCGGGAGTCCGAAGATTTAGTGCGACAAACTTCGGTCTTCGGTCTTCCGACTTCCGACTATCCTATCTTTTCACTAAAAGAATTTCGTCGTTAATTATGTCGACAACCTGAACAATTGCTCCTGTTGGTATTTGCTCCTCGTCGTCGGTCATGGCATCGAGCGTGCGATACCCTTGCAGCTGCAGCTGAACTTTGCCAGTTGCATTGCGCTTTGGAGGGATGAATAGGTAAACAGTAGCAGTTTTGCCAATGGCGCCTTCCATTTTAACATTTCCCGATTCGGAAAGTTTTCCCATAAAGTAGTAAATGGAGGCCATTAGTACCATCATAAGAACTCCCGAAACGGTTGAAATAAGAACAGTTGCCCAGTAGGGGAGTTCTCCGTAAATACAGGCTAAACCTACCCAGCCAAAAACGGTGAAGAAGGCAATGAAATTTTTTAGGCTGATGAACTGAAATCCAACACCCGAGTCGCCCTCGATGCTAGCGTCGGAGTCGCCAATGGCGTCAATTCCATCGTGGTCGGCATCAGCGCCAATGAGGGTCATTACCAGTTGAATTACAAAAACCAGCGAAGCTGGAATGGCTATAATCCAGAAAATTGTAGCAAAAGAGGAAAGACCATCCCACCAAGTGCTAAAGTCAAGTAGTATCATTTTGTGTTATTAATTAGGTGTTGTGAAGATATAAAAAAAGTAGGAGTTTGTAATAGTAAAGGTGTTTTTTAGCTTGGGAGAACAATAAAAAGAAGACCAAAAACTGTTTAAATTTGATTTATTTTCAATTGCCACGGGCTTAAGCCCGTGGGGAATTAATGTTAAAAATATTGGGCTTTGAGCCCAAAAACGATTTGAAAGTTTGGCTAAAGCCATATCATTCCCAGCATTAAATCCACGGGCTTAAGCCCGTGGCTAATGTTATACTGATTTTCCAAATAAAAAACTTAAACAGTTTTTTAAATCCGCTGTGCAGGAGTAGCAATATTGAGGGGAGGTGTGTTTAATAAGCAGAAATTCAATTAAATATCCAATTGTATTTAAGTGAAAGGCTATATAGTTGAGTAAAAAAATATTGGGTAAAAAGTTATGCCGTTGTGGCTTTTTCTATCATTTCTTTAACTCGTTCTTCGCCGAGGTATTTGTCAATTACAATGTGCATCCAGTAAATTACGGGAGTTAAAACAATTGCAATGAAAATTTTATAGAAGTATTGAATTAGCCCTACAGAAATAACCTCGATAAAGGACCAATTTCCCAACAGGTAAAAGGCAATGAAAAGAATTAGGAAACTGTCGACAAGTTGCGAAACAACAGTGGAGCCAGTTGCACGAAGCCAAAGCCACTTGTGGTTTGTAAGAATTCGAAGGTAATGAAACGTGTACGCATCGACAAACTGACCAACCAGAAATGCAGTAAGGGAGCCTACAATAATTCCCATTCCTTGGCGGAAAATGGAGTTGTAAGCAAAGTTAATGTTAAATGCATTTCCGCTGGAGTCGACGGAGTTGTTTTCGAGCCAAAAATCGGCAGGAGGCGATTCGGTTGAGAAAAGAACAATTACAAAGGAGTAAAGAATTAATAGCGCAGCAATTAAGCTTATTTTCTGAACCCCTTTTCGTCCGTAATACTCGTTTATTACATCGGATATTATAAAAACAATTGGCCAAATTATTACGCCAACGCTCATGTTTAGGCTTAAAAACGAATCACCAATAAAAGGAATGTTAACAGGATTTATGCTGAGAATTTTTTCGAGCGATAAAATTTTAACTCCAATAAACTCGGCTAATAGGGCATTAGCAATAAAAAATGTAGAAAGAAAGATAAAAAGGTTATGACTCTTTTCGGAGATTTTATGATCTTTTTTCATCTACAGTTATTTAAGGTGACTTTTTTATTGAGACTTTTTAGTGCAAAAAAATCAAAAGAAAAACGAAAGCTGTAAAACGTAGATAAAATTAAACAAAAATTATAAACAAATATATGATATTCAGAGATTAGTACAGTGTGGGTCGTAAAAAACTACAAATAGCACCTTAAATATTTCTTTAATGTGCAGATAATTAACAGAATAAGAGTTGTTTTGGATGTAGTTTAGCTCCGCTGAGCTCGCATCCCGATAACTATCCATAGCCGTCAGGCTAATATTTTAAAATCAATATTATCAATTGTTTTAACCTGCCCCAGCGGGGCTTTATGTTTATAGTAAATATTTACACAAGCATTTAAGCTCCAGAGGAGCGCTCTGTGAATAGTTGTTTAGTTTCCCTGCCTGCCGAAGTGATAGCACGCAGGCGGGGCTGAGCTCGCAAGCTCGGTTGCCATAATTACAGGACGCTCCTCTGGAGCTTTTGGTTAATAATAATTTTTGTTTCTATAAACAGTTAGCTACTCCGTAGCTAAAATACTTACTTCTCTTTATCACCAAATTGATGTTGATTATCAGATAAATGCATCCTTAACCTGACGGCTATGGATAACTATCGGGACGCTCGGTTGGAAACGCGGTGTGAATAAATAACACACGCTATTTTAAACTACAGCCTTTGTTTTGAATAGTCTGAAATAAAAAAAGTGGGTTCAGCCTTAAACTGAACCCACTTTAACAAATTCTTTTTGTCGTTGTGAAGCACCTTAACAAATAAATTTGCTATTTCTCGCCATAAACAGTTATGCTAAAAATTCCAACACCGCTTTGCTTAAAGGCTTTAAGCTCTTCGAAGTTTAAAAAGTTTAGCATTATCTCATCGGGAATTGTAATTGCTTTTTCCTTTTGAATTATAGTGTTTTTGAAGCCTGCATTACGAATTACGTCGAGGTAGTCGTTTTTTTGAATGGCTCCCGATACGCAGCCTGCATACATTTCGGCAGCATCCCGAAGTTTGCTGGGTAGTTCGCCAATAAGCACAACATCGCTTATGCTGAAATGCCCTTGTGGCTTTAAAATGCGGAATATTTGGTTAAACGCCTTTTGCTTGTCGGGAACGAGGTTAAGAACACAGTTGCTAACCACCACATTGGCAATGTTCGACTCGAGGGGTAGTTCCTCAATGTCGCCCTTAATAAATTCAATGTTCGAAAAGCCAAGTTTAGCGGCATTTGTGCGAGCCTTAGCGAGCATTTCGTCGGAAAAGTCGATTCCAATAACCTTGCCGTTTTCGCCTGTTTCGGCACGAGCCACAAAGCAATCGTTACCCGCTCCCGAACCTAAATCGACTACCGTGTCGCCTTTTTTAATTTTGGCAAACTGAGTGGGTAGCCCGCAGCCTAAGCCGAGGTCGGCATCGGAATTGTAGCCTTTAAGGCTATCGTAGCTTTCGCTAAACTGGGTGTAGTCGACAGTTTCTTCATTGCTTCCGCAACTACAACCACAGCAGCATCCGGAGTCTTGGCTTTGCAAAGCAATTTGCGAATACTTTTCGCGTACAATCTCTTTAATTTTTTTGTTATTGGCAGCAGTTGCATCCATGTTGTTTAAGTATTTGCGATTTATAAAAAGAGGCAAAGGCCTCGGAAATTTCGTTTCGAACACGACGGAAAACCACCATTTGTTCTTCTTCGGTTCCAGTTGCTTCGGCAGGATCGTCGAAACCAATGTGCCAGCGGTTGGCAACTTTACCTGTAAATGCTGGGCAGCTTTCGTTGGCTCCACCACAAACGGTAATTACATAGTCGAAGTCGATACCTAGAAACTGGTCGACACTTTTGGGCTGGTTTGTCGACAGGTCGATACCAACTTCGTTCATGGCCTTAACGGCCAAAGGGTGTACTTGCCCCGAAGGTGCAGTTCCGGCTGAATAAACTTCAACATTATTACAGTACGACTTAAGGAAACCCTCGGCCATTTGGCTACGGCACGAGTTGCCAGTACAAAGAATTAGGATTTTCGTCATTTTAGACTGGTGTTATTTTGGTTACTATTTTGTACTACAGTTATTTGAGTTGCCTAGGTTAACCTCGTTAAAAAAGGAATTAAAAGTAGCCATTGCCTTTTCGACATTTTCCTTGCAAATGCAGTAGCAAACCTTAGTTCCGTCGATTTCGCCATGAATTAAGCCAGCCTTTTTTAGCTCCTGAAGGTGCTGTGAAACGGTAGTGCGACTCAGCGGAATTTCGTCGGTTATGTCGCCCGAAATGCAGGTGTTGGCATTTGCCAGGTACTTTAAAATGGCGAGCCTTGCTGGGTGCGATAGTGTTTTAGCTAACGCCGAAAGTTCTTGCAAGTCTGCTTCGAAAAGTGCTGTTTTATGGTAAGTCATTGTTTAATGTATTATGACGCAAACATACGACATAAAATTTATAAGAGCAATTTATTTTTAATAATAAATACAAATGATTCGCATTTTTCATAAATATCTATTTGTACAAAAATTTACAGCCTCAAATATTTGTTCGAGGCTGTAAATGAGATTAGTTATTTGAAAGTAGGTGTTTCAGCTTAAAACATGTTTTGCTACTTTGTTATTGGCCTATTCGTTTTAGCCACATTAAACCCAAACGACAACCCGTAAACGTTACCCTCTTTTCGAGGCGAAAAGAAAACGTTAACAGGAACATTTAGGTAACCCGAGGTAAAGGTTTTGCCTACGGCAATTATCATTCCTGTTGTTAGTTTTAGGTTTCCTCTGCTGTCAATGGTTTCCTCAAGTTTAAGGTAGCTCAACTCGGCAGGAACAAAGCTTGCCATAACCCATTTACCTTCATTGTCATAGTAACCTGAAGCCATTTTCGACGCTCTAATAATAGGCCCAACGCCAAACTCCAAGCCAATTTGGTTAAATCGTAACCCGTTCATAATCATTAGCGATGGTGCAAACATACCTGATTCTAACCCGTTTACTGCAAATATCATTTCAACAAGAGCCTGAAAGTAACCTGCTGTTAAGTACTGAACTTCTTGCTGGTAACCAAACATCATCATTGCAGGGTACATATTATAACCCCCTTCGCTTTTTGGAGCCGAAAGCCTTTTGCCAATAGCGCCCGAAATGTACGAAACTCCCATGCGTGGGCCGTTTAAGTTGGCCGTGGTTTTTGGACTGCTAATTGGCTGCGAGTACGAAATGAGTAACTCCTTTGTTTTTTGGTCGCTGGCCAATCCCATAAGATTGTTAAGCGAAAGTTGAACCATAAGCTGAATTTCTTCGAGTTGATTTATGTACTCGGCAACGTCGCTTTTCTCGAAAGTTTCGGTTTCAATATCAATTAGTCGCAGTACAATTATTACCTTTTGTCCAAACTTTTCGATACTTCCCGACACCATTTTGTCGGCCTTTAAAAGTTTTCCTACACGAACCTGGCAGTTTTTGCCAAGGCATGCTGTTAGGTCGATATTATTTTCCTTTAAAATATCCGAAACATCGAACCTATCGAGTACTTCGTATTGCCCAATTTTTTCGAGTTCGAGATGAACCAAACTTGTAAGGGCTTCGTTGTCGTACGGTACGTTTTTGGTTTCCATGCTTATTACTGCAATTTTTTGGCGTTCCTGTCCGCTTGTTGCTAAACTTATTAGGGAAAGAATTCCAACCAGAATGCTAAATCCCATTTGCGTAATTGTTTTCATAGTTTTTGTTTTTTTAGTGTTTAGTTAAACTGAAAGTGTAATCCAGCGGAAATATTAACTCCGTCGATGGCGAGATCGCTGTTGCCATTTTTCAGTGCCTTTACAATTTGAATTTGAAGTTTTACTTTTTTTGTTCCAGCCCTTAGTGTTGCAAAGGGTTCGAGTAGTGTTTTGTTGTTAAGTGCGTTGAATTTTTGCATGGTATACTGGTTAGCCAAAAAAGCAGACGATGGGCTTACATTTGTGTAGTATAGGTTTATAATTCGAGCGCCAAATGCCATTTCGAAATACTTATGCTTAAAGCCCACAGCTGGCTGAATAAATGGGCGGTTAATGCCAAACGAAACGCTTTGCTCTTGGTCGATAGCTACATTTCCCGAATACTGACCATAGCCAATATACGTTTCGAAAATGAAGTTGCTGCTGGCTTCTATGGTTTTAAAGTAGCCAATCCCAATTTCGGCCATTTGGGACCTTCGACTGGCGTTGTAGTTTAAGTTTTCGGATGAGTTCGATTGGTCGCCTTCGAACTTGTTGTCAGTGTCAACGAATGAGGCTATGTTAAACATAACACCAATATTGTTCGAAATTGAAAAAGCGGAATTTAGTCCAACGTTGCTTGTGTGATTCGATGCACCCGCCATTCCCGTGAGGTTCAGTTCGCCTTCCTCCTGAAATAGTGGTGTGCTTACTGTGTTTGGAACGTAGTAAACGGGGCTGCACGCAACTATGAAAAAACTGGGTAGTAATAAAAGGTACAGTTTAGTTCTTTTCATGGCTTTTAGTTTCAACGAAGATTTTAAAACTTTCTTCATCATTTACAGGTCAAAGGTAAAGCGGTGGGGAACCGAATAAAAACGGATTTGCGAAGTGCCCTTTTCAAAACTTGCGATTTTCGCAAAAAACAAACATGGGTTTTAGTCTTAAATGCCGAAATTTGCGATTTTCGCAACAGCAAAAATAAAAGTTGTATATTTCGCAAATATTTGTGGGGTCGATTATTGATTTCCGCAAAAAATAATGTGAGTATTATATGAAGGAAAATGAAGTACAGAGCCATCAGGCTCAGTTTTTACAAGGAATTGAGGATGTAATACCCACAAATTCGTCGATGGTAAGCGAACTTTCCGACGTTCTTGGCATAAGCGCCGATAGTGCATACCGACGCATGCGTGGCGAAACGCAGCTTACAATTGATGAGATTATAAAGCTTTGCGACCATTACAAAATTTCGTTCGACACCTTTAGTAAGGTTAAGTCGGGGATGGTTACATTTAACTTTGCAGCCATTGACTCAAGTGCCGAGAGTTTTGCAGCGTATTTGGTTAAACAGCTTGAGGATGTTAAAATAATAGCATCGGCAAAGGAGAGCAAAATAGTTTATGCTTGTCAAGATATTCCTGTTTTTTACCACTATAACTACCCAGTATTAGCAAGTTTTAAAATATTTTACTGGATGCGAACTATCCTTAACTTGCCCGATCTTGGCAAACTTAAGTTCGATGCCGATTCGCAGTTTACCGAACTTTTAGAAACCGGAAAGCAAATTTACGATACCTACATACAAATACCCTCAGTTGAAGTTTGGACCGATACAACCATTCAGAGTACCCTTAAGCAAATTGCGTTTTACTGGGATTCGGGGGTTTTCGAAAATAAGGAGCATGCACTTAGGGTTTGTGCCGATTTGAGCAAGGAAATTGAGGATATTCAGCTTAAAGCCGAGGCTCAAACAAAACTTAACGAAAGTCTCAATCAAGCCGACGAGGCAAATGCCGACGATAGGGACATGTCGGCAGGCGAACAAAAAAACTACCACCTTTACGTTAGCGAGGTTGAACTTACAAATAACTGCGTTCTTGTAAATATTGGTAGCAGCCAGGCTGTTTATTTGAGCCACTTTTCGTTTAACACCATGTTTACAAAAAACCAGAACTACTGCCGTAAAACCGAAGCTTGGATGAGCCATATTCTTAAAAAGTCGACCCTTATTAGCGGTGTAGCCGAAAAGCAGCGTTTTCAGTTTTTTCAGAACGCACTTGCCCGTATCGACGAGCTTATGAATAGAATTAACAGCGAAGCAAAAAAGGTGTAGTTACAAGCAAAATTTAAAATCGGTTTTGCATTTTACGCTGTAATTAACTATTTTGTAGTAACTTGTGTGCTCGTCGAGCCGGATTTGAAACCGAGCGCACTTTGCGAGCTCGACGAAGTCAATCCGGCTCTTCATTAATATTCGGATTTGTAATTAGGGGTGGTCGAAAGAAATTT
>DDWL01000041.1:293-82225 GCA_002345675.1 Bacteroidales bacterium UBA2287 | reverse complement strand
GGGTTCGAGTCTCGTCTCCCGCTCTTATGAGCAAGCCGATGTAGCTCAGGGGTAGAGCGCTTCCTTGGTAAGGAAGAGGTCATGGGTTCAATTCCCATCATTGGCTCAAAACTTTTTGGACAATCAATTTATAAAAATCAAATTTTAATAACTGGAGTTATGGCAAAAGAAAAATTTGATAGGTCGAAACCACACGTTAATGTCGGAACCATTGGTCACGTTGACCACGGTAAAACAACTCTTACTGCTGCTATCACCAAAATTTTAGCAGAAAAGGGTCTTTCTGAGTACCGTTCCTTCGATTCTATCGACAATGCACCCGAAGAAAAAGAAAGGGGTATCACTATTAACACTGCTCACGTTGAGTATTCAACTGCAAACCGTCACTATGCTCACGTAGACTGCCCAGGTCACGCCGACTACGTTAAAAACATGGTTACTGGTGCTGCTCAAATGGACGGCGCTATCATCGTTGTTGCTGCAACCGATGGTCCTATGCCTCAAACCCGCGAGCACATCCTACTTGCTCGTCAGGTAAACGTTCCTAAACTTGTTGTATTCCTTAATAAATGCGACATGGTTCAGGACGAAGAGATGCTTGAACTTGTTGAAATGGAAGTTCGCGAACTTCTTTCCTTCTATCAATTCGATGGCGACAACGCTCCTGTTATCCGTGGTTCTGCTTTAGGTGGACTAAACGGCGAGCCAGAGTGGGTTGATAAAATTATGGAGTTAATGGATGCAGTTGATAACTACATTCCAATTCCTCCTCGCGACAACGAAAAACCCTTCCTTCTTCCTGTTGAAGACGTATTCTCGATTACTGGTCGTGGAACTGTTGCAACTGGTAGAATTGAAACAGGCGTTGTTAACACTGGCGACGAAATTGAGTTAATTGGTCTTGGTGCCGAAAAACGTAAAACTGTTTGTACTGGTGTTGAAATGTTCCGAAAACTTCTCGATCGTGGCGAAGCTGGTGACAACGTAGGTTTGTTACTTCGTGGTGTTGACAAAAATGAGATTAAGCGTGGAATGGTACTTGCTAAACCAGGTTCCATTAAACCTCACACTAAATTTAAAGCTGAAGTTTACGTTTTGAAGAAAGAAGAAGGCGGTCGTCACACTCCTTTCCACAATAACTATCGCCCTCAGTTTTACCTTCGTACCCTTGATATTACAGGTGAGATTATGCTTCCTGAAGGTGTTGACATGGTAATGCCAGGCGATAACGTAACTATTACTGTAAACCTTATCTACCCTGTTGCTATTAACCAAGGATTACGTTTTGCAATCCGTGAAGGTGGCCGAACTGTAGGTGCAGGTCAGGTTATTGAAATTCTTGAGTAATTATTCATTAGTTCATAAAAAAGAGAATGGCTAACTTATAGTTAAGTCATTCTCTTTTAAACACGGGTGTAGCTCAGTTGGTAGAGCATCGGTCTCCAAAACCGAGTGTCGGGCGTTCGAGTCGCTCCTCCCGTGCAACACACAAGGTAACGAAAACATGAAAATTAAATTATACCTTCAGGAAGTTTACACGGAACTTATTTACAAAGTTTCGTGGCCAACGTGGAAGGAACTTCAATCCAGTGCAATAATTGTTATGATAGCTTCCCTATTAATTGCAATGGTAATATTCGCTATGGACATCTCCTTTAGAAATATTATGGAGTTCATTTACAAGTTGATTTAATAAGGCAAATATCTTTTTTTCGATGGAAGTAAACTCAAAAAAATGGTACGTTGTGCGTGCCATTGCAGGTAAGGAAAAAAAAGTTAAGGAGTACATTGAGAGTGAAGTAAATCGGTTAAAACTAAACGATTTAGTTACTCAAATACTTATCCCTACCGAAAAGGTTTACCAAATTCGTAATGGAAAAAAGGTAAGCAAGGAGAGAACATTCTATCCAGGCTACATTCTTATTGAAGCAGCACTTGTAGGTGAAGTACCACATGTTATAAAGGATATTCCAAATGTAATTGGTTTTCTTGGCGACACAAAGTCAGGCGTACCTATACCCCTTAGGCAGTCAGAAGTAAATCGCATATTGGGTAAAGTTGACGAGTTGGCAGTGAGCGACGAGGAGATTAATGTACCTTTCTTTGTAGGTGAAACGGTGAAAGTAATAGATGGTCCCTTTAACTCTTTTACCGGAGTAATTGAAGAAGTTAACGAAGAAAAAAAGAAGCTGAAGGTAATGGTCAAAATATTTGGCCGTAAGACCCCGTTGGAACTCAGCTTTATGCAAGTTGAAAAAGAGTAGAAACCATTAAGAGCTAACCATTATGGCTAAAGAAGTTGCAGGATTAATCAAGTTACAAATTAAAGGTGGTGCTGCAAATCCATCACCCCCAGTTGGTCCCGCACTCGGCTCAAAAGGGGTAAACATTATGGAGTTCTGCAAGCAGTTTAATAGCAGAACCCAAGGTCAGGCTGGAAAAGTACTACCCGTTATTATTACCGTTTATTCCGATAAATCGTTTGATTTTATCGTAAAGAATCCCCCAGTAGCTGTTCAATTGCTTGAACTTTCAAAGTTAAAGAGCGGCTCGGCCGAACCAAATCGTAAAAAAGTTGCTTCGGTATCGTGGGACCAGGTAAAGGAAATTGCTCAGGACAAAATGCCCGATCTAAATTGCTTTACCATGGAATCGGCTATGAAAATGGTAGCAGGTACTGCCCGTAGTATGGGTATTACCGTTACAGGAGAATTTCCAGGTAAATAACTATTAACCTCTTTTACCGAGATGACAAAACTAACCAAGAATCAGAAGCTTGCGTTGACGAAGATTGAGCCCGGAAAGCATTATAAGCTTACCGATGCAGCACGGTTGGTTAAGGATATTACATTCACCAAGTTCGATGCCTCAGTTGACATCGATATCCGTTTAGGCGTTGACCCTAGAAAGGCCAACCAAATGGTACGTGGCGTAGTAACCTTACCACATGGTACTGGTAAAACAGTACGTGTACTCGTGCTTTGCACCCCCGACAAGGAGGAGGCAGCTCGCGCAGCCGGAGCCGAACACGTTGGACTCGATGATTATATCGAAAAGATTAAGGGCGGTTGGACTGACATAGATGTTATTATTACAATGCCTACAGTTATGGCTAAAATTGGTGCGTTAGGTCGTATATTAGGCCCTCGTGGCTTAATGCCTAACCCTAAAAGTGGCACAGTAACTATGGACGTTGACAAAGCTGTTAACGAAGTTAAGCAAGGAAAAATTGACTTTAAGGTCGATAAATTTGGAATTGTTCACACTTCAATAGGAAAGGTATCGTTCGATCCTCAAAAATTGGCTGATAATGCTCAAGAGTTTATTCAGACAATTATGAAGTTAAAACCTTCAGCAGCTAAGGGTACTTACATTAGGAGCATCTACCTTTCAAGTACAATGAGCCCTGGTCTGGCAGTCGATCCCAAATCAGTTACCGAGTCGAATTAATAACGCATAGACCCAATTTATTATGAGAAGGGAAGAAAAAAACGCAGTTATTGATAGCCTTGCCGAACAAATTAAGCAATATCCACATTTTTATATTACCGATACATCGAACTTAAACGCTGCAGATACAAGCAGGTTACGTAGAAAATGTTTCGAGAAAAGTATAAAGATGGTTGTTGTGAAAAACACCCTTCTTAGGAAGGCTTTGGAACGAAGCGATAAAGCTGATTTTACTCCAATATTCGAAAGTTTAAAAGGAGTTAGTTCAGTTCTCTTCACCGAAAGTGGAAATGTTCCGGCTAAGTTAATCAAGGATTTTCGTAGAACCAACGCCAAGCCGCTGTTAAAAGCAGCTTTCGTTGAGGAGTCGTTTTATGTTGGCGACAATCAACTCGATGCATTAGTAACTCTTAAAACTAAGAATGAACTTATTGCCGATGTTGTTGCCATACTACAATCACCCGCAAAAACTGTTATTTCGCAATTACAGTCGGGTAGAAACATTTTAGCAGGAGTTGTAAAAACTCTAAGCGAACGTTAATATTACTTGAATTCGAATTAATTATTTTTTAAACTTTAATTAAAATGGCAGATCTTAAGAAATTTGCAGAAGAATTGGTTAACCTTACTGTAAAGGAAGTTAACGAACTTGCTCAAATCCTAAAGGATGAGTATGGTATTGAGCCAGCTGCAGCTGCAGTTGCAATTGCTGCTCCCTCAGCAGGTGGCGACGCTGCCGCTGTTGTTGAGAAAAACACTTTCGACGTAGTTCTAAAGGCTGCTGGTGGTGCTAAATTACAGGTTGTTAAACTTGTAAAAGAACTTACCGGTCTTGGTCTAAAAGAAGCTAAAGAACTTGTAGACGCTGCACCTAAAGCAGTTAAAGAAGGTGCTTCTAAAGAAGAAGCAGAATCTATTAAAGCACAACTCGAGGAGGCAGGAGCAGAAGTTGAACTTAAATAGGGAAACCTTATATTATTAGGGATTAGAGGTTTAGAGCCTATGGAAATAGGTTCTAAGCCTTTTTATTGTTGTAATTAATGGTTCAACTAATCCAACTGCAATGTTGCCCGATACTATCAATCAAAGAATTTCCTTTTCAAAGACCAGGAATCAACTCGGTTACCCCGATTTTCTTGATATTCAATTAAAATCGTTCTCTGAGTTTTTTAAGTTTGGCTCCTCCATGGAAGAAAGAAAGAAGGAGAGCCTTTATAAAGTTTTTACCGAAAATTTTCCTATTTCGGACACCAGAAACAATTTTGTTCTGGAGTTTATCGATTATTTTATCGATCCCCCACGGTATTCAATTGAAGAATGCCTTGAGCGTGGTCTTACCTTTAGCGTTCCGTTAAAGGCAAAACTTAAGCTCTACTGTACTGACCCTGAGCACGAAGATTTCGATACCGTTGTTCAGGATGTTTACCTCGGAACCATTCCATACATGACTCCCCGAGGAACATTCGTTATAAATGGTGCTGAACGTGTTGTTGTATCTCAACTTCACCGTTCGCCAGGCGTATTCTTTGGCCAAAGCATGCACGCCAACGGTACAAAATTATACTCTGCACGTATTATTCCTTTTAAAGGTTCGTGGATTGAGTTTGCTACCGACATTAACAACGTGATGTATGCTTACATCGATCGTAAGAAAAAATTACCTGTAACCACATTGTTGCGCGCTATTGGTTTCGAATCCGACAAGGATATTCTAGAAATATTTGACTTGGCCGACGAAATTAAAGTATCGAAAACAAGCCTTAAAAAATACGAAGGACGTCGTTTGGCTGCTCGTGTTCTTAAGTCGTGGGTAGAGGATTTTGTTGATGAAGATACTGGAGAGGTTGTTTCAATTGAGCGTAACGAAGTTATTCTCGACAGAGAAACAGTAATCGAAAGCGAACACATCGATTTAATTGTGGATTCTGGAGCAAAAACTATTCTTCTTCATAAAGAAGCTCAGAATATTTCCGATTTTGCCATAATATACAATACGTTACAGAAAGACCCATGTAACTCTGAGAAAGAAGCCGTTGTTCATATTTATAGACAACTACGTAACTCGGAGCCACCCGATGAGGCTACTGCTCGTGACGTTATAGATAAACTTTTCTTTTCCGATAAGCGTTACGATTTAGGTGACGTTGGTCGTTACAGAATAAATAAAAAGTTGAATCTTGCCATTGGCATGGACACTAAGGTGCTCACAAGAGAGGACATGATAGCAATTATCAAGTACCTTATTGAGCTAATTAACTCCAAAGCCGATGTTGACGATATTGACCACTTAAGTAACCGTAGGGTTAGAACAGTTGGCGAGCAACTTGGTAACCAGTTTAGCGTTGGTCTTGCTCGTATGGCTCGTACCATTCGTGAACGCATGAATGTTAGAGATAATGAGGTGTTTACACCTATCGATCTTATTAATGCAAAGACACTGTCTTCTGTAATTAATTCATTCTTTGGAACCAACCAGCTGTCGCAGTTCATGGATCAAACCAACCCACTTGCAGAAATGACTCACAAGCGCCGTTTATCGGCACTTGGTCCTGGTGGTCTTTCGCGCGAAAGGGCAGGTTTCGAAGTACGTGACGTTCACTACACTCACTACGGCCGCTTGTGCCCAATTGAAACCCCTGAGGGTCCAAACATTGGACTTATCTCGTCTCTTTGTGTATATGCACGAATTAACGAGTTAGGTTTTATTGAAACCCCTTACCGTAAGGTTAACGATGGAGTAGTAGATTTATCTTTAGAAGGTGTTTCGTACTTTACTGCCGAAGAGGAGGAATTTAAAATGATTGCGCAAGCAAACGCTCCTTTACATGCCGATGGTAAATTTGTAAACCCTAAAGCCAAATCGAGATACGAAGCTGATTATCCATTAACGGAGGTTGAAGCAGTTCATATGATGGACGTTTCACCAAACCAGATAGCCTCAATTGCAGCTTCGCTTATTCCTTTCCTTGAGCACGATGATGCAAACCGTGCGCTAATGGGATCGAACATGATGAGGCAGGCAGTTCCCCTTTTAAATCCCGAAGCACCTATAGTTGGAACTGGTCTTGAAGGCTTTGTTGTAAGCGATAGTCGTGTTCAGGTTGTTGCCGAAGAGGATGGAACAATTGTGTATGTAGACTCGGCAGAAATTGTAGTTCGCTATAATCAAACCGAAGAGGAGCGCTTTGTAAGTTTCGATCCAGAAATTAAAAAGTATAAACTACCTAAATTTAATAAAACTAACCAGAATACCTGTATAACCCTAAAACCAATGGTTTCGATGGGCCAAGAGGTAAAGAAGGGACAAATTTTATCGGAAGGTTACTCTACCGACAATGGCGAACTTGCCCTTGGCCGCAACTTAAAGGTTGCATTTATGCCCTGGAAAGGTTACAACTTTGAGGATGCTATTGTTATTAGCGAGCGCTTGGTTCGGGAAGACGTTTTCACTTCGCTACACGTAGACGAGTATACACTTGAAGTTCGCGACACTAAACGTGGATTAGAGGAGTTAACATCGGATATTCCTAACGTTAGCGAAGAGGCTACAAAGGACTTAGATGAAAACGGAATGATTCGCATTGGTGCACACGTTGTTCCAGGCGACATTTTAATTGGTAAAATTACTCCTAAAGGTGAATCGGATCCTACACCTGAAGAAAAGTTGCTTAGAGCCATTTTTGGCGACAAGGCTGGCGATGTTAAAGATGCATCGTTAAAGGCTTCGCCTTCGCTTTATGGTGTTGTTATTGATAAAAAACTTTTCTCGAGATCGGTAAAAGATCCTAAGAAAGTTAAAACAACCGAAAAAAATATCTTGTCGAAAATTGATGAAGAATTTGCCAGTCATGCAAATAAACTTCGCGATATGCTTATCGATAAGATTTTTGAACTTGTGAATGGTAAAACTTCTCAAGGAGTAGAAGATTTGTTTGGACAAGAGATCATATCTAAAGGCGTTAAGTTTACACATAAAATGCTTTCGGACATCGATTACATAAATGTTAACCCAAACAAGTGGACAACTGACAAAAAGAAGAACGACCTAATAAAGGCGGTTATTCACAACTACATACTTAAGTATAAAGAGTACGACGCAGAATTTAAGCGTAAGAAGTTTAATATTACAATTGGCGACGAGCTACCAACCGGTATTGTTCAACTTGCAAAGGTATATATTGCGAAAAAACGTAAGATTACCGTAGGCGACAAGATGGCAGGTAGGCACGGAAATAAAGGTATTGTTGCGAAAATAGTTCGTGACGAGGATATGCCTTACCTTGAGGATGGTTCAATTGTTGACATTGTACTTAATCCGCTTGGTGTACCTTCGCGTATGAACCTTGGTCAGATTTATGAAACTGTTTTGGGTTGGGCTGGTGTAAAGTTGGGAATGAAGTTTAGCACCCCAATTTTTGACGGTGCAACACTTGACGAAATTACTAGCTACACCGAAAAGGCAGGTATTCCAAAAGTTGGAAAAACATACCTTTACGACGGGGGAACTGGTGATCGTTTCGATCAGCCTGCAACTGTAGGCGTTATTTATATGCTAAAACTTGGGCATATGGTTGACGATAAAATGCATGCTCGTTCAATTGGACCATACTCACTTATTACGCAGCAGCCATTAGGCGGTAAGGCTCAGTTTGGTGGCCAGCGTTTTGGTGAAATGGAGGTTTGGGCGCTTGAGGCATTTGGTGCATCGCACATTCTTCAAGAAATACTAACCATTAAATCCGATGATGTTATAGGTCGCGCAAAGGCTTACGAAGCAATTGTAAAGGGCGAACCTATGCCACAACCCGGAATTCCCGAGTCGCTTAACGTTCTTCTGCACGAGCTTCGCGGCTTGGGCTTGAGCGTAACCCTCGATTAATGCGTTTTGCCATATTATCGGGTTCGGGAAGCGATTCCCGAACCCAAAGTTAAGCTAAACATTTTAACCAAAACATTATGTCGTTCAGAAGGGAAAATAAGGTTAAGAGCAATTTTACTAAGATAACCATTGGGCTATCCTCACCAGAGGAAGTTCTGGAACGTTCGAGTGGTGAAGTGCTAAAACCCGAAACCATAAACTATAGAACATACAAGCCAGAGCGCGATGGCCTTTTCTGCGAAAGAATCTTTGGTCCTGTAAAGGATTATGAGTGTCATTGCGGAAAGTACAAACGCATTCGTTACAAGGGAATTGTTTGCGACCGTTGCGGTGTTGAAGTGACCGAGAAAAAAGTACGTCGTGAGCGTATGGGCCACATTAGTTTGGTTGTACCAGTTGCTCATATTTGGTATTTCCGCTCGTTACCCAATAAAATTGGTTACCTGTTAGGGTTACCAACTAAAAAACTCGACTCAATTATTTACTACGAGCGTTATGTTGTAATAAATGCTGGTATTAAAGCTGCCGAGGGGATTAAATACATGGATTTCCTTACCGAGGAAGAGTATATCGATATTCTTGACTCCTTACCTAAGGATAATCAACATCTCGACGATAGCGATCCCAATAAGTTTATAGCAGGTATGGGTGCCGACGCACTTTACATGTTGCTATCGCGCATTGACCTTGATGGATTGAGCTACGATTTACGTCATAAAGCCAATACCGAAACATCGCAACAACGTAAAAGCGAAGCCTTAAAACGGTTACAGGTTGTTGAAGCTTTCCGTGAGTCGGTTGCAGTTAACAAACCTGAATGGATGATTATGAAGGTTGTTCCTGTTATTCCTCCAGAACTTCGACCATTGGTGCCACTCGATGGCGGACGTTTTGCCACCTCGGACTTAAATGACCTTTATCGTAGGGTAATTATTCGTAATAACCGTTTAAAGAGGCTTATTGAAATTAAGGCTCCCGAGGTTATTTTACGTAACGAGAAGCGTATGCTTCAGGAATCTGTTGACTCGCTATTCGACAATTCTCGTAAAAGCAATGCCGTTAAAACCGATGCTAACCGTCCTCTTAAATCGCTTAGCGATAGTTTAAAAGGTAAGCAAGGTCGTTTCCGTCAGAACTTACTTGGAAAACGTGTCGACTACTCGGCTCGTTCGGTAATTGTTGTTGGTCCAGAACTTAAAATGCACGAATGCGGTTTGCCTAAGGATATGGCAGCCGAACTATATAAACCTTTTATCATTCGTAAGTTGATTGAAAGAGGAATTGTTAAAACAGTTAAATCGGCTAAGAAAATTGTTGACCGCAAGGATCCTGTTGTTTGGGATATTCTTGAGAATGTACTTAAAGGTCACCCAGTTATGCTTAACCGAGCTCCAACCCTTCACCGTTTAGGTATTCAAGCATTTCAGCCTAAACTAATTGAAGGTAAAGCAATTCAACTTCACCCACTGTCGTGTACTGCATTTAACGCCGACTTTGACGGTGACCAAATGGCAGTTCACCTTCCACTTGGGAGTGAGGCTATTCTTGAGGCGCAGTTACTTATGCTTGGGTCGCACAATATTTTAAACCCTGCAAACGGTGCTCCTATTACTGTTCCTTCGCAGGACATGGTTTTGGGATTGTACTACATAACTAAACCTAAAAAGGGTGCAAAAGGTGAAGGATTGCGTTTTTACTCGGCCGAGGAGGTTATTATTGCCTACAACGAGAAAATGGTTGACCTTCATGCAATTATTAAAGTTCGTCATGCTACACTACAACCCGATGGTACTTTTACTTATGAGATAGTTGAGACTTCGGTTGGAAGGGTTATTTTCAATCAGAATGTACCCCTTGAGATGGGCTTTATTAATGAGTTACTAACCAAAAAATCGCTTCGCGAAATTATTGGAAACGTACTTAAGAAATCGGGCGTTGCCAGAACGGCTCAGTTCCTTGATGATATTAAGGAACTTGGTTACCACATGGCTTTCAAGGGAGGTTTATCGTTTAACCTTGATGATGTTCAGGTTCCCGAGGAGAAAAAGGCACTTGTAAAAGAAGGATACGAGCAAGTTGATGAGATTTTAGCAAACTACAATGCTGGTCTTATTACTAATAATGAGCGTTACAACCAAATTATTGATATTTGGACACATACAAATGCAAACCTAACGCTAACGCTTCTTAAGAAACTATCGGAAGATAGGCAAGGGTTTAACTCGGTTTACATGATGCTTGACTCAGGAGCTCGTGGTTCGAAAGAGCAGATTCGTCAGCTTTGCGGAATGCGTGGTCTTATGGCAAAGCCTCAAAAATCGGGATCAGCAGGTAGCGAAATTATTGAAAACCCAATTCTATCGAACTTTAAAGAGGGATTGTCGGTACTTGAGTACTTTATTTCAACTCACGGTGCTCGTAAAGGTTTGGCCGATACAGCACTTAAAACTGCCGATGCTGGTTACTTAACCCGTCGTTTGGTTGACGTTTCGCAGGATGTAATTATTACCGAAAGCGATTGCGGAACTCTTAGAGGTTTAGTGGCAACTACCGTTAAAAAGAATGAAGAAATTGTAGAGACATTATACGAGCGCATTCTTGGAAGAACAACAGTTCACGATATTTACCATCCTTTAACCGGAAAACTTGTTGTAACATCGGGAGAAGAATTAACCGAAGAAATTAGCAAAGAGATTGCAGATTCACCAATTGAACAGGTTGAAATACGTTCGGTACTTACCTGTGAATCTCGTAAAGGGGTTTGCACGAAGTGCTACGGACGAAACCTTGCAACAGGACGAATGATACAGCGTGGCGAAGCAGTGGGAGTTATAGCTGCACAGTCGATTGGTGAGCCAGGTACACAGCTTACTCTTCGTACTTTCCACGTTGGGGGTACTGCTTCGAATATTATTGCAGACTCGAAAATTGTTGCTCGTTTCGATGGTAAGGCCGAAATAGAAGAACTTAAAGGTGTTACAAAAACCGATGCTGAAGGAAAGGAATGTGTTATTGTAATTGGTCGCTTGGCCGAGATGAGGATAGTTGACAACAATACAGGCATTACCCTTTCGACACATACAATACCTTACGGTTCGAAACTTTACGTTAAGAATGGTGAGAATGTAACAAAAGGCCAACATCTTTGCGACTGGGATCCTTGGAACGCAGTTGTAATATCGGAAATGGCAGGTAAAGTAGTTTTCGATTCGTTAATTAAGGATGTTACATTTAGAGAGGAATCGGACGAGCAAACGGGTTATCGCGAAAAGGTTATTATTGAAAGCCGCGATAAAACGAAGAACCCAATGATTAAGATTACAGAAGGAAACGATGTTCTTCGTTCGTACAACCTTCCTGTTTCGTCGCATATTGTTGTTGAAGAAGGTAAAAAAGTAGAGGCTGGGGATATTCTTGTAAAAATTCCTCGTGCAGTTGGAAAAGGAGGCGATATTACAGGTGGTTTACCACGTGTTACCGAATTATTCGAAGCTCGTAACCCTTCAAATCCAGCAGTAGTTGCTGAAATTGATGGTGAAGTTTCGTTTGGTAAAGTTAAGCGCGGAAACCGTGAAGTTACCATTCGTTCCAAAACTGGCGAAGAGAAAAAGTACCTTGTACCTTTGTCGAAACAAATTCTTGTACAGGAAAACGACTATGTAAGAGCAGGTATTCCATTATCCGACGGTTCAATTACTCCTTCCGACATACTTGCAATTAAAGGTCCAACCAAGGTTCAAGAGTATATTGTAAATGAGGTGCAGGAGGTTTACCGTTTGCAGGGGGTGAAGATTAACGATAAGCACTTTGAAGTAATTGTTCGCCAAATGATGCGTAAGGTTGAAATTGAGGATCCAGGTGATACTCGTTTTCTCGAAAAGCAAATTGTTGGTAAATGGGAGTTTATGGAAGAGAACGATTGGATTTTTGACAAGAAAATTGTTATTGATTCAGGCGATTCGGCTACTGCACGCCCAGGTCAGATTATTACCGCCAGAAAGCTACGTGATGAAAACTCGATGCTAAAGCGCAGAGATTTAAAGCTTATTACCGCTCGCGATGCTGTGCCTGCAACATCAAGTCAAGTTCTTCAAGGAATTACCAGGGCTTCACTTCAAACTAAGAGTTTCATGTCGGCTGCTTCGTTCCAGGAAACAACAAAGGTTCTGAATGAGGCTGCTATTCATGGTAAGGTTGATAATCTCGAAGGACTAAAAGAAAACGTTATTTGCGGTCACTTAATTCCTGCAGGAACTGGTTTAAGAGAGTTTGAGAATATAGTAGTTTATTCGAAGGATGATTACGAACTCATTTCTCAAGCAAATAAAAGCGTTGGAGTTGAGGTAAACGACGAGTTATAACAAATTAACAATATTAAAGAAGGGGGCTTATGCCCCCTCTTTTTTCTAACTTAAAACCAAAACGAAATGACTGAAAAGAAAAATAACCCACTTAACATTGAACTATCGGACGAGATAGCGCAGGGTATTTACTCTAACTTAGCCGTAATAACCCATTCGGCATCGGAGTTTATTATCGATTTTGTAAGGGTTATGCCTGGAATTCCTAAGGCTCAAGTTAAATCGAGAATTGTGCTAACTCCCGATCATGCTAAAAGACTTCTTTTGGCTCTGCAAGACAACGTAGCGAAATTTGAAAACGCTCATGGTAATATTAAATTGAGCGAAGGAAATGTTGGCATGCCTCCTTTCCCCATGAATTTTGGTGGAACAGGGCAAGCATAGATTTACAGTTTGTTTTTTAAAGGCGGGTTAACCGCCTTTTTTTTTGCGTCTAAACCTCCCAAAATAACTGTCCCGATAGTAATGCGGCGATTACACCAGCTTGGTAGCCAATCCTTTGACATAGCATAAACCAACCCTTCGAGAACAATAAGAATATAGTTTGTAATAACTGCAGTAATAAATATTGCAGATTCTAGCATGAGTTCGACGCAAGTTTAGCATAGTTGTTTTATGCTTTGCATTTTACTATATGATTTTTTTTAACAAGATTCGAATGCCAGAAATTTATTATAAATACTTTAAACGACTGTTAAACTAATTGAGAGTTTTTTTGTTTTGCTTAGAATGATTATAAATAACATTATTCTAACCCCAAAAATTACAAGTTATGAAAAGGTTTATCTTACTATTTTTAAATCTATTTGTAATTGCTTCATTACAAATACTATTTGCTCAAAAACTTCCATTTCAAGGAAGGCTATTTGAAAACGACATGCCTGTAACTGGGCAAGTAAACTTGGAGTTTAGTATTACTGGTTTTACATGGACAGAAACCCATCCCAATGTATCGGTATCGGAAGGGTTATATAGTATCGATTTAGGTTCGATTACGCCACTTCCTTCAACCCTATTTTTTGGGGTCGAAAGTCGAACACTTCAGGTTAAGGTTAACGGAACTATGCTTGAACCAATTACCTTATACCCATCTTTAACAGGAAATAATTTTGTTATGGAGGTCGATGAAGCTCCTGATGGTAAAGATGCCGTTTCTTACACCATTTCTGGTGTAGGAACCACTGGTAAAATATATCGTCCTTTTGTAGGGACATCATCGGTTGCTAATGGACTAAATGGAGGTGTGACAGGAATTGGAATTTCCCCTGTTGGAAATACTAATAATACCTATGGTATTTTTGGTAGGGCAACTGGTGAAGGCAGTGGGCAAAATAGAGGTGTGTATGGCGAGGCAATATCGCACTTAACTTCTACATCGGCTCAATATGGACTTGTTGGCAGGGCATACGGCGAAGGTACAGGAATTCATTACGGTGTATTTGGTGAAATTACATCTCCTGCAATATCGAGTGCTTCGCAGTATGGAGGCTTTTTTAGAGCCCAAGGAGGTGGAACAGGAGCTCACTTTGGCATTTTTGCAACAAGTACAGGTGCGCACGACAACTTTGGAGCACTTACAACAGCCACTGGAAATGGCAAGAACAATATAGGTATTAGAGGCTTGGCTTCAGGTTCTGGAAATGGTGAACCCGGTTACGGTGTAGGTTCATACAATTCTGGTGTACAGGGATATGCCCGCAGTAACAGCTGGGGAAATTTAGGTGTTTACGGGTATGTTTATAACGACCCAGTTTTGGGGGGAATTGGAGTTGACAATATCGGAGTTATTGGCCGTAGCGAAGTTAATAACGGAACTGCCGAAATGTCTAATGTTGGTGTTCGTGGACAAGCAAATGGTTCGGGAATTAATAAAGGAATTGTTGGAGTAGCGTTCGATGGTGCTGAAAACTGGGCTGGATGGTTTGAAGGAGATGTGAAGGTTACAGGCAACCTTTCTGTCGATGGACAAGGAGGAAGCATTTCAGCTACAAGCATAAGGCAAGACTATGGTAATTTTGGAAAAAAAGACTGGGAAGGAATAGTAGGCATGCAAGGCTACCTCGACCTACGTGGCGATGCCCCCGAAGGCAAAGACAACATCAGAGTTGGACTGGATGTTCAAAGAAATAATGATGGTGAAACCTTTGGCAATTTGAACCTATTTGGACCTGTATATACTGATCCAAGCTGCCCTACATGCCCAAGAGGATTTGTTGGAGCGAGGGTAGAGAAGCGTGAAAATGGTCAAGTGAGCGGTCGTTTGGATATTAACGGACCAACCTCGCCAAATTTTAGATTTGAAGGGAAAGGCTGGCAAAACAGTAACCTTCCCTCCTTCAGCCTCCTAGGTTCACAACAGCATGCTGATGGATGGTTTCACCAACATGTAAGCATTGAAGTAAACGAAGAAAATGGAAGCCAAGCTGGTTTCATCAACTTGTATGGAAATTCAGGAAATCCAACCTTAACATTAGGAAGTAAATTATTTGAAGGAACAACGGGTGCCAATAGACCATTCCTAAGCATGAGGGGACAAGATAATAACCAAAATCTTGTTTGGCTTGATGTTAGGGATGATGGTGATGGTGGCGAGATGGGTTTTATTAACTTTTTGAGAACAAGCGGTGAGTTCACCGATATTGATTCCCGAACTATAAATCTAAACAACAAAGTGGTTTTAAATACCGATTCAAAGGGTGATGGCAAAATCCAAGTTAATAGCCAAAGTGGCACAGCCCTTCGCATGTATGCCAATCTCGATAACGAAAACACCAGCCATATTGCGCTCGACGGCACTGGTGGAAATTACATATACCTGTGGGGGCAAGGAAGTATTCAGGCATCAGGAACGATAACTGCAACCTCGGTTTTTGAGACTTCGGACAAAAGATTAAAAACAAACATTACCCCATTAAGCAATTCGCTTTCAAACATTACAAAACTAAGAGGAGTTTCGTTTAACTGGGCCGATGCCAGTAAATCGCAGGAAATGCATATTGGACTTATTGCCCAAGAGCTTGAGGCGGTTTATCCAGAATTTGTAAAAACTGACGATAAAGGGGTTAAAGCGATTAACTACTCACAAATGGTATCGGTTCTTATAGAGTCGATTAAGGAGTTGAATGCAAAAGTTGAGTTTCTCGAAGAGCAAAATAAGTCGCTTGCCATTAGTTTAAGCGAAAATGCTAAGCTAAAGCAAGAGCTCGATTTGTTAAAGGAATTGGTGCTAAAATCGGTACAAGGTCAAGTTGAATTAGTTCAGTTGGTTAAGTAGGTAGTTATTGTCAACCAATAAATTAAATGATATGAATAGTATAGCATTTATAAAGTTACTTCGGTTGAGATGGCTGCTTTTATTGCAACTGTTTTTATTCTCTCAGTACGCTTATTCGCAGTTGCAAACCTCTGGTGTAATTTCATCGGGAGGAGGCTTATCGGTAGGAGGTAACTATAAAAACTTTTCGGTTGTTGGAGCCGAACCCGTTGCCGCAAATATTTTGGGAGGTAATTACTCTGCAAAAGTTGGGTTTATATATAACTCGTTACAAACTATTTCGGGAATACCCTACAATTTAAATGTAGTTTCTTCGCCAATTGAAGCAGGAACAGTTACTGGCTCGGGACTTTATTACACTGGAACATCGATTCCATTAACAGCAGTTGCTGATAATGGGTGGACTTTTATAGGCTGGTCGTCGGTTGCAGGAAGTTTTACTTCGGTTAATAGCCCTACTTCCAATTTCGTAATGCCAAACGAGAATGTTCAAGTAATAGCCCACTTTGAACTCGATAACG
Organism: Bacteroidales bacterium UBA2287; assembly: GCA_002345675.1. Taxonomy (GTDB): domain Bacteria; phylum Bacteroidota; class Bacteroidia; order Bacteroidales; family Tenuifilaceae; genus UBA2287. The sequence continues at coordinate 65,740 of DDWL01000041.1, read as the reverse complement.
TAACACCAACACTTTATACATTAACCCTTTCAGTTGCGCCCGCAGAGTCAGGCGAGGTTAGCGGTTCGGGTGATTATGTTAGTGGGGCTATGGTAAGTGTTTTTGCGTTACCAGCAAATGGGTATCGATTTTTAAGTTGGAAAGAAGGTGCTGTAATTGTAAGTACCGACCCAAACTATAGCTTTGCTATTAGTAGAAATCGAAATTTAGTTGCTCATTTTGCGCCACAACTGCATACCATTTCATTGCAATCGCTCCCATTAAACAATATTGGCGGTTCGGCAATAGGAAGTGGACTATATCAGCATGGAACAGAGGTAACCGTTAGAGCAAATCCTAATGTAGGTTTTACTTTCGAAGGTTGGTTTGAGGAAGGAAGTTTAGTTTCGACCGATGCAAACTACACATTTGAAGTTACAGAAAACCGATACCTTTCGGCAAGCTACAGTGGCGATTTATACGAAATTACAACAGTAGCCTCCGAAGAAGAGGGTCGTGTTAGTGGTAGCGGAAGTTATTACTTTGGCGATATTGTTACTTTGTCGGCAACTCCTGCTCCTGGTCTCTACTTTGTACGGTGGATGGAAGGAACTTCGCAGGTTAGCGTTCGAAATCCTTACGTTTTTTCTGCTTCGGAAAGTAGAATAATTACTGCCGAGTTTGCTTCCGATTGGAATACCAAGGAGGTAACCTATTTAATTACATCGTCTGTAACGCCATCGAGTGTTGGGGTTGTTCTAGGACAAGGAAACTATGCTGAAGGTCAAGAAGTAACTTTAATAGCATCACCAAACGAAGGAATAAACTTTGTTAAATGGATGGAAGAAGGTGTTGATATTGTTGACTCCGAAAGTAATTTGGTGGGGAGCACATACACGTTTATTTCAGCTTCGAATCGATCGTTGGTTGCAGTGTTCGACGGAGCAATTTTAGAAGTAACTGTAGAGTCGAATCCTTCTATTGCAGGCGAAGTGAGCATTTCGAATGATGGTGAATTTTTCCTTGGCGATTTAGCAACTGTAAGTGCAATTGCGAATGCTGGTTATAAGTTTGTTAACTGGACTTTAGGGGTCGATGGGCCTCAGCTTTCTGTAAATTCAAACTATTCCTTTACGGTTAACGAAAGCAGGCAACTTGTAGCAAACTTCGAAGAGGTTAGCCAGTTCACCCTTACGCTTAATGTTTTCCCCGAAGGTACTGGAGTTGTTAACGGTGGTGGAATGTACTATGCCGGAACCGATGTTTCAATAGAAGCCACTCCTAACGAAGGGTACTCATTTGAGTACTGGAGCAATGGTGCCGAATTGGTATCGACCAATGCCCTTACCGAAGTGAATTTAATTTCCAACTTGGAAATTGAAGCCTACTTTACTTTAAATTCCTATACACTTTCCTACGCAGCTGATGAAGGAGGAACTATTACTGGTAGCTTATCGCAAACCGTAAATCATGGCGACGACGGTACTCCTGTAACCGCAGTTCCAAATAGCGGCTATAACTTTGTGAAGTGGAGCGACGATGTGACTGACAACCCACGTACCGATGTTAATGTAACTGAGGACATAACTGTAACAGCTGAGTTTGCCCAAAGTTTATACAATGTTAGCTTCTGGATTAGCGATGGAATGCAGCCAATAGTTGGTGCAACTATAACTGTAAACGACCAAGCCCTAACCTCAAATTCCGAAGGATTAGTTTTAATTCAACTAGTAAATGGAACTTACGAGTTCTCAGTTACTGCCGACGGTTTCGAATTATTCTCAGGTGAGGTTGTTGTAAATAATTTGGAACTAGAGGTTGATGTTTTCTTACAGCCATTGAGTATTGAAAGTAATGTGCTTACTAGCAAATTCAATGTATTTCCAAATCCATTCTCTTCAACTTTAAATATTGATGCCAATTTTAAAGTTAGGCGCTTGGTTATTAGTAACATTATTGGAAAAGTTGTTTACGAGTTAAAACTACCCGATTTGCAACAAGTTTCCGTTGAATTACCGCAATTGGTATCTGGAAGTTACTCGGTAATACTAATTGGGGCTAGTGGAGAAAAGACTTCGAAACTTGTAATTAAGTTATAGGGTTCTACTATTTACTTTTAAAAAAGCCTAGGGTAATCGTACTCTAGGCTTTTTTTATTTAAGAAAAGTAAACAATTCCTAATTAAATAAGTTATTATACCTTTAATCCTATTTTAGTGAATTATAAAATTAAACTCATAAACTATGAAAACAAAAGTTATTTCGCTAGCTGTATTGTTTACAATGCTTATTATTAAGCCCATTTATAGCCAGGTAACCGATGCCGAGGCGAAGCTAAAAACCCAAAAAGTTGACACCATTCCGGGTTGGAAAACTGGAGGCGTTGTAGGATTTAATTTAGCTCAAACTGCACTTGTTAACTGGGCTGCAGGTGGCGAGAAATCGTTTGCTGTAAACGGAATATTTAGCGTTTTTGCCAACTATAAAAAGGGGAAGATAGCTTGGGATAACTCGTTGGATGTAGGCTATGGGCTACTTAGTCAGGGCGAAGATTTAGTTTTTAAAAAGACCGACGATAAGGTTGACTTGCTTTCGAAGTTTGGTCGCGAAGCGGTTAAAAACCTTTACTACGCAGGACTTTTTAACTTTAAGTCGCAAATGACACCGGGTTACAACTACCTTGCCGATGGTTCGAAAACAAAGATTTCGGATGCCTTTGCGCCCGCCTACGTTGTTGTTGCATTTGGTATGGACTTCAAGCCTACGGCTTACTTAAGTATGTTTGCCGCACCACTTACAGGTAAATTAACCTTTGTTGCCGATACCGCACTTTCAAATGCTGGAGCATTTGGCGTTGAGCCGGGTAAAAGTTCAAACAGTGAGTTTGGGGGGTATGTTCGAATGATTTTTTCGAAAAATGATTTTAAAAATGAGTTTTTAAAGAACGTTTCGTTTACCACTAAGGTCGACCTATTTTCGAACTACATGAAAGACCCACAAAATGTGGTTGTTAACTGGGAAACTCAACTGGCGTTTAAGGTGAATAAGTACATAAATGTAAACCTTAATACTCACCTTATTTACGATGATAAGATTGACATAGCAAAGGAAGAAAACGGGGTGGTAACAAAGGCACCAAGAATTCAGTTTAAAGAGATTTTTGGAGTAGGCTTGTCGTTTAAATTCTAAATAAAAAACTTGCGAATATGAAAATAGTAGCAGAATTTAAAGCCTTTGCCATGAAGGGTAATGTAACCGATATGGCAGTGGGTATTATTATTGGTGCAGCTTTTGGTAAAATTGTTTCGTCGATTGTTAACGATATTATTATGCCTCCTCTTGGTCTGTTGATTGGTGGTGTGAACTTTAAAGATTTAAAAATAGTGATGAAAGCGGCAACCGAAACTAATCCTGCAGTATCGTTAAACTATGGCAATTTTCTTCAGGTTACCTTCGATTTTATAATTGTTGCCTTTGCCATTTTTATGGTAATTAAGGCAATGAATGCCGCAAAGCGTAAGCAGGAAGCAGCTCCAGCACCAGCAGTTCCGCCTGCACCAACAAAGCAAGAGGAACTATTAACCGAAATTAGGGATTTATTGAAGAAGTAACAATTCAAAAAAACCAGCGAGAAATTGCTGGTTTTTTGTGTTAAGCAGTGTGCCTTAATTTCATCGTTACTTATTATTAGCGCTTCTTTACTGTTGGACTAACCATTTACGCTACCAGAATATTGTGTAGAGTACTACTAGAATTATCATTATTGCATAAGCAGCAATGTTAAAGTTTTTACCCGTAATAAAGGTTTCTTTAGGTAGAGGAATAGCCTTAGGATCTTCGTCGTACTTAGCCGTTAAAAGGCTTACCATAACAATAATAACAATAGTAATAAGGCAAGTGTAAAGCATTTGGTCGAGAAAAGGCATTTCGATGGGAAGAAATTTCAGCATTAATGCCACTGGAATTGATGAAATTACCCCAATAATAGCACCTTTGCTATTGGTTTTTTTCCAGAATAAACCCATTACGAATACAGCCAAAACACCGGGACTAACTAATCCGGTAAATTCCTGAATGTACTGAAACATTTGGGGCATTGTACTAAGTGCAGGCGCAACTAGTACCGCAATAATTAGGGCAGCCAATACAGCAATGCGACCCACAGGAACAAGATTGGAACCATCGATTCTTTTTGAAATGTACGGTTTATATATATCCATTGTGAAAATTGTGGCTGTTGAGTTGAGCATTGACGCTAGTGACGAAACTATGGCTGCCGATAGTGCAGCAACTACTAAACCCTTAATACCAATTGGGATAAACGATTTAATGAGCCAAGGGTACGAAATATCGTAGTTTACTGAACCGCTGGGGAGTAGAAAGTCAGTTTTAACACCATCGATTATGGCAGTACCCTCGGGTTGGGTAAACATTACAAACGCAATAATACCTGGGATAACCACAAAAATTGGAAGTAACAGTTTTATGAACGCAGCAAATGCAAGTCCTTTTTGCGCTTCGCGTAACGATTTGGCTGCCAGCGCTCGTTGAATTATATACTGATTAAATCCCCAGTAGTAAATATTGGCAACCCACATTCCTCCAATTAGCACCCCAATGCCTGGTAAATTCATAAACTCAGGGTTGTCGCGCTTAAGTATCATATGAAATTTATCGCCTGCAACTGTGTATATATGGTCTAATCCAGAAAAAACGCCACCCTCAGGAGTTACATTATTGAGAGCAATAATGGTTGTAATAAATCCACCTAGAACAAGAAGAACCACTTGAATTACATCGGTCCAAGCCACAGCCGATAGGCCACCCCAAACGGAGTAGGCTGCAGCAAAGCATGCCAGTCCAAGCATAAAATACATTGTTGTTGAGCCATCGCCTGTACCTAGTATTGTATCAAGTGCTTTTGCTCCCAGAAATAGAACCGATGTTAGGTTAACGAAGATGAAAAGTGTTATCCAGAAAACGGCGAGGATAGTTTTTAGGTTGGTATTAAATCGCTTTTCGATAAATTGAGGTATAGTGTATAGTCCTTGCTTAATAAAAATTGGCAGAAAGAATTTTGCAACAACAATGAGCGTAAGTGCAGCCATCCATTCGTAGCTAGCAATGGCAAGCCCAATGGCAAAGCCCGAACCCGGCATTCCTATAAACTGCTCGGCCGAAATGTTGGCCGCTATGAGCGAAGCTCCAATTGCCCAAAAGGGCAAACTTTTTCCAGCCAGAAAGTAATCCTCTGCGCTTTTCTTTTCACCCTTTTTACTTCGCGAAACCCAAAGGCCAACAGATAAGATTAGAAGGGCATAGGCTATGAAGATAATGTAGTCGATTGTATGGAAACTAGTCATAGCGGTGTGTTAAAAGTTAATAGTTAAATTCACTAATAATACCTTTTTGTTTTAAAAGAACTATTCGTTATAACACGGTCTATATATGAACAACTACTCTTGCAATTTTTGCTTCCCGTGTAAAAATATATTTCGATATGCTTTCTGGAATTGTGTGGCAATTTATTACCGTAGACTTTGTATTCTCATCATTCCAGAAAATTTCAATTGATTTAGAATTACCGTTTCTGTATGTGAATGGAGTGCTGCAATACGTAAAGTTCAACTCATGTTTATCGATAAAATCTTCACAAGTACGCAAAATTGGCGAAACAAATATTTCACCATTAGCCACAAGTAACCCTAACTCATTGAAACGACTAAGAATATCCTCCTTAACCTGACCAGTCATACCAGGTTGCTGTGCACCCATCATTGATGGTGTATGTGAGTATGGGTCGGTTGGAAATGCACCATAATTCTTGGGGTTATTATGAACTCCAATTCCAGCCTTTACCCTGTAGTAATAGTCAACTAGCTGCTTTAAATCTTTACTGTTACTACCGTAGTTGGAAAACTCCATAATGGTTTCGCCCAAGTTGAGAAGCAATTTGGAAACTAAGTGCCAATAAATCGACCCAAGGCCTTCGTACTTGTAAAACGAACCAGAGCGACCAGTAAAATATCGATGTTGGAATACCGTTTCGTAAATGCTACAAACTAGAGAGGTTTCGGTTTCGATAAGTTTTTGGTCGATTTCAGCAGGGAGTTGCCGAAGGGAATCTTTTAATATCTCAACATTTTTAAATTTTGAATTAAAATGGTAATTACCGTTTTCGTCCTGCTTAACTATTTGGGTATTACCTATGGATAGTAGTTTTTGAAGAAGTAACGATTCCTTAACTAAGTCAGCGGCAATTAGGTTCTTTTCGAGAAAGTTAGGCAATTCAACAAAGGGGTAAAGCAAAAAGCTTTGCTGGTCTTCTCGCCATAAATTGCTTTGGAACAAAGCCTGTAGTAAATTACTGGTTTCGGTAATACTTAGGAAACCGCTACTTAGTATGGCCGCTTGCCCCTCGAGCATTAGCTGAAGATTTTGAACTTTTATGGAATTGTTCGAAAATTCTAATAAGTTGTACGATTGATAAAGCCCGTCGTCGCGCTTGTTGGCAGCAATACTTTGGTCGATATACACTAGCACTAACCCATAGAAATCGAGTAATTCTTCCTTGGTTACTTTACTTGTATTGCCACTAAATCCTTCGTATACGTTTGCTCGGTAATCGCAACCCGATTTTCCTAGTTTATCAACAATCGCTTTTCGGTTGGTATCGTTAAATCCCAAATGCAAGTTGGGCGATTGTTGCTTTAGAGTTGTTGATATACCATTAAAAAACGTATGCACCTCGGTCGATATTTCGTAATAAGGGCTAGGGTTGGTTGCAACAATTTTTAGGAAAAACTTAATGAAACGACGAAGATGGTAAAGCGTAACCATTGAAGCGCCGTTGCCCACAAGTGCATTGTTGGCGTCGTTCCACTCGGGACGCTGCGTGTTAAGCCAAATACCCGCGTCGGGCACAAAATTGCTGAGTTTGGTGAGTAAACTAACAAGAATTTTTTCGGTAAAGGAGACCCCAAGGATTTGATTATTAGCAAGCGATACAAGTTTGCCATCGGCACCCAAATCAATACTTTTATGTATAAGCTTCTCGTGCAGCTCTCTATCAAATATTATCGTGTTTTGAGGGTTTTCGAGAATTTTAGTGTAGCTTTTTATGCGGTACGGCACATTGGCATAAACAAAAGTTGGCCTACTGAACTTTTGGAAAAGTTGACCGGGGTGAAATTTCTCGTAAAGTTCCAATAGTTTTAGGAGGTACACAATTTGGTGGTCGCCCCAGTAGCCAATGTAAGCCCAGGGGTTTTCGGGTTCCGGAGCTTCCCAATCGAAACCTTCGCGGGTAATTCGGTATGGATTGTATCCGTCGGCAGTTGATGCGTTTAGAAATCGGCAAATCATACCCGGTAAAAACTCGGGGAATGAAAATCCTAAAGCCTCCCAGTTCTGAAAAATATCGCGCCAGTTACCTTGGTAATTAAGCGATGAACTGCCATCGGGGTTTTTTATATTGATATCGAAAAAATTCCAAGGACGACTTGGATCGCCGTGACGGCGACTAAAGCTAAGAGGTAAGTACTCGAGGGTTAACCTAAGCAAATGGTTACTGTTGCAACTTTTAGCAATGCTTAGCAAATCTTCAATTTTAGTAGGGTAAATTACATTTAAATATTTGTTCTCAAAGGACTTAAAAATTGATTTATTCGATTGCTCGAGGTGCTTTAGGAAATCGGCTACATCGATACTATAACTATTTTCGAAAATTCCACCCCGCATAACGTTGAACATTACGTTAGCAAAGTGCCTGCAATCGTTTAGTTTATCGCCAGTTTGCTGAATTCCATCGGCAAGGGCAACAAGTCCAATTAACTTATTTGTGCTTTCGGTTATGCAACTTTCGATAAAGGATTTTATATCCGTTTCGCGTAAAATTAGGTTTTGAAGTGCAATAACCTCTGAGCTATCCTTTGCTAGGTCGGCAACAAAGTACCAATCCCTTTTTTCGTTTGGGGCAAGGGAAAACTTATCGTTAATGAAAAGCGAAGTTTTTTGACCAAATATTTTCTTTTCAGTTTCGGCCTTGCCACCAAACCTTATTTTGCCTATTTGTTTCGAACTTAACAGAATAGTTTGGGCATTAAGCCCGTGTGTCCAAATGCAGTTGGTACGGAGAGCCTCGCTGGGTTCGGCTCTGTCGACAGGAATTGACGACATTCGGTACAATGCTAAATTAGCTTCGGGAATCCACTCAGCAACCTTGTAGGCGTCCATAAGCGTGCTCATCATACTTTGAGTGTCGCGAGTTATTCCGTAGGGGAGAATATTTTGGAGACCATCGGTTACGTCCAACTCAATTTGCCTGTCCAATAGGTTTTCAATTTTGCACCATCGAATCCATCCTAATTTTTCGCTGCTCATCCAGCAGTAGCTGAATCGTATTTTTAGGTCGTTATTAATTTCCTCGAAAATAAGTTTATTGCCAGCCGTGTTTTTATATAAATTTCTACTAATGTCGTAAAGGCCACAGTATAGGTTCGAAAATGGCTCCCAAACTAGCAGCCTATTGCCTTCGGTAATTCGAATAATGGTTTTAGGTCCAGTAATTTCGGCCGATTCGTGAATTTTATCGTCGGTGTAATAGGGGAATAGCGCATTGTTGTAATTCTGCCTGCCTGCAGTAAGGCACCCAGTGCTCGATATGTACATCCACAAATCGGAGCTACTAACTACGCTCATAAAGAACGGATCCATATGGTTGTAGTTCTCAATACAGTAAACCGATTCACCATCAACTTCGGTAAGAAATCCTTTTACCTCTTTTGTGGCGAAATGTATTGGCAGGTTTGCTATGTAGGGTTTGAATGCAGGCATAGGATAAAGTTTTTATGGTTGAATAATACTTTAGTTTAAAAATGCGTTTAAAAAATTGAGGGCTAAAGCCCTGTGTTAACAGTAGTTCAATTAACCCCAGACTTAAGTCTGGGGTTATAAACGTAAGGCTTAAAAGGACTTTAGTCCTGATTTTGCATTGTTTTGCAATGAATTTCCAACATGCAGTCTATCATTTTTTTATTTCTTTTTACCAGTGTAGTAAAACTTTTTACTGAGCATACTTTTGGGGTTGCCACCAATCAGAATTTCAAATTCCCCCTCCTCGGCTAACCATTTGTTATTAAGCCCTACAAACATTAAATCCGTATAGTTTACAGTTAAAGTTACCGATTTATTTTCACCTGCATTAAGTTGAATTTTTTCGAAACCAATTAACTTCTTGTCGTCGGGAGTAAGAGTGGCAACCAAATCGCGCAAATAGAGTTGAACTACTTCTTTACCAGCGTAAGTTCCTGTATTTGTTATTCGCACTGTAGCCGTAATTTTCTGATTTGAATACACGGTATCGGCTGAAATGGTAATGCTGTCGAATTGAAAATTGGTGTAGCTCAACCCATGCCCAAACTCCCACTGGGGATTAAACCCATTCATTCCAAAGTTTTCATCGAACTTATCGCTTCCTTTATGCTGGTATGTGTGCAGCGTATTGCTAAAGCGAGGATAGGTTAAAGGCAGTTTTCCGCTTGGGTTTGATTCGCCGCTTATGATACTTGCCAGCGCCAAGCCACCTTCGTGACCGGGCCAGTAAGCCATAAGAATTGCCTTTGCAAGCGGTTCAATTTCCCTCACTATTCGGGGCCGACCTTGAAGAAATACCAAAACAATTGGTTTACCGGTTTTTGAGAGAAACTTTACCAGTTCGATTTGGTTAGGGGGCAAGTTGAGATTGTGAATGTCGGAAAACTTCTCGGTTGTTGGTTTTTCGCCAAGGCAAACAAAAATTATATCGGAATGCCTTGCCTTTGAAATAAGTTTTTCGCTGTTTTCAATGGTACCATCGAAGCTTGTACCCAAATCAAAAAGTACATTTTTAACTCCGTAAACGCCTTGCATTGCTTGCAGAAATGTCTTTTTTCCTACTTCGTCGTACGATGAATCGTCGCCCTTAAAGGTTCGGCTCCATGGGCCGTTTAGCGAAGTAAGCGAATTTGCTGCTGGGCCACAAATAAGAATTTTTGCGTCTTTTTGCCTCAGCGGCAATATGTTGTCGCTATTTTTCAGTAATGTAATTGCTTCAATTGCAGCCTGTTTGCTCAACTCGGCAAGCTCATCGGATCCGAATTTTGGGTACTCCTCGGGGTTGTGAAATGCTTTTGCAAACAGCCCAAGTTTAAATTTAACGTAAAGAATTCTTCGAACAGCATCGTCTATTCGGCTCATTGGAACTTCGCCAGCGTTTACCAAGTCAACAATATCCGTTGCAAAGCTAGCATCGTAGGGAACCATGCACATATCGACACCAGCAAGTACAGCCATTTTTGTGGCTTCGCGAGTATCCTTTGCCACTTTATGAACCTCAACCAATCGGCTAATATCTCCCCAATCGGTAATTACAAAGCCTTTTAGGTTCAGTTCTTCCTTTAGTATTTTGTTAATTAAATACCCATCGATATGTCCGGGTACACCATTAATTGAGCCAGAGTTTAGCATAACCGTTACGGCTCCCTTTTCAATTGCATCCCTAAATGGTTCAAGATAGTACTGCCTTAGGTAGTGCTCGGGAATTAAAACTGGAGAGCGATCCTTTCCGCTATAAGGTGTTCCGTATCCAATAAAATGCTTTAGGCACACGGCAGCGCTTGTTGGGTTCGACAGAGAATTGCCTTGAGAGCCCTCAATAAAAGCGGCGCCCATAACTTTGTTTATGTAAGTGTCCTCGCCAAAGGTTTCGAAAATGCGTCCCCAAAGTGGCTGCATACTAACGTCGAGAACGGGTGCATAATTCCAAGGAATTGACGATGCTCGAAGCTCGTAAGCGGTTACCTCTCCCATAATTCGGGCAAACTCAGGATTCCAAGTTGCAGCAATGGCAATTTGCTGTGGAAACAGCGTTGACCCAGCAGTATAGTTTGCACCATGAACGCCATCGATACCAAACAGAATAGGTATTTTATGGGTGGAATTGGCAAGTACATACTCCTGAATTGTTTTTACAATTCTATGCCATTCTTCCTTTGAAGGAGGGTATATTCCCTTGTTTTGAATCGAACCAACTTTATATTTAAGGAGTAAATCTCTCATTTTAGCCGAATCGAGCAGAAGCGTGTCGGCATTGTTCCAAAACGGACCTTGGGTTAGGGCGGTAAGGCCAATATTAGTCATTTGCCCTGCTTTTTCTTCTAGCGAAAGTAAACTCAATAAACTATCAGCTTTTTCGAAGTACTTTGCATCGGAATTCAGTGGGTAATTGGATTTGCAACCTGCAAGAATGTAAATTACAAGGAGAAGTGATAGTATGTGAGTAGTTTTCATAAAAAGCCCGTGGTAAGTTATTCCTAAAAATATTGGGTTTTAGCCCAAAAACGATTTAAAAGTTTGGCTAAAGCCATGTCTTTTCCTTCGATAAGTCCACGGGCTTTACTTCGACTGGCTCAGCAACCAGCCCGTGGCTATTTTCATCCTAAATTTCCAATTAAAAACTTAAGTTGCTTCAAAAAATCTATAATACAACTTGTACCTATCTTTTCTCCCCAAGTGTTACTATTTTACAAAAAATGGAATGTTAATGGTTCCAACATTCGAATCATCATCGGTTATGTAAATAAATAAACGGTAAGCACCTTTATCCATAGGTGATTTAAAAGTTACTTCCGATGTGGATGCCGAAATGATTAGCCCTTCGAGGGTGTTTGGTCTTTGCTCAAAGTCTCCACCATCGCTAAGCCCAATGGGTTCAGGCATTATTTCGGCACGTGCAATTAGTTGCCCTTTAACTTGACTTTCGGTTTCGATAAGTGCAGCATATTTTAAGTTTGCGTCAAGTTTTACATTGTCGAAACGGCCACCTTTACCTTCAATTACAGCATTTTTAATTTTAGGAGCCATCTTTTCGGGCCAGCGGCCAGTCCATAAAAACTCCATTACATTAATGGCTTCCGTTTTTTCGCCATTTTCGGTAAAAAGGCCGTACCAGGTTGGGGTTCGTTCCTGCTTTTGCCCCCAAAGAAAAACGTAAGAACCTAAGCAATTTGCCTCATCGGCAAGAATTACCTTTTCGTAGCGAAGCTTAATGGCATCGGCCTTTTCGGAAGATGTTTGCTCAATGGGCGAGCCCCACTCGGTTGATGGCATTTCCCAATGACCAGTTGCACCCCATTCGGTAACAAGGTAAGGACCAGTGTAGCTAGCATCTTGGAGCCGTTGCTTCAAATTAATTATATCGCCATACATTTGAATGGAAAGAAAATCGATATCGGGGCAATTCTCTCGGATGTAGTCAACCTCATCTTTCCCAATCCCAGCAAGCATTGTAGTAACAAAATGGTTTCCATCAACCTCCTTAATCATTTTGGCAATGTCGTTAACGGCATTCCAAACCCTTTTGTTTGTGTAACGCAGGTTAAGCTCGTTTCCAATGCCCCAACCCAAAAGAGCAGGGTGATCCTTAAGTTCAAGTATATTCAATTTAATTGTTTCGAGTTGGGCTGCAACAGCAGCTTCATTGTTATAATCGAAACCGTGACGTTCCTTGGCAACATCTAAACCCATCAAAACCATTAGTCCATTTTCTAATGCGCTATCGAGTACCTCTTTTCCCGAAATTTTGCCATTGCTAACGCGCCAAGTACGAATTGAATTGCCACCATGTGGGGTAACAAGATGACAGGCTCCATGTTCGCAGCCAGCACCCTTTACAAAAAACTCTTTGTCGTTAACATATATTCGGTACTTGCCGTTCATGCTTTTTAACTCGGTGTGTGAGGGGCCTGTTTTCATTGAACTCTTTTGGCTATTATTATCATTGTTGCAGGCAAACATAAGTGTTGCAGCCAGTAGTATTGATATAAAACGAAATGATTTCATTATAGTAACTATTTAATGAGTTTAGCCTCAAGTTCTTCGAGCGATTTACCCTTGGTTTCGGGTACAAATCGCCAAACGAATACGAGCGTAAGAATTCCAAAGAAAGAGTAGATAAAATAGGTAGTACTTGAGCCCATGTATTCGAGCTGAGCGGGGAAAATTGTTGCTACCGAAAAGCTAACAATGGAGTTCCAAAAACCTACAATTGAAATGGCTAAGCCGCGAAGTTTATTTGGGAAAATTTCAGAAAGCAGCGCCCACATTACAGGTCCCATTGAAATGGCAAATGAGGCAACAAACATTATTAAACCTATAAGAATCCAAACAGGGTTTACGCTAATGGAGTGCTTCAGAATTATTTCCTTTAGGCTGTTGTAGGTATCGACACCCACGGTTTGCTTAACAATTTCGAAAAATGCTACTTCGCTTGCAAACGAATTGCCTTTTATCTGGCTTAGCTTATTAATGTTTTCGATGTGAATTGGTGTAATGTTCATATTTTGAACTTCTTCGGTAAGAGTAGCCATCGATTTATTGTCGATGGTGTACTTAGCACTACCAAACGAAAAGCCAACTATGGCCAGCGAAATGCTTATGCCTATTGCGCCAATATAAAGGAGCGGCTTACGACCAAGCCTGTCGATTAGGAACATGGCAACTACTGTCATAACAACATTGGTAACTCCAAGAATTGCGGCCTGCATAAAAGCAGCATCCTTGCCGCCACCAGCCATTTCGAAAATCATTGGAGCGTAGTAGAAAATGGCGTTTATACCAGTTATTTGCTGAAAGAAAGCGATACCGAAACCAATAATTAGTACGGTTTTCATTCTTTTTGAAAACACATCGGCCCAGCGGGCTTTTTCCTTTTGTGTTTCGGAGTTTAGACTGCTGCGAATTTCGTTATACTCAATGTTCGATTGCTCTTTTCCGTGAATTTTAGCAAGGACGCTAATCCCTTCAATATCAAGCCCTTTTTGCATTAACCACCTTGGGCTTCGGGGAACGAAGAAAAGTAGTAAAAAGTAAAGCAATGCAGGAACTGCTTCAACTCCAAGCATCAATCTCCATTTTAAATCGGGGTCCGAAATGGTTTGCTGGAAGTAGTAGTTGGAGAAGTAGGCAATGGATATACCAAGTACAATGTTTAATTGGTTAAAAGTTACCAGAGTTCCCCTTAGTTTTCGGGGCGCAATTTCGGCAATGTACATAGGTGCAATAAGAATAGCCATTCCAACACCTAACCCGCCAATTATACGTGCAGCTATAAAACTTACAATGTCGTACGAGAACGCTGTGTAAACGGCACTAATTACAAAGAGCAATGCAGTAGCCATAAGTACCTTACGGCGACCAAAACGATCGGCCATGCCTCCGGCAACAATATTTCCTAAAATTGCACCTAGAATTAGCGAACTTACCGAAAACCCAATGAGCATTGAGCCCGAGTTTAACCCAAAAGTTTCTCTGTAGAATGGAGTTGCACCAGAAATAACGGCACTGTCGAATCCCAGTAAAAATCCCCCAAGGGCAACAACAAGAGAGATGAAAATGGTGTAGGTCTTTTTATTCATATTTTTAGGTTTTTATTGTTTTCAAGGTTATTTACTTAAGTAATTCGAATTCCATTTTTTCACCCGAATTGGAACTATTCCCAAGCCAGAGTTTATATTTCCCTTCCTCAACAACGTATTTCATTTCGGGATTATGAAAGCCAAGGGATTGAGTGTTTAATTGAAACATAACATCGACGGATTCGCCAGGGTTTAGCCCTACTTTTTGAAACGCTCTAAGTTCTTTTACAGGACGAGTTCGGCTTCCAAAAAGTTGGCGAGTATAAAGTTGAACAACTTCGGAGGCTTGGTATTTTCCTGTGTTTTTAAGTTTTGCCTTTACCGTTAGGGTCTCGCCAACTTTTAGTTGGTTGGCTAAAATGGTAACTTCCGAAATTTCGAATGTAGAGTAGGAGAGACCATAACCAAATGGATACATTGGTTCAAAACCGTAATCGAGGTAGTGCGATGTGTTACCAATGGAGAGCTGCGGTGCTTCGGCAGGAATGTCGTTTAACTTTTCCCAAGTTTTGCTACTGGCAGGTTTGCCAGTATTTTTATGGTTGTAGTAAATGGGAATTTGCCCCACGTGACGTGGGAAAGTTACTGGTAGCTTTCCAGAGGGTGAAACCACACCGAATAGAAGATCTGAAATTGCAGGGCCAGCCATTGTGCCTGGGTGCCAAGCATAAAGAATGGCATTCATAAACGGTTCAACAATTTCGAAGGTTACTGGGCGGCCTGCCATAATGGTTGCTACAACTGGTTTTCCTGTTGCAGCAATAAGTTTTACGAGTTCCATTTGCGCCCCGGGTAAATCGATATTTGCCAAACAATGCGACTCTCCTGAAAGAATTGATTCTTCGCCAAGAAATAGCAAAACCAAATCGGAACGTTTTACATCGCGAAGAATGCTTTGTGTATTGGTTATGTTTTGCGAACGGCTCAGTTCCAAGCCCCGGTGGTAGAAAATTTCAATGCCCTTTTCGTTTGCCATTTTGGTTAACGACTGTAAAGGTGTAATGGCATCGTTTTTATTGCCGTCGAAAACCCAAGTTCCAAGCTGGTCGTGCGGAGCATGAGCCATAGGCCCAATAATTGCAATGCGTTTTACTTTGTCCGAAATGGGAAGTACACCATTGTTTTTAAGCAGAACTGCACTCTCTCGCGCCAGATTTTTTGCAATTTCTAAATGGTTTGCATTAAGCAGTTCGGGAAAGTTGCCAGTGTGAGCGTAAGGATTTTCGAAAAGGCCAAGTTTGAATTTAAGCGTAAGAATTCGCCTTACAGCATCGTCAATTTGCTTTTCGCTAATTCTTCCATTTTTAACTAGTTCTGGTAAGAAAGTTTCGTATGAAGTGCTGGTCATTTCCATATCGACTGTGGCCTGCATTGCTTTAAACGCCGATTCGTTTTGATTTGGGGTGTAGCCGTGAACTTCCATTTGGGTTACCGACTCCCAGTCGCTTAGCACAACGCCCTCGAATTTCCATTTCTTTCGAAGTAAGTCGTTATTCAGTTGAGCGTGACCTGTTGCTGGAATTCCGTTTATTTCGTTAAATGCAGTCATAATGCTTGTCGCACCTGCATCGACACACATTTTAAAAGGCGGAAGCACAATATCCATCAAGTCGTTTTCCGAAATATTTGCCGTGTTGTAATCGCGTCCACCTTCGGCCCAACCATAGGCTGCAAAGTGTTTAACGCAAGCGGCAAGCGATGTTGGGTTCGAAAGATCATTGCCTTGAAAACCACGAACAACAGCAGCACCAAATGTTCCGTTTAGTAAATGGTCTTCGCCAAAACTTTCGGCAATTCGACCCCAACGTGGGTCGCGGTTTACGTCGATCATTGGAGCAAAGCTCCAGCGAACTCCCTGCGAAGCTGCTTCGGTTGCAGCAACACGGGCTGCCTGCTCGACCAACTTAACGTTCCAACTAGCTGCTTGCCCCAGTGGAATAGGCATTATTGTTTTGAAACCATGAATAACATCGCGGCCAATGAGCAACGGAATTCCAAGTCGGCTCTTTTCAACTGCAATTTTTTGCATTTTTAGCACAACCTCGGGGTTAACCTGATTAATAACAGAGCCAACTTTGCCCTCCTCGATTAATTGGTTGAGGCTTGGGTGGTCTCCATTTTTCTGCATTAGCTGTCCAATTTTCTCATCAATAGTCATTCTGTTGATTAGTGTATTCACCTGATTGTCAATCGATTTATTGTCATTTGTCGATTTACAAGTGATTACAAAAAATGCAACACCAAGCAATAATAAAACCCGAAAGATTTTATTCATGAATTAACCTAATTAATAAGAAGTTAGAAGATAAAGTGCTATTGAAAAACCGAATAATCCTATTTGTAATTAACTAAACCCCAGTTCAACAATAGCACTTTGTGAAAATTATTTATTCAATATTAGTACCCGTCATTCGGCTGAAATGTTCCCGAAGAAAGGTCGATTTCAGTTTGAGGAATAGGTAGGAATCCTTTGGTGGCAGCATTAAAGGTTACATCAAAAATTACCTGATCGCCCATGTAAAGTGGTCCATAAAAGGAGTGCGTTAGCTCTTGATTTGCGTATGAAAGTCCACGACGTAGAACATCGAAGTACCGAATTCCCTCGAGCGAAAGTTCAAGTCTTCTTTCCCTTAAAATATTTTCGAGAGTTGCTGGAACACTTGGTAAGTTAACTCTCACTCTTACTCTGTCGAGGTAATCCTGAGCATTTGCGCTTCCTAATTCGGCAGCCATAAGTAGCACATCGGAGAAGCGAATAACTCGGTAGTTACAGGTTCTGTTGAGTTCAAATTGTCCGTCGGATCCCCAATGCTCCTTATCGGAGCTATACTTTTTCGAAAAGTAACCAGTATGCTGGTAGCCCTTTACTAATGTGCCATTAATTTCGGCCTCGGTAAGAATTGTATGCTGAAACCTTGGATCGCCAGTTAAGTCAAGTGCCAACTTGTGATTTACTGGAGCAAAACTCCAACCCCGATTCCATTTTTGCGAGCCAGTGACTCGTGGCCCTTGCATTTGGGCTGCAAGATTCCCGTTTCCACCCTGAGCGTATTCCCAGTCCCACCAAGTTGGGCTGTCGCCATACGATATTTCAAAAACCGATTCTTTTCCAAACTCACCAGCCAATTTAAAGTTATGAGAGTAGTCGAGGAACAAATCGTGCCCACTACGTAGTATTAAATCGTCGAGGTAACCCAAAACAACTGTTTGTGTAACTGGAGTGCCATTGGCATTTAGTTCGCCACCATAAACTCCGTTGTAAAACAAGAATGTTCTCGCAAGCAATGCTTGTGCAGCCCACTTACTAACTCTTCCCGCTTCGGCCGAAGATATGGTTTCGGGCAAATTGGGTATTGCTTCAACTAAATCGAGAGCAATTTGGTTGTAAACTGCTTGAGGTGTTGCCTGCGGTTGTTGGTACTCCGATGGGCCTTTTATTGTTGCTGTAAGCAAAGGAATATTTTCGAAAAAGCGAACAAGTTCTAAGTAAAAATAGGCACGTAAAAATTTTGCTTCGGCAATGGTTCTTGTTTTAAAACTTTCGGGTGCATCAATGCCGTCAATAATTTCGAGGTACAAGTTGGCTCGATAAATTCCAGTGTAATTTTTAATCCAAATTGCATGGGCAATCATGTTTGTTGTTGGAATATTGAACTTGTTAAACTCGTCTTCGTCCATTCCATCGTTTGCGTCGGATCCTCCTGCATAAGCGTCGTCGGAGAGAATGTCGGACATTGTTAGGAATGGTGCCCATGAAACTCCAGCAGCCGACTGGTATTTGAGTGCATCGTAAATGGCAACAAGTGCTTTTTTTGCATCATCTTCGGTTTGGTAGAAGTTTGATGAAACCACTTGGTCGAGCGGTTTAAGATCTAAAAAATCTTCGCAGCCCGTTAAAAGCAGTACAATAAATAGTGCTTTTGCCGATTTAAATATTTTGTTCTTCATAATCTGCTCTCCTAAATTAGAATGTCATAGTTGTGCCAAAACGGAAAATTCGAGCTTGGGGGTAAATACCCCTGTCGATACCAATGTCTAATGAACTCATTGCTCCTATTTCAGGATCGGCACCCGTGTAATTTGTTAATGTAGCAAGGTTTTCGACTGAAATATAGAATCGTAACGATTTAGCTTTAAGCGTTTTTTGAAGTTTTATGGGTAAGGTGTAGCCCAATTGCACATTTTTAAGCTTTATGTACGAACCATCCTCTACATACAAATCGGACACACGATTATTGCGATTAACATCGTAATAAACAACTCGTGGTGTAGTATCCGAAGGTTTAGCTTCAGTCCAACGATCTAAAATGGCAGTAGTTCTGTTGGTGTAGAATAAATCTTGCCTTTGGGCTCCATTAAAAATCTCGTTACCATACACTCCTATCACGAGCAGCGAAAAGTCGAAATTTTTATACTCAATCGAACCGTTCATTCCAAAAGTTAAATCGGGTGTTGGGTTTCCAATCATTGTGCGGTCATCGGCATCGAGTTTCCCGTCGTTATTAACGTCAACAAATCGAACATCGCCAGGCTTAGCCTCGGGTTGAAGCACTTGTCCAGTTCTTCCAATGTGCTGGAAAACCTCAGGTTGATTTTGAAAAATACCAGCTGTTTTGTAACCCCAAAAATAGCCAATGGGCAATCCAACTTCGGCACGAGTAATAACGCCAGCAACCGCCCAGGTTGCACCTGCTAAAGCTCCTTCGTCGTTACCAATTTTGGTCATTTTGTTTTGGTTATAAGCCCCATTTATACCAACTGAGTAGCTTATACCCCTTACCAGGTGACGCCAGTTTAACGATAGCTCAATACCCTTGTTTTGAACACTTCCAACGTTGGCGTAGGGAGGATTGTTACCAACATGAGCAGGGATTGGGATTCTTTCGAGAAGGCCACTTGTGGTTTTTATGTAGTAGTCGATTGATGCTGTGAGCCTATTATTAAAAGCACCCATATCTACTGCAATATCAATTTGTTCCGATTCTTCCCACTTAATATCAGCGTTTTCAATAAATGACGGAGAGGCTCCAATAACTCTTCCCCCCCCAAATATGTAACTCCTACTATTGTCCATTACTGAGATAAACTGGTAATCTCCAATTTCTTGGTTGCCGTTTATTCCCCATGAAGCCCTGAACTTAATAAAGTTCATAGGATTTATATTTTGCATAAATTCTTCATCGCTAATAACCCACGAAACCCCTAACGATGGGAAAATGCCATACCTATTATTTGGACCAAACTTCGAAGAGCCATCCCTTCGAATAATTCCGGTAAATGCATACTTGTTTTTATAGTCGTAGGTAACACGACCAAACGTAGATAGTAATGCTGAATGAAACGCTCCTCCCGATGATTTCCAAAGGGAATCGGTAGCCATATTTAAGTATACATGATCGGGATTGGTAACTGGAACCAGGGCATTGAAACCCGCGAGGTCTTCGTAATTAAACTTGCTGGCAGTTGTTCCTGCAAGAACAGAGAAACTATGCTCGTCAACTTTTTTAGTGTAAGCAATGGTGTTTTCCCATTGCCAAGTGTAGTACCTTTTTATGCTTTTCGAAACAGATGTTTTTTCGACGTTTAGCTGTGCACCGTTTAGGTAGAATAATGGTCGAAACGAATCGTCGGTTACATACGCTAAATCGATACCTAAGCTGGTGTTTGCTTTTAGCCCTTCAATTATTTTTAGTTCTCCAAAAACGTTACCAACAATTTTATCAACGTTTGTTTCGGCATTTTGAATTTGGAGTAAAGCCATTGGGTTAACTATTTCAGCACCAATATACTTCGATATGCCGTATGTTTTTCCATCGTTATTTGTAACCACAGGCTCTGAAAAGTATGGATCTTGAGCAAGAATATTTGCATCCTCCTCGTAAAGTGGCGTAAGCGGATCGATATTGAGTGCGCTGCTGTATGCCCCGTTAAATGATTGGTTACTACCAATGCCCCTGCGTATAATATGCGAGTATGCCAAGTTGCTACCAAATCGGAAATTATCATTTACCTGATGAAGCGTGTTTAATCGACCCGAATAGCGATCGAATTGCGACTTTTCGCCACCAATAATTCCCTGCTGCGAAAAATAGGCCATTGAAGATGCATAAGTCGATTTATCGTTGCCCCCAGAAACCGAAAGTTCGTGACTTAGCATTGGGGCATTCTTTTGAAACAGGTAATCTTGCCAGTTGGTATTGTGTTTTGGTATTTCGTTTAAGTCAAAATCATCAGAAGAGATAGGGATATTAGAATTTCTTCGACTTTCATACCAAATCATTTTATACTGATCGGCATTGAGCATGTCGATAGTTTTAGCAACATTTTGAATACCATGATACCCTGAGTAAGTAACGCTCATTTCACCCTTTTTCCCGCTTTTTGTAGTTATAAGTACAACTCCGTTAGCAGCTCTGGCACCATAAATAGCCGACGATGCTGCATCTTTTAGAACGTCCATCGATTCGATATCGCCTGGGTTTAGCGATTCAATGTTTCCCTGCATTCCGTCGATAATGTATAATGGTTCGGCATTGCCAGTTGTTCCTGCTCCCCTAATACGAACGGTTGGTGCTTCGCCGGGTTGCCCCGAAAGGTTAGTTACCTGCACCCCAGCAGTTCGTCCCTGCATAGCCTGATCGACACGTAGAATAGGAGTTGAACTAATGTCCTCGGCACTTACGGTTGAAATGGCTCCTGTTACAACCTTTTTCTTCTGGGTTCCATAGCCAATAACTACAATTTCATCGAGTTCGGTTAACTGAAGCGAAAGTGTTGCATTTATTTCTTTTTGATTGTTTATTGGAACCGAAAGTGTTTTGTAGCCAACAAACGAAATTTCGATAGATGCATTGGGGTTGGAAACAGTAATAGAGTAATTTCCATCAATATCGGAAGTGGTGCCATTAGTTGTGCCCTTCTCTATAATTGTTGCCCCTGGTATTCCGAATCCCGACTCTGCATCTTTTACATTGCCCTTAACAGCGTGTGTTTGGGCAAACAGAGAGTTAGAGTATAAAATTACGATAAAGGAAATAAGGAGTCTGTAAACGTGAATTCTCATAGGTTTAAGAATTAAATTATTTTCGTAATGGTTAAAAGATGTAATTTTCCCAAACGCTTAACATAAAAGTGCTAACCGTTGTAATTCTTATTACATCAGTTTTGTTTAAATACGCGTATATAATCGACTTTCATTCTTTGAGGAAAAACTGTCGATGCATCGGGGCTACCAGGCCAGTTTCCCCCAACAGCCACATTAAAAATAAAGAAAAACATTTGGTGAAACTCAGTCATGTGAGTAGGGGTAATGTTAATTTCGTAGAATTTGGTATCGTTTACGTACCATTTTATGTTGGTCTCATCCCAAATTATTGTAAATACGTAGTACTCATCGGCAAAAATGCCCGATGGCAAAGAGTATGAACCACCAATATATTCGTGGCCGCTATTGTCCCAGTGAACTGTGCCATGTGTTTGGTTATCTCGTCCGCTTCCACCTACCATTTCCATTATGTCAATTTCGCCACAGCTAGGCCATCCAGCCGTTTGAATATTGTTGCCCAGCATCCAAAGTGCAGGCCAAATGCCTTGTCCTTTTGGTAACAGTGCACGAATATCGATACGGCCGTACTGAAATGATTTTTTATTCTTGGTTATCATTCGGGCGGAGGTGTAATTGCTTCCTTGGTAGCTTTCCTTCCGGGCTTCAATGGTTAAAACTCCATTCTCAACCCATGCGTTTTCCTGCCGGTAGTACTGTAGCTCGTTATTTCCCCATCCAGAACTTCCTGTACCAGTTTCAAAAACCCAGTTGCTAGTGTTTACAGCGGTTCCTTCAAATTCATCGTTCCAATCCAATTGGTAGCCGTTGTAGCTTAGTGGGGTTATATAACCATCATCAATTGTGGGGCCATTACCTATGGTAATAGCAATTTGTCGGGTTTCTTTAATGTATCTTCCCGAAGAGCCGTACGCTCGAATATCGATAGCGTAAGTTCCAGATACAGCAAAAGTATGCTCAAATAATCCAGTTGTATTTACTGCAATTGGGGTGCTGCTAGATCCAATGAATAGTTGGTATTCTGTAGTGTTGTTTGCACTAGCTTGAATTAAAACCAACCCAGAACCTATGTTAGGTATGGTCACTTCAACAGTAAGGTTTGTTGGGTCGTTAGTATCTATCAACTTATCGTCGTTACACGACGACAGAACAACTATAACCAAAAGATGAAGTAAGTACATGAAAGTTCTAGGCATACTCATTGCTTATTTTTAAAATTAGCAATGGTCAGCATTTTGCTGACCATTGCTTTATTAGTAATTATTCGAAAGTAAGGTTACGGATATAGAAAGTACCACCCGCAGTGTGGCCACCACCACCAATACCTAAGTAAATCATATCAATGTCGGTACGGGCTTTCACGTCTGTTAAGTCGAAAGTATAGGTAGTCCATGCGCCTAGTACTACATCATCATTTTCTTTTACAAATTGTACTGGAGAGTTCCACCATTCCTGCGTTTGGCTTTGGTCGGCAAAACCAAATACAAAATGCCTTTTAAGTGTTGTGAAGTCGGTATTAGCAGGAACAAAAATGTCGATTTTAGCAGTAGTGAAATTAGTAAACTGAATATCTTTAGGAGTAGGAGAAACTCGGAACTGAAGTTCTTGATACTGACCACCAGCAGTTCTTGTAAATTCGCCAACTTTTGCAGCACCTGCATCAGCAGGATCGTTAACTCCAAATACTACAGTAGAAGCAGATTTAACGGTGTCGATAGTAGCCATTGCTGCAGATTCTCTTGAAGCAAAAGTTAAGAATATTTGACTTGGAGTAATGTTTTCAAGGTCTTCTCCCCATGGCACTGCTTCTGTTACAACAGCAGGTTCTAAAGCAGGATTGCTATAACTAGCATAATAAATTGTCCATAAACCAGCCCCACCAGTTACAACATCGGGATCACCATAGTTGAATGTAACTTTCATCAAATCATAGCCAGTTTCCTGAGTTATTTCTAATTTAAAAGTTACACTTGAAGCAGGTACGGAAATCTCGCTATTTGTTCCTAATTTTGGGATGCCAATCCATGCACCAAGACCTGTAAGAGTGGCTGTTCCTGCAGAAGGATTATATGTAAACGAGTGTGTTCCCGATAGCCAAGCACTTACATTTACATCATCTTTATTTATCATGTTGGAAGCAATTGCTTCAAAGCATGTCTCAAAATTCCATTTTCCGTTAAAAACTCCACTTTCACCCCAAAACATTCCATTATCATTAAATACATATGTACCATTAAAATGGAAAGTAAACTCTTGATTATATAAGCATGGCCTAGTACCATTATTCTCTAATCCAGCCCACCAATTACCAGGATTGCCTGCATTAGGTCCTAGTGACATAGAAGTGCCAACTCGATATAACTTCCATTTTTTTGAAACTTCTCCGGTTAGCAACTTTAAAGCCAAATCTGGATCTGTAATTGTAATTTCTTGGTTAAAAGTTGCCTCAACATTTGCGCTATTTTTTACAGTAAGCACAACTGTATATGTTCCCGCAGCAGTGTAGGCATGTATTGGATTCTGATCTGTTGATGTAGTTGCGTCGCCAAAATTCCAACTGTATGTAGTTGCATTTTGTGAGTAATTGGTAAATGTTACCTCTAAGAAATTAGTAGTGCTTATTGCAAACTGAAAACTAGCAATAGGATCGGGAACAGGTTCGTCGTCCTCTTTACAAGAGAAAAGCGTTGTTAAAAAAATAGCACCAATAATCAGAAATGCTTGTCGGAATAGATGTGTTGTGTTCGTTTTCATAATTAATTAAATTAGAATTAGTATTAGGGTTACGAAAATTTAAAATTGTTAAAGCAAATTACTCTCTTGCTAAAGCTAAAACCAAATTCTCGTATACATCTATGGTACTGCAATCGAAAAAAAACACTACATCAAAAACACATCATTTACATGCTAATATATATGATAATTAGTTGATTAATATGTTGCGTAAAATTAAATCCCTCTTTCACATATATAGAAGTAGGTTTATTTTGAGGGGAGTTGAAGCAGACTTTTAAATAAACACTAAAAAGACATAATATAGTCAGTGAGGTTGGTGTCGTGATTGAGTTTGAGCTTTTTTCGCAATCGATAGCGGCTTATTTCAACACCTCGAAAGGAGATGTTCATTAGAGGAGCAATTTCTTTTGTTGAAATATTCATGCGCAGGTAAGCGCATAATCGTAACTCTTTGGGTGTTAGGTTTTCGTATTTTGCCTTAAGTCTCGAAATAAAATCCTGATGCACTTCGTCGAAGTAGCTATTAAAGAGTTCCCAGTTTTTTTCGTTATGCAGGTCTTTGTTTATTTTCTTTAAAAGGTTGCTTACGCTCTGTTTTTCGTTACTGTTGTTTGGTATTGTTTTCAATAGTTTGCTTAGGTCGTCCTTTAAGTAGGTAAGCGTTTTATTTTTTTGTATTAAATGAAGTGTTGCATTGGCAAGTTCTTCGTTTTTAAACTTCATTGCGTTCATTAGGCTTTCGTTGCGTAAATGAATAATTTCCTTTTCGCTTAGTGCCGATTGTTCTTTAAAAATAAGCTCTCGTTGAGCCAACCTTTTCTCGTGTTTTAACTTTTCTCGTTGCCTTGTTTTAAGCACTCTTTTTCGAATGTAGTAGAAGTTTCCGAGGATTATAAACACTAAAAAGATACTATATAATATGTATGCAATTCGTGAGCGTATAAATGGTGGTTTAATGGTAAAGTGAAAGCTTTTTATTTCGCTTTCGGCTCCAAAGGTGTTAACTGCTTTTATTTGAAAAGTGTAATTACCTTCCTTTAGGTTTGTGTACTCTTTAAAGTTAAGCCCATTCCATTCGGACCAGTTTAGGTCGAAACCAATTAGGCGATAGGAGAAATTAATGTTCTTTGAATCTTCAAACGAAGGAGAAGTGTAAGTAAATAGTGCAGAGTTTTTTGAGTAAGGAATTATTCGTGGCTTGTTTGTTGCCTTGTTTTCAATGCTTTCAATAAAAAATGAATTTAATTCTTTTTGCTTTCCGTAAAACGATGCCTCTTTTATAAAAACTTCATCGGCAATAAGGTAATCTTTAATTACATTTGGCGCATAGTGAATTAGCCCGTTTTGAGAACCTATAAATACATTATCAGAATTATAAACATATATGTTTTGGAAAGCGGGTAGTAACATTTTGCTTATACTCGAAAAGGGCGAAACTATATCTCTATAAGTACCATCTTCGAGTAATCGCATAACTCCTACGTAATTACTTGTAAAATACCAAAGATTCCCTTTGTTGTCTTGGTGAATTTTATCAATAAAACCCTTGTTCGCAAATATTTTGTTTATATCAGTCGGTTTGTCGAAGGTTTCATTCGAGTAGTCGTACTTAACAATTCCCGTTTGAGTTGTAACATACACTTCAGAGTTAATCATTTGAATATTATAGGGCAGTTGATTGGGAAGCCCATTTTCGGCCTTAAATAGTTTGACACTAGTTACCGAATCGTTCGAACTGTTCAGCTTAACTTTAAATAAACCCCTGTAGCCATGCGAAATCCATAGGTACTCTTTATTGTCAATTAGCATTATCCTACTCGACTCGTTAAAGCCCTTAACTTCACCCTTAAATTTCCATTCTCCTTGTTCATAAATAATTCGAACCAACCCTGTGTAGGTTCCAGCAATAATAAGTTTAGTATTGCTTTCGGGGTTTATAAACGACCAAAAGCCTCTTGTGTCCGAAATTTGCTTTGCTGTATACCCATTAATTATAAAGCAGCCAAAATTATGTCCGCAAAATAGGGTGTTGTTAATTACTTTAAGCGACCAAACCTGACCTTCGGTGCCCTTAACTATTTGAAACCCTTCGTTGGTTGAGTTAAAGTTTATAGTTTCTGAAAATGATTTCGCGTATAAACCTTGGTTAGTGCCAACATACATAATACCATTGTAAACTATCGATACATATGCGCTTTCGATATTGTAGTTGTGGTTTAAAATTGTTAAAGGCGAACTTATTTCAACGTAATCAATTCCATTATCTAACCCAAGCCATAGGTTCTTTCGCTTATCTTCAAACAAACTCAATATTGTGTTATTCTGCATTCCCTTAAAGCGATTTAGGTGCTGAAGTACTTGTCCACTTTCATTACATACATATATTCCATTGCTTACCGAACCTAGTGCAATGTTCCCGTTCGAAAGTTTAATTGCCGAAAACAGTTTGTTAGCAATTATCTTTTTATTTACATCAGTATTCCAAGGAGTTATGCGCCTAAGTTCCTCATTAAAAACGAATAATCCTTCGTTTGAAGTGCCAATTAAAAAGCTGTTTTTGTCATTTTCTAAAATACATCGTATTTCATTTCGAAAGAAAATGGGATTGTTGCTTACAAAGTGCAAACTGTCATCTTTTAGTTGCATTAATCCATTTTCAATATCAACAATATATAAAGAACTATTGGCTACATGAAGCATACTGAATTTGCTTTGTGGCTTAATTACAGTCATTTTATTGTTTGATAAAATGAAAATGTATTTGAACGATTGAAAAATAATTTTTCCTTTAATTTCGAAGATATTCCATATTTCATCGAAATTTGAATATTCAGGAGGGATTAATGATTTAAGCGAATTATATACTAATTTGCCATTTGAGTTTGGTGCCAAAAACCCTATTTCTTCAAAAGCGCCTGCGTAAATTGTGTCGCCAATTGCTAAAACCGAACGTACAACCGACGCATTAGGCACAGGGTAGGTTTCCCAATTTGTGCCGTCGTACTCTAAAATCCCATCGTTGTTTCCAAAATAAATAAACCCCTTTTTGCTTTGGGTAATACTCCAGTTCTGTGTGCTTGCATTATACTGATTTCTATTGTGGTTTACAATATTTGGAATGCCAATGCTTTTCATTTGGGCAGCCAAATTTTGCATGCTTAAAATTAAAAAGCAGAATAGAATATTTTTTAGCGCTAACTTCATTCTCGTCTATTCAAAGATTTTTCTACCTGAAAAAAACATACTTCAATCGCATACATTCAAAACAAAAATAATCATTTATTTAACAAGCAAATTGTGAAGTATTATTTCTAGGGCAAACGCATTTAACAATTGCTTAAAATGCTATATCTGTACACCAATTAGAATTTCCGTATTTGCTTTAATGTCCCGTTAGGGACAAAATGTCGGTAGAACTCACATACAGTATATGAAAACCGTGCCGTTAGGTACGGAATATTCTGTACCTAACGGCACAGAGAAATTGGGTTTTGTAATATCTTTTACCGATATTTTGTCCCTAACGGGACATTATTTTTTAAATGCGTTTGCCCTAGTAAAATTTCTATCCTTTTTTGGAAGAACAATTACAGGAAGAGATTTTTTAAGGGTAATGAATTTATCACATTTCAACCAACATAATTTCATTACATGAGTTTATAGCAACAAAAAAGCCAGCAATTTCTCGCTGGCTTTTTTGTTATAAATAAAAAATGATTTTAGAACTTATACTCGTTATTCTCAATCAGTTTATCAGCAATACGACGGCGTGCATCCTTTACGTTAACACCTGCAACGCGGGTAAGAATTTTAATAGCTTTTACAAACTTTTCGGCCTCTTCGCCTTCAATGCTCGAGTAAATGGCGTCCTTAGCATTTTTACGAATAATGCTTGCAGCATCGTAAGCAAACACGTCGAGAATGTCTTTGTAAATTACATTTGCACCTTTTAATCCTTCGAGTTTTTGTACCCTAAGGGCAAGCGATTCGGCAATGTAAAGTTCCATAATCATATTCGATAGGTTGTTTACAACCTCTTGCTCGCTCATAAACTTCTTTCCAAGCGCTTTTGTAGTAACGTTTATTGCTAGCATTACGGCTTTTTTGAAGTTCTTCATGTAGCGAAGTTTCTCTGCATAGTAACTTTCGCCAGCAATAGCACCATCGGTAATCGAGTCAATATTTTTAAGCAACTCTTCAGCAGGGCCATTTAAATCGTACTCGCCTTTCATTGCACGTTTGGTAGCGCTTTCAACTACAAGAAGGCGGTTAATTTCGTTGGTTCCTTCGAAAATTCGGTTAATACGTGAATCGCGGTAGCCCTTGTCAATATTCATTTCGGCCGAGTAACCCATACCACCATGAACCTGAACACATTCATCAACTACGTAGTCCAACATTTCCGAACCCCAAACCTTAAGTATGGCATCCTCAACAGCGTAATGGCTAATGGCATCGATAGCGGCACGACCTTGGTCGCAACCTTCAGCTTTATACTGAGCCATAAGAATGTCAACATCCTTACTTACGCGGTAAATAGCCGATTCGTGGGCAAAAGTTTTAATGGCTGTTTGGGCTAGTTTGTGCTTAATGGCACCAAAGGTTGCAATTTGTAGGTTAAACTGCTTGCGCTCATTTGCGTACTTAACAGCATCGGTAATGGTTTGTTTGGCTGCGCCAATTACGTTGGCACCAAGTTTCATACGACCCATGTGCAAAATGCTTAGGGCAATACGGAAACCTTCGCCACGAGCACCAATCATATTTTCAATTGGAACCTTTACGTCGTTATAGTAAATTTGAGTTGTCGACGAACCCTTAATTCCCATTTTATGCTCGTCGGGCCCAATAATTACGCCTGGCCAGTTGCTTTCAACAATAAATGCGCTAAGAATGCGGTCGTTGTCGATTTTTGCAAAAACCACCTGAGTGTCGCAGAAACCACCGTTGGTAATCCACATTTTTTGACCGTTCAAAATGTAGTGCTTGCCATCGTCGCTAAGCTTAGCTTGGGTTTTACCCGAGTTGGCATCGCTACCTGCACCTGGTTCGGTAAGGCAGTAAGCGCCAATTAGGTCGCCAGTTGCAAGGCGCGAAACGTATTTTTGACGTTGCTCTTCGTTTCCGTAGTACATAATGGGCATTGTACCAATACCGCAGTGGCACATGTAGGCAACCGAAAAGGAGTAACCAGCACCAGTAGTTTCGGCAACAAGCATTTGGGTTACAAAATCTTGTCCGAAACCATTATACTCTTCGGGAACTGCAACGCCAAGCATTCCAAGTTCGCCAGCTTTTTTCAGAATACTTTTCATAAGCTCTCTATCACCCTTCTCGGTTTTTTCGAGGTTTGGGTAAACTTCGGCTTCAAGAAAATCTCTACAGGTTTGGGCAATCATTCGTTGCTCTTCATTGAATTCCTCTGGAATAAAAATGCTGTTGGCATCAACATCTTTTACAAGAAATTCGCCACTTTTAAGGTTTACTGTTTCCATTAGTTTAAAGGTTGTTGTTTTATGCTAAATTCCTAACGACATCACAATTAGTTCTGCAATATCGTAATTTTTAATTTCTTCTTCTTTGTTTTTATACTTCAATCCGTCGGTCATCATAGTCATACAGAATGGGCATGCAGTTGCAATAACATTGGGATTGGTTTTTAGGGCATCTTCGGTGCGCTCAAGAAAAACTTCTTTGTTGCCCTTTTCGGCTTCCTTAAACATTTGTCCGCCACCTGCTCCGCAGCAAAGGGCAAAACTCTTGCTGCGATCCATTTCAACCAAGTTGTTGGTGAGCGCGTTAATTACTTTTCGAGGCTCGTCGTATTTTTGATTTGCTCGGCCTAAGTAACAGGGGTCGTGGTAGGTAATTCGCGAGTCGGCAAATACTTTCGAATCGACTTTGAGTTTGCCGTTATTCATCATTTCTACTAGGAAATCGGTGTAGTTTATTACTTCAAACTCGGCTCCTAGGTCGGGGTAGTCGTTTTTAAAAATGTTGTAGCAATGAGGACAAATGGTAATTACCTTCTTTATTTCGTAGGCTTTAAACAACTCAATGTTTTGCAAAGCCTGCATTTGGTATAGCATTTCGTTGCCAGCCCTGCGAGCAGGGTCGCCAGTACAGGTTTCTTCTTTTCCCAAAACAGCGTAGTTCACATTTAGGTGGGTAAGAATTTTGGTAAATGCGCGAGTTACCTTTTTATACCTATCGTCGTATGCCCCAGCGCAACCAACCCAGAAAAGGAATTCGGGTTTTTCGCCTTTTGCGAAAAGGTCGGCCATTACGGGAACATTAATTTTTACTGTTTCCATACAATTATATTTTATTCATTTCTAACCCTTCGGCCCAAACCAAACGATCTTGGGGCGAGTACTGCCAAGGCGCTCCGTTGTTCTCAATATTATTGAAAGTCGCCTTTAGTTCACCTGGTGCCGATCCCTCTTCCATAACTAAGTAACGGCGCATGTCGATAATAAGGGTTGGATGGTTTATATTTATTGGGCACTCCTGTGCGCATGCGTTGCATGTTGTGCATGCCCAAAGTTCTTCTTCAGAAATAAAATCGCGAATTAGCGACCTGCCGTCGTCGAAAGTTTTACCTTCTTTTAAAAGTCCCTTCGATTTTTCCTTCATGCGAGCCCTAAGATCCATCACAATTTTTCGGGGCGATAGCTTTTTGCCAGTAATATTTGCAGGGCAAACCGAGGTGCAGCGACCACACTCGGTGCAGGCAAGCGAATCGAGGTAGTTTTTCCAACTTGCATCTTCGGCATCCTTAACTCCAAAGCGTTCAATAGGAGCATCGGCAGGAGCGGCTGCAAAGGCTGTGTTGGGATCCATCATCAGCTTAACTTCGCGGGTTACGCTATCCATATTAGGCAATTTCCCAAGTGGCTCGAGACGTGAAAGAAACACGTTGGGAACCGACATGAAAACGTGGAAATGCTTTGAGTAGGGAAGGAGGTTGGCAAAAAAGAAGATTAGTAGAATATGTGCCCACCAGTGAATTTCGTGATGAATGTGCAATGTATCGGCAGAGAAACCCGAGAAATATTGCGCAAAAAACTGACTCACAGGGTAAACACCAAATACTTCTTCGCCCAGTAGCGTGTTGTGTGCAACATAGCTTGTGTTCATGCCAAGCAGCGTAAGCATAAGTAGCAGAATTATTGATAGAGCAACTTTTGCATCGAGATGCGAAATGTGCTTCATTTCAATTCCCTCGAAACGTTTAACATGAATAAATAGGCGACGACCAAGAAAAACAACTATGGCAATTGCTACAATCAGCGCAAAAATATCGCCCGAAGCCATTATTATATCATGTAAAACGCCTAAAACTTTAAGCGAACGCTCAACACCCCAAAGCCCATCGATAACCATTTCGATACTGCCAATAAGAATAACGCAGAATCCCCAAAATACCAAAGCATGCATAGCACCGGTAAAAGGCTTACGAAACATTTTGGTTTGACCAAGGGCAACGTTTAGCATAAGCAAAAAGCGCTTACCAAAATCTCTTACGGGAAATGCTGGTCGGGTAAGCTTGAAAAGTTTGTAGTATCGATTAGCAGTAAAAGCGAATACTCCTAAAGTAATGAGGAGTGCCGCTGCGAATAGGATTTGATTTAGCATAAGTGAAATTTAAATCAATTTATAAAAAAATGTAAAATGTAAATTGATGAATGTAAAATGTAAAAAAAAAACAAGGCTGAATGTTGAATTTTATCCCTTCTGATTTATAGTTGATTTAGCAGTTTTTACACTTTTTGTAAAAATGGCAATTAGTTCATTACATTCACCTAAATCATTATTAATTAGTTCTGGATTGGTCACTAACGGTTTATTTATTATTATTTTAAGACAAATCCCTGTTTCTCTAAGTTCCTTAAGTACAATGCCAATTTTATGGATGAAATCCTTATGCGATTCTGCTGCTTGTGCCTCACCATAATTAAAAGCAGGAGAAGTACCACATCTCACAAGTTGACCTGAAATGTGGCTTCCTGCTTTAGAGTTTGGTAGTAATTCTGATACTTCAAGCATTCTGACAGCAAACTTTATTAATCGTTGCTCTAAATCGAATTTTCTTGAACTATCCATAATTCAATTTACATTTAAAATTTTGCGTTTTACATTTTACATTTAATGCATTAAACGCTTTTAATATACTATTTACCCTTCAGTTCCTTAACAGCCTCAACCAGTTGTGGAAGAACCTTGGCTGCATCGCCAACAATTCCGTACTGAGCCGCTTCGAAAATAGGAGCATCCTTGTCGGAGTTAATGGCAACAATAAATTTCGAAGAGCTAACGCCAGCAATGTGCTGAGTTGCGCCCGAAATACCAATTGCAATGTAGAGGTTTGGAGCAATAATTTTTCCGGTTTGTCCAGTATGCTCATCGTGAGGGCGCCATCCTTCGTCGGAAACAGGGCGCGAGCAAGCGGTTGCTGCTCCAAGTAAATTGGCAAGTTCCGAAAGTGGAGCCCAGTTGTCGGCCGATTTCATTCCGCGACCACCCGAAACAACAATTTCGGCATCGGTAATAAGAATCTTACCCGATTGTTTCTGCACATCTTTTAGCTGCGTTTTTACCATTGAAGCATCGATGCTTGGTGCAAAAGCCTCTACGGCTGCATCGTTAGGTGTTTCAATAAGTTCGAACGAGTTTTGTGCAAGAGTAATAATTTTTATATCGGATTTTAGCGCAACTTGAGCGTAAGCATTTCCCGAATAAGCACGTTTTACCACTACAAACGGATTTACACTTAATGGAAGTTTATTAACTCCAGAGCCAATGGCTGCTTTTAAGCGAACCGATAGGCGAGGAGCCAATGCTTTTCCAGTGTTGTTATTGGCAATAATAATAACTTTAGCTCCCTCTTTTTGAGCAGCTTCTGCAATTACCTTTGTATAAGTTTGGCTATCGTGAACGTTTAAACTGTCGTTTTTAACGCACATAACTTTTTTTACACCGTAATTTCCCAACGACTTAAGTTCGCTATCGTCTACATTACCTATGGAAACAGCGGTTGCAGTGGTACCCAGCATTTC
This sequence comes from Bacteroidales bacterium UBA2287, assembly GCA_002345675.1. Lineage (GTDB taxonomy): Bacteria > Bacteroidota > Bacteroidia > Bacteroidales > Tenuifilaceae > UBA2287. Next base: position 32,451 of record DDWL01000041.1, on the reverse strand, counting down.
GGCTACTTTGGTGGCGTATGATGCCAATTCGAACGAAGACTTTTTAAATTTTCCGTCCCAATTCTCGGTGAATACAAGTACTGACATATGATGTTGTATTTTAGTCGATTAGTAATGTGAGTTAGATAACTTTTGCCTCGTTCATCAGCAGCTCAATTAGCTGTTTAGGGTTCTCGGCATCAACCATTTTGCATTTTGCACGTGGTTGTGGAAGTTCGAAAGTAACAATCTCGGTAAGAGAATCGATTGCAACAGGCTCCGAAACTTTAATAGCCTTAGTACGAGCTTGCATAATACCGCGCATGGCTGCAATTCGTGGTTCCTTTGCAATACCTTTTTGCACAATGGCAACAAATGGAGCGGGAACGCTAACCACCTCTTTACCACCATCAATTTCGCGGGTAATAACAGTTTGTCCGTTTTCAATATTTAAACCCGAAACAGCCGAAACCGAAGGATAATCTAAAAATTCGGCAACCATGCTACCTACGGTAGAACCGTTAAAGTCGCTCGACTCGATACCGCAAAAAACTATGTCGAATTTTTCGGATTTTACAATTTCAGATATTTGACCAGCAACGTTGTACGCATCGGTGGGTTCGGCGTTAACACGGTAAGCATCATCGGCACCAATGGCAAGGGCTTTGCGTATGGTTGGTTCCGAACTTGCGTTTCCAACATGAATTACCGAAACCGCTGTAATGCCGTTTGCAGCATTGTCCTTTAGTTCCAACGCACGTGTAAGTGCGAGTTCGTCCCAGGGATTAATTACCCATTGTACGCCGTTAGCATCGAATTTGGTGTTGTTGTCGGTGAATTTCACCTTGGTAGTTGTGTCGGGTACGTTACTGATACAAACTAAGATTTTCATTCGTTAACAGTTTAGTTATTTTTAATTAAATTATCCTATACATTACAATTAGCAAGCGTTATACGAAAAAACGCTAACTATTTGGAGGGTACAAATATAGTAAAAATGGTATAAAACAAAAGTTTGAAGGCGAGCAAACAACATTAGGTTTTGTGTGTTTAAATAATAGTTATTCAAATTATAAATTTTGCATTGTTTGTTACTAAGTGGTTATCTCCTAAATAAATTCTGTTTTAAGTAAAATAATTCAAAAAAATTAACTGTATGAAATCGCAAATGAATAGCTTTTTAGAAACCTTGAGGACAAGGGTAAAGGCAAATTTAGAGACTATACATGAAAATGAAAAAAAAATTCGCCAAGTGCTTTCCGAACCTTTATCGACCGATAGGTCCGAAAAACTAAAATCGTACTTCAATTTTAGTCGTGAAATTTTACTCGAAAACAGCGATAATCTTTTAATTCAAAAGCAACTACGCGAGTTTATTTCGAAAAATAAAGAGTTGCCCCAGTATAATGAAGTTTTATTGACGCTTCAAAACCAAATGGGCAATGAGAATGCTGAAAATGAACAGGATGAGTCGCAAAGAATTTCAAAAATTCTTGATGAGGTAAAAAGTATAAATAGGCAAATGGGCTTAATTGTTGAACCCGAAAATTCAAATTCCGATGAAAGCCACTTGCTTTTATCACGTACAATTCAAGGTGAAATTCTATTTAATTCAACCCATCCTATGTTTTATAACGAGCAGTTCTATATTAAACTACTAAATTTTCACATTGCCCGCGAAGAGTACGAAATTTGTGCTAAAATAAAGAAGGCAAGAGATTTATAACGTTTTGTTTGAATTCTATTTGCACTTTCTTTGCAACCTCTTTTTTCAATAGGTTAAATTACGCTATATTAGCAATCGAAAAAAGAAGGACTAATGCAGGCACAAACCCCAATTTTGCAGTTAAATGTAGTAGTAATTGGCTCAGGAAATTTAGCCTATAGTTTAGCCTACGCAATTTCTCGCAGCAACAATAAACTACTCGAAATATCTTCGAGAAATCAAGCGAATTCGCAACAAATAGCAACCCTAACAGGAGCAAAATTTGTTAGTAAAATTGAAGATATTACCCCGAATGCCCATATTTACATATTAGCCGTTCCCGATGGCGCAATTTCCGAAGTAATTAAGCAATTGCCTAAGAACAAGGGAATTATAGTTCATACAAGCGGAAGTACACCAATCGATGCAATTTCAAATCATTCCCAAAATAGCTGTGGTATTTTTTACCCATTCCAAACATTTACGTTTGGGCGCATTGTGCCTTTTACTGGCATTCCTCTTTGTATCGAAGCATCAAGCGATGAAACCAAAAATACACTTTTTGCTTTAGCAAACAGCATCGAGGCTAATCCCATTGAAATGGACACCGAAATGCGGAAATGGCTTCATTTGTCGGGTGTTTTTGCTTGCAATTTTGTAAACCACATACTTGCCTTATCGCACCTTTTAGCTACCGAAAACGAAATAGATCCTGCCCTGCTTAAACCACTTATTCTCGAAACTGTCCAAAAGGCGTTGGAAGGAAATCCTGCCGATTACCAAACTGGACCTGCTATTCGTGGCGATTCCGAAACGCTTAAACGCCATTATGTTATGCTAAGTCAGGTTGATGAGGAACTTCGCGATTTGTACATTTTGTTGAGTTCAAGTATTGAACGATTAAATCAGTAGGAAATTTTAATACTATAATGAGGAACTTTAAAGAGCAACTTAATAGCGTTAAGGCATTTGCATTCGATGTTGATGGCGTTTTTACCGATGGAACTATAATTATTCACCCTTCGGGCGAATTGCTGCGTACTTCGAATACTCGCGATGGCTTTGCTGTGCACAGAGCCATAAAATTGGGATTTCCTGTTGCAATTATAACCGGAGGTAAAAGCAACTCGGTGGAGCAGCGCTTTGCCGAACTTGGCGTTTCCGATATTTACATAGGTGCTACTGATAAGGTTGAGGCGCTAAACGATTTTCGTTCGAAGTACGGCCTAGAACTTTCTGAAATACTTTACATGGGCGACGACCTGCCCGATTACGGAGTAATGCAACTAGTTGGTTTCCCAACATGTCCATCCGATGCCGCTCCCGAAATTATTGCTCTATCGGTTTATATTTCAACTTATTCTGGAGGAAAAGGCTGTGTTCGAGACGTAATTGAGCAGGTGCTAAGACTAAAGGATTTATGGCATCCCGAAATTGATTTTAAACAGTAATAATATGGTTGGCGTTATTTTACGTGTTGTTAGGGTTAAAAACCTTGTTGTTGTTGCCCTAACAATGTATTTAATGAGATTTGGGATAATTCAACCCATTTTACAGCAAAGTGGTTTAACCCTTCAGCTCAGCGAGTGGTTGTTTCTATTTTTAACTCTTGCCACAGTTTTTATAACTGCCGCTGGTTATGTTATTAACGACTATTTCGACACGCATACCGACCTTATAAATAGGCCACAAACTGTTGTAATTGGGCGACAGCTATCGCGGCGAATGGCAATTATGCTCCACTGGATCTTGAATATTGTTGGTTTTATTCTTGGCGCAACAGTTTCCATTGCAATTGGTAAGCCCTTTTTATCGCTTGCCTTCCTCATTATTCCTGGTATTCTTTGGTTTTACTCAACAACATATAAGCGCCAATTTTTAATTGGAAATATTGTTGTGGCTTTTTTAACAGGGCTCGTGCCAGCAATGACCATAATATTTGAACTTCCAGCGCTTTACGAAAAGTATTGGCAGCTTATTTTACTCTCGCCCGAACTGTTTAATAAGGCGATTTTTTGGGTAGTTGGGTTTTCAATTTTTGCATTTATTCTAAATCTTTTTCGTGAAATTATTAAGGATGTTGAAGATTTTGAGGGTGATATAGAATTTGGACGAAACACATTACCTGTTGTACTTGGCACTAAGGCAACTCAAATTGTTGCAGCATCGCTTTTGCTTGTGGTTGTAGTTATACTAACCTATCTTTTCGGAGCTCACTTAAACCAAGCACCAAACGGAAAATTCGATTTTATTACCTTTATATATATGTTTTTTGGGCTTGTTATTCCCATTTTTTATATGCTAATGAAACTCTTTTCGGCCGAAAAAAAGGAGCACTATCACCACATTAGCCGAATGGCTAAGTACATTATGCTTGTGGGAATTCTTTACTCTTTGGTATTTCGATTCTTTATTGCTTAGAACTAATGCTTTTACACGACAAACTAAAAGGATACAAACTTATACTTGCCTCTCAATCGCCTCGCCGACAGCATCTTTTAGGCGAATTAGGCCTTGAATTTGAGGTTCGTGTAAATGGGAATACCGACGAAATTTACCCTGAGTCGCTACTTTATAACCATATTCCCGTCTATTTATCGCAGGAAAAGGCTAAACCTTTTTTAAGTAACTTAGCTAAAAACGAAATTCTAATTACCTCCGACACAATTGTTTGGTGCAACCAAACGGTTATTGGCAAACCAGTAAATAGGAGCGAAGCTCTTGCTTTTCTTCGAATGCTGTCGGGCAATAAGCATATTGTTGTTACTGGCGTTTGCTTAACATCAAATTCGCATAGCCACACCTTTGCCGTCGAAACCGAAGTGTATTTTCGCAAACTCGAGGAAAACGAAATGGAATTTTATGTCGACAAATATAAACCCTACGATAAGGCTGGCGCATACGGCGTACAGGAATGGATTGGTTACGTTGGGGTCGAACGCATAAACGGCTCCTATTTTAATGTCATGGGCTTACCCGTTCAACGGCTTTATGTTGAACTAAATAAATTTTTGGATGAAATAAAGGGGTGAGATTTTATATTTTAACCTATTGTATAAGTTCTTTTTATTTTGTTTTTGAATTCTTTACCCCCCTTTGAGCCTCATTCGAATGGGGTTTGACCATTGCTTCCCCCCTTCTCGAAGGGGGGCGAATCGACCACCGATAACTCGAGAATATTGATTGGGGGGTAAGGCAAGTAAATAAAAAAAAGAAATATTGTTTGAAATCGTTACTCCCCTTTGGTCCCATTCGAGTTGGGTTTGGCCATTGCTTCCCCCCTTCTCGAAAGGGGGCGAATCGACCACCGATAACTNNGGGGTAAGGCAAGTAAATAAAAAAATGAAATGTTGTTTGAAATCGTTACTCCCCTTTGGTCCCATTCGAATTGGGTTTGGCCATTGCTTCTCACCTTCTCGAAAGGGGGCGAATCGACCACCGAAAACTCGAGAATATTGATTGGGGGGTAAGGCTCTTAAATTTTTAAAAAATAATGCTATACTCTCAAATAAAACTATTAGCTAGAGAATTAAGAAATAATCCAACCCCTGAGGAGGAGTTTCTTTGGACTTATTTGAAAGGAAGGAAATTAGCAGGGTTGAAGTTTTTACGACAACACCCAATTATTTATCAGACAATTGGCTTTCAACATTTCTGTTTTATTCCCGATTTTTATTGTGCTAAAGTTAAAGTTGCAATTGAACTCGATGGACGAATTCATCTTTCAACAAAAGAGCATGATAAACATAGAGATGAAATTTTAAGTGAAATGGGAATTAAAGTGCTTCGAATCAAAAACGAAGACTTGAATGATGTAAATTGCGTTCTACATAAAATTTTACAACAAACGAATAATAATCAGAATTAACATAACAATATCATGAACCGAATTCTTTCTTTCCTAAGCCTATTCCTGCTAATTACTACACCTTCAATTGCCGACGAAGGAATGTGGCTGCCTCATCTTATTGAAAAGTATAACATTGCCGATATGCGAAAGCAGGGTTTTAAGCTCTCGGCCGAGGATATTTATAGCATAAATAAACCTTCAATTAAAGATGCAATAGTGCATTTTGGGCGCGGTTGTACTGGCGAACTTGTTTCGGCAAATGGCCTTCTCATTACAAATCATCACTGTGGCTTAGGCAATATTCAAAGTCACTCATCGATTGAAAACGATTATATTACCAACGGCTTTTGGGCAAAGTCGCTCGACGAGGAGTTGCCAAACGCAAACCTAACTGTTACCTTTTTAGTTAAAATTGAAGATGTTACGCCGCTTGTGCTTAAAGGTGTTACCAGCAATATGAGCGAAAGTGAAAGGGATAAACTAATTGCTTCAAACACAAAAACTGTTGCCGATTCGGCAATCGTGGGTACTCATTACTTAGCGCGCATAGCACCAATGTTTTACGGTAATCAGTACATCCTTTTTATTAACGAGGTTTTTCGCGATGTGCGATTGGTTGGCGCACCTCCAAAGGATATTGGGAACTTTGGTGGCGACACCGACAACTGGATGTGGCCTCGCCATACTGGCGACTTTTCGCTGTTTCGCATTTATGCCGACAAGGACAATAAACCCGCTGCCTATTCGCCCAGTAATGTTCCGTATAAACCAAAATATTTCTTGCCTATTTCAACTAAAGGGGTAAAGGATAACGATTTTACAATGGTTTTCGGTTACCCAGGCACAACCCAGCAATTCATTACCTCACACGAGGTCGATTATGTTGTAAGTTCATCGAACCCCATGAAAATTGACCTGCGCACAAAGCGCTTAGAAATTATGGACAATTTTATGAAAAGCAACGACACTGTTCGCATAATGTATACAAGCAAGTATGCAGGTGTTGCAAATGCTTGGAAAAAGTGGATTGGCGAGCGTAATGGCCTTGTTCGCCTTAATGCAGTTAGCCGAAAAGTTGAACTCGAAAAGGAATTTGCAACTTGGGTTGCTGCCAATCCTAAACGTGTAAATGAGTATGGCCATTTACTTGGCAAGTTTGCCTTACTTCAGGATAGCATAAAGCCCCTTTTGGTTGCCCGCGATTTGGAGCGCGAAGCGTTTAAAGCGGTTGAACTTTTTCGTTTCGTAACCAGCTTTAAGTCGCTTGTTAACGAGGCCTCCAGCAGTGTATTGTTCGACTCGGTTAAGGTTGCCAAAATGGCAAATAGCATGACTGCAAGCGCAAAACTATTTTATAAGGATTACCACGCCGCAACCGACAAAAATATTTTTGTTGCAACCATGGAAGTACTTCGAAACGACTTGGAGAAACCAAATATGCCAACGGGGCTATTTCCGCCAAATCTGAGTGCGCTTCACCAATCGTCCGAAGGAAATTGGAAAGTTGCTGCACATTTGCTTTTCAAGCAATCGGTTTTTACCGACAGCACTAAACTGTTCGATATTCTAAACAACTTCTCAGCCGAAAAGGCCGTTGTAATAAAAAACGACATTGCTTACAGCATTAATGCTCAGTTCGACAGCATTTTCTTTATTAATGTTAATTTACCACACCAGCTTCTTTCCGATGAAATAAATGTGCTTTACCGCACATACGTAAAGGGTCTTATGGAAATGCAACCAAACAGGGTATTTTACCCCGATGCCAACTCAACAATTCGTGTGGCATACGGAAAAGTTAAGGGCTACTCGCCCCGCGATGCTGTCGATTTTGCACATTTTACAACCCTCGATGGAATAATTCAAAAGTCGAAAATGGGTGTTTATGACTACGTAGTTCCCCAAAAGTTATTCGATTTATATGCAAAAAAAGACTATGGTCGTTGGGCTGTAAATGGATCAGTACCAGTTGCATTTATTGCCACAAACCATACTTCGGGAGGTAACTCGGGCAGCCCAGTTCTTAATGCCAAAGGGGAGTTAGTTGGCATAAATTTCGACCGAGTTTGGGAGGGTACAATGAGCGATATTATGTTCGATCCATTAGTATGCCGAAACGTAACCCTCGACATTCGCTATATTCTATTTATCGTCGACAAGTATGCTGGTGCAGGATACTTAATTAATGAAATGAAGTTGGTTGAATAAGTTGCACTTAACAATCTGAATATTCTATAATTATACACCTACCTAAAAACTAATGTTAAGCAGGAAAAACAACTTTTGCACATTTAAATGAACATTTATCATAATAATTGTTGAATACGTTGTGCGTTTTGTATATTTGTAAAAAAATATTAAACAATGATAACTCTATATCAGAAATTTGAAACGCTTTTACAAAGTACAACAACCGATTTTAAACGTTATTTATACGATAAAGTCTCTTGGGAAAGTAGGATGATTGGGATTATTGGAGCTCGTGGGGTTGGTAAAACTACAATGATTTTGCAATACATAAAGGAAAATTTAGATAGCAAAAGAGCATTATATGTTTCCGCTGACGATATGTACTTTGGCGAAAATAGACTTTTTGATTTAGCGGACAATTTCTATAAAAATGCAGGAGAATATTTATTTATCGACGAAATTCATAAGTACAACGACTGGTCTCGTGAACTAAAAAATATTTACGACTCATTTCCTACCTTGAAAGTTATTTTTACTGGTTCTTCTGTACTTGATATACTGAAAGGTTCGGCTGATTTAAGTCGCCGTGCAATAATTTACAAATTACAAGGACTTTCATTCCGTGAATATTTGAAATTCTTTCATAACTATGAAACAGGCGTTTATTCGTTAGAGCAAATCATTAATAATGAGGTAAAGCTGGACAGTATTCAACATCCACTACCATTATTTAATGACTATTTACAACGAGGATATTATCCTTTTGGAATTGAAAATGAAATGAATCTTCGTTTAGGTCAAATTATTGTTCAGACATTGGAATCAGATATTCCTCAATATGCAAACTTAAATGTTGGAACAAGTCGAAAATTGAAACGATTACTTTCGATTATTGCTGAAAGCGTACCATTTAAACCCAATTTCTCCAAAATATCAGAAATGATTAGTGTAAGCCGGAATTCCGTTGATGATTATTTTTCATATATGGAAAAAGCAGGACTTATTGGACAGTTACGAAATGAAACAAGCGGCATCCGTGGATTAGGGAAAGTTGATAAGGTGTATTTGGACAATACAAATATCATATTCAACTTGGTTGGAGATAAATCAAATGTTGGAAATTTACGAGAAACTTTCTTTTTCAATCAAATGCGAGTACAAAATGAAGTAATTTCTTCAATAAAAGCTGATTTTGTAATTGATAAATATACGTTTGAAGTTGGTGGAAAGAATAAGAAACAAACCCAAATAGAACAAGACGGTAAATCATTTATGGTAAAAGATGATATTGAATTTGGTTACCTCAATGTGATTCCGCTTTGGGCTTTTGGATTAAATTATTAAAAAGACAAAATGATAAAATGCCAGGCGTTACACATGAAATTGCCATGGCAGTAAGTTTTTGCAGCCCGCTTCTGAAATAATAGTGACGGAAATGATAATTAACAACAGGTTTATTTACTATGGAAAACGAAAACGAAAAGTTGAATGAGGCCGAAAGGCTGTTAAGTAAAATTGTTGCCGATCCACGAATTATTCCTGGAATTCATAACTACTGCGACCGCTGGTGCGAGCGTTGTACACATACCGTTCACTGTTCGGTTTACCACATGGAGCAGCAAATGGATACCACTTCTGATGCTGATAGTAACGATATTGAAAATCAAAAGTTTTGGGAGCAGCTTAGCCTAATGTTTAAGCTAACTGCTAAACTTTTGTACGATAAGATGAAGGAGCATGGAATCGACCCCGATTCTATTTCCAACGAGGAAGTTAAGGTTGAACTTGATCCCGATCCAGTAAACCAAAAGGCCGTTGTACTTTCACGCGAGTACACCATGAGTGTTGGGCAATGGGTTAAGGAGCGAAGCGAAGTGTTTTTGGCTAAGCACGAAACGCTTATGAACATTGGAGGCGAAAAAGCTACTGCTATTGCCGATGCCATGGATGTTGTTCAGTACTACTTTATGATGGTTTCAACCAAAACGTACCGTGCGTTTCTTCCCGTCGACGACGACGAGGAACCCACCGATGCTCTTGGCTCTGCCAAAATTGCTATAATTCTAATTGAGCGATCAACAGCTGCTTGGGTTCGAATTATGGAAATGTTTCCCGAGTTCGAAGATGATATTCTTGGTTTCTTAAAGCAACTTTCGGTTGTTAAAAGATTAATACTTGAGCATTTGCCTGCAGCAATGGAGTTTAAACGCCCAGGCTTCGACGAGTAGTTTTAACTAATTACATGCAGATTCGAGGGAGTTTGTAAGTATAAAACATTGAATTCAGATCGTTTTCTGTAATTTTTTTCTGTTCGTTTAATCTTAAAAATGAAAGTATATCTAGACAATTCGGCTACTTCGTGGCCAAAACCACCAGCCGTTGTGGCTGCAATTAGCGACTATCTTACCAACTACGGGGCAAGCCCTGGCCGTTCGGGTCACGAATTTTCAATAAAAGCTGCCCGCGAAGTTTTCGAAACGCGCGAGCTGATTTCCGATTTTTTTAATCTGCAAAACTCCGAGCAGGTAGTTTTTTCGGCAAACGCTACGCATGCTTTAAACATTGCAATTAAAGGGATTTTAAAAAAGGGCGACCATGTTATAATTACTCACATGGAGCATAATTCGGTACGGAGACCCTTGAGTTTTTTACAAACTTCGGAATCCATCGAACTTTCTATTATCGATTGCGACTTACAAGGAAATATAAATATTGAACAGCTAAAGTCGAGTTTTAAGCCAAACACCAAGCTGGTTATTTCAATTCATGGCTCAAATGCTTCGGGAACCATTATGCCCATTGGCGCCATTGGCGAAATTTGCAAGTCGAAGGGTGTGCTTTTTCTCGTCGATGCAGCCCAAACCGCTGGTTTTGTGCCAATCGACATGCAGCAGCAAAATATCGACATTCTTGCATTTACTGGCCATAAAAAGTTGTACGGGCCTCCTGGTATTGGCGGTTTATGCATTAATACTAAAGCAAAAATCGAAACGCTCATACATGGCGGCACTGGTAGCAAATCGGAAATAGATAGCCACCCCGAGTTTTACCCCGATTGCCTCGAGGCTGGCACTATTAATACCGTTGGTGTTGTTGGGCTTAAGTCTGGCATTCAGTATGTTTTAGGGAAAGGAATCGAAAGCATTCAAACGGATCTTACTCGCTTAACCAATTTGTTTATTGACGGTGTAAAAAATATAGAAGGTTTAACAATTTATGGCCCCAAGCAGGGCGAATTAAGACTGCCGTTAGTGTCGTTAAATATCGAAAATATTACCTCAAGCCAAATAGCCACTCTGCTCGATAAGAACTATGGCATTATGGTACGAGCCGGATTGCATTGCTCTCCGTTGGCCCATAAATCAATTGGCTCATTTCCTCAGGGAACTGTTAGATTTAGTTTTGGGTGTTTTACCACCGACAATCACGTTAAACAAGCTATAACGGCGTTAAAGGAAATTGCTGCAAACGAGAAGTTAAGAGATAAAAATTAGTATAACAACTATAAGTGTTATGAAAACAGTTGACGCAAAGGGCAAATTATGCCCGCTACCTTTAATATTGACAAAGAAGGCTCTTGGCGAAATTGCCGAAATCGAAACCCTCGAAATTCTGCTCGACAACGAAACCTCGGTAAAAAATGTAACTCGTTTTCTCGAAGATCATAAAATGGCTTTTAAGTTAACCCAAAAGGGCAAAGAGTTTAACCTTTTGGTAAGCAAAACGGGGGTTATACCCGAAAGTACAAATGTTGAAGAGTACTGTGAAGTTGAACTGCCGCAAAAGTCGAATTACATGATTGCTTTCCAGCGCGATGTGCTTGGCGATGGGGTAAAGGAACTCGGAATTTTGCTGATTAAGGCTTTTGTAAATACGTTGCCCGAAGTGGATATTAAGCCAACTTCTCTTGTCTTTTTGAATTCTGGCATTGTTCTAACGCTAATCGATTCACCAGTAATTGATTCATTAAAGAAACTGGAAAAAATTGGCGTCGAAATTCTTGTTTGTGGCACTTGCCTCGACTATTACCAGAAAAAAACGGAGTTAGGTGTTGGCAAAATTTCAAATATGTACGATATTCTCGACCGTCTAAGCCGTTCAGGAAATGTTGTTTATCCCTAATTTCCAACATCCAACATCCAAGTTCCAACATCTTCATTTTTTCATGAACTACATAATTCTGGTTTTCGAATCGACTCACAGGGTGCTTAAGGCCGAAAAAATCTTATTGGATAAAAAGGTAAAGTTCGACATTATTACAACTCCAAAGGATATTTCGTCCGATTGTGGCATGGCCATTCGGATTAACCCGCTTGTTTCCAACCAGAATGAAATTGAAACATTACTAACCGAAAGCGGTATAGTTTATATGCTTTACAAAAAGGAAATGCAATGACAAAATTCGATCTCTTAAGCACAGTTGAATATGGCGGTTGCTCCGCAAAACTATCCGCTAAGGAACTTGGCGAAGCGCTTGCCGATTTACCCAAAACAACCAACCAGAACTTACTTGTCGATATCGATACCCACGACGACGCTGGGGTTTACCGTATATCCGACGAAATTGCACTTATACAAACCACCGACTTTTTTCCACCTGTTTGCTCCGATCCCTACGAGTTTGGACAAATTGCTGCCGCTAATGCGTTAAGCGACGTGTACGCAATGGGTGGCGAGGTGCTTACCGCACTTAATATTGTTGCCTTTCCTGCTAATGTACCTTTAAGCATTTTAAAGGAAATTTTGCGTGGAGGAATCGATAAAGTAATTGAAGCCGAAGGTGTTATTGTTGGCGGTCACACCATTGTCGACGAAGTTCCCAAGTATGGAATGGCCGTTACGGGCACTGTTCACCCAAATCGCATAATAACCAATGCTGCTGCAAATTCTGGCAATGTGCTTATTCTTACTAAACCAATTGGCGCAGGAATTATAATGACTGGCAAAAGAATTGGGGAAGTTACCGACGAGCAGTACTCGGCTGTTTTAGAAAGCATGAAACAGTTAAATAAGGAGGGTGCCAAAATAATGCAGAGTTACAATGTGAAATGCGCAACCGATATAACTGGTTTCGGTCTCGCTGGTCACGCCCTTAAATTGGCTATGGCCAGTAACGTAACCATAAAATTAAAATCGGAGTTAGTTCCATTTTTCGATGGTGCTATAAATCTTGTTGAGTTAGGGTGCATTCCTGGCGCTTGCTTTCGCAATCAGGAGTACGTACAAGAGTTCTGCTCGTTCGAAAACACCCTCGAATACAACCATAAAATGCTTCTGCTCGATGCGCAAACATCTGGGGGACTACTAATTTGCTCACCCAAAGAAAGTGCAAACCAAATGCTTGGCGACCTTGTAAATGCTGGCTTTGTAAAATCAGCAATTATTGGTGAGGTAATTGAAAATAATGGACTTTATGTGTCGATTGCCTAGTATTGTACTATTCTATTATTATTGTTTTTGAGTTTTTGTATTTAAGTCGCATTCGCTTTTAGTAGATTACTTATAGTAAAGGCAATTGCTAACAATTATATAACCGACATTTAACATTGTGAAGTGCACTATTCTTTTCAACATTAGAAACATCAATCAATATTGGGTTAATTTATAACTTAGTCATCTTAAGTGGTATCTATATAATTTATACTAAACCAATATTTCAACTTAACACTATTCAAACCATAGAAGTATTGTTATTATTTAGTTTCAATGCGGTTTGTTGAACCATTCTAAATTGCCTGTTTAAGCAAGCTTTTATACCACAAACATGATTTATGTCATGTTTTGGAGATATTCACTTTACTACTTTTAGTCCAGTCATTCAATACATTAGAAATTTTAACAGCGTTATAATACTAACACTGTTATATTAATAACAAATATAATTTTAACCTTAAAAAAGTGAAACATGCCTGAAATTAAAGAGTTGGTTAAAGGTCTTGCCGATAAGTACGGTAGGGCCAGGGAGAGCCTGATGCCCATCTTGCAGGGGGTTGTTCTGGAGAATAATTTTGTCTCCGATATAGCAATGACCGAGATTGCACGTGAACTTGACATTGCAACAGCTGAAGTTTACGGTACAGCTACCTTTTACTCATTTTTAGACACCGAGCCTAGGGGTAAGTTTGTAATTAGGGTTTGCAAAACCATTACGTGCGACATGCATGGAAAAAAACGTGTTATCGAAAAAATTGAGGATTTGCTCAAAATAAAAATGGGTGAAACAACTCAAGATAAGAAGTTTACACTTCTTACAACCAATTGTTTGGGATGGTGTCACCAGGGCCCAGTTATGTTGGTTAACTCGACTCCATACCCCAGTTTGGACGAGAACAAAGTTACAGAGATTATTATGGAGTACATGAGCAAATAATGTGGAGGTATAATAATGGAAAATGTTAAAAGAGTTGACTTAATATTCGGGGAATATACTCAGGAAAAGTATAAAATTCTCGAAGAAACCATGAAGAAATCGAACGAGCAAATCATTACAGAAATGATTAACTCTGGACTTAAAGGTCGTGGAGGCGCTGGATTTCTTACTGGTATGAAATGGAAATTTACTGCTCAAGAAAAGGAACCCACTAAATACGTTGTTTGCAACGCCGACGAAGGCGAGCCTGGTACTTTTAAGGATCGTGAAATTTTAACAAAAGTTCCTCGCAAAGTTTTCAGCGGAATGGCTATTTGCGGTAAAGCCATTGGTGCTAAAATAGGTTTTATGTATTTAAGGGGCGAGTATAGCTATCTAGTTCCCGATTTAATGGCCGAACTCGATATTTACCACGAGCATGCAAAACGCTTCAATTTAGATTTTACCATTGAACTTCGAATGGGTAGCGGTGCATACATTTGCGGCGAAGAGTCGGCACTTTTTGAGTCAATCGAAGGAAAACGTGGCGAACCTCGCAATAAACCCCCATACCCAACCGTATCTGGTGTGTTTGGAAAACCAACCGTAATTAACAACGTTGAAACTTTTGTTAACGCTGTTATGATTATGAAGTACGGTGCCGAGGAGTTCAAGAAAATTGGAACTACCGACTCACGTGGATCTAAAGTGTTTAGTATTTCGGGCGATACTCCAAAAGCTGGTATTTATGAACTAGAACTAGGAATGACCGTAGCTCAGTTTGTTGAAGAATTTGGCGATGGCGATACCAAAGCAGTTCAGGTTGGAGGTGCATCGGGATTTTGCGTACCACGCAAAAAGTTTAAGGATACCATTATCGGATTCGAAGGTGTTCCAACTGGTGGTTCAATGATGATTTTCAATAGTTCAAGGTCAATGTATAACGTATTGCACAACTACCTCGATTTTTTCGAAGAGGAATCATGTGGTCAGTGTACTCCTTGTCGTGTTGGCTGCCAGCAGCTTCTTAAAGGAATACAAGCAGTGAAAAAGGGCGAAAAGCCATCGAGTTATCTTAATCAACTTCTCAAGTTGTCGGAAAACATGAAGATAACAGCTAAATGTGGTTTGGGACAGTCAGTTGCAAACTCTTTCTCATCGATTGTTGATAACTTTAAAGAAGAGATGATTTACTAATCATCTTGCTGAAGAACATTTCATTAACTTTAAGACTAAAGAAAATGGCAGAAAAAATTAAAATAAATATCGACGGCATCGCACTGGAAATTGAAAAAGGAACAACCATTCTCGATGCTGCTAAGTCGGTTAACGTTAAAATCCCTTCCCTTTGCTACCACGAAGACCTTTGTGTTGCAGGTAATTGTCGTGTGTGCGTGGTAGAGGTTGAGGGTCGTAAAAATTTGGTAGCATCTTGTGCTGCTCCAGCCGAAGATGGAATGGTTGTTAAAACAACAACCCCCAAAGTTCGTAGTGCTCGCACCGACATAATATCGTTGCTTGTTTCGGAACATAACACACAGTGTACAACTTGCTATCGTAGTACCAACTGCGAATTACAGAGCTTAGCTTCGGAGTACAATGTCGATTCCGAAAGGTACTTAAGCGTTCTTAAACCCAATATTAAAGTCGACAAATCGTCGTACTCTATCGAAAAGGATGATAGCAAGTGCGTTCGCTGTCAGCGTTGCGTTAGAACATGCGCCGAGCTACAGCATGTTAATGCAATAACCGTTGCCCACAAAGGAAAAGATATGAAAATATCTACCTTCATGGATCTCCCAATGAACGATGTAGTTTGCGTTAACTGTGGCCAGTGCGTTACCCACTGTCCAACAGGTGCACTTACCGAAAGGCGCTACTACCACGAAATTTGGGATGCCATTGGCGATCCCGATAAGCATGTGGTAATAAATACTGCACCTTCGGTTCGCGTTGCCCTTGGCGAAATGTTAGGTTTCCCTGTTGGTACACGTGTAACTGGCAAAATGGTTACCGCTTTAAAGAAAATAGGATTCAACTCGGTACTCGATACCGACTTTACCGCCGACCTTACCATTATTGAAGAAGGCCATGAATTCCTCGATAGGGTTACTAGGGCGCTAAAAAATGGCGAAAAAGTTGCTTTGCCAATGATTACCTCGTGCTCTCCAGGCTGGGTTAAATTTATTGAGCACATGTACCCCGAGCATCTCGATCACCTTTCTACCTGCAAATCGCCTCAGCAAATGTTTGGTGCGCTAACTAAAACATTCTATGCCGAGAAAATGGGTATCGACCCATCGAAAATTGTGAGCGTAGCCGCTATGCCTTGCGCAGCTAAAAAGTTCGAGGCCAATAGGCCCGAAATGAAGTCGAGTGGATACCAAGATGTTGATGCTGGTTTAACTACCCGCGAAATTGGCCACATGATTAAGCAGTCGGGACTCGATTTCGTAAATCTCCCCGATAGTAAGTTCGACAGCTACATGGGCGAATCGTCGGGGGCAGCCGTTATTTTTGGAGCTACCGGTGGCGTTATGGAAGCGGCACTTCGTACCGTTTACGAAGTAGTTACTGGCAGGGAAGTGCCATTTAAAAACCTTGCAATTACCCCAGTTCGTGGTCTCGAGGGAATTAAAGAGGCAACCATAAAACTCGAAAAAGTTTTACCTGCATACAGCTTCCTTGAGGGCGTTGAGGTTAAAGTTGCTATTGCCCATGGTTTAAAAAATGCTCGTACCATTATGGATCAAATTAAGGATGGAAAATCGCCTTACCATTTTATTGAAATTATGGCTTGCCCAGGTGGATGTATTGGTGGTGGTGGTCAGCCAATTCCTACCAACGACGAGATTCGTAAAAAGCGTATTGCAGCCATTTATGCCGAGGACGAAGGTATGCCTATCCGCAAATCGCATGAGGTACCCGAAATTAAGAAGATTTATGAAAGTTACTTAATTAAACCACTAGGTCATAAATCGCACGAGTTGCTACATACACATTACAAAAAACGAAATCGTTACTAAACGATTTTACATAAAAAGAGGGAGTTTTGCTCCCTCTTTTTTGTTGTTGCTTAGTTATACCTTCCTCACCTTTACCGCCGAAAGTTTAAATGGGGCAATTCGACTGTATGGGTCGAGTTCGTCGCGGGTTAGCCTATTTACTTGCGATTCGTTAAAATGCCAAGGCATAAAAAGTTCGCCCTCGAGCACCTCGTCGCTAACCCTTAAGACTGTGTTTAGTTCACCTCTTCTCGATTCGATGTTTACTTTTTCTCCATCTTCAAATCCATATTTTATGGCATCGTTGGGGTGCATTAGCACAAAAGCGGCATCTACAAAATTGCGTAGAACTTTAGTGCGGCGCGACATTGTGCCCGTATGGTAATGGTAAAGCAGCCTTCCGCTGTTTAGCATAAATGGATACTCGCTATTTACCCTTTCGTTTTGCTGAACATGCTCAACGGGAAAAAGTTTCCCCTTTCCGCTTGGGGTGTTAAACTTGTTGAGGTAAAGCGTTGGCGTTCCTTGATGGTCGGGCGTTGGACAGGGCCACTGAATACTTTTTTCCTCAAGTCGCGAATGCGATATTCCGGCCATTATTGGGGTAACCTTGGCCAGCTCGTCAAAAATTTCTACTTCGTTTCTGTAGTTGGGCATTGGTTTACCCATGCGTTTTGCCAACTCATGAATTATTCGCCAATCTTCTCGTGCATCGCCAGGGTATTCAACTGCTTTTCGCACTCGAAGAACACGACGGTCGCTATTAACAAATGTTCCGTTCTTCTCGGCCCAGGTCGATGCAGGTAGCACTACATCCGCAAACTGGGTAGTTTCGGTGTGGAAAATATCTTGAACCACAACAAATTCCATTCGCTTAAAGGCCTCTTCGGTGTGGTTAAGGTTTGGGTCGCTAATCATTGGG
Source organism: Bacteroidales bacterium UBA2287 (assembly GCA_002345675.1). GTDB lineage: Bacteria > Bacteroidota > Bacteroidia > Bacteroidales > Tenuifilaceae > UBA2287. Next base: position 14,451 of record DDWL01000041.1, on the reverse strand, counting down.
TTTTCACCCATAATGTAAATGCCTTTTATTGCCCCTTCGTGGGCAGCCTGCATAATTTCAACAGTTGTTAGCCCAGGTTTTGCCGAAAGTTCTTCGAAGGGAACGCCCCAAACGCCAGCCACTTTTTTTCGGTTTTCCTCATTAATTACCGGAATGTACCCTGGGAAATTCGATGGAGAACAGCCCACGTCGGTTGCTCCCTGCACATTGTTTTGTCCTCGTGGTGGGTTTATTCCGCATTTTTCGCGCCCAACCTGACCCGTAATTAGCATCATGTTTATAAGACAAAAAACGTTGTGCGTACCCGTAACCTGTTGGCTCATGCCCATTCCTGTTGCAATCATCGATGTTGCCGACGTTGCGTAAAGCCTTGCTGCTAGCTCAAGTTTCTCGGCTGGAACGCTTGTAATTTCTTCAACGTACTGGGGAGTGTACTTTTGGGTTAGCTCATCGAGAATTGCAAAGGCCTCCATGCCGCCATCAACACGTGCGTTTATAAATGAGGTATTTACCCACTTATTTTTTATAATGATATGCACAAGTCCATTTAGTAGAGCCACATCGGTTCCTAATTTTGGCTGAAGCCAAACGCTAGCGTAGCGAACAAGGGGAGTCCATTTTGGGTCGACCACAATAATTTTTTGTCCCTTGGCTGCGCCTTGCTTTACGTAGGTGGCCGTAATTGGATGCGTGTCGATAATGTTGTTACCTGTAACAAAAAGGCATTCGACTGTTTCGAAATCTTCAATTGGGTTACTGCCAGCTCCGTCGCCAATGGCTTTAATCATTGCTGTAACTGTAGACGCATGGCAAAGCCGTGTACAGTAGTCGATATTATTTGTGCCAAAAGCTGTTCGTATAAACTTTTGAAATAGGTAGTTATCCTCGTTTGTGCATTTTGCCGAAGCGTAACCGGCAAGCGAATCGGAGCCGTACTTCGATTTTATGTCGTTAAACTTGGTAGCAATTAAATTTAAAGCTTCATCCCAACTTGCTTCTTCGAATTTGCCATTACGCTTAATTAGTGGAGTGGTTAATCGGTCGGGGCTATGTACAAATTCGTACCCAAAACGTCCTTTAACGCAAAGGCGGCCATCGTTTGGCGAAACACCTTCGACGCCATTGCTACGAACAATTTTTCCATTTTGAACTAATAGTTCAATTTGACAGCCAACACCACAGTATGGGCAAGTTGTAATTGTTTTATGGTCTATTTTTTCAATATTAATAAGGTTGCGATTGGGCTTTTCGACAATTGCACCAGTGGGACAAAGTTGAATGCATTCGCCACAGCCATCGCATTCGCTTTCGCCCCAAACACCAGCGCCGGCAATAATGTAGGAGTGAATACCTCGGTCGGTAAACGAAAGAACGTTTTTCCCCTGAACCTCGTCGCAGGCTTTTATGCATCGAAAACATTTTATGCACTTTGCTGGGTCGTAACTAAGAACTGGCGAGGTGTTTTCAGTTTTAAAATCGAGTTTTTGCCAAACTGGTTTGAAGAATCTATTCTCCTTTTTGTCGAGTTTGTAACGAAGCATTAATTCCCGAAGTTCATCGTTATAGGTGCCATCGTAATAGTCGTTGTGCTCGCTTAAAAGGTAATCGATTAGGAATTTTCGGGTTTCCTCAAGTTCTTCATCAAAGGCAATAACCTTTAATCCTTCGGTAACCTTTACAGTGCACGAAGCCACAAGACCTCTCATTCCCTCAATTTTTACAATGCAAAGTCGGCAAGCCCCTGTTGGCGTAAGTTTATGGTGGTAGCAGAGCCCTGGAATATTTATACCATTTTCGCGAGCCACTTGCAGTAAGTTTGAGCCTTCGTTGGCTTTTAAGGTTTTATTGTCGATTGAGATGGTTACCATTGCATTCATTTATTATGCATTAAATTACAATGAAAAAATAATTGTAATTACTCATTCAGAAGTTGTTCTCTAAAATGCGTGTTAATACTTTCGATTGGTAGTATAGGCGATTGCCCAAGTGGGCAAAGCGAACTTTTTGCCATTATTTGAGCTTGCTTAATCATGTCGTCGAGCAGTAACGAACGACCTTGTGGCTTTTCGTTGGTTAAACGAAGCGACTGTTCGTAAATGTAATTTGTACCTAATCTGCAGGGTACACATTTTCCGCAGCTTTCGTGTTTAAAAAACTTTAGAATATTCTGTAGAGTTGGAATTAAAGGTTTATCGCTGCCAATAACAATTACTGCTCCCGAACCAAGTGTTGCGCCATGCGCTTTAAGTTTGTCGTAATCCATTTCGATATTGGCAAAGGAATAAGGGACAAAGGTGCCGGCAGCACCTCCAAGTAAGGCAGTTTTCCAAGGTTCTCCATTGGTTGTGCCACCAGCAATATCGTTTATTAAATCGCCAAGTTTTACACCAAGAGGAACTTCGCAGAAACCAGGTGCGTTTACATCTCCACTTATGGTAAATATTTTTGTTCCTGGAGTCTTTTCGGTTCCAATGCTTCGGTACCACTGGCCGCCATTCAAAATTATTGCAGGAAAATTGGCAAGTGTTTCCACATTGTTAATAAGCGTTGGTTTGCCCCAAAGTCCTTTTTCTGCAGGGAAAGGAGGTTTAATTCGAGGATATCCACGTTTGCCCTCAAGCGATTCGAGAAGGGTTAGCTCCTCGCCACACAGGTACGAGCCAGCGCCTAACTTAATTTCAAGGTCGAAGTTAAAACCGCTACTAAGAATGTTTTTTCCAAGAAAGCCCTTTTCGTAAGCTTGCTCAATTGCCTTTTTAATTCTGCTTATTGAAGTGTAATACTCTCCTCTAATGTATACATATCCCATTCCTGCTCCAATTCCATAGGCAGCAATTATCATCCCCTCAACCAGAATATGAGGGTCGGTTTCCATTATAATTCTGTCCTTAAAGGTTCCTGGTTCTCCCTCGTCGGCATTGCAAACAATGTACTTTTCGCAGTCGGAGCAAAAATCGGCAGCAGCCTTATTTTTAATGCTTGTCGGAAAACCTGCCCCTCCACGACCTCTAAGTCCAGCAGCCGTAAGTTCTTCAACAACCTTCGAAACGTCTTCAGCAAGGGCTTTTTTAAGGGCGGTGTAGCCTCCAGCATTAATGTATTCGTCAATGCTTTCGGGATTTATAAGTCCTGAGTTTTTTAATGCTATGCGTTTTTCCTCTACCATAACTTCTGAATTACGAGTTTTTGAGTTGTTGAATTATCGATTCAATCAATTCGGGTGTTAGGTTTACGTAATGCTGCTTGTTAATCATCATTGCAGGAGCCTTGCTGCATCGTCCCAAGCATTCGCTCTCTTCAAGGGTAAAAATTCCATCGGAAGTGGTCTCTCCAATGGCAATTCCGAGCCTTTGGCTAAAAAAGTCGAGAACATTTATCGATCCCATTAGTGAGCAAACAGGCGAAGTGCAAAAACGAATTACATATTTACCTCTGGGTTTTCGGCTAAACATTGTGTAGTACCCAACAACTCCATAAACCGACGAAAGGGAAATATTCAAATGTTTTGCGGTTGCTCTTAATGCTTCGTCGGTTAAGTAGTTCTGAGGATTATTGTCCTGCAAACTGTGCAGAATGGGTAAAAGGTTATCCTTTGTTGGTTTAAACTTATTTAGAATTTCTTGTGTGTCCATAATCATAATTTTGAATGGAAAAGATAGTGCATTTTTTTAAATTGAATGTCAATTTTATTTCATTTAGCATTACCTTGGCTTCTTGCAATTATTATAAATCTCAAAAATTGAAACATTATTAATGACAACCAAATCCAACTTCATAGTAATTGGCTCAACTGGCCGAAATACAGGTAAAACAGAATTTGCCTGTCGTTTAATCGAAAAGTACTCGAAGGAGCATTTTGTGGTTGGTATTAAGGTTGTTGCAATTAATCGAAGTGCGGGGAACTGCCCACGTGGAGGTAAAGGGTGTGGTGTTTGCCAGTCGCTCGAAGGCGATTATGAAATTTTTGAAGAAAAAATAATCAATCCCCAAAAGGATACTTCACGAATGTTGATGGCTGGTGCACAAAAAGTTTTCTTTTTAAAAGTTGATGAAAACTGCTTGCCGCAAGGGCTAAATGCAATACTCGAGGTTATACCTGAAAATGCAATGGTTGTAATTGAGTCGAATTCAATTCGAAAAGTGCTCGAACCAGGGTTGTTTATAGTTATTAAAAACTTAGTGGATAAAACAGTAAAGGATAGCTGTGCCGAAGTTATTGGCTTTGCCAATAAAGTTATCGAATTCAATAATATGAGTTGGAACTTTTCACCCGAAAGGGTAATTATAAAAGATAATACATGGATTATTCGCGAAAAGGCAACAGCAATAATTTTGGCTGGCGGTAAAAGTTCGAGAATGGGGGGGAACGATAAAAGTTTGCTGCCAATTAACGGTGTTCCTTTAATTCAACATATTGTAAAGCAACTCGAAGGCCATTTCGAACAAATACTAATTGGAGCCAACGATGCTGAAAAGTACTCCTTTCTAAATCTTGAAGTTATTCCCGATATAGAAAAGGACATGGGTCCGCTTATGGGTATATATTCCTGTTTAAAGGCTTCGCAAAACGACATTAACTTTATTACTGCTTGCGATATTCCCGAAATGAATATTAAGCTCATTAACAATATGATAAACCTTTCGACCAATAACGACATTGTTATGCCTGTTAAAGGTGAAAACATGCACGAACCTCTTTTTGCTGTATATAATAAAGGTGTTGCAAATATCGCCGAGGGCATTATCGCAAGTAACGGCCGCCGAATAATTGAATTTATTGGTAAGTGTAAAGTGAAATATGTTGAGTTTAGCGACAAGGGCTGGTATCAGAATCTCAACTTAAAGGACGATTATATAAGTTACATTCAAAAATCTGAAGGGAGGAGTTGCAACAAGAACATGACCTAAAATCATTTTAAAACAATGGTTTCTAACGACTGTATTTTATTTAGAGGCTTTTCGGAATCCTTTTAATAATGGTATATAGTTATATTTTTTTACTTTTGTTGACTCTTAATGAATACTGGTTGAACTTTTAAAGTAACTTAAAGAATAATTCGATTTATTAGTTGTATGCAACCAAACGAAGCGATAAAATATTGAAAAAAAATACAAACTAAAAAAGTGTGGCATCAGCACTATAAACACTGATAAAATTAAAATGAAAAAGTTTACAATTATCTTAACAGTTTTGATTGCTACGGCAATTGCCTCTAATGCCCAATGGCAGCAAACTAACGGGCCTACTGTTTTAAATGTAAAGGCGTTAGCAGTAAGCGGAACAAATATCTTTGCAGGAACTGTTGACGGCGTGTTTTTATCAACGAACAATGGAACATCGTGGACTATGGTGAATACTGGTTTGACATTTACTGATGTCCGGGCGCTAGCAGTAAGCGGAACAAAAATCTTTGCAGGAACTTATGGTGGTGTGTTTTTATCGACTAATAATGGAAGTTCATGGGATGAGGTGAATACCGGTTTGACAAATAATAATGTCAAGTCATTAGCCATAAGTGGAACAAATATCTTTGCAGGAACGGAGATTGGCGGTGTGTATTTATCAACTAATAATGGAAGTTCATGGTCTGCAACCGGTTTGACAAATAATCATGTCAAGTCATTAGCTATAAGTGGAACAGATATCTTTGCAGGTACTTATTACGACAAAATCTATATGTCAAGTAATAATGGAAGCACATGGACGCGGGTGAGTAACGGCTTACCTTCAAATATCGATATCCGTTCATTAGCCATAAGCGGAACAAATATTTTTGCAGGAACTAGTAAAGGCGTGTTTTTATCAAACAATAATGGAGGTTTATGGACTGCAGTGAATACAGGCTTGACAAATATTAATGTTCAGTCATTAACAGTAAGCGGAACAAATATCTTTGCAGGCACTAATGGTGGTGTATTCTTATCAACAAATAATGGAAGTTCATGGGCTGCTGTGAATACTGGTTTAACAGAAAATTTTGTTGGATCATTAGCCATAAGCGGAACAAATATCTTTGCAGGATCTTTGGGCGGCGTGTTTTTATCACCTAATAATGGGAACTCTTGGACAGCGGTAAATACCGGTTTAGCAAATGGAAGTGTTCTGTCATTAGCCGTAAGCGGAACAAATATCTTTGCAGGCTCAGGTTGGGGCCTTATGTTTTTATCAACTAATAATGGAAGTTCATGGGCCAAGCTGAATACAGGTTTGACTGAAACCACAATCATTTCATTCGCCGTAATAGGAACAAATATCTTTGCAGGAACAAACGACCGCGGTGTTTTATTATCAACTAATAATGGAAGTTCATGGGCTGCTGTGAATACTGGTTTGGCCAATAAATATGTTCGATCATTAGCCGTAAGCGGAACAAATATCTTTGCAGGAACTAACGGCGGCGTGTTTTTATCAATCAATAATGGAAGCTCATGGACTATGATGAATAGCGGCTTGACAAATACTGATGTTCTGTCATTAGCCATAAGCGGAACAAATATTTTTGCAGGAACTAACCTTGGTGGCGTATTCTTATCAACTAATAATGGAGGTTCATGGGCTGAGGTGAACACTGGTTTGACCTCTGAAAGAGTCCGGTCATTAGCCATAAGCGGAACAAATATTTTTGCAGGCACTGATTACGGCGGCGTATTCTTATCAACTAATAATGGAAGTTCATGGACTGCGGTGAATACCGGCTTAACCGATATACATATCAAATCATTAGTCATAAGCGGAACAAATGTCTTTGCAGTAACTAGTGACGGCGTGTTTTTATCAACTAATAACGGTAGTTCATGGGATGCGGTTAATACTGGTTTTCCGACATATTTAGTAATCAGAACATTAGTCACAAGCGGAACAAATATCTTTGCAGGGACTGATGGTTTAGGAGTTTGGATACGTCCATTATCAGAAATGATAACAGATATAGAAGATGTCTCGACTACGCTCAGTATGATAAACGTATATCCAAATCCCGCTTCAGAAATAGTTACATTAAATATTAACAGGGAAAGCCATACAGCCTTAACATTAAATATTTATAATGTAATGGGCGAATTAGTCAGGTCGGAATTACTTAAACAAAATCAGCAGCAAATTAATGTCAGTGATTTAAGTAACGGAATATATATGTTCGTAATTAAATCGAATGAGCTTACTGGAAAACAGAAGTTAATAATTCAAAGGTAAGATTGGTTAAAAACAACCCCAATCTTTTTTTGATAACTTACAAAGTATGCTTAAGTCAATCCTTATTGTTGGAACTGGAGGTTTTATTGGAACTGTGCTTCGGTTTCTTGTTACCCGTTACTTTCAGCTACATGCATATTCGGTTTTTCCATGGGGAACATTTAGCGTAAATATAATTGGAAGCTTATTGGTTGGGGTTATTTACGGGTTAGCCGAAAAAGAAAATATTCTAACCCCCGAAACTCGATTATTCCTAACTGTAGGTATTTGTGGTGGATTCACAACTTTTTCATCGTTAACAAACGATGCTTTCATGCTGCTTCAGCATAAAGAAATTTTACGCTTTGCCCTTTATACTTCACTAAGTTTCTTTCTAGGTCTTATGGCAGTTTATGTTGGACGATTAATAATTAAAATGATTTAGTATGAACACAAAAGGGGAGGCAACTTTGCTAAGAATTTTTATTAGTTCTACCGATAAGTTTAAGCATGCAAGCCTAAGCGAATCAATAGTTTTACAAGCCAAGGAGCATGGGCTGGCCGGAGCAACTATTAGTAAGTGCATAATGGGGTTTGGAGCGAGTTCGATTGTTCATTCGTATAAATTTTGGGAAACTTCCGAAAAAATTCCTGTGGTTGTTGAAATTATCGACGAAGATTCGAAAGTGCTTGCCTTTTACGAAGTTATTAGACCTTTTCTCGAAAGTATGCACTATGGATGTTTGGTTACAACCGAAAAAGTTAATGTAATGCTCTACAAATCAGGAGATAAAAAGATTATTTAATGTTAAATCCCTTAATGGACTGCCCACTTTGCTCGTCCACTTCGAATTTTTACGCAACTGCAAGGGGTAGGAGTTACCATCGATGCACCAGTTGCTTATCGGTATTTCTCGATCCTGCTCAGCGCCTTTCTTTTAATGACGAGGAAATTCGTTACCGAAAGCATAACAATAATATTTTGGATTTAAGGTACCAAAACTTTGTTAGCCCCATTGTCGAAGCTGTTATTGAAAAATATTCACAAGAACTTACTGGTCTCGACTACGGTGCTGGACCAGGCCCGGTGGTTGCTTATATGCTAAAGCAAAAAGGTTATAATTTAACCCTGTTCGATCCTTATTTTCATAATAATCCCACTGCTTTGCTTACGCAATACAATTTTATTGTTTGCAGCGAAGTTGCCGAGCATTTTTATAATCCCTACAACGAATTTGCAAAACTCCGCAGCCTTTTAAAACCAAATGGAACACTATTTTGCCTAACCGATATTTTTCCTGAGGAAGTCGATTTTCAAAATTGGCACTACAAAAACGACGAAACCCATGTTTTCTTCTATCATAGTAAAGCCCTCGATTTTATAGTTACCGAGTTTGGCTTTAAAAGTGTAAAAGTAAATGGGAGGTTGGTTGAATTTAGTTTGTAGTTGCAAAATTATAAATATAATTCATTGTAAAATAATGTAATAACATGATTAGTAATGCCATAAAATAAGTGTTAGCTGTGATTTGGAAAAGCGTTGCAAACTGTAATAGGTTATGAGCTTTAGAACTCTAATTATTTACACACACTATTCTGTTTTTAAAAGTTAAGGGATAACGATAATGAGTAAGTTCGTCCTGGCGACCACTGCTGATTAACTTTTTCGAGTTTTTCACCACCAGTTACCGAAGCGTAAGGAGAGTAAAAAACAATGTTTTGATTTAGAATATCCTTTACCCCAACCTTAACTTCGTAGTATTTTCCAAACTCTTTTGATATTGTAAAGTCGACAAGATGGTGATGTTTTTCATAAATATCAGGTATGTCGTCTAAAATTGATTGTTTTGCTTCGCCAGTAAATGTAATTCGACCACCTATTATATTGTAAAGTACTGAAGCATTTACTTTCGATTTTTCGCTGCTGTAAAAGAGCCCAAAGTTTACTAAGTAAGGCGATTGACCTTGCATGGCTCTATCGCGTTCAATAAAATCATCGTTAAATTGAACTTCGCTAAAAATGTAGGCAGCATTCGAAACAACTGAAAAGTTATGAAGAAGAGGAATGCTTTCGAGCGAAATTCGCAGCTCCATTTCGGCACCCAAACTCGTTGCGCTAGTCGCATTTCCGTACGAGTAGTTATTGCGATTTCCGGCCGATACGTACTTAACTTCGATGGGGTTCTTAAAATCCTTATAAAATACTCCTAGCGAGAATGTTTCACCAGCATTGGGGTAGAATTCGTAACGTAAATCTAAGTTTTGAATTTTAGAATCGGTAAGGTTTACGTTTCCAACAAAATCGGCTTCCTGCTGAAAGTTATAAAAGTAGAAAGGGGCAATTTCCCTAAATTCGGGTCGATTGGTTGTTACGCCATATGCTGCTCGAATTACATTTTTTTCGTTTAAGCTAAACGACATGTTTACCGATGGAAAAATTCCTAAAATATCTTTTTTAACTTCAACAGGCTGGTTGTACCTGTCGTAACTTTCGAGATGCTGATTATTCTGTTCAACTCTAATGCCACCATACATTGTTACTCGTTGACTAAGTACCAATTTTAAAAGAGAATAGCCAGCAATGTTTAGGTTCGATGCAAAGTACGAATCGGATTTCGAAGTTGTTTCCCTCAACGTAAATCCTTCGGGAGTGGTGTTTATATTTTCATCGGAGAAAAGGGCGTTTAAAGGCGTAATCCAAACCGATTGGGGATTTGGGCTGTTTTTGGCAAATCCTAAAAGTCGTGCATCGAAGTCGCGCTGCTTATACTCAGCGAATGCCCCAGCTTTAAACATTGCACTAATGCTAAAAATGGAAAAGTTAGTTTCGTAATTAACCCCTGCCGACGATATAATTTCGTCGAGGCGCATAAAAAGCCTTCCGGCATCGGATGCCGAGGGGCTAATGCCAATCGATGCAAAGTATAAATTGTCGTACTGCGAGCCTTGGTCTTCGTTAAGGGTTGTTCGAATTCGTTTTAAATCGGGTTCGTTACGGTTTGCATACGAAACCCCAGCGTTCCAGTCGATTTTATTTTTGTTTTCACCAAATTTGTACTCAGCATTTAGCTGTCCCGAGTAGGTTAAACGGTTCATAAATGCATTTTCGAAGTATCGAATAGTTCTTCCCTCGTAACCATAAAGCCCATTACGAATGGTCGATTGGTTTTTACCAATTAGGTTGAGCATATTTCGAAATTCGATTTTTTTATTTTTGCCAGGGAAGTAAGCCCAGTTATGTAGCAACCCAACTTTGGCTGTTCGGGAGTAAATGTTGTCTAAATAGTTATAGTTGTAGTCGGGGTTAATGCCATCGGTGCGAGCCGATTGGTACCCATTGTTTATAACATCGTCGGAATTGTGCGTAAGGCTGTAGTTTAGTGCTGTAATTGTTCCAATGCTGCGGTTTCCCTTTTGAAACTTTTTGCCATAGTTTATTGAAATACTTTGATTAGGAATTGCTGTTAATGGCTCTGCGTCCCAGTAGTTATTTAAGTTCTGGCCATGCTCGGCAAGTTTGTCGTTACTAAGCCCTTTTAATGTTTTTGGAAAGTTATTGGGTAAACCCCGTGTACCATCCTCAATTCCCAACCACTCGAACTTTCCGCCTGGGGTTAAGTTGAAATTTTGGAGCGTTGTTCCATCGTTAAATGAGGTGCCGTAGGACACTTTTAAAAAGTCCTTTTCGGGCATGTTTTTAGTGAAAATTGAAACAAAGCCTCCAGCAAAGTCGGCAGGTAAATCGGGCGAAGGACTTTTAGCTATAATCACATTGTCAATCATGTAGCTGGGAATTTGGTCGAACGAAAAGGCTTTTTGATCGGCTTCGGTCGATGGGGTAGAAGCGTTGTTTACCCATACATTGTTGTACCGTTGGTTTAATCCACGAATTACAATAAACTTGTCGCCAATAATCGAAATTCCAGGAATTCTTCGCACCACTTCCGATGCGTCTCGATCATGCGAACGGGTAATTTGCTGAGCCGAAATTCCGCTTGCCACTATTGGGCTCGCTTTAATTGTGCTTACAAGCGCCATGTCGGTGTTCGTTTTTCGAACCGCCGAAACAACAACTCCCTCGAGGGCCGTGGAAACTTCTTCCAATTCAACTTTAATAGTTGACGCCTTATTTGCCTCAACTTTAATGTTTTCGATAATTATTGAAGTGTACGATATAAACGATACCTGTATATTATATACGCCAGGCGTTAAATTTGCGAGAGCAAAGTTTCCATCGAAATCGGTTGTGGTTCCTGTGCTTGTGCCTGGAATGTAAACTGCAGCACCAACAAGTGTTTCGGATCGAAGCTTATCAATTACAACTCCTTGTATAGTTCCTTTTTGAGAGAAAACAGGAGTAAATAAAAGTATTGAAATAGCCAAACAAACAGTGTAAATAAGCAGTTTTTTTAACGGTTTTAGATGCATATGTAGTTATTTCAATTTATTTGAAAGATTGAATTTCGAAGTGTTGTTCCTTTAAATCGAGTACAAAGAAACAACAGCCATTCTGCAAGTACTTTAATGGAAAATTAACCTTGTGTTAAATAGTAATGACCCAAAAGCACTAATTGCATAGCTTTGGGTTAACATTGAATTATACTTGATTGTCAGAAATGAAGAAAGCCAGATGAAATGCATCTGGCTCTAAAATTTTATATGAAAATTTTTTGCTTACTTCTTCAAGGGATTAAGTTCAACCTTAATGCTTTTTGAACTATTGGGTTCAATTACTAACTCTTGCGTATTGTACGAAATTAGGTTTGCTACAAGCAATAAGGTCTTTTGATTTGAAATAGTGGTCTGGAAATTTCCATCGAAATCGGTGTAAATTGTTTCGTTATTAACCTTAAGCGCAACTCCAACAAGCGCTTCTCCAGTTACCATGTCAACTACCTGTCCGGTTACATTTACAGTTAATGCAGGTGCTATGCTATTAGCATCGCCCTTAACTTCGTTGCCATTATCGGCTTGTGCATTAATTGATATTGCTACAAGTAATGCTATTAAAATTTTGCTAATTGTTTTCATCGGTTTATTGTTTTAATTCTGCAACAAAACTAACTCGCTAACATTACACCATTATTTCTTTAAAATGATTTGTATGTTAAGTTTAGGTTAACACGATTAGTTTAGTGAATTAGCAATCAAAGTAACGTAATTCATTTTATGCTGATATTAAAGTGAAATTATGTTTGGGTTAAATGCTTTAGCGCAAAAAACACTTTATCTTAGCTTTTACTTAACAAGCGTTACTGTTTAATTTAATACCATTACGTTCAATTAGGATTAGAAGTAATGAATCATAAATTATTTTAAAGTAACTAAATATCAATGGATAATAATTCGTACAGATTACTGATAGTCGACGACGAACCCGATATATTAGAGTTTGTTGGCTACAATTTGCGCAAGGAGGGGTTTCAGGTTTTTACTGCAAGCAACGGAAAAGAGGGTTTAAAGCTTGCCGATGAGGTTAAGCCGCATCTTATTATACTCGATGTTATGATGCCCGAAATGGATGGCATTGAGGTTTGCGAGGAGATACGACGAAACGACAGATTAAAAAATGTAGTTATTGCCTTTTTAACCGCCAGAGGAGAGGATTACTCGCAAATTGCAGGCTTCGATGCTGGTGGCGACGATTACATTTCGAAACCTGTTAAGCCAAAAGTGCTGGTAAGCCGAATTAAGGCCTTGCTTAAACGCGTTGAATCGTTACCCGTTACTAAAACCAATTTGCCAATTAGTGAGGGTATTCACATTGATAAAGATCGGTTTTTAGTAATTAAGGATGGCGATGAGTTGAATTTGCCCAAAAAGGAGTTTGAGTTACTGGCTCTTCTGTTTAGTCGACCTAACAAAGTTTTTACCCGCGACGAAATTTTCTCGTTGGTTTGGGGCGATAACGTAATTGTAGGCGATAGAACCATTGATGTACATATTCGAAAACTTAGAGAAAAAATTGGCGACGACCATATTAAAACTATAAAAGGTGTTGGATATAAGTACGTTGAATAAAATTACTTTATGATTTATTAACCCCCATTTTTTTAGTAAAATTGGGGGTTTTGTTTTTTAATTCGAATAACTTAGCAGGTACTAAATAGCTGAACTATGAGTTTTATTGATTGGAAAGTTGAGTACGAGACAGGAATTGAAGAAATTGATAACGATCACAGGAAACTTTTCGGAATTCTCAATGATTTTTATAAGCTGCTTTTAGAGGGAAAAGCTCAAAGTGCTTCGATGGAACTGTTCGATGAAATGGTGAATTATGCTCAGTACCATTTTAAAAAGGAAGAATCGTTTTTAGCAAACGTAAATTACCCATTGCTCGAAGAGCACATTGAGCAGCATAGAACCTTTGAGGCAAAGCTTTTAGATATTAAGAGCAACTTAATAAGTGGAGTTATAGAAGTAAGTCCAACAGAATTACTATCAATATTAACCGATTGGCTATTAACCCATATTATGGGAACCGATATGCTTTATGTGCCTTACCTAAAATAAGGAATTATTATTCCGATAACTATTCATAGCCGTCAAGTTTAGGATATAAGGCTTCTGAAAATGCCCATTTGCTAATGCATAGAAAAAGCATGGGACACCAAAAGCATCAAAGCGAAATGGACTAAAAATACCAACAAGTTTGCCATGTGCGACGCGCGGGGGAATGGCAATCCCGATAACTATCGGGAGTGCGGCAGCATGAGGGTGAATGCCAAATCGTTAGCCCCATGTGCAAGGGCGCTTGCGTTCGAGATGGAACGCATTGTCAGAGAGCCTTAAGTTGATTGAACTTCGCAAAATCATGGATGCAAAGGAAGGGTTTCCACTCGCTGCGTTCCATTTCGCATACGTTGCCATGGGGCTTACGATTTGGCAGGGCGGGTGGTAGCTTCGGTTTGCCTTGATTCTTTGATTTACTTTCTCATCAAGGAGAAAGTAAAAAGAAAGTAAAAAGAAATAAAAGAAATAAAAGAA
>DDWL01000041.1:0-162 GCA_002345675.1 Bacteroidales bacterium UBA2287 | reverse complement strand
AAGAAATAAAAGAAATAAAAGAAATCTAAAGATCCAATAACCATTGGGGAAATGAACCTAACCTGTCTAATATGGATAATGGGAGTAACGTAGTCGTTCTATTACAAGCAGGTTGTACCTATATTCATAGAATGTTCGACAGTATCCCATAAAGTGTGTAAG
>DDWL01000058.1 GCA_002345675.1 Bacteroidales bacterium UBA2287 | reverse complement strand
TACACACTTGTTAGGACACTACCGAGAAATATTTTATCTGCGTAAATCTGTTCAATCTGTGTCATCTGCGTTCTATAAAATCCGCTAAATCCGTTAAATCCGTGTCATCTGCGTTCTATAAAATCTACGTAAATCTGTTCAATCTGTGTCATCTGCGTTCTATAAAATCTGTAAAAATCTGTTCAATCTGTGTCATCTGTGTTCGAATTAAACCCTCCCGCTACAACTGTATCAAATCATAACATCTTGGTATTGTACAACTGAGTTAATAGTTGCATTTTTGCAGTGAAAATGAGCACGCAGATTACATATAAATTTCGAAAAGCATTTGCCTTTGCACTTCTTGTGTTAATTGGATTACTTACAACCAATAACACATTTTTTCAGCATTTCCATAAGTTGTACAATGGGCAAGTTATCTCCCACGCCCACCCATTAAGCAATTCAACAAGTAGCGACGGATCGGCAAGCCACAACCACTCAAATGCCGAACTTTTAGCACTAAACACCCTCTCAATTCTTTTTTTTACTGCAATTTTTTCGGCAGTTTTCACACAGGTATATAAATTATACCCTCTTAGGAAATTAACCCCTCTTTTTCTTAATCGTTTCGATTCAAATAGCCAATCGAACCGAGCCCCTCCCAGTAATTAGTATAACTCCCGTATCCGTTTCACAATAGTTCTAACAGAATTTTATTCTGCTTAGTAATGCTATATAATTCAACATCTTAAATACTTTGTAATCCTATACCTTCAATGAAAAATCTTTTTGCCTTTTGCCTTTTGTTGCTGATTTCGGCAACCACCTTTTCACAGAAAAAAAGCGACTCAAATATTATTGGTCACGTTGTTAATGGCAACGAGCACATTCCCTTTGCAAGTTTAGTAATTAAGGGCACAACCATTGGAACTGCTACCGACGAAACGGGTCACTATAGAATGATAAATGTACCCGTTGGCAAGTACACTCTCGAAGCTAAAGCCATTGGCTATAGGTCGCAACAAGTTGAGTTTACCATTTCGGCTGGCGAAACCCTCGAACTCAACTTTGAACTCGACGAGGATGCCATTGGTCTCGATGAGGTTGTGGTAACTGCCGACCGAAATGAGCAGCGCCGTAAGGAAACTTCGACAATTGTAAAAACAATAAGTCCAAAGTTGTTTAATATGACCCAGTCGGTTACACTTGGCGATGGTTTAAATTTTAGCCCTGGGCTTCGATTGGAAAACAACTGCTCCAACTGTGGGTTTACTCAGCTACGAATGAATGGTTTAGAGGGGCCTTACACTCAAATTCTTATTAATAGTCGCCCAATTTTTAGCGGCTTAGCTGGTGTTTACGGTTTGGAGTTAATTCCATCGAATATGATTGAACGTGTTGAAGTTATTCGAGGTGGAGGCTCGGCACTTTATGGCAGCAATGCCATTGCAGGTACTGTAAACCTAATACTTAAAGACCCTATTAACAATTCGTTCGAAATGGGTTTAAACAGTAGCCATTCAGGTTTAGGAATGAACAATACAGGAGGCATAACCCCCGATTATAGCGCAAACTTCAACTCTTCGGTTGTTACCTCCGATTTAAAAACAGGGCTTGCAGTTTACGGCTTTACAAGAAACAGGAAACCTTTTGATGCCAATAACGACGGCTTTTCGGAGCTTACTTCTCTTGAAAACACAAGCATTGGCGCACGGGTATTTCATCGCTTTGGTACACGAAGTAAAATTGCTGTCGACTACTTTAACATAACCGAAAAACGCCGTGGTGGCGACAGGTTCGATTTACCTCTTCATGAATCTAACGTGTCCGAAGCTGTTGAACACAGCATTAACACCGGCGCTATAACTTTCGATAGGTTTTTCCGAAGCATTGATATACTCTCAGTTTTCGCATCGGTTCAAATGGTCGATAGGGACTCGTACTACGGAGCTGGCAAGTCGCTAAAGGATTATGGTAAGACAAAGGATTTAACCTACGCCATTGGCTCGCAGTATAGCTACAATATGAGCAATTCGAGTTTAATAGTTGGAATTGAAAACACTGGTGGAAAACTTAATGATATTAAACTTGGCTATCCCGATATTGAAAATGCAGTAATTGAAAATGGGGCTATTGTTTCAATTCCACATACCGAAAATACAACTGTAGCCGACCAAAGTATTTACATAACTGGTGCTTTCACACAATTTGAGCATAGGTATAAGAAACTAAAAACAACTCTTGGTGCTAGATTCGACAACTACCAAATCGATTATAAAGATGGCTTTACGAGCAGCATTAGCAATAACGTATTAAGCCCTCGCATTAGCCTAATGTACAGTGCAACCCACCATTTACAAGCCCGTTTTAGCTATGCACAGGGTTACAGGGCACCACAGGTTTTCGATGAGGATTTGCATATTCTTACCTCAGCTGCTCGTCAGGTAATTCATAAAAATGACCCTAACCTTAAGCAGGAATCGAGTCATAGCTTTATGGGTTCAATCGACTACGAGAATAGTCTTGGTTCAGTTTTTTTCAACATATTAGCCGAAGGCTTTTATACACAACTTCTTAACCCATTCCAAAATGAGTATGGCGAACCCGATGAAAACGGAACAGTTATTTACACACGTGTTAATGCCAACGATGGGGCATCGGTTGCTGGAGTAAACTTGGAGTTTAACGTAATTCCAGCAAGTGGATGGCTTTTTAATGCAGCTTTCACGTATCAAAATAGCATTTTTAAAGTGGCTCAGGAATTCGATGAGCGTCGTTTTTTCCGTACTCCAAATATTTACGGCTACTTCACTCTCGATTGGCAAGCCAACAAAAAGCTGGGTTTTTCAACAACGGGTACTTACACAGGTAAAATGCTTATTCCATACTTTGGGCAGCAACTTGCAAATCCCGATGATGGTGAACTTCGTGAAAGCACACCCTTTACCGACTTAGGACTTAAAATTCGTTACAATGTTAAGGTTAATGGCGCGACCCTTCAGGTATTTGGAGGAGTTAAAAACATGCTTAATGCTTACCAAAGCGATTTGGATTTAGGCGACGAGCGAGACCCAGGCTACACGTATGGGCCAAGTTTACCACGAACCGTATACTTTGGAATTAGAATTGGGAATATGTTGAAGTAGGGGTTTTAAACGCTAAGACGCTACGACGCTAAAAGACAACACGGAGACACAGACCCCGATAGTTATCGGGGACGGAGGAACACAGAGAAATTTTTAAACGCTAAGACGCCAAGGCGCAACGGCTTCTTTAATAAAAATCTAATGTGTTCTACTGTGCCTTCCCGATAACTATCGGGAGTGGTGAAGAAGTTAAACGCTAAGACGCTACGACGCTAAAAGACAACACAGAGGCACAGAGAACACGGAGTTACACGGAGAGATATTTAAAAATCCGTGTAAATCTGTTCAATCTGTGTCATCTGCGTTCTATAAAATCCGTTAAATCTGTGTCATCCGCGTTCTATAAAACTTCCGACGTAAGCCTTTCATAAATGCAAAAAGCCCGACTTTTTTTTGTCGGGCCTTTTTTATTTGTTAGGTAATTAGTTCTTCAATCCACTTCTTTCGAGTAATGCGTCAATGGTTGGTTCCTGTCCACGGAAGCGTTTGTAAAGTTCCATTGGGTGCTCTGTTCCACCTTTCGAAAGAATATTGTCGCGGAACGACTGAGCCGTTTTTTGGTCGAAAATACCATTGGTTTTAAATACCGAGTATGCATCGGCATCGAGAACCTCGGCCCATTTGTAGCTGTAGTAGCCAGCAGCATAACCACCTGCAAAAATATGGCTAAAAGCAGGACTCATAGCGGTTCCCGCTACCAAAGGTAGAACTTCGGACTTGGCCATAACTGAATTTTCGAAATCAATAAGTTTACCAGAATAAGGCTCGGTAATGCTGTGCCAAGCCATGTCGATAATGCCAAAACTTATCTGACGCATTGAGGTGTAACCTGCAAGAAAGTTCTGGCTATCGATAATTGTTTGAACCATTTCCTGTGGAATTTTTTCGCCAGTTTGGTAGTGAACAGCAAACATGTCGAGGAATTCCTTTTCAACAGCCCAATTCTCCATTATTTGCGAGGGTAGTTCAACAAAATCTCTGTAAACGCTAGTTCCCGACAAACTCGAGTAGGTTGAATTTGCAAGCATACCATGCAATGCGTGTCCAAATTCGTGAAGCAAAGTATTATACTCGTCGAAAGTTAGCAACGAAGGAGCGCTATCGGTTGGTTTTGTAAAACTAGTTACCACCGAAACCAATGGGCGAATATTTTCACCTTTTTGGTCAACATACTGCAAACGGAAACTGGTCATCCAAGCACCCCCGCTCTTGCCTTGACGAGGGAAAAAGTCGAGGTAAAGAACCGATAGGAACTTACCATCTTTATCCATAACCTCGTAGGTTTCAACATCGGAATGGTAAACAGGAACTTTATTGGTTTTTACAAAGGTTATTCCGTACAGTTTGGTTGCAAGGGCAAAAATACCCTCTTTAACATTTTCAAGTTTGAAATAGGGTTTTAGAGCCTCCTCGTCAAAATTGAATTTTTTAACTTTAAGTTTTTCGGCATAGTAGCCCCAGTCCCACTTTTCGAGGTTATGCTTAGCGCCTAGTTGCTTTGCAATTTGCTGAACCTCTGCAACCTCTTTGGTTGTATGAGGTTTACTAGCATCGGCAAGTTTGTTTAAAAAAGGAAGAACTTTGTCGGGTGCTTCGGCCATGCGCTCCTCAAGAACATAGTGAGCATAAGTTGGGTAACCCAACAAATTGGCAATTTGCAAACGAAGTTCAGCAATACGTAAAACTATTGCAGAGTTGTCGTACTCGTTTCCTTTAAAGCCTCTCGAGCCCATTGCTCTGTAAATTTTTTCACGAAGATCGCGACGCTCCGAAAATTTCATAAAAGGGCCGTACATTGGGTAATCGAGCGTAATAATCCAACCCTCTTTACCCTTTTGTTTCGCAACCATTTCGGCAGCTTTAACAAGGCTTTCGGGAAGTCCAGCAAGTTCATCTTTATTGGTAAGGTGAAGATTAAACGAGTTGGTTTCGGCAAGCACGTTCTCGTCGAATTTTAACGAAAGTTCTGCAAGTTCGCGAGTAACAGCCCTATATTTCTCTTTACTTACCGAATCGAGGTTGGCACCATTTCGCGAAAAGCCTTTGTACGACTTTTCGAGAAGCATTACTTGTTCGGTGTTAAGGTTAAGCGATTCGCGTTTGTCGTAAACTGCCTTTACCTTTTTAAATAGGTTTTCGTTTAGCCTAATGTCGTTACTAAAATCGGTAAGTTTTGGTGCAACTTCACGAATTATTTTCTGAAGAACTGTATCGGTTTCGGCCTGATTTAGGTTAAACAAAACGTTGTTTATATCTTCTAGTCTACCCGACGAAAACTCAAGGGCAACTATTGTATTCTCGAAAGTTGGCTCCTCTGTGTTAGCAATAATTTCGTCAACTGCTTTTCGGGTTTCCTCCATTGCCACATCAATTGCAGGAGCATAATGCTCGTGTTTAATTTTGTCGAAAGGGGGTGTTTTGTGCAGCGTTTTGTACTCTGCTAAAAAAGGATTATCGCTTTTATTCGCGCCGTTGTTGCACGAAACCAATGTAAAAAGGGCAAATCCAATCATAATTGGCAATCTTTTGTGTACCATTTTCGTTAATTTAATTGTTAAATATTTTGCAAAGTAAGTAAAAGTTAAAATAGTAAACCATTCGATTCGAAAAAGATTGAATGGTTTACTTGAGTTGATATAAATACTCAGGGTACATTAAAAAAAACTTGTCCCGTTAGTTAGAACATTCCGTACCTAGCAGCACGGTGTTTTAATTCCTTATTTGAGTTCTACCGATATGCTGTCCCTAGCGGGACAAATAAACAATTACGAAAAGTATTTTTTGCAATTTTTAAAAGAGTTCTGATATAATTATCGCTTGCACTTAGTTTTGTAGTATTAAACATATCTTTAGCTATTTTCGTACTAACACTAATGGCAAATACCTAAAATATAAGGCGTGTGAAAGTTTTAAAAAGCAAGAATATATTCGTAATCAAAGTTATATTATTAATTCTATTTATTCTGTCTTTCAATTCGTTAATGGGGCAAAATGCTAGCGAAAAAATTGATAGGGTAAAGCCTAATATTAAACTACTCGAGCACCTTATTAAACAAAAGGTCGATAGCATTCGACAGGAAAATAAATTACAGCCTTTTATAAACGACTCAATTCTTTACACCTCGAGCCGCGACCACGCTCGTTACCTGACAAAGGAACTTAACCTTAGCCATTACCAGCTTGGCAACAAGCGCAAGCGAACATACCACGATAGAGCTGTGAAATTTGGGGCTGAGGATTACTACGTTTCCGAAAATCTTGGTCAAATTACAATTGAAAATGGTATTAGCTACAGCCAAGCCGCTGGGCAAATAGTAAATGCTTGGGGACAATCGGTTGGGAGTTTGGTTAACATAATTGCACCATCGCACGCCATTGCTGGCATTGCCTCGTGGTTCGAAAAGGAAAAGGGCGAAATACGAATTTCGGCAAGTTTTGCATCGGTTACCAGAAGTTACAAACCGAGGCACTACCCAGCGCTTTTTCCATATGCTTCCAAAGAACTTTTAAAAGCATCGCTTAATGCACCAAAGCCACAAAAACGTTACGAATGGAGCATAAATCCCCGCCCAGGGAGCAAGGAACTAGAAAATTACCGCAAGCTGCAACGGCAAATTAACACGCTAGGAATGGTAATTGAAAACGACTCTGTATTTATTGTCTTCAACAATCCCCGAATTATTGAAAAGCTTTTCGAGGCCACCGACGATGGCGTTGCTCTTGAACTGGTGTCGACAAGTATTTACTTATGCGGAAATAGCAGCCTCACTCCCATTCGTCGCGACGAGGAGTTTACCGTTAAGGGAAACTTGCTTCAACCTTACTACCGAGATTACTTGCTTGAGGGACTTTCAGACTTAAAGCGTAAGCCAAAATCGTGGATTAAGTTCGTTGGCAAACTCCCAAGTAATGCTGCAGCAACCGACAATATTAACCTTGTGGTGCTAAAGGGGAAGCGAATAGTCGACATAATTTCGTTTAACCGAGCCCCCCAAAAGGTATTCGACCTAGCGCTAAGTTTTCCTGCTGCTGGTGATAATGTTATTTCGAACGAGTACTTTATTCCCCACCTTAGGCGCGATACGCTAAAACTTAGGGTTTTCTTCGACCAGAATAAGGCCAACGTGGCAGCAAGAGTTGCCGATAGCATTTCGCGTTGGGTTGAGGGCAAGCAGCTTCAACGAGCTGGTGTTTTTGCCTACGCAAGCGTTGAGGGGCCACAATACAATAATAAGGATTTAGTAGAAAGACGAGCTGACGAGGTTATTGCATACTTTAGTCCTAGCGACGGACGAACAATACCCATAGTTAAGGTTACACACGAAAACTGGGATTTGTTCTTTAATCAAATTCAAAAGTCGAAGTTTCAGTTTTTAACGCAAATGGACACGCTGCAAATTCGAAACTACGTAAACGAAAAGCTTAACAGCCGCGAGCTGGAACCATTGCTGGCTCGCCAGCGGTACGTCGACCTAAAACTACTTGCATATAAGGTAATAAATGACCTAACAATCGATGGGCTTTCCATGTCGGAGTACAAGCAGCATTACAATTATTTAAAACACAAATGCGCTAAACAGTCAATTCCCTGCAAAGCCGATATTGTAACAACCAACCGCATTGAGGTTGTGCAGAAATTCATTTTAAGTCGAAGCCTACAAAGTCGAATTCCTTGGAGTAAAGTGGAGCAGCTGCCCATAAATTTGCACGAATTTCCCTTCGACATAAACTCCGAGCCACTTGCCAAGCTATACTACAATAAGCTTCGCTTTGAATTGGCGTACAAGGGTCGACAGTTTTCGCATGCTGACAGTTTGAAAATTTTACGCGAAATAAATCGGTTTCCCAACACCGATCCAGTGCTGGTGTACAACTACTTTATTACGCTTTTAAAAGAAGATAAAACCGACAACCCCGAACCATACTACAACCAACGAAAACTAAACGAGATAAAACGGTTAATTGCCAACCTGCAAGGAACCGATTTCGATGGGCCTACCCTTGAGCGGCTTAAACTTTTTTACCATTTTAAAAATGCCGAAAAGGAGTACTTTGTAAACCAGTTTGGCGGCGAGGATAAAGAGGTTCGTATTTCGCTCGATTTTATTTTCCAGTATTTTAAATCGAACAGCCCAACACTTACTACGGCCATCGATATTTCTCAGTTTTTTTCGGCCTTTCAGCAGTTCGACGAGGCCATGACGCTGCTCGAACCCTATGCCTTTGGCAAAAAATATAGTAAAGAAGCCTTAAAGTTTTACCTCGCTTTTCATTACGCAAACACAAGGGTTAAACAAAACACCGACTTTTACCAACTACTAAAAGATGCTGGCGACCTGCTAACCCCAGCCGAGTGGTGTGGCCTTTTTGAGGGCGAATACCCAATAAACCGTCAGGTTTTCGATCACGAGCCGCTTCGAATTATGTATTGTAGAATGTGTGAAAAGGGATACTAATGAACAATTGAACAATTGAATATTTGAACAATTGAAATGAACAAATGAAGGACACCAGATAAACAAATAGACTTTTTTACATTTAACATTTAACGTCATTTCAGTAACATAAATCACACAAACATGGGCGTTCAGGCAGAATCATAATTTAGTTAATTCTATATTTTGAAACAATTGTTTCGTTATATAATTGAAATTTAACGTATTGAAAATATAGATTAAATATTTATATGTTTTTATTTGCTTTTAATATTTAAACCGTTGACATTTGGATATATATAAATTAATAAAACAAATTCACATTAACCCTTAAACCTTAAAACCAAATTATGAAAACACAAAATTTGTCGAAATTAGCATTTGCTGCTTTGTTAACTGGAGCCATTTTCCAAAGCTGTTCAAAAGATGAGTTTGTTCCCGAAACGGATAAATCGTTGAATGAAATTGCAAAAACTTCGTGGAGCGTTCGTCCCGATTTTGCTACTATTGATAATAGACCTGCGGATGTTGTTGCAAAGTTTATGGTTACAGAAAAAGATACCAAACCAGTTGAGCTAGACTTAAACGCTGCTAAAGGTGCAAAATATGCTTTAGTTATTGGTATTTCCGACTATGCTGGAACCTCTAGCGATCTTCAGTATTGCGATGATGATGCAATTGATTGGAAAGCCCGTTTACAAGCCGAAGGATATACCGTAACTTCTTTATTAGACTTAAATGCTACAAAAACTGCCATCGAAAACGCAATAAATACTCTTGCTAGTCAGTCAATTGCAGGTAACGAAATAGCTTTCATTTACTCAGGTCATGGTAGCAAGGGCAACATTATTTCGACCGATTTATTCTATATTAGCAGCGCTTGGTTTAAAACAAAATTTTCTACTGCAAAAAGCACAAAAATGATGTTTTCGTTCGATGCTTGCCAAATTGGTGCTATGGCTACTGATTTAAATGCAACAGGACGTGTAATTGCAGTTGCATCAAACAAAACTGTATACTCGTACGATGGCGATGCTACCATGAAAAATGGAGTTTTCACTTACTACCAAATGAAAGGTTTTGACCAACTAGGTTACATTTACTTTGAACCCGATTGCAGTTATGCTTGTACCGAAATGACAAAATGGGCTAAATTAAACAGACTTAGAGTTGCTCCTTCGTACGTAGATTCGTACACTGGCAATTTCGATTTGTAGTAAACACTTAAGTTATAAAGAGCCACCAAAGTTCGCTTTGGTGGCTCTTTATTTTATTGAACTTATGGTTTGAGTTGAGTACCTCAGAACTTGCATTTGTATGCAAGAACCTTTCGGAAAAATAATTAAGAACATTTGATTGATTGACCGAAGACCTAAGTCCGACACTTCGATAAACTCAGTGTCCGACTTAGGACTGCCGACTGCCGACTGTGGACTGCCGTGTAGACTGAAGATTGCCGACTGCGGACTGTGGACTGCCAACTGCCGATTGAGAACTGCCGATTGAGAACTGCCGATTGAGAACCGAGAACCGAGAACCCACAACTGAGAACTAAACTCCTACCCTTTTACTGGCAAAGTAACTATTGCAGTAGTACCCTTACCAACCTCCGATTCGAATTCAATTTTACCATTATGCTCTTGTAAAATATTGTAGGTAATTGAAAGGCCTAAACCTATTCCTTTTCCGGGAGCTTTTGTTGTAAAAAATGGGTCGAGTATTTTAGGTAGGTTTTCTTTACTTATGCCACAGCCTGTATCTACAAAAATTATTTTAATGCTATTATCGTCAACCTCAGTACTTATTGCTATTTTTCCTTTAGCGTCAATAGCCTGAATGGAATTGGATATTATATTGAAAAGTGCCTGATGAAAATTGTCTACATTTCCTATAAGCGTGTAACTTTTATCGGTAAAATTTTTAATTATCTCAATTCTGTTTTGCATTTTATGCTGAAGCATTGAGAGGCAGTTGTTGATTACGTTATGTATATCGATTCTATCGGAATAGGAATTGACGGTTCTACTATAAAAGTTAAGCCCCGACACAATGGTTTCGGTTCTTTCAATACCTTCCCTAATCCAATTCATATAATACTCAACATTAACTTTATGCTCAATTAAATTCTCGTCGAAATATTTTTCGAGCCCGTGAATTCCCCCCTGTATAAAGTTAAGCGGATTATTTATTTCGTGAGCAACTCCCGATGCCATAACACCCAACGAGGCCATTTTTTCGGAATGCACGAGTTGCCGCTGGGTTTCTTTAAGCGACTGAACGGTTGCATCGAGCTCTTCGTTCGATATGGAAAGTTCTTCGTTTATGGCTAGTAACTCCTCTTTATGCTCAAGAATAATGTGGTTATTCTCCTCGAGTTCAATGTTTTTATTCGCAAGTTCCTTGGCTTGTGTTTGTATTTGGGAAGTGCGCTCTGCTACAATTTTTTCGAGTTCGGCATTGGCAGCCTTTAGCCTTCGCGAGTTAAGCCAAACAATTAGCCAAATAAAAGTTGCTGTTAGCACTATGTAGAATAGGTATGCCCAAACCGTGCGATACCAAGGAGGTAAAATACTAAACTCATAGGTCGATATTGCACTTTCGGTATCGTAAACGTTACGGGCTTTAACCATAAACGTGTACTTTCCTTCGCTTAGGTTGCTGTACTCCTTTGCGGTTTCCCTGCTAAACTTGCTCCACTCCTCGTCGAAGCCATTCAGCTTAAAACTGTACAATGTTTTTTCCTCAAGGTCGAAGAAGGGTGCAGCAAATTCGAATTTTATTTTATTTAACTTGTA
This sequence comes from Bacteroidales bacterium UBA2287, assembly GCA_002345675.1. Taxonomy (GTDB): domain Bacteria; phylum Bacteroidota; class Bacteroidia; order Bacteroidales; family Tenuifilaceae; genus UBA2287. Next base: position 14,543 of record DDWL01000058.1, on the reverse strand, counting down.
CGACAGGCTAACCAGCGTGTCGGGCGATGCCGGTAAATTTTCGCCATTTCCACCATATAAAAGGCTATCGGTACCAACAGTAACTGTACGAATAAGGCATTCGAACCTTTCGGCGTAGTTTTTGGTATCGTGGTTCATGTTGTACCTGAATAAGCCCTCGCTGCCACCTACCCATGCAATGCCCGAAGGTTCAACGTAAAACGACTCGATTTGCATTTCGAGTATTCGTCGAAACGGCACATAAACCCAATCGTAACCACCATTGCTGTTTGGCTGCAAGTAGCCAATATCGTTTTTGCTATTCTCCTTGGGGCAAATCCACACTTTGCCATCGGGCATTTCGAGTAGCGAAAATACGCTGCGGCTGCCATTGCAAAACTGCTCGCCAAGCTCGCAGAAAGGTTCGAACCTATCGGATTGGGAATTGTAAACGAAGAGCCCTTTTGCGGAAGCAAACACAATTCTGTTTTTAAACCTAAATGGTAAAATATCGGAAAGTGAAGTAAATCCGTCATTTTCAATGTAGTACTTAACTTGCAATGGCTTGGTAATATTGCTGTAGTTTGGGGTTACACGAATTACGCCATTGCGGTAGGTACCAAGCCATAAATCGCCGTTTTCATCTTCAATTACCCCACGAATTTGGTCCTTAATGCCCTCCCATTTACCCTCCGAAATCCACTTACCGCCTTCGAAGCGAAGCGAAATAAAATCGGGAAGTACGGAGCTAAAAACCCTATTCGGATTTTTATCCGATTGAAACATTTTAGCGGCATGCGTGCCTTCAATTACCCGTTCGGCATAATCGCCTTTTATTTCGTAAATTCCATACCGCGAACCTGCCAGTAGCGATTTATTCAGCTTATTCTCCATAAAGCACCAGTTGTGCCCCACAGGTATATTTTTAACTTCCTGCACCTGGTTACTTTTATTAATAAAGTACATCTTTATGCTTGTGGCAATGTAAACCGTACCGTTAAAGCGAACCACATTGTAAACGCTGCCTTTTAGCCCCGAGTTCTTATCCCAGTAGCTTAAATCGAGCGCATTTTCGGTTTTGCTAATACCGTTTTCTAAACCAAACCAAATATTCTGGTTATTATCTTGAACTATTGAACGAATGGTATTATTCTGAAGGTTATTTACTTGATACTGTTGCAAAATTGTTCCCCGTTTATCGAGTAGTACTGCTCCTTTATTTACCGAGCCAAGCAAAAAATAGTCGTTTTGCAGCAACGATGCGGTGAAAATATTGTTGTTTTCCAAAAAGGCTCTATCCGAAATTGGGAAAGGTTTTGGAGCAATGTCTTTATTGGAATTATATAAATAAAGCCCTTCGGTGCGGGTAGGAACTAATAGCGAAGTTGAGTCGTATGGAAGAGCGGTTCGGAAAATATTTTTAGCCTCGAAAAATTCCGACTGCAAAGCGTGCTTTAGTTCGTTATTCTCAACTTTTACCAGTCCACTTTTTTCGCACTGGGCGTAAAAAATATCGTCATAAATAAAGCCATCTAAAAAACCGTCGTTGGCATTTGCTCGAAAAACCGAAAATTTTTCGTCGTTGGGCAAAAACTGTAAAATGGCATCGTAGGTAATAAAATAAACATATTTTGAAGTAACCCTAACCGTCCAAACAAAGTCAAGTTTAGTGGAATCGGGCAGTAAATTTGTAATCGAATGGTAATAGGTATTGCCTTTGCTATTGTGGCTTAGGTATCCAATTTCGTCGGTTGCCGAAACGTATATTCTACCATTATTATCCTTTGCAAAATCGAGGTAAATTTTTTGTTTCTCGTTTGGAATACTGCGCCACGAAACGCCATCGTACTCGAGTATTGAGCTGCCACTGCCAAAGTACATTACTCCTCTGTTATCCTGTATGGTGCTAAAAACCTGCGGTGCACCCTTGTACTCCTTGGTCGAGTAGTTACGAATTATGGGTAAACCTCGCTCCTGAGCGTTAGTAAAAACCGAAAACGTTAAGGCAGCTAATAAAACATATAAAAATCTGATTTTCATAATGTTTCGAGTTTAAAGTTGTGCTTAAAAACAGCTAACTGCTACTGCAAGGTTTCGGTTTTAAAGTAACAAAAATTTTCGCAATTTAAAAGTTCAAAAAATTGCACGACTTTACAAACAACTGCTTTATATAAAACATAGCCATACGTTTTTATAAACTAACCAAAAAAAAGTATGGTTCAATTTAATGTAAACACCTGAACAGGCGAAAATTGCAACTCGAATAATATAAGGATTGCAGCAAATAACCTTAATACTTGAAAAGGAAGAAAGCAACCGTTTTGGCTTTGCAATAGATTTTTTCTTTAAAAAATTAGCTAGAACTTAAATGAATCGTGTGTATTTGCAGGTATAGCCAAACTTTAAGGAATAATATACCTGTTTATTACTAATTTTGAATTGCTAACGGGGCTGAGTCGAACGTTGTTTCAATCGGACAGCACTTTACGTGGGTACTTTTATTTATCGGATTGAAAATCCTCATAGTAAAAGAGAGCTGGATATCATATCCAGCTCGACAAAACTTACATTTAATTCATTGCAAGTTTTTATACACGTAATAAAATTTCAGAAATAATTGCATTTGGGTCGTATATTTTTCCCTTTTCTGTTGCAGCTAGTTGCAAATCATTAATCAGCCTTTCTTTAGAGGGTCGTAAAGCAAGTAAAATAATAATAGGAATTCCCACAAACACAATAAAAGTATTACTACCTGTTAATAAAAAACCAATAATAGAGAAAAAAGCGGACCCTTCAATAAATGCATATCTAACAATAAGGCTTGAACGATATTCAGCAGTTTTTATCAACAAGTCTTTATTAAGGCTATTAATCTTCTTCAATTTGCCGCTAAAAAATAAATGGCTCCCAGCTAATCCTACTATCAAAAAAACAAAAAAAGCAATTGTAATTGCATTGCTAAAAACTGCATCAATTTTTGAAATATTCTTCGTATAGTTTATAAACAATGCAATTAGCAAAAAAATCAGTACTCCTAAAATAAGTGAATAATAAACTATGCTTAGTCCTTTAAAGTAATCACTTGAAGTCAATTTTGATGTATTCATAAATAAGAAAGTAAATTAGTGGTTAAATAATGGAGAACATTTTCACGCTAACGAATGTAACATTGGTTTTGAACTTAATGCTCCCCATATTTCGATTTTAAATAGCTAATCGTTTCTTTCATTATTTTTTTAAGCTCATTAATATCAATGTCCGAAAGCTTTTTAATGTAAATGCAGGCTTTGCCCATTTTAAATTTACCCAAATTTTGCAGTAAATGCTCATGTTCGGGGCTACCCGTATAAACATAAAGTGAAATAGCTGCCTTGCGAGGCGAAAACCCAACAAGTGGCCAGTCGCCTTCTTGCTTACTTCGGTCCGATTTGTAGTGAAAGTTTCCAAACCCAATAATGCTTGGTCCCCACATTTTGGGCTCAAAGCCTGTGAAATCACTCATTAGTTTCAGCAATTCGAAACTGTCGCTGCGTTTTTGCTCAGTGTCGGTAAACGTATTAATAAATTCGTGAACATTTGCTGTTGTTTGTTTTGTTTTTAGTTCGGCCATAATTATTGAATTATCTATGGTTAAAATTACAGTTACTAAACTCCCCAAAAGTAGTTAAGCAAAATTACTTTTAGCATTATTTAAACCTTCCCCCAAATATACCTATTTATGCATTACGCTGCTGTAATTGGTATGGTAACAAACTTGTGTCAACGAAGCCAGTCGATTCTTCGGGTTACAAAATTTTCAAAAAAAAATATTCGTTTATTTATTTGATATTCTGTATTATATGAAATCTTAAAACTTAACTCCTTTAAAAGTTCAATAAAAATTAAGTCTTTTGTACCAGTCATAGCGTCGTATTGGTAAATGCTTTAAAACGCAAAAATGGAATTAGCTAACGGCCGTAGCAAATTAGAGGAACTGGAAAGGGTTATAACGGAGTATCAAAATCAACTTTTTAGATTCGCATTTTACAGAACAGGTTCTTTTGCCGACTCGCAAGATATTGTACAGGATGTTTTTTTAAAACTTTACCGCGATAACAACCATTTGGTTTTGGCGCAAAATGTAAAGTTTTACCTGTATCGAAGTATTAGTAATGCTTGTGTCGATTACCACCGAAGGAACAAGAATCGAAAAGTTAAACCAATCGACAAGGCAGTTTTGTCGGTTAGCTGTAGCGACGAAGATATTGAGCAAAAAATAATGCAAGTTGAAGAGTATTGCCGATTACAAAAACTTCTTACGGGCTTACCCCCCGAGCAATCGGAAATAATTCGCTTGAGGTTTTTCGATAGTTTAAGCTTTGTTGAAATTGCATCGATACTTCAAATACCCGTTACAACCGTTAAGTCGCGATTTAAGTATGGAATCGATAAACTTAAAGATGGCGTTAAAAATTCAAAGGAGGTAAATTATGGAATGTGAAAATTGCAAACTCGAAATGGTGAACCTGTTCGACTCGAACGTTAACCCGGCAAATTATGCCACAATTATGCTGCACATTCAGCAATGCCCCAGCTGCCAATCCGATTTCGAAAAGGCAAAAGCCGTTGCCACAATGCTAAAACCGCAAAACCAGCCCTCTGCTCCAATTTTGCTTAAGCAAAACATTATGAACCAACTAAAAATGGAGGAAGAGAAAATGAAAACCCAGGAAGTAAAAAAAGTGAACCTAAATTCTCGTTTTGCTAAAATTATTGGAGTTGCTGCAGCCGTAGTGCTAATTATGGTGGCCATTCCAATTGTCGACAACACAACAAATGTGTTTAACCATTCGGCCCGTGCAGCCAATAGCTTTATTGAAGGTTCGATTAGGGCAACGCAGTACATTAAAAGTATGGTTATAAACCTTAAAGTTCGCACCGATGCATACGATAACTTTTCGCTTGTAGGTACAAAATACGAATTGGTTAACCATAAAATTTTCAAAACATTTGCAAGTCCCGCCAAATGGAGGGTCGAAAAGCCCGGAAGAACAGTGGTTTTCGATGGAACGAATCAGCTAATACATATTGCCAAAGTAAATAGTTACCTAAAGGCACCGGCAGGTTATAATGTCACCGAATATTTTCAAATTCTGCTTGAGCCCGAAAAGGTGCTTGCCAAGGAGCAGAATATAATTAAAAGCGATGGTTCGAAGTTTATAATGGACGAAAAAAACGGACAGGTTTACCTTACCATTACATCGAATGCTAAAGGCAACTTTATAAACGATTACACCAAAAATAGTTCGATTGATGAGTCCGATAATCGTCGCGAGTATATATTCGACAAGGAAACGAAGCTGCTAAAGGGGTTGAGGATTTTTATTCTCGAGGGCAAAAAGGAAACGCTAATTGTAGAGATTGAAAGCATTGACTATAATGTAGATATTTCTGAAAATTTGTTTAGCCTAAATTTACCCAACGGGGCTGCATGGCAGGAGTTAAACCAAGTGGCAACTAGCGAAATTTTTCGAAATATAAGCAGTAAGCGTGCCGCTGAACTCTTTTTCGAAGGTTTATCGAAAAGCAACTGGCAGCTGGCTTCTCAAACATTTCAATTGCTAAATAGCAATACCGATGGAGCTAAAAGAATTAAGGAGAATTACGGCGGATTAACCCTTGTACGTTTGGGCGAACCCTTTAAATCGGGACAATACCCTGGCGAATATATTCCATACGAAGTAAAGTTAAAGTCGGGCAAAACCATTAAACATAACCTTGCCATGCGCAACGATAACCCCAATAAAGTTTGGGTTGTTGACGGTGGGTTTTAGTTGAATAAAAAACCAGAATTAAAGGGGGCTGTCATTTTAGACAGCCCCTTTGTGTTAATGGGTTAAGTTAATTGTTGTTGAGAGGAGCCTTCGCTCATGGCAAGTTTCTTGGAATTTCTAGACTAATTCGCTTTGATATTTGTGGTATAAAGGCTTTATCATTGCTTAAACGAATCGGTATTTTGTTCTTTAGTACGAAAACCTTTTAGGGGCTGTCTCAAAAGAAAAATTAACCACAAATCCCGATAACTATCGGGACGCAAAGAAACAACATAGAGCAACAAAGGCAACACGCACATATACTGTTCTTTGTGAACTTTGTGCAAAACCTTAGTGTGCTTTGTGGTTAGGCTTTTGTAACTAATGAGACAGCCCCTTGCAATCGGGGCTTAGCCTAAAAAGGGTTTTATTTCCTTTAAATTACCTTTTTTAAATAAAGTGCAGTATGAGAATTTTTACAATTAACTAAATCCTCAGGAATACCTTGAAATAGCACTTCTCCACCTTGTCTGCCTCCTTCTGGGCCCATATCGATTATCCAGTCGGCAAATTTAATGATGTCCAAATTATGCTCAATTACTATAACAGTATTGTTTTTATCGACAAGAGAACGGATAATATTATATAATCGAAGTATATCTGACATGTGCAAACCAGTTGTTGGCTCGTCCATAACATAAATATTACCAGCTTTATGAAGCTCCGAAGCAATTTTTAATCGTTGAGATTCTCCGCCCGACAATGAACTTAACGATTGACCAATCTTTATGTATCCCAAACCCACATCTTGTAGCACTTTTAGCTGTTTTACAATTTTTGCAGAAGTAAAGAAACTAAACGCCTCATCGACCGACATGTTTAAAACATCGGCAATTGATTTACCCCTAAATTTAAGCTCAAGTACTTCTTGCTTATAGCGTTTACCTTCGCATTCATCGCAAGTGGTTTTAACGGCATCTAAAAAATGAAGTTCAAAACTTAATAAACCTTGTCCATTGCATTTTGGGCAAGCCCCTTTTGAGTTAAAGCTGAACAATGAAGCTTCTGCGCCTGTTGCATTAGCAAATTCCTTTCGAATTAAATCGAATATGCCAGTATAGGTTGCCGGATTGGCTCTCGACGATTTGCCAATAGCCGATTGGTCTATTACAATTGAATTGGGGTATTGTTTCAGGAATACCTGATGTATCAGGCTGCTTTTACCACTGCCGGCAACGCCAGTAACACAAGTAAGAACACCAACCAGAATTTTAACCGACACATTTTTAAGGTTGTTTACGTTAGCATTTTTAATAGTAATAAACTCTTTTGCTTGTTTTCTCGTGTACGATATCTTTTCAGTATTAAACAAAAATTTACCTGTTATACTGTTTGTTTTGGTTATACCTTCGGGGTCGCCCGAATAAACAAGCTGACCGCCATTTATTCCTGCTTTGGGTCCAATATCAATAATCCATTCAGCTGCACGTATTATTTCAGGGTCGTGTTCAACAACAAATACGCTATTACCATTATCTTTTAACCTGTTCAATATTGTAAGAAGTTTAACAGTATCCCTTGGATGAAGCCCAATCGATGGTTCGTCTAATACATATAACATATCAACCAGATTGCAATCGAGCTGTCGTGCCATTTTTACCCGTTGCGACTCTCCTCCCGAAAGCGTTGCCACCGACCTGTTAAGCGATAGGTAACCAACGCCTATTTCGATAAGTTGCTCAAGTAGAAATTGAGCCTTTCGAATTATAGGAACTGAAATTTCATCGTTTATCGACGATAGGAATTGCAATACCTCACTAAGTTCTTTATTACATAAGTCGGCAATTGAAACCCCATTAATCGTTACCGATAAAGCACGTTGGTTTAAACGAGTTCCGTTACAATAACTACAATCGGAATAAATGATATACTTTTTATAAGCATCCTTTTCCTCATCGGGTGACTCGTCTTCGGCTTTGCCCGAAACCCCCTTTTCCAATTTCCGTGCAATACCCTCATAAGTTTTAGAGTAAGTGCCCGAACCGTGCTTTTTATCGATTTGAATAGGCTCGGTATATAATAGCTTGTGCAATTCGGTTTCCGAAAAGTCTTTCAATTTTTTATGAACATCAAACAAATCTATTGCCGTTATCTCGCGCCAAAACCAGCTACCCACCTGCATACCAGGATAAATTATTGCCCCTTCATATATCGATTTTTCTTTGTCCAACAGCATATCAATATCGACCTGTACTTGCTTTCCCAAACCATGACAATGCGGACACATACCCTCGGGATGGTTGAACGACAAAAGAAATGAAGGGCCAATAAATGGTTTGCCAACACGCGAAAAAAGCAAACGTAAGTATGTGTTAATTTCGGTTGCTGTGCCAACGGTGCTTCGCAAGTTGTTGCCCATTCGTTTTTGGTCGATAACAATTGCTGTCGAAAGATTTTGAATATCATCTACATCGGGGCGCGAAAGTTTGGGCAAACGAGCACGAGCAAAAGTCGAAAATGTTTCGATTAGCTGCCTTTGGGCTTCAATAAAAACGGTATCAAAAAGTAACGACGATTTACCCGAACCCGATACGCCAGTAAACACAACTAATTTGTGCTTAGGAATTTCAATGTCGATATTTTTGAGGTTATGCGTGTGGGCATTTTTAATAATTATATTGTTCCTTTCCATACAAATACTACTTTAGGTTGAATTTGTTACCTGTGTGAGTAAACTCCTATGCGATTGCCTTCGGTGTCGGAGAAAAGTGCAAAATACCCACGACCTTCAACCATAATTTTAGTTTTTGGGGTTATGGTTTTGCCACCATTTTGCTCAACCCTTTTCAAGAAATAATTTATTTCATCGTCGCTATAAAAATTAATAATTACACCATCCATTGAGGGTTTATAATTGGGCGAATGAAAAATGCAACCTGTAACATTTACACCATCGTCGGGGAAGCATCCCATTACTTCGCCTCCACAATCGACAATATTTAGCGTTAGGTCAAAAACGTTTTGGTAAAAATTTACTGCCCTGTTAAAATTGCTTGTTGGAATATCGAACCAGCTTATCAGTTTTCTCATCTTGGTATTATTTTAATGGTTAATAATACTACAAAACTACAAGGCAGTGAGCTTGTGAAATAGTAAAAAACCGACAATATTCTATTACCTAAAATAATCGGATTGGCACTGGTGATTTGCAAAGAAGTCCTTAGGCGTGTAACCCGAAAAAGACTTAAAGTCTTTTATAAAATGAGATTGGTCGAAGAACCCATTAGCATAAGCTATTTCGGTTAAGTTCACACTGTTTGCAACCGAAAAAGTATTTATTATACTTTGAAAACGCACTATTTTTATAAACTGCTTTGGAGTTTTGCCAACCATTGCCGAGAACTTCCTTTCGAGGGTTTTAGGAGTAACCGATAGCTTTTCCGATAAACTTGTTGTATTAATTTGACCCTTACTTTGATTTATAAGTCCTATACCAGTTTTAATTAGTAACGAATCTCTATGGCCTGTCTCTCTTAATCGGCCATGTAAGAAGTTTTCAACTAGGGCAATCCTGTCATTTAACGATTGAGCGTTACAAAGCTGCTCATAAATCTCGTTCGATTCGCTGCCAAAAACAGAATCGAGGCTAATATTTTGGTTTTCGATTTCGAGAAGCGGAAAGTTGAAGAAATTATATGCTCCAAAGGGATGAAACGATACACAAATCAGTCCTGTTTCGCCATTTGTTGTTACATCGGCATACGAGTTACTTATACCACTTATAAATGAAAATGCTTGCTTATAAGTATTGTTGTCGCTACATTTTACTTTAAAGCAATTCTTGTAATGAAACATTAAATCGATATTTCCGGTAGGAATAACACGTTCGCATACATCGCCCTCCGAGGAATTTTTCTCCATTACCCAATAGTACTTAATAAATTGGGCTAATACTCCAGTTGGCTTTATAATTTGAAAACGCATTACGTAATGTTTAAATTGCAAAATTAATTCATTCCATTTAAAAAGCTATTTACAAGCGCTTAATTATAGTGTTGCACATTATTTTGCCTTGTGCCTAACTTTAACACAAATGGGTATAAATAACTTTACGTTAGGCTAAAACGAACCTTAACACCAAATATACTAAATTACGCAATACTTTGCTTTAATGGCTGGGGAACATCTGCGAGCCAGGGGTGAATGTTGGCTAATTGGTTAAAGCCTCACGAAGGGACTTGCGGTAGCGAGGTTGCAATTGTTAATTTATTTTACACTGATTAGCTCCAACTGCTATAACTTGCCCCAGCGGGGCATTATGTTTATAGTAAAAGTTTATCAAAACATCGAAGCTCCATAGGAGCTTTAGGATAATAATTGTAATTGTTTCTATAAACAGTTAACTACTCTGTAGCTAAAAAAAGCTTCAATTTTTGCGGTTACCCGTATTACAGCTCCCTATAGGTTTATTGTTAAACTTTACAACAATTCGCAGGCAAAGCCTGCTTAAATAACTTAGGAAACTTCGAATTTACAACGTTGATTCCGTTTGCAAAAAGTAAACTCGCAAAGAGCGCTAGGTTAAAAACCTGGGACAAAAAACGACAAATATTTTCCTACTTGTTTTGAAGTTCATTCAAAATAAAGCCATATAATTCAGCCTTTTCACGAAGATTTGCCCTGAACGAAGTTGCCCCATTGTGCCCCGCTTTCTCTCGAACTTTTAGTATAATTGGGTTCTTTTGGGCGACTCTGCTCTGCAACTTAGCTACAAATTTGTACGAATGAAAGGGGGGCACCCTATCGTCGTTTTCCGATGTAATTACAAGCATTGTTGGGTAGTTAACATCTTCTTTAATATTGTGATACGGTGAGTAGCTATATAATTTCTGAAAACTTGAACTATCCGAAACAGTTCCGTACTCGTCGGAATGAAAGTGCCCAATTGTAAAATTCTCGAAACGTATCATATCAAAAGGAGCCACAATTGGAACAACAACTTTGAATAAATCGGGACGTTGAATTGCAGCAGCAGCAACTACTAAACCGCCATTTGAACCACCTGTTGCCGCAAGTTTTTGGCTATTGGTATATTTATTTTCAATTAAAAACTCTGCAGCAGTAATAAAATCGTCGAACGACTTTTGCTTATTATCACCTCTTCCCGCTAAAGCCCAATTAATACCTTTATCGCCACCACCCCTAATATTGGCAAATGCATAAACTCCCCCATTATTTACAAAGTAAACAATTCCGGGGTTGAACAATGGCTGCGATATAGCTCCAAAGCCTCCATAGGCCGAAAGAATAGTAGGATTTGAGCCATCGAGAACTAAACCCTTTCGGTAAACAAGTACCATAGGAATTCGAACACTGTCGCTCGATAAACATTCAACTTCTTTATATTCAATATTTTTAAAGTCGAACGAAACCGCAGTATGCTTGGTTAACTCCTTTTTAAATGTATTAATATTGAACTTATACACAACCTTTGGAATTGTGTACGATTCGAAATTGAAAAGTACCTCTTCGTCGTCTTTGTTACCATAAAAGCCACTAACCGAAGTTGCAACGGGCAACTCCAATTTGTAAAGTATTTCACCCAAATAATTTAAAACAATAACTATTGGGCGCTGATTTGATTGGTAAATTGTAACAATGCGATCCTTAAATGGATAAACATCGAGCAATAGAGCCTCAGTAAAATCGGGAGAAATAGCGATCCAACTTGCTGGGTTTTTAGGGTCGATTTCGACTAACGTTTTGTTAAAAGACTTTTCCGTAGCAATAGCCAATAGTTTATTTTCGTAACTGTCGATAAAGTTTAACCCAATGGGAACTTTGGAAATTAATGGCTTTAATATTGGATTTTCGGATTTAAAGTCGGTGTAGAATATATTTGAATAGCCCAATTGCTCGTTAGTTTCCTTAAAAATGAGGTAGCGCTGATCCGATGTAACTGTATAGTAAAATTGAATGGCAGGATTTTCACTCTTAAAAAAAAGTTTATCCTCATCTTGGGCTGTCCCAATTTTATGAAAATAAACACTTTGATTTAAAGTTTTGCCAAACTTACCGTCCTGCGTGTATGTTGAATAGTAGAATCCATCCCCTACCCATTCGAGGTTCGAAAATTTTAAATTTTTGAGATGATCATTAAGGTGAGTTGCATCATTTAGCGAAACAACCTTAACTTCGGCCCAATCGCTACCATTACGACTGAATTGGTAGGCTAAATACTTTGAGTCTTTGGAGACATAATAACCTTTAATGATAATTTTGTCGGTGTACGAAATATAGTTAGGGTCAACCAGTATTTCTTGCGAAGAATTTAAGGAAGTTTTATAGAAAAGTGCCGGAACTCCAATATTGTTGTAAAAGCCATAGGTAAAGTAATATTTGCCCATTTTTACAGGGTTTTCGTAATCGGTATAGGCTACTTTATCGATGGCATTAAATGCATTTGTATTGCTTACCGATTTTGAAATGTATTTACTCGATAAACTTTGCTGATTATCGACCCATTCCTTTGTTTCTTTGCTTGTAGTATTTTCGAGCCAACGATACTTATCCTTAACAATAAACTCATTAAAAAATGTATCGACAGCAACACTATCTTTTGTGTTAAGCTGCTTATATTCTTGTGCATTACAAATATTAATGGAAAGAATAACAAGGGAAAAAAGAAAAAAATATTTCATAATCATTTAAAATTTAGTTTATAAGGTTTTTAATGCCTTTTTAAAATTTGAGTTAAAAAGATTAATGTTATACAATCCTACAAATAATCCTGTCTGGGAGGCGTAAAAACATCAATAACTTCGCCAGCTTCAAGCACCTCGAGCGAGTGCTCAATATTTTCGGGTATTGAGTAGCTGTCGCCAGGACCTAAAACTTCGTTGAAATCGTTAAATTTCATTCTGTACTTGCCAGAAATTACGTATCCACACTGCTCGTTTGGATGGGAATGAAAGGGAACATTGTCGCCTACCCTAAAATTCATTTTTGTAACCATTGTTTTTTGTCCAACAGCTAAAACATCGAAATCGACACCCTTAAAGTGCCTTTTCTTGGCGTTTTCTTTCTTCGTTATCATATCAGTAGTAAATAAAAATAAACTTTATATAATTGAAAATATGTTATTTACTGCTTTACTGCTATCTCAAATTTAATTTTATCTCCCGCTTTAATTCCATGAGAATAGCAAAATCCAGCAATTACTTCAACCACATACATTGCGGGTTTGTCCGAAGGTATTGGCATTTCGCTTAAAGTAATTGTATTTTCGCTAATTGAAACTATCTCCATCGACTTGTTAACATAAATAATATCAAGCGAGATATAAGTGTTTTTCATCCAGAACGATCTATATATTTCATCGTCAAAAATAAAAAACATGCCAATGCTATCGGGCATTGTTCGACGCCACATTAAACCCTGAGCTCGTGTATCGTCGTTATCGGCAATTTCAATATCGATGGTTTTTATTACACTTTTATTGAAGTGGGAAATAAAAGATAACTCTCCATTTTTGGTAAACGAAGGTTCATAGGGCTTCGAGTACTCCTTTTTATCGTTATCAAAATAATATAAAACAACAACCATTGCCAGTAATAGTATTGCTGTGGAAATAACTATCATTCGAATTTTCTTATTATAGGTCGAAATAACTGTCTTTCTTTTAATCTGCTTCTTCATGTAATTTTTTTAAAATGAAGTTTCTACCTCTCGCCCCCATCTTGAATTCGTCCATTTTTGTTGCTGCTCGCCAGTTAAAAAGGTCCATGCAACAATACGGCTTATTTTATTTCCTTGGCTCATCGAAATGGTTTTAACTTCGTAGGCTCCAACAGTTTCGAGAGTTTTGTAGGAATTTTTAAGGCTCGATTGCTTCGAAATAAGAGTTGAAAACCATAAACACGAAGCGGCAAACTGCTTGCTCTCAAGTATCATTTGTTTTACAAACTTCTCCTCTCCTCCTTCGCACCAAAGTTCGTTACTTTGGCCACCAAAGTTAAGTACTGTATTTTCAATTTTATCGCCCTTTAAATTTTGCAATTTACGAACGGCTACTCCCTGCGCATCGGCTAACGAGGCATGAAATGGCGGGTTGCATATGGTTAAATCGAACTGTTCGTTTTTTCCAATAATTCCATTAAAAATATAGGTTGAATTTTTCTGCATTCGCAGCTCAATTTTTCCTTTTAAAATGGAATTTTTATCAACAATTTGGTTTGCATTTTCAATCGCAACCGAATCGATTTCGGAACCTACAAACGACCAGCCGTACTCAACACTTCCAATTATTGGGTAAACGCAATTTGCGCCAACGCCAATGTCCAAACATTTTATTTTGCTTCCCGTGGGAATTTCTCCTAGATGTTTTGAATTAACGCTACCCAGCAAATCGGCCATGTAATGAATATAGTCGGCTCGCCCCGGAATGGGTGGACAGAGATAGTTTGCTGGAATGTCCCAATAATCTATTCCATAAAAATACTTTAGTAACGCTTTATTGAGCGTTTTTACGGCAAGGGGATTAAAAAAGTCAATCGACTGGTCGTTGTAATCGTTCAACTTTACAAACTGCCCTAACTCGGAGCAACTATCAACAAGTTGCCTGAAATTGTACCGCTCACGATGCTTGTTTCGTGGGTGTAAACTGGTTTTTTCGGCTGGGTGTTCCCTCTTTTTGTTAGGCATTAATTCATATAATTACAATTTCCCTTGACGTTGGAATGTCCTATTGGACGATTCCAAGTCTGGTTTAAC
>DDWL01000036.1 GCA_002345675.1 Bacteroidales bacterium UBA2287 | reverse complement strand
TTTTAGCTACGGAGTAGCTAACTGTTTATAGAAACTTACTCGTATTAACCTAAAGCTCCAGAGGAGCGCCCTGTTCATATGGCAACACCTATTCACAGAACGCTCCTCTGGAGCTTTGATGCTTTAATAAATATTTACTATAAACAGAAAGCCCCTCTGGGGCAAGTTAAAACGATTGATAATAGTGCTTTTTTTATATTACCCTGACGGCTATGGATAACTATCGTGAAATGTGCCTAGTGTGGTTATAGTTACCCCTTACTATTAATCGCCTCCACAGGACTTAACCTCGATGCCGACCAGGCTGGCGCAAAACCCGAAACAATTCCAATTACTGCAGAGATCCCAAGCCCTCGTATAATATTGGCTGCCGTTAGCGAAATGCTAAAGTCGCTTGTGTTGCTAATTATTAGTGTTCCTGCAAAAATGAGTAGCAGTCCAATAATGCCACCTAAAGTTGAAAGCAGAACCGATTCGTATAGGAACTGAATTAGAATAAAGTAGTTTTTTGCCCCTAATGCTTTTTGTATTCCAATAATATTTGTTCGTTCCTTAACCGAAACGAACATGATGTTGGCGATGCCAAAACCTCCAACAATTATCGAGAATCCTCCAATAATCCAACCTGCAAGGTCAATCATTTTAAAAATATTGTCGATTCCCTGCTTTAGCATGCTAATCTCGTTTAAGGCAAAGTTGTCGTCGTCAACGGGTTTTAGTTTTCGCACTGTTCTTAAAATACCTCTTAACTCATCGGTTAAGTCGATGGTTGAAGCCCCTTCGGATGCTTTTACCATTATCCAAAGCCCTACCCTTCGGAAGTCGACAAAGGTTTTTGCATAGTTAATGGGAATAAGAACAAGGTTGTCGTGGCTGTTTTCGCCAATTGCCGATTTTCCTTCCTTTAAAAAAACACCAATAACCTCGAGTTTCTTTCCTCCAATTTTAATTGTTTGACCAACAGGTTCAGTTCCTTCAAAGAGTTCGGTTGCTAATTCGCTTCCAATTATGGCAACATTTCTGCCCGAATGCAGTTCAAATGGCGAAAAGTATCGCCCTTGGGCAATTTCGAATGAGCGAATTTCTTCGTATTCGTTCGACACTGCCATTACACCCGTGTTTGGAGCCGAGTTCTTTTGAAACTTAACCAACGAGTTAACCTGAAGGCAAAGCACCGCATTTTTTGCCAAAGCGCTTTTTGCCCTTATGGCATTGAGGTCTTCAACGGTTGGTTGAGGTCTGTTCATGTATTTCCACCAAGGGTAATCGTTCGACATGGACCAAGGCCATTTTTGAACGTAAATAACGTTATCGCCAAGCGATTGTATGCTGTCGCGAACATTCTTCTCGAGCGAATCGACCATGGTAAAAACCGAAATAATGGCAAAAATACCAATGGTAATCCCAAAAAGCGACAAGAAAGTTCGAAGTTTATTAACTACAATTGCTTGATATGCAAAGGCTAAACTCTCTCGGGTGAGTTTTACCATAATTATTGCGGAACGTAGCTGCTTCATATTAAATTGAAGTTGAATTGTTTACTTATGACACCAAAGATATAAAACGGATTAACAGCTTTTGTCGTTTAATTTGCAATCATTTTTTTTATGTCGAAGCATTCGACCCTGTTTTCATACTTTTTTTTTACTTTAGCCAAGCATTTGTAAATTATGATTGTTTCGAATAATATTAACGACCCCGCTTTAAAAGGTGCCGTGGCAACCATTGGATTCTTCGACGGAGTTCATTTGGGTCACCGGCATATAATTGAAAAACTTGTAACCACAGCAAAAAGGTTAGGCACAAAAAGCCTTCTCATTACGCTTTGGCCGCACCCTCGGTTGGTTTTAAGTAACGATACGCATGGCCTAAAATTACTTTCGTCGATTGCCGAAAAAATTGAAACCATTGAGGATGAGGGAGTTAATGCTATGCTCGTTTTGGAGTTTACCAAAAGTCTTGCCGAAACTCCAGCTAAGGATTTTGTGTATAATATTTTAGTCGATTCCCTTCGAATTAAACGTTTTATTGTTGGGTACAATAACGTTTTTGGTAAAAATGGCGAAGGTAACTTTCATCTTTTAAAACAGTTCGAAACCGATGGCTACTTTAGGTCGGAGCAAGTTGAACCCATAAAAATTGACAACATTAGCATAAGCTCATCAAAAATTCGAACTGCCCTCGAAATAGGAAATGTTTCGTTGGCAAAACGAATGCTTAGCAGGCCATACAGTTTAACAGGCACCATTGAAGGGGGGCAACAAATTGGCCGTTCCATTGGTTTTCCTACAGCCAATATTTTACCTAACGAGCCGCTTAAACTAATTCCGGCTCAAGGTGTTTATGCAGTGTGGGTTAGTTTTAAAGATGAAGTTTACCCAGCAATGCTAAATATTGGCACTCGACCAACTTTGGGCGATGGACTCTATCAAACTATTGAAGCTCACATTATTGGCTTTAATCGAAATATATACAACAAAACAATAACTATTCTTTTTGAGGAAAGACTTAGGGACGAAATGAAGTTTTCATCAATTAATGCTCTTAAAGAGCAACTTGCAAACGACAAAGAGAATGCCCTACGAGTTTTAGGTTTTACCAACTAAGATTTTTGTATTACTTTTGCCAACCAATTTGCCTATTTTACCGTATTATATTTTTGTCTTGCAAATAAATACACAAAACTATACCATGAATAACACATCAATTGAAGTTCTTCCCTACAAGGTAAAGGACATGAGCCTTGCCGAATGGGGTCGCAAAGAGATTAGCATTGCCGAAAAGGAAATGCCAGGTTTAATGTCGATTCGAAAAAAGCATTCGGCTCAAAAGCCGCTAAAAGGTGCTCGAATAACTGGCTCGCTTCACATGACCATTCAAACCGCCGTGCTAATAGAAACACTTGTTGAACTTGGTGCCGAAGTGCGTTGGGCAAGTTGCAATATTTTTTCTACTCAGGATCATGCAGCAGCAGCAATAGCGGCAGTTGGAGTTCCTGTTTTTGCTTGGAAAGGCGAAACCCTCGAAGAGTACTGGTGGTGTACCGCGCAGGCTCTAAATTTCCCTAACGGAAAAGGACCAAACCTTATAGTTGACGATGGCGGCGATGCTACACTTTTTATTCACCTTGGCTTAAAGGCCGAAAAAGACGCAACCGTTCTTAATAAAAAGACCGAAAATCACGAAGAAAAGGTAATTCTCGATTTGCTTAAAGTAATTCTGGCCGAGGATAACAAAAAATGGCATAGGGTTGTTAGCGAATGGAAAGGCGTTTCGGAAGAGACTACAACTGGCGTTCATCGTTTATACCAAATGATGGAAAAGGGCGAACTTCTTATTCCTGCCATTAACGTTAACGACTCGGTTACTAAAAGCAAGTTCGACAACCTATACGGTTGCCGCGAATCGCTTGCCGATGGCATTAAACGTGCCACCGATGTTATGATTGCTGGTAAAGTGGTTGTTGTTTGTGGCTATGGCGATGTTGGTAAGGGTAGCGCAAAAAGTATGCGTGCCTATGGAGCTAGGGTAATTGTTACCGAAATCGACCCAATTTGCGCTCTTCAGGCTGCAATGGAGGGTTTCGAAATAAAACCAATTGAAGAAGCACTCGACGAAGGAAACATATTCGTTACTACAACCGGAAACCGCGATGTTATTACACTCGACTACTTGCTTAAAATGAAGGACCAAGCAATTGTTTGTAACATTGGCCATTTCGACAATGAAATACAAGTCGACAAACTAAATAACGCTCCCGGCGTTCGAAAGATAACTGTCAAACCTCAGGTCGACCAGTATTTCTTCCCCGATGGTCGTTCAATTTTTATTCTTGCCGAAGGCCGTTTAGTTAACCTTGGCTGTGCCACTGGTCACCCAAGTTTTGTAATGAGCAATAGTTTTACAAATCAAACTCTTGCCCAACTTGAACTTTGGCAAAACAAACTAGAAATTGGCGTTTATCGTCTTCCTAAAAAGTTGGACGAAGAGGTGGCACGTTTGCACCTTGAGCAGCTTGGCGTAAAGCTTACAACCCTTACAAAGGAGCAAGCCGACTACATTGGAGTTCCTATTGAAGGCCCTTATAAGCCAGAGCACTACAGGTACTAAACCGAAATAAACTATAAACTTAAAGCCGCAACGATGCTGTAGTAAAGCGAAATTGTGGCTTTACGTTTTTTAATGCGAATAACATGAAGGAAACCATAGCAAAGGCTGTTGAAGTACTAAAAGCAGGTGGGATTATTTTGTATCCTACCGATACTATTTGGGGAATTGGCTGCGATGCAACAAATGCAGAAGCAGTTGCAAAAGTTTATAAACTAAAGCAGCGCGAGGACAGCAAAAGCATGTTGGTGCTTGTCGAAACGCCAAACCGCTTACAATCATATGTTTCGCAGGTGCCCGAAATTGCTTGGGATTTAATTGAGCTTACCGAAAAGCCATTAACCATTATTTACCCCAGCGCTAAGAACTTGGCTAAAAACCTAGTTGCTGCCGATAGCAGTATAGGCATTCGGGTGGTAACGCACGAGTTTTGCGAGCAGCTCATTAGGCGATTTGGTAAACCCATTGTGTCAACTTCCGCTAATATTTCGGGGGAACCATCGCCTAAGAATTACAATAGTATTTCCAAGGAAATAGTAAGTGGCGTGGATATGATTATCCCCGAAGAGTTCGACACCAGCAAAGGGCAAACCGCTTCGGGGATAATTCAACTTGGAGTTAATGGCGAAGTGAAAGTTATTCGCGAATAGCCTGTTTGTGGCTTTTTACTGTTCCCGATCCGCTAATTTTTGCATCAACTAACGGATTGCCATTGTAGTAAATGTCGCCACTACCTGCTACGCGAGCTTTAAGGCTTTCTTTAGCGGCAATAGTTGCATTGCCCGAACCAGCTATGCTTATTTTTGCATTGTTAAACATAATTCCGTTTACAAGAATATCGCCCGACCCAGCAACCGAAGCATCGAGATCCTGAGCATTGCCTTTACCGTTTATTATTACATCGCCCGATCCAGCAATTGATGCTTTAAGGTTGTCGACAGTAAGATCGGTAATTTTAATGTTACCGCTGCCTGCTATGGCTGTTTTTAAATCTTTAGCGCTTATAGGCGTTGCTGCCTCAATGTCGCCCGACCCTGCTATCGATAACCCTTCTACAACAGGCATGGTAACAAATACATCAACTTTTTTGTTGCCAAACGAGTAGTTAAAACCCGATTTGCGCTTAATTTGAAGTTTGTCGCCATCTAAAATCACCTCAATTTCTTTAAGAAAATCTTCGTCCCCTTTCATAGCAAAAGAGAAGTCGGAGCCTTGAGAAATTGTAAGTTTCCCTGGCACAGCTAGTTCAACCGATTTAAAATCTTTAACCGACTTAGTATCTTCAATTACTTTGCCGTCGCCAGCACAAGCGGTTGCTACAAGTGCAATGTAGGTTGCAGCACTTACAATAAGGGTTTTTGCTATTGCTTTCATGATATTAGTTTTATGATTAAATTATTACAATGACGAAACAAAGCTTCACTATGCTGCATTAGGATTTAAAAAGTTTTCGATTTGCAAAATCCTTAGTATTATTGTGGTGTTTTATATGTGTAGTGCTGTTATTTTAATATTGAATATTTGAGCAAATTGTTTGCAAATGGAAATTAACTTTCGTCATAGTTCCCCCATTCAAATTCGGTTTAACGATGTTGACATGCTTGGGCACGCTACAAATTCGGTTTATCCACAGTACTTCGATTTAGGTCGAATGGCCTATTTTGAAAGCGTTTTGGGCGAGCGAATGGATTGGCGGTTCGATGGGCTAATAATGGTGAGTATATCGATTGACTTTGTTGCACAAGTAAAACTTTACGATACGGTATTTGTACGAACAAAAATTATTCGACTTGGCAACAAAAGCCTCGATATGGTTCAAGATATATTTAATGAAACCACAGGGAAAGTAGTTGCAAAAAGCAAGGGGGTAATGGTTGGGTACAATGGTGCAGATGAAGCTTCAATTCCTATTCCAACTCGCTGGCGCGAGCGTATTGCCGCTTTCGAAAGCGACGTACTATTCTAAGTAAATATCGAGAAGCCCTTCGGGAATTTGTAGCGTAATAGTTTTTGTCTCCTCGTTAATGTCGACAATTAGTTCTGGCGATGCAGGAAGAATAATCTCCTTCCCATTCGAACTTTTAACAATAAAAACGGCATTGGTTGCATACTCCTCAAAAGCAGTAATTTCGCCTACTTGAGTGCCCATTTTGTCTATTACAGTAAAGCCAACAAGGTCGTCGAGAAATAGTTCGCCGTTTTCATCGGGTTCGGCCATGTGCGCTAAAACTTTTGCGCCCACTAGTTCGTCGGCTGCTGCCATTGAGTCGACCTCGTCGAATTTCACAATGGAAATATCGGTATTTTTGCCCCTAATAGTGGTAATAAAAAAAGGAACCGGTATGCCATCAATTACGATGAATACCGATTCCAGTGTTTCTGTCTCATTAATGGGTGCGGTTGGAAGCCAAAATAATTGTACTTCGCCAGCAACACCATGAATGCGTTTAATGGCGCCAATCTCAACGAGATGTGTGCGGCTCATTGAATTCGCGGCCTATTGTTCAGCAGCTTCGCTTTCTTGAGCTTCGCTTTCGGCAGGTGCTTCGGCATCCTTGGCACTTGCTTCTGCTAATTTCTTGGCAATTTGTGCGGTTCTAGCTTCGCGTACTTTAGCTTCTGCTTTTTTACGCTGAGTTAAATCCTCACTTTTACCTTTAATAATTTGCTCTTTTTTGGCTTGAATTTTCGATTCCTTTTCCGTTAACCAAGCTTGAAATTTTGCTTCAGCTTGCTCTTCGGTCAAGGCGCCTTTTTTCACGCCTTCCATAAGGTGTTTCTTCATCATAACACCTTTGTACGATAGGATAGCCCTAACAGTGTCGGTAGGTTGAGCGCCTTTTTGCAGCCAGTCCATTGCCCTATCGAAATTAATTTCGATAGTTGCAGGATCGGTAACCGGATTGTACGAGCCAATACGATCAATAAATCTGCCATCACGTGGCGCCCTGCTATCTGCCACCACTATATGATAGAATGGAGCTTTCTTTCTACCTTGGCGGCTAAGTCTTAGTTTTACAGGCATACTTTTACGCTTTTTTTAATTTAAAAAACCTACTTTTTTAAGCCCCGCAAAGGTAAAACATTTTTCGTAACCCGAAACATTTTATGCTAAAATAAGTAAGTTCGGCAATGTATTTTTACAGAACGCCAATGGATTAGTATATTCCGATAGCCGTGGTGGCTTTTCATTACAAATTCTTTACAAGTATATTTTCAGGAATAGCTTTAACCTTTTCGATAAATTGCCCGTGTATGCTTAAAATTTTATCCATTTCAGGCGATTCGGGCTCGATGGTTGTTCCCTGCATGTCGAGCGCATTTATTACATGCCACACCGAAAAATTATCGATAAACTGAGCAGGTTGATACGCATTGGTTTTAGGTATATTGGTTATGGTTTCCGAAATAATTCGGCAGGCTACCATGTTGGATAGCAGGCTTCTGACCAATCGTATTGGCAACCTTAGTTCGGACGAAAGTTCTTGAGCCGTAAGCGCAGGGTCGCCTGCCATAAATTGCTTGATAATTCTATTGAGTAGAAGTATCGATAGCATTTTTCGGGAGTGCTGACTAATATTCGACGATTCCGTTTCGAACTCGTACAACTTTTCATTCTGATGGGCAAACGAAATTTCGGCACCAAAAAGCAGAATTAGCCAGCTAATTTGAAGCCAAAAGAGGAAAAGTGGCAAAGCGGCAAAGCTACCATAAATAGCGTTGTACTGCGAAACCCCAATTTGAAAATCGATATAAGCCCATTGAACAACGCTAAAAACTGTTCCAGCTATCACGCCTGCAATTATTGCCGATAATGGCTTTACGTTAGTATTTGGCATTACAATATACAGAGTCGTAAATAAAACCGACATAATAAAGTATGGAAGAAATTTAAGAAGAAACATTAGGTAAGGGCCTATTGCATTTACTATTCGAATTTCTGCCGATAGGTTTGTTACTTGAGTAGAGATGTAAACGTTCATGCTACTTGCAAGAATCATTAAAATTGGTGCAATTAGCATCATCGATAGGTAGTCGCTAAATTTGCGACTCATGGTACGCCCTTTATCTATATGCCAAATGCCGTTAAAGGCATTTTCGATATTGTTGAAAACCTTTAAAACCGACCAGAACAGAACCGCTACTCCAATTCCTGCAATAAGCCCGCCACCAGTTCGTTTAAGTAGCGCGTTCGAAAAATCGATTAGTTGTGTGAGAATTTGCTCTTGCCCTTGGAATTGAACGAGAATTTGCTCCTCGAGGTACTTGTCCATGCCAAAACCTTTGGCTATTCCAAAGCCCATTGCTAGTACCGGAACTATCGACATTAGGGTAAAATAAGTAAGAGCCGAGGCTCTCAGCATCACTTTATCTTCGGCAAAGCCCCTAAATGCTAGCACAATTATGCGAAGAGCTCTGTATAGCATCGACTTGTGTTTTGGAAAGTCGTCGAGGCGAACGCTCCAAATTTCGTGCGAAAAGAATTTTTCGATTCGTATATAGTTATAGGAACTAAATCGCCTTGTCTTTTTAGCGGTTTTCATAGCTTTCGGTTTTTAAAAAGTTAAAAGTATGAAAAAAGAAAGTGCAATTAGTTAACTAGTCTGAAAAACTTCTTGATGAATAGATTTTGAGTGCTAAGGTTTACGTGGCTGTTGCTCCCAGTTGCACCCTGGCCCCGAGTACTTAAACCCTTTTCGCTTTTCGCTACAACCAAAAACGAAGTCCATTCCAAACCTCGCATTTGCAGTATGCGCATTTTGCGGGGAGAAAAATGCAACTACATTATCGGAAACCACATGAAGCCCAAACGCGCCAAGCCTAACGCCAACTCCTATTCCAAAATTCAGGAACGAGCCGTTCATTACGGAGTAGCTTACCCCAGCAAAAACCTTTTTGGTGTTTTTGGTGTTAAGCGAAAGGGTTAGCGATGGCACCGGGCGACGTGGGTAGAACTCGGTGCGCACGAGTACTCCGGCGTTAAACTTTGTATGAAAACTGTATGTAGCACCAATGTTTACCTTCGTTGGAAGCATCGATGTGTAACTTTTTGCCTTTTCCTTTACGTTTATTTGATTTGTTAGTGAGTCTCTTAGGCTTTGAACAAAGTTGTCGACATCGAGTGCGTCGTTTATTGTAATTCCGCTAAATGCAAACGAGCCTGTATTTGTGAATTCGCGAGTATCGGATTGCCAGTTAACAAACCCAAAGTCGATAACTGAACCCGACCACGTTGTTTTGTCGTTAGTGTAAATAAATCCAAAATCGGCAGCAAAACCCAAGTTGCTTCTGTTTAACAGGTAACTAATTGGGTTTATTTCCCCAAGTTCAACTCCGTCAACATTGCCGTTAGGCAATTTGGTTACATTTAACGGAATCGACGAGTTAACCTGAAAACCCCATTCGGTGTAAAGATTGTAGTTTACTTCGTCGGTTGAAAAAAGCAATGGTCTTCGACTAGTTGTAACGTTTGCTTTGCCAAAAAGAAGTTTTCCCCTTAAGCCCCAGGTATAATCGTCCGAAACTTTTTGCGAAATCCCAAAGGCATATTCCCTTAAGTGTGTAGCATTTGCCCCAATTGAACGAGTAACAAGCGGGTCGCCAATAAACTGTTCGTTACCGTTTACGGCTAAATCGAGAAGAATTTTTGGGAAAAATCCAGTTCCGAAAACTTTTTCAGCAATGTTAAACGAGTAGTAGTAATCGTTTCGCTTGTAGCCAAGCGAAATTATGTTAATGTGAGTTTCAATGGTCAAAAAATCAACGCTATGCAGGTTACTGACAAATGCTTGGGGGTTAAACCCAACTAGATCATTGTATGCAAAGCCGGTTGAACTGCCATTAGCGTAAAGCGAAGATAAAACAGGCACTCCAATAAAGTATTTGCACGATGGTTGAATTGCAGGGTTTACGTATGAGGCTTGAGGAACATTGTGCATAAAAAAAAGCGTTCGACTTTGCTGAGATTTTGCTGAGATTGCAATAAAAAGCAATAGAACAATCAGTTTAAAAGAGCAAAAATTAGGGACCTTGTTCATTGCTTCTCTATGTTAATGTCAACCCCTATACGAACACTTAGCTTTACTGTAAGGTAGTAATTAAGGTAAAACTCGAACATATTAACTGGCACACCTTCGTTTGATGCGCTACATTTAACCACAATTTTAGTTGCATCCCTAAGGGTTTCGAGCCTTTGTTGGTCGATTACAATGTCGATGTTCGACTTACCCCTTGAAATTACAGTTCCTGTTAAACTGTTTGCTGTCGAACTGTAAACCTGAAATGCGGATGGGTAGAACAATGAGTCTATTTTACTTTCTTGCTCGTTTAGGAAAATAATTTGAGCCTTCGCGGTTGAAGGAAAATCGTTGCTAACATTTAGTCGAAATGCTACGTACCTAACCTCCTTTGCTTTTTCATAAATATCGACAAGGGCATAATCAACTGTGTCGATAAAATAAACGTTTTTGTCTTTCGCCCAGGTTGGAACTGCTTCTTCTAAGTTAATTTCTTCATGTCCAATGAGGGCAAGAAGAACAGTGTCAATTTTTTGATCAGCCGAAATAATTGGGAAGGCAAACGTAGGGCTTACTGTACCTTTTGGCGAAATGGGGTCGAACTTGTAGCACGAACTTAACCCAATTGTCGCTATAAATATGATTAGATGTAACCTTTTCAAATTTTCTTCGTTTTATTATATGCTAAACATTTGTGCAAGTTACATTTTTTTGATTTAACCGACTTTAAAATAAAAAAATTAAAAGCTCTTGCACATTAAAATTAATTGTTTTACTTTTGCCGCTCAATTGCGGATATGGCGTAATTGGTAGCCGCGCCAGACTTAGGATCTGGTGCCGTAAGGCGTGGGGGTTCGAGTCCCTTTATCCGCACAAAAAAAATCCGACTTCAAAGTCGGATTTTTTCATTTCACATTTTCTCCAATCACTTTTTCTTATTCGAAAAACCCTTGGGTTCATTTGCTGCTTCAATTATTAGCACTGCTGTTGCCTTAACCAGACTAGCCATATTACTGTAGTTTATTTTCTCGGGTGTGTCGGTTACTTTGTGGTAGTCGCTATGGGTCGATGTGGTGAAAACAAGCGAGGGAACGTGCTTTTTAACAAAAGGGTTATGGTCGGAGCCAAAGCGGTAAAGTATTCTGTCCTTTGTCGACATTGAAGTGGAGAAACCAAAATTGTCCATTTGCTTGTCGATTTTCGATAGGTTTTTCATTGTTGCCATTCTTCGCATGTTGTAGGTTAACGCAAAAACACGAGCCCCCAATTCGGGTTTGGCATCGGGGCGACCAACCATGTCGAAGTTTATCATAAGCACTGTTTTTTCGATTGGGAAAACTGGGTTGTTTGCATAGTAAATCGAACCGTTCAGTCCCGTCTCCTCGGCGCAAAAGGCAATAAAAACAATCGACCTGCGGAATTCGACGCCTTGCTGTTTTGCCATGCTAAGCACCCTTGCTAGTTCCATTATTGTTGCAGTTCCCGACGCATTGTCGTCGGCACCATAAAATATATCACTTCCCTTCGACCCTAAATGGTCGTAATGTGCTCCTAGCACAATGTACTCGTCTTTCAAGTCAGTCCCTTCAATGTACCCAATAATGTTTTTGTCGTAAAACGATGTATCCTTGGCAGGATAGGCAATATTTAAGTCGATTATTGATGTGGGTTGTTTTTTAAATTTCAGGGTTGTCTTTCCGCTTTTTGCCATTCTTTCGAGGGCTCGACCAAGTTCATTGCCGTATATAAGTTTTAAATCGGGCTGCTGGCTAACTAGTACCTTTAACGACATGTTGTCAACAGGTAAATAGTTTAGTAACCATTTCTGATTATTAGTGCCCATGTTAAATACCCCTTTTGGGTAACTTGGTTTGGCTGCTAACGATTCTTTATAAAAAAGGTTGGTATTCTTTACGTTTCGTGTGCCAAGGGTTAGCACGAAGAATTCAGCACCTGTTGCTGCATTTAGGGTGTTCATTTTACTCACTGCATCCTGTACTGTTTTTGCAAAAATATGAAGTGCTGTGTCGGCTCCAGAGTTCTTGGTGTAGTCCTTTTCCCAACCAATAAATTTTACAGGAAGGTTCATCTCTTCGTTAACTGGCAGCTGCGAAGCGAATGAAATATTCGACATGTTGTAAAGTTTTTTATCGCCTAGGGTTAGTATTGTTGTTCCAGTAATAGCCAGGGTAACGGGCACTTGTTGAATATACCCAAACTCAGTAGAAGCCTCTTTAAGCCCCGCTTTTCGAAACTCGTTTTCGATGTACTTTACAGTTTTAACGTGCCCTTCTTGGGTAAATTTTCTTCCCTCGAGGCTATCGGAAGCTAATGTATAAACATCTTTAATTATGCGGTTTTTCGACACTTCGAGTGTAACGGTTTCCTGCGAAAATGCAGTTAGGTGAAGTAGTGTATAGAAGGCGAGGAGGGATAGCGAAAGTTTCATGTTTTTTTATTTTTCAATAAAGCAAGATGCAGGAATAATGTTTAAAAATAGCATTTATATTGATTCCTAATTTTAGAACTTTATTATAAAGCCCAGTAAATAGTATTATTTTCAAAGGTTGCACAAGAAACTACAAACTCAATTTTAGTTAAGGAACATTGTCTAATTAGTTTTATTAAAGATAATTAAACTAATTTTGCCGCATAAAATTGTAAATTCAAGTTATAAACTACAACTAATCAAAAAGTAAACTTTATGAAAAAACAAATTACGCTAATAGCAATTTTACTTTGTTTCAGTTCTTTGCTAAATGCCCAGTGGCAGAAAATTAATAGTTTTCCTGAGTATGCGTACTCACAATCAATAGTTTTCATAAACGACACGATGATTGTATCGCATACTGGTAATGTTTACGATATGACGCCAGGAACCTATACCTCTTTAAACTATGGTGTTACATGGTCTGAGAAGAACACAACCCTAGGGATTGGCGCCTTCCCTTTAATAAAAGATGGGAGCAATTTATATGCAGGTACCTGGGGGGAAGGTGTGTATTTGTCAACCGATAAAGGAGAAAGTTGGAGCCAACAAATAAACGGACTACCATATACCTTCCCTGTGCTTGATTTAGTTCTTAGCAACACCGACTTGTATGTTTGTGGTACTGGGGGTGTATTTTACTCGACTGACAGTGCAAAAACATGGCAGGATATTAGTTTTCCTGGAACAAGCCAGGCTCGCTCTATTGTTAATGCCAATGGAGTACTTATTGCAAGCTTTAACACTGAAACCACATCTGGGAATTATAAATCAACAGACAATGGCGCCAATTGGACTCCTATTAATTCATCCTCTGGGTTAGCCGATTCTTATATTCGAAAATTTGCCTTTTTCAATAATATTATATTTGCAGCTGCTGGGGGAATGAATGGGTCTGAAAATGCCTATGTTTCAACAAATGGAGGAGAATCGTGGGTTAAAAGCGTTGGCCTTGACGATCAGGAAGACTATAATTCTCTCTATTCTTTTATTTCTTATAACGAAATAGTATTTATTGCAACTAAAAATGGCGTTTATAAGTCAATTGATAATGGTTTAAACTTTACAAATACAGGTTGTCCTGGAGTTTCATCTTTAGCAATAGCAAGAGACACCTTATATGCGGGAGGTTTAGGCATTTGGAAACGCGCCCTATCCGAGTTGGCTGCTGGTGTTAACGAAAAAGTCACTACTAGTAATTTGAGTTTATACCCAAACCCAGCATCAGATAGACTTTATTTAATGCTTCCTGATAATACGTTCACAGGATGTACAAAGGTGAATATTTATAATGCTCAGGGGCAATTAGTTTCTCAGCAATTATTAAATGGCAGTAATAATGAGGTTAATATTAGTGGGTTAGCAAAGGGCATTTATTTACTTAAAACTAGTTTAAATAGTAAAGAAGAAGTTTCGAAATTCATAAAGAATTAAGGGCGAGCAAAATGGGAATGATTTTCTAGTCTTTTTAAAAAGTTTTTATTTCGAGAATGCGATTTCAATTAAACCTGAAATCGCATTCTTTTTTGTGCTGGTCAATAGCGTATGAGAATCTTATTTAGTTTTATTTTTAATTGCATTTCAAAGCATAGTTTTTTAGCAATAATGGAAAAGCGAAATAGTTACCTTTAACATAGTTTTGCAGCAAAGTCTTATAAAGCAGCTAATGGGAAATGGCGTAACCATAAAGGAGCATCACGAAAGGGTTAACCGAGTGCTTCAGTTTATTCAGAATCACCTCGACGAAAACCTCGACCTCGTAAGCCTGTCCGAAATGTCGTGCTACTCGCCATTTCACTTTCATCGCATCATGAGGGCATACCTTGGCGAATCGTTGGGGGTTTACATTCAGCGAGCAAGGCTTGGCGCCGCCGTTCATTTGCTAAAACTCTCGAACGTTCCAGTTTCGGAGGTTGCCCTAAAGGTTGGCTACGATACTCCCAGCTCGTTTAATAAGGCTTTTCGGAAACGGTTTGGCTTTTCGCCAACCTATTTGCGGGAGAACCACAATATTGAACTCCCATTCGATCATGTAAAACTAAAGGAAACTACTATGGAGGGAATTTCAACGAAACCTACATTTGTGTCGCTACCCGACCAAAAGGTAATTTACGTTTCGGCTATGGGGCCGTATAATAAAAGTGCTAAAGAGGCTTGGGATGCGGTTTGTGCATTTGCAGGTCGCAACCATTTGTTTGGTGCACACAGCCAGTTTTATGGGCTCAGTTACGACGACCCAACGGTTACAGAGCCCGACAAGTGTCGCTACGAAGCTTGTTTAACAGTTCCAACTGAGGTAAAGCCTAACGGAAAAGTTGGTTACAAGGAAATTGCCGGAGGCAAGTTTGCCGTGTTTTTAGTTAAAGGTCCTCACACTAAACTTATTTCGGCATACAACTACATTTATGGAACTTGGGTTGTTGAAAATAAAGTTGAACTTCGCGATAGCGTTTGTATGGAAAAGTACCTAAACTCGCCCAGCGAGGTTAAGCCAAACGACTTGCTAACCGAAATATATGTGCCAATTGCAAAGTAAATAAGAGAAGCGTTATGAAGCACGAATGGAAAGTAGCCGAAAAGAATCTATATCTTCCAAAGAGTAAGCCCGAGCAAATTACTGTTCCACAGCTTAATTACTTCTCGATTAAGGGAAAGGAAAACCCAAACGACGAGTTTTTTGCTGAGTATATTGGGGTGCTTTACTCCCTGTCGTATGCAGTAAAAATGAGTCCCAAGCAAGGAAATGCGCCAGAAGGATATTTCGATTATTCGCTGTATCCACTCGAAGGGGTATGGGATATTGACGAAAAGGCTAAACTCAGCTTTAATGGTACAATTAATAAAAACGACCTCATTTTTAATCTTATGATAAGGCAACCCGACTTTGTTACACCACAATTTGCCCTTGAAATTATTGAAAAAACTAAAAAGAAGAAACCCCACAAATTGTTATATGAAGTGTGTTTTGAAACTATAAACGAAGGGAAATGTGTACAAATGATGCACCTTGGAAGCTACGATAACGAAACGGAAAGTTTTAGAATCATGGAAGAGTTTGCAGAGCAATTAGGCTTAAAGCGCAAAAGCCTTACTCATAGAGAAATTTACCTCTCGGATGCTCGAAAAACCTTACCCGAAAAGTTGAAAACTGTTTTGCGATTTCAGGTTGAGTAGCTAATGCATTGCAAATATGGGGAATGAAAAGAGAGGCTATCTAACAAGTAAAAAAACTAACCACAAAGGGCACCAAGTTTTACTCAAAGTTCACAAAGCAATATATGAGTGAAGATTAACTTTGTGGCTCTTTGTTTTTTTCTTAGTGGTCTTTGTGGTTAATCTTTCTGATTAGACAACCTCTTTTTTTAAGACTTTATTTTAAACTTACAATTCAACAACCTTTTGGGTTGCCTCTTTGCCGTTTACATTAACCTTTACAAGGTATGCACCTGCGCCAAGTCCAAGGTCCTTAGCCGAAAATTTATACACTCTTTCGCCCGAAGGTTCAACGCCATTTACAAGAACCTTTACAAGCCTTCCATTCATATCGAAAACCGAAAGTTTAACATTCGAAGCGCTTTCAAGTCTTACGCTAATGTTTACAAAATCAGTATATGGATTTGGATAGGTTGTAAAGCTAACATTTGCGCCAAGGGCGTTAATTGCGGTAGGGCTGTTTTGAATTATTACTGGATTATAGGCTGCACGAGTACTAAAGTTACTCTTTCCGTTTTGGTTCAACGAGATACTTTTTATTAGAACAAGCAATGGGTAGCGATGCCCTTCAACGTACCAACGATAGGTAACATCTTCAAACTGATAGTCGTTTCCGTTAAGGGTTTGGGTAAAAGTCTTAACTTCCTTAACCCTAAGCGCATTGCTGTACGAAACGTTTTCGGGAAGCAATAATTTGCCAGCGCCGTCGCCGCTTACGGTGTAAGTTCCTGTAATTGTTCCAAGAACGGCTCCGTTGAACTTGTAGTTTCCGCTAAAATTTCCCGAGTAGCTGCTGCCGAAGGCAAATGGGTAGCGCATTTTTACAAAAGGCACGTCGTACTCAATGGTTGTTGCGCCATTTCCCGACATAAATCCGTATTGCTCAATGCCCGATTGGGTAACATTAAAAAAGAAGTAGTTTCCAAACTCTTCGAGGGCAACATTCGAAGTGGTAAAAATTGATGAACCCTTCGAAATATCTACATTGTCGAGGCTACCAACAAAGTTGTTAGTTAACTCTAAGTTGGTAAAATCCCATGTAACATTCTTACCATCTACGCCAGGCTCTGTGTATTTAGTAAGGTTCATTCCGTTTTTGGTGTCGGCCATTAGACCGTGAGTTTCAAACTTAAGTGTAGTTTGCGCTTGAAGAGAACTTACTATTAGCAAACCCGATAGAAGTGCGTAAATTTTTCTCATATGGCAATTATTTATTGGTTAGTCGAAAGGTAAAAATAGCTTATTGGGGCTTTAAAAGCAATAAATTTGGATTGTTATTCTATTAAAAAACGTTATTGAAGGCTAAAAGTTTCTTTTGTCGATAATTAATTTCGAAACCAAGGCAAAGCCTATAAGGTAAATTAAAGTTGAAAGAACTACTGCGCCCCAAATCGATGCTTCGGGATGAACAATCTCAAGTCCATCGACACCCTTAATTTGAATGCTGTCGCCAAGCGCAATACCAAAAAAGTCGGGCATTGGGGTTAGGTTCGATATTATTTTAAATGGAAAGAATTTATCCACAGGAGCCGGAATAAAAGCCCTTATAATTGGCTCAATTGGGAAGAAGTAAAGCACAAAGCCAACAATCGACATAGCAGTATTCTTTAAAATAAATGCCACAAGCATTCCAAGTGCCATGTACGAAAGCGATTGCAAAAACAAAACTGGAAGAATGCTTAAGCCGCTTATAAAGTCGGAAAAGTTGAAGCTATTAGTTTTTATAAAACCAATTATTAGCCCTGCTGCAAACACCAAAAGTGTAGTGTAAACTGCAATAATTGAAATGGCTAAAAGTTTTGAGAGAAGCAGTTCCGTTCTCGAAAGCCCATCGATAAGCTGTTTACGGTAAGTTCGATACTGATGCTCGTTTGCCACCATTACAATAACTAAAATTCCCAGCAATAAGTTAAACCAGCTGGCTATCCATGCAAAAGTTTGCCATGCATGAGGAAACTGGAAAAGTTTTTCGATGCTAACACCTTGAATATTTATTGGCGCAAAGGCTGCAAGAAGTGCAATCAATAGGAATAAAGTGAAGTGGATAATTAAAAGAGCACGCAAAATTGGGGAGCCCCAAAACTTTATTGCCTCAATACGGAGAAGCTTTACCATAGGTTTAGTATTTAATGTTTTAACCCTTTATAATTTCAAGGAATTGGCTTTCGAGACTTTTCTTTTGAATTTCGAGGTGACTTAATACTATTTCTTTTTCCAATAGCCACTTGTTAATTTCGGCAGGAGAAATTTTGCTTGAAAATGATACCAGAATGTGCCCACTCGACAGCCCTTCGTACTGAAGTTCGGGATGTTGCTCAATAGCCTCGGTTAGCTGTCGCATATTGTCGGCACTGAGCAGTACCATTTGTTTCGATGAAAGCAGGTGGTTAACCAATCCTTGGCTAAGTATTCGACCACCTTTTAGAATTACCACATTGGAGCAAACCTTTTCAACCTCGTCGAGAATATGGCTGGCCATAATTATGGTTTTGCCCATACGGGCTTGATGTCTTATTATTTCTCGAACTTCGGCAATGCCCTCAGGGTCGAGGCCATTGGTTGGCTCGTCGAGAATTAATACTTCGGGGTTGCCAAGGAGCGCACTTGCCAGCGCTAGGCGCTGTTTCATGCCAAGCGAAAGCGTAAAGTACGCCGATTTGCTTCGGGCAAGTAATCCAACCTGTTCAAGTACATGGTCAATTGAACTTTCTTTAACACCCCTAATCGTTGCAACAATTTTAAGGTTGTCCCTTAGGTTTAGGTATGGATAAAAGTAAGGCGTTTCGAGAAGAGACCCAATTCGTTTGTTTGCTTTAGGCCCTTTTTCACCGCCAAACCATTCAAAAGTTCCGCTGTCGGCATATTTAACACCTAAAGCAACGGCAAGGGTTGTTGTTTTTCCGCTCCCGTTGGGGCCAAGTACCCCAACAACCTGCCCCCGCTCAACTGTAAACGTAATATTTTCGATTGCCTTTATTTTGCCAAACGACTTTGTGAGGTCTTGTACTTTAAGAACTATGTCCATACTCAATTGCTTTTAAATCTGCTAAAGGTATGCAAGTTAATAAAAATTAGGAATTAGGGTGCAAATTTCGAAATAGATATAACGCTTTTAGCGAGTTGAAAGTAGTACAATGGTTTGCCAATAAAAAAGAGGCTGTCCAAAAAGAATAAACCACAAAGACCACTAAGTTTTTATCAAAGCCCCGATAGTTATCGGGGACAAAGCATTGCTTATAATTGCATTAACTTTGTGGCTCTTTGTTTTTCTCAGTTCCCGATAGTTATCGGGATTTGTGGTTCGTCTTTTTTTAGACAGTCTCTTTAGGGTGAATTGGGTTAAAGTTTAATTTCCAAGTTCCGATATAAATTTTATGCGAACAAGCCTTATTTCCTCTTCGGTAAAATCGTCTTCGCCCAAGTACTTTAGGGCATCTTGAATCGACTCGGTTTCGGCTTCGTCTTTAAAGTAATCGAATATTTCGTCGCGTTTATCTTCGTCAATTGTTTTGTCAACGTAATAGTCTATGTTAAGTTTAGTGCCCGAGTTTACTATTGCCTCAATTTCGGTCAAAAGGTCGTTCATTTCTAACCCTTTTGCTTCGGCAATGTCTTCAAGTTCCATTTTACGGTCGATGCTCTGAATAATAAAAACCTTCATAAGAGATTTGTTGGCAACTGACTTCACAACCATATCCTGAGGACGGGTAATGTCCTTATCCTCAACGTAAGCTTGTATTAAGTCGATAAACTCTTTGCCATAACGTTTGGCTTTGCCAACGCCAACTCCGCTAATATTTTGGAGTTCGTCAAGGGTTATGGGGTACTGAATGGCCATATCCTCGAGCGAAGGGTCTTGGAAAATAACAAATGGAGGAAGGTTTTTCTTCTTCGAAAGTTTTTTTCGAAGATCCTTTAGCATGCTTAAAAGTTCGTCGTCGCTTGAGCCACCCCCTTTACCTGGCTGACCCGATGCTATATCGTCGTCTTCTCCTTCTTCGTACTCGTGGTCGAGCACAAACATTAACTCGAAAGGCTTTTCAAGGAATTCCTTACCCTTTGGGGTAACAAACAGAAGCCCGTAATTTTCAATGTCCTTATCGAGGAACCTCATTACAAGACCTTGTCGAATTATAGCGTTCCAAAACCTTGTCCCTTTTTCGGCTCCTTCGCCAAACGTTTCGAGTTTATTATGTTTGTACGATTTTATGGTTGTGGTTAAATTACCGCAAAGAATGTTAGCAACATGGTCGGCCTTAAATTTCTCCTTAACAGCTAAAACAGTTTCGATAACCATTTGCAGATGATCTTTACCTTCGAATTGCTGTTTAGGGTGATTGCAGTTGTCGCAGCATCCACAGTTTTCTTCGAGGTACTCCTCGCCAAAGTAGTGAAGCAGCATTTTACGACGACAAACCGACGACTCGGCATACGATACCGTTTCGAGTAGTAGCTGTTTGCCAATTTCTTGCTCGGCAACGGGTTTGCCTTGCATAAACTTTTCGAGTTTCTGTATATCCTTGTAGCTGTAAAAGGTTATGCATTGACCCTCGCCACCGTCGCGGCCAGCACGGCCAGTTTCCTGATAGTAGCCCTCGAGGCTTTTTGGAATGTCGTAGTGAATTACGTAACGCACATCGGGTTTGTCGATTCCCATGCCGAAGGCAATTGTGGCTACAATAACGTCGACTCCTTCCATTAGGAACTTATCCTGATTGTCGCTACGAGTCGACGAATCCATGCCAGCATGGTATGGTAGGGCTTTAATGCCGTTCACCTTAAGCATTTCGGCAAGCTCTTCAACTTTTTTTCTGCTTAGGCAGTAAATAATCCCCGACTTGCCTGAGTTATTCTTTATAAACCTTATTATTTCGCGAATGGAGTTAACCTTTGGACGTATTTCGTAATATAGATTAGCGCGATTGAAAGACGACTTAAATACGCTTGCGTCGAGCATTCCAAGGTTTTTCTGTATGTCGTGTTGTACTTTTGGTGTAGCTGTTGCTGTTAAGGCAATAAGTGGCGCTGTACCAATTTCGTTAATAATTGGGCGAATTCGACGATACTCAGGGCGAAAATCGTGTCCCCATTCAGAAATACAATGTGCTTCGTCAATT
Organism: Bacteroidales bacterium UBA2287; assembly: GCA_002345675.1. Taxonomy (GTDB): domain Bacteria; phylum Bacteroidota; class Bacteroidia; order Bacteroidales; family Tenuifilaceae; genus UBA2287. Next base: position 147,716 of record DDWL01000036.1, on the reverse strand, counting down.
GCATAGAACGAAATGGGTACACCTTTTAGGAAAAGGACATTTTCTTCCTTTGTAAGCGACTCGGGAGCAACGTATAGCAGTTTGGTTTTACCCGAAACTACGTCTTGCTTAACTTTAGCAATTTGAGTTTTATTAAGCGATGAGTTTAAGAAGTGTGCAACACCATCCTCCGCACTAAAGCCGCGCATTGCGTCAACCTGATTCTTCATTAAAGCAATAAGGGGCGAAATAATAATTGCCGTACCCTTGAGAAGTAGCGCTGGCAGTTGGTAGCAAAGCGATTTACCTCCGCCTGTGGGCATAAGTACAAATGTGTCGTTACCCGCTAATACATTGCGAATAATAACCTCCTGATTTCCCTTGAACTGCGAAAAACCAAAATGATTTTTTAAATGTTCTGTTAACGATATGTCACTTCCAACGCTCATGATCTTTGTAAATAGTGCATTAATTAATGTAGGAAACTTAAAAGGTAAAACACGAAGCCAATAACTAAAAACTTCTACTTTTGTAAAATAAAATTAGCATAAGTTTTCGAATGCAATCAAAGGTAGTAAAATGTTTTTCTTTTTTTCGTTCAATTAACAAATATTAACCATCAAATTAAATGGACATTGATGTAAGATTGTTGGCAGTGCAAACAATTAAAGCTGAGGCTTTAGCAATTGAGAAACTTGCCGATTATATAGATGCAGACTTTGAAAAATGCGTTTCGTTGCTGTTTAACGCAAAAGGAAGGGTAATTGTTACAGGAATTGGAAAGAGCGCAATTATTGCCGAGAAAATTGTGGCAACCCTTAATTCCACAGGAACTCCATCGATTTTCATGCACGCAGCCGATGCCATTCATGGCGATTTAGGCATAATTCAGCCCGACGACGTAATTATTTGTCTTTCGAAAAGTGGTAGCACTCCCGAAATAAAAGTTTTAATACCCCTAATTCGAAATCTTGGAAATAAAATAATTGCTCTTGTATCGAATACCGATAGCTACTTGGCTCAAAAGGCCGACTTAGTTCTTAAAGCAACGGTTGAAAACGAGGCTTGTCCTAATAATTTGGCGCCAACTTCGAGCACAACCGCTCAACTTGTTATTGGCGATGCATTGGCAGTTTGCTTGCTTAAACTTAGGGGCTTTACTCCAGCCGATTTTGCCAAATTCCATCCAGGCGGGTCGTTGGGTAAAAAGTTGTACATGACCGTAGAGGATGTTTTCAGCACTGCTAACCCACCTGTTGTGGGTTTAAACGATAAGGTGCGCGATGTAATTGTCGAAATTTCGTCGAAACGACTTGGTGCTACCGCAGTTGTCGATGCCGATGGGAACTTGTTAGGCATTATTACCGATGGCGACTTAAGGCGAATGCTTCAACGAAACGAGTCGGTCGAGAACCTTAAAGCTTCCGATATTATGTCGGTTAACCCAAAAAATATCGAAAAAAACGAGTTGGCCATTAATGCATTTAATTTAATGGAGGCTAATAAAATTACTCAGCTTATTGTGGTCGATTCGGGCAAATACGTTGGAATGGTTCATATTCACGATATTTTACGAGAGGGGATTGTGTAGCGCAACATGGCAAAGCAGAAAAACGAACACGAAATGACTTTTTGGGAGCACTTTGAGGAACTTAGGTGGGTGCTCGTTAGGTCGGTAATTGCAGTTATTGCTGGAGCCATTTTGGCCTTCGTTTTTTATCGCGTAATTTTCGACGAGTTTGTTTTTGCTCCTATGTCGCCCAGTTTTTTCACCAACCGCATACTTTGCGATTTAGCCCAGCAATTCAACATCCCCGTTTTGTGCATTAACAGCAAACCACTCGAAATTATAAATATTAACCTCGCAGGTCAGTTTACTATGCACCTCGTTGTTTCGATGTATTCAGGCTTAATCGTTGCTTTTCCTTATATTATTTACCAGCTGTGGAGTTTTATTAAACCTGCCCTGTCGTACCAAGAACGAAAAAGTTCGAGAATGGCTGTTTTGTTCATTTCAATGCTTTTTTTTACTGGCGTTCTTTTTGGCTACTACATAATTGCACCACTTACAATTCACTTTTTGGGTACCTATAATGTTTCCGAAGGTGTTGTTAATACAATTAATATTAACTCCTATATTGGCTCACTTTCGTCGGTTACCTTAGCCTCAGGAATTGTTTTCGAGCTGCCTATCCTCATCCTATTTTTAACCAAAATGGGTCTTGTTACTCCTTCGTTTTTACGAAAATACCGAAAGCACTCATTTGTAGCAATTATGATACTGGCAGCTATTATTACACCTCCCGATGTAATTAGCCTAATTCTAGTAGTGTTACCGCTCTACATTCTGTTCGAAATTAGCATTTTACTATCGTCGCGAATAAATCGTAAGAAAAAAGAGTAGTTCGAGTAAATTCTATTTCATTTTAACGGGCTAAAAAATCAGCGTTAAATCGTTTGCACCTCGGTTTAAATATTTATTTTTACCAAAATTGAGGTATACTCCATGGAAGAACTCGTACGACTGCGACAAGAGCTCCACCGGCACCCCGAAGTGTCGGGGAAAGAGCGAGAAACTGGTAAGCGATTAAGGTTCTTTTTAAGCCGCTATCAGCCAACCGAACTAATTACAGGAATAGCAGGCGAAGGGATGGCCGCCGTATACAAAGCGCCCCAAGACGGTCCAACTTTGCTCTTTAGGTGCGACATGGACGCATTACCAATTCATGAGATTTCGAACAAGCAGTACAAGTCGGTTAATCCGGGCGTTTCGCATACCTGTGGGCACGATGGTCACATGGCAATGGTGTCGGGATTGGCCATGAAATTAAAGGAAAACCCTATTAACCGTGGACGGGTTGTACTACTCTATCAACCCGAAGAGGAGAATGGCCATGGCGCACTTAAGTCGCTGAGGCGCTTACGCGAGTTAAATCTTTACCCCGATTATGCGTTTGCCATTCACAATATGCCCAAGTACTCTACGGGAAGCATAATTCTGGGAAATTACAGCTTTGCCGCCGCTTCGAAGGGTTTGGTGGTAAAACTTATTGGGCGAAACTCGCATGCGGCATACCCCGAGGCAGGAATTAACCCCTCGCTTGCCGTTGCTGAAATAATTCAAGGGCTTACCGAACTTAGTAGGTCGAAGATATTTTCAAAATTTATTCTAATTACTATAATTCACGTTAGAGTTGGCGAAATTGCCTTTGGAACTTCGCCGGGCTATGGAGAAGTTTTATGTACACTTCGAGCATTTGCCGACTCGGACATGAAGTTGCTAACCGAAAAATCGCTCGAACTTGTTAGGCAAGCAGGAAGTAAGCACGGACTTGTAGTCGAATCGTCGTTCTCCGACGATTTCCCAGCTGCTGTTTGCGATCCAATTCTTACAGAACTAACAAAAGATTTGGCAACCGAACTTGGCCATAAAATAGTAATGCTTAGCGAACCAAATCGCTGGTCCGAAGATTTTTCGCACTTCACAGTGCGTGGGCCTGGCGTTATTTTAGGGCTAGGAGCTGGCGAGAATCATCCCGATCTTCATTCCCCCGATTACGACTTCCCCGATCATATTCTTCCTGTTGGTGTTGATTTTATGGACCGTATTACAACGCATTTTTTACGATAGGCACTATTTTAAAGTCTTTTTTCATGGCAAACGCCTTTAAAAAATGTCCCGTTAGGGACAAAATATCGGTAAAAAATATTACAAAACCAATTTGTCTGTGCCTTTAGGTACAGAATATTCCGTACCTAAAGGCACGGTGTTTTTCTTGTGAATTCGCCATCTACCGATATGTTGTCCCCAGCGGGACAAAAGTCAAATTCAAAACCTAATTTCCATACAGATAGAGTATTTAAGGCAATTTTAAACGCGTTTATCTGAACCTTTTATCGAAGTTTTTCAAGCCTTTAGTTTTTATTATATTTTAGTACCTTTGCCCGCAAGCAAAAAAATGCAAGTCGATTCAAAACAGAATTAAAGAATGAAAACGGTTAAACTTTGGGACAAAGAGTTCGAAATTAGCTTTCCTGCTAAGGAAATTGACGGATGGATTAGCAACCTTGCCAACACAATTAATGCCGATATGGCTAAGGAGGATATGCCTCTTTTTATTAGCGTGCTCAACGGTTCGTTTATTTTTACCGCCGATTTGCTGAGGAAAATTGAAGTTCCTTGCCACGTTTCGTTCATTAAACTTGCATCGTACCACGGTACAAAAAGTTCGGGAGAGGTGACAGAGTTAATAGGCTTAACCGAATCGATTGAGGGAAAGGTTGTTATTGTTGTTGAAGACATTGTTGATACTGGAATTACGCTTACAAAGCTTATTAGCTCTCTTTCCAAGTTAAACCCTAAGAAAATACTAATTGCTACGCTTCTTTATAAACCAAATGCTTACAAAGGGGCACATAAAATTGACTATGTAGGAAAAGAGATTCCCAACGACTTTATTGTAGGGTATGGGCTCGATTACGATGGAATTGGAAGAAACTTAGCCGATATTTACACGTTGATAAAATCCTAATATCACTTTAAGAAACCAAGTAACCATGCTTGTTATTGTTCTGTTTGGCCCTCCTGGCGCAGGAAAAGGTACCCAATCGCAGAAACTTATACAAAAGTACAACCTACTCCATTTAGCTACTGGCGATATACTTCGAAATGCCATTGAGCGACGAACTCCGAGGGGAATAGAAGCTCAAAAGTACATGGATAAAGGCGAATTGGTTCCCGATGAGTTGGTAATTGGCATTATTGGTAGGCAACTCGACGAAAATCTCGAAGGAAAGGCCGGCGTTGTTTTAGATGGATTTCCCAGAACAACCGCTCAGGCACACGCACTCGAGGAATTGCTTGCAGAGAGAAGCCTGTCGATTTCAACTATGATTAAGCTTGAAGTGGAGCGTGAGGAATTAGTTAGGCGACTAGAAAATAGAGGTTTAACAAGTGGCCGAAGCGACGATCGTAACTTAAGCATAATTAACAACAGGATTGATATTTACAACGAAACTACCCGAAACGTTATTGACTACTATAAGGCTCAAGGAAAGTATTTAGGCGTAAAGGGAATGGGAACAATTAACGAAATTTTCGAAAGAATTTGTAATGCCGTCGACACCGTTGATGGTTCAAAGAAATAGTTTTTTTAAATTCATTTTATACAGTAAACAACTAAATGGCTTCATCTAATTTTGTCGATTACGTAAAAGTTTTTTGCCGCTCGGGCAATGGAGGCGCAGGAAGTATGCACTTGCATCGCGAGAAGTTTGTACCCAAAGGAGGTCCCGATGGTGGCGACGGAGGCAGAGGCGGCCACGTGTACTTAAAGGGCAACAAGCAACTTTGGACCCTTATTCACCTTAAATACAAGCGGCATATTTTTGCCGAAGACGGCGAGTCGGGAAGCGGTTCGCGTAGTAGCGGTGCCGAGGGAAAGGATATTACAATTGAAGTGCCCTTAGGCACTATTGCTCTCGACGCCGAAACCCGAGAAGTAATTTGCGAAATTACCGAAGACGGCCAAGAGGTTGTTTTAATGAAAGGTGGTCGCGGAGGCTTAGGCAACTGGCACTTTCGTTCAGCAACAAACCAAACGCCTCGCTTCTCTCAGCCCGGCGAATCGGGAATTGAAGGGGCAATAATTCTCGAACTTAAAATCCTTGCCGACGTTGGACTGGTTGGCTTTCCCAATGCTGGCAAATCGACTTTACTCTCGGTTGTGTCGGCAGCTAAGCCGAAAATTGCCGACTATGCTTTTACCACTCTTGTTCCCAATATTGGCATAGTGCCATACCGTAATCACCAGTCGTTTGTAATGGCCGATATTCCTGGAATTATTGAGGGTGCTAGTGAAGGCAAGGGACTTGGATTACGCTTTTTAAGGCACATTGAGCGAAACTCGATGCTGCTATTTCTTGTGCCAGCCGATAGCGCCAACATAAAAGCCGAATACAAAACCCTTGTAAACGAGCTAAAACAGTTTAACCCCGAATTGCTCGATAAAAAGAGAGTTTTGGCAATTACCAAGAGCGATTTAATTGACGACGAGCTAAAAAAGGAAATGAAACGCGAGCTGCCAAAGGTTTCTAGCATTTTTATTTCGTCTGTTACAGGTTTTGGTATCGAAAAGTTGAAGGACATGCTTTGGAACGAACTTAACGGTTAAAAATGCTTGCCCAAGTAATTGAACTCGACACATCCCTTTTTCTTTTTCTTAACGGGTTGAATTCCCCTTTTTGGGACCCAATAATGCTGGCTTTCTCCGGCAATGTTGTTTGGATTCCGCTGTACCTTTTTCTGGTTTACTTAATGATTAAAAAGCATGGCCTAAAGGGCTTGCTGCTATTAGTTGGAGTTGCAGTAGTTGTTACAATGGGCGACCAGCTTTCGGTTCACCTTTTTAAAAACGTTTTCGAAAGGCTTAGGCCTTGCCATAACCCCGAAATACAGGATTTGGTGCACTTGGTTAATGGCAGGTGCGGTGGCAAATTCGGATTTGTATCGTCGCATGCAGCAAATACCTTTGGCGTAGCCACATTTCTTGTTGTTTGGTTTAAGCACAAATGGCTTACAATTTCGTTGCTGCTTTGGGCCGCAGTAGTTTCGTACAGTCGTATTTACTTAGGCGTTCACTACCCAGCCGACATACTTTGTGGCGCCCTTTTAGGCGCAGCGTGCGGTTTAACCGTTTGGTGGGGTTTTGGTTTAATAGGAAAACGGTTTTCGTTCGTTAACTTTCAGTAGGTTTCCTTGCTAAGCAAGTTGGAGAAATTACACTCACTGGTTGCAAACAAAAATGAATTTTAATCGTTAAATTTGTAGAGGATAAAATCTTACGACTATGAATGCAGCAGAAATTAAATTGGATTTGTTCAGAAGGATTGATAGCATTAAGGAGTCTGAACTTGAAATATTATATAATAAGTTAATTGCATTATTAAATTCCAGCTCCTCTTACAAACTGTCAAAAGATGAAAAAGCAGCTGTTAATGAAGCCTTAAATGCAAGCAGGAGTGGAAAAACCTATACCCATGAAGAAGTTATCGAGGAGGCCAAAGGCAAGTATCCAAACTTGAAATTTAAATGAGAATAGTGCATTGGAGCAAAATTGCTAAGCTTGACTATTACGACAACATTGATTTCCTTCTGCGTGAATGGTCAGAAAAAGAAGCCCAAGAATTTATTGATGAGGTGTACGAGGTAGAGTTTGTTCTAAAACAAGGAAATATAGAGTTTCAAAATACTGATATGGCAGGAATTAAACGTTGCGTTATATGCAAGCAGATTACTTTGTTTTACAGGATAATAGATAAAAGAAACATAGAACTTTTACGATTCTGGAACAATTATCAGGACAATAAAAAGTTAAGTTTATAACGCTACTAATCTAATCCCCTAGTTCAACCAAGACTCTCAACTTGAAACAACGTTGGGCGATCGGTTGCACCGCCGTCCAAATATTCTTCTAGGCTTTGCCTAGAGTACGATTAGAAACGCAAAACCCACCTAATTCGTTTTGGCGGGTTTTGTTTATTTTACAGCAACCCTGAAAGCCGAAGCAAATCGTCGAGTTCTTTATCGGAAATGCTTTCTTTATCTCCTTTATCATAGATGGAGAGTAGAAAAACAGACCCAGCCAGAATTTTAACACAGGAAATCACTCGACTACCACCGCTTTTACCTTTCCCCTTGCTTGTAATGGCCATGCGAATTTTATAGCAATCCCTTCAAAGCGGTTGACCCTGTTTGGGTTCTTCCTATAGGGAATCCACTAGCCCTTTGTAGTCGCTCTTAATCGAAGGGTACTTCCTAACGAGCCTTTTAATCTCCCTGTCGAAAAAATCGGTGGTGTAAACATTAAAGTTCATTGAACAACTGGCCAGCTGTTTTTAACTTAATCTCCCCTTTTAAGTGCTGTTCTACCTGTTTTAGCGAAGTTTTAGTTCCTTCCACAAACTCTTTCTGCTTCTTGTCTAACTTTAATTCCTCCGACACCTTAACAAAGCCAAGGCTCTTTACAAGTTCCATAAAGAACGGGTATTTGTTGTCTGGCACATTTAGTACTATTTGTTTCATAATCCTATTATTTTGAGGCAAACAACGGGTTTGTATATCTATGTATATAGCTATCTGTAAGTTTTAAACGCCTCGACTTAGGGTCGTTTTTTATTAACGCAAATATAGCAAATGATGTTCTGTAAATAAAAAGCAGTGTTTCGCAGAAAAATGAAAAAAAAAACTTATTATCCCTATACTGTCCGAATGGTACAATATTCGGCGTTCTAATCTAAATGGTTTTCAATCGTTAACTTCCAGTAGGTTTTACAACTACAAAAAAAGCATCAACTTTTAGGAGTTGATGCTTTTTTTACTTTAGGCAAAATGGGATTGCATACAAATGACCACAACTTTAACCATTTAACAAATGGAATATATGGCAAGAGCAAATACTGCGATAAAATTACCGAATTTTCAACAGGATAAATAATATGTTTGTAGCATTTTAAAATAGTTTGTTAAATATTTTATTCGTCTGATTGTTAGGGTTTTGTGTAACGATTGTGTGTGTAGTTATTGTTCTAATAATCAAGTAAATGCGTCTTTGCTCCCGATATTTATCTGGATCTGCGTGAAATGAAAATTTAGCGAACTATTAATTTTAAATATTTAAGATTCTATTATTACATTTATTGCTTAAACGTAATTATTGCTACCTATGAACTTTTTAATTAGCTACTTAGTTGAAAAAACTAAGCATACTATTAACTTCACCGAGTCGTTTGCGAATAAGCATTTCGATATTCAGATAAAAACAAATAGCGAAAGAATAACGCTTGACATAACCCCCTATTCTGAAATTGAATTACTGAGTTTTACAGGTTGGATTGAACGGAAATTTACCAATGAAAAATTTTTCGCAAATGGCTACCAGTCGTGGACTGAGTCGAAGGAATACAGCCTTCACCAAAAAATGATTCAGCTGCCTTTAATGGCAAAAATCCTTAATCCTATTTTTAAATTTAGCCAATACGGCGACTATAATATTTTCCGAAGGAAATTAAAGCAGTCCCAATTTTACGGGTATTCGGGCTCGTACATAAGAAATAAAGAAGATTACGAATTCTATATTTCTGAAAATGACGATAGTTTCCATACAATTTTTGTTTTTTCAAAACCCGACTCAAGGGTTTATTTTCATATCGATTGCACTGGCACAATTATTAAGTCAAAAACAACCCTTTTAAACATTTGCATTATAAAAGGAAATAGAAATTCCTGTGTTGATTACTTTAATAAAATAGGTAAAAACACCAATGTTCAACCAAAACTCGGTTGGACAAGCTGGTATAATTACTACCAAAACATTAACGAAAACATTATAATCGAGAATCTTGAGTCGTTTAAAAATATTTTTCCAAAGAATAGTATTTTTCAAATTGATGATGGTTTTCAAACACATGTTGGCGATTGGCTAAATATTGACTGCGAAAAGTTTCCAAACGGCTTGCACGGTATTGTTAACGAAATTCACCAATGCGGTTACGAAGCCGGGCTTTGGCTTGCTCCATTTGCTGCGCAAAAAAACTCTACCATAGTTAAAATTCACCCCGAATGGATACTCATGGATAAAAACAACAAAAGAGTTGAAGGCGGAGGGAACTGGGGCGGTTTTTACGTTTTAGATTTTTACAATCAAGAGTTTAGGCAATATTTAGAAATGGTTTTCGACACCGTGCTAAATCAGTGGAATTTCGACATGGTTAAGCTCGATTTTTTATATGCTGTAAGCATTATTCCACAACACGGAAAGTCGAGAGCAATGGTTATGGTCGAAGCAATGGATTTTTTGCGTGAAATAACAGGCGGTAAGAAAATTCTTGGCTGCGGTGTACCATTAAGCCAAGCATTTAATAGGGTTGAATACTGCAGAGTTGGCCCTGATATAGGACTGGATTGGAACGGTAAATTCTTTGAAAAGCACTTGCACCGGGAAAGGGTGTCGACATATAACACATTAAAAAACACAATATATCGAAGTTGTTTCGACAAAACGGGCTTCATTAACGACCCCGATGTGTTTTTGCTTCGTGATGAAAATATTGATTTGAGCAAAGATCAGAAAATTACTATTTTTCTTATTAATAACATATTTGGAAGTTTGGTTTTTACATCCGACAATATTAAAAAGTACAAAAGCTGGCAGACAGATCTACTCAAAAATATCGAATTTTTCCATAGTGCTCAGGTATTAAGTTTTTCCGAAACCGACGATTTATTCGAGTATCACTTTTGTGTAAAAGGGAAGCACTTTACAGGCCTTTCCAACCTGTCGCATAAAACAGCAAAGATTGAAATTGGAGAGTTGAAATTATTAAATATATTTAACCTCGAAACTGATTATAAAAACATTAAAATCATAAAACCCTTTGAAACTTTAGTTTATGAAAGATTTAAGTAAGAGTGTGTTTAAAAATGAAATCGCCCATTCGGTTTACAAAACGGGTTTACGTAGGAAGAGTAGTTTTATAAAGAAGTTTGGCGACGACTCAAGCGTTGATTATCATTTTACTACGCAACCCAACAAAACATTAAACGAGTTTGTGAATGTTGATGATATTAAACTTTCGGAAACCCCTACCGAGCTGCCAACAAACAAAAACGTAATAGTTGGTAATATACGAATGGGTTATGGGCATTACCGAATATCAATTGCGCTGGCATCGTGCGCAAACGCTCTTGGTTACAAACCTTTGTGGTTAGACCTGAATGCATTTCCACAGTCGACTACCACAAAAATTGTTAAACACATGAACGGTTTGTACTCGCTGGGATCGCGATTGTCGCAAAAAAGCACACTGTTTAACAAGTACTACTGGGAACCTTTAAATTCCCAAGGCTTTAGAAAGTTAACGTACAATTCTAAAGATCAAAAAATGACTGAGCTAATGGCTGGCTTCCATAAAAACTTACCAAAAGACATACCGTATATTGCCACACACGTATGGCCTGCGCAAGCAGCAGTGCATGCCGGTTTTAAAAAAGTGGTTAACATTGTGCCCGACAACTGGCAAATGGGCTTGCACCTTTCCGAAGGTGCAGTTCATGCAATTCAAGGCTTTTCGACTTACCTTGGATACAGAACTTTACACGGAATGGCAAAAAACATTCTTAATCCTATGCCATCCATCGACATTGTTGAAACGGGTCATTTTATCGACCACGAATTTGTTCATAATCTCGAGGTCGATACCGAAAAACGGTTGCAGCGGTTAAATGGCAACAAGCCCCTTAGGCTATTGCTAACTGTAGGCGGTGCCGGTGCTCAGCAAAAACTAACTGTCGATTTTATTGAATTCCTTGCACCTTACATTCAAAATAAAAAAGTTGTTCTGTTTATTAATGTAGGCGATCACAAAAAATTTCTGAACTATGTACTCGAAAAAAGTTCGTGGTTAAAAAATACTTGTACAACCTACATTAACGAGTGGGAAAAAACCAAGCAAGTAGCCGAAAAGGCAATCGATGGCGATGTTGAGGGAGTTCACCTTTTTCAAAACGACGATATTTTCGAAGCGGTTTACACTACAAATTTACTAATTCGACCCGCTGATATTCTTATTACAAAGCCAAGCGAGTTGTCGTTCTATCCAGTTCCTAAACTGTTAATTAAACGAGTTGGCGGGCACGAAGCTTGGGGCGCAATTAGAAGTTCGGAATTGGGCGACGGAACCATTGAGTGCGATAAAACCGATTACGCTTTTCAAATGCTAAAATTAATGATTGAAGAAAAAGATATATTGAATTTGATGAATAAGCACATTTTGGATAATTACAAAATTGGAATTTATAACGGAGCCTACAATGCAGTAAAATTGGCATTTAACGTTTAATTATCAATATAAACTTGCAAGTATATGTTAACAGAAAAAATTAGGTTTAAGCATATAATCCTATATTCAATAGGACAATTAGGCTGGTCTATTTTAATGGGACTTATAAATACCTATTTGGTTTGGTTTTACCTTCCGCCAGCCGAAGCTGGACTGCCAGAGCTTATTCCGCAGGGAAAAATACTCGGGTTCCTCACTGTAATAGGCCTTATTACCATGGGAGGGCGATTGTTAGATGCCGTAACCGACCCCTTAGTTGCTGCAATGAGTGACAGGTCGACTTCGAAACTCGGACGCAGAATCTCTTTTATGAAAAAGGGCGCTTTACCATTGGCCGTTTTTACAGTTCTGGTTTTTTGGTCGCCATTTACAAGCCATGCTGGTAATATAATTTGGCTTGTTTTAGCTTTGGCAGGCTTTTACGTTTTTTACACTATTTACGTAACGCCTTACATGACCCTTATTTCGGAATTAGGCTACAGTTCCGAAATGAAACTAAACTTGGCTACAGCCATTTCGGTAACATTTTTTATTGGAACTGGCATCGCTTTTGGCGCACCCGCAATTTGGAATATGCTTATAGGCGCAGGAATTGTTAAGGTTTTAGCGGTGCAATACGTAGTGCTTGGCATGGCTATTTTGGCCATGGTGCTAATGTTTGTACCTGTATTTACAATTAATGAACGAAAGTACTCGTCGGGCAAACCATCAAAAGAAAACGTGGTTGAATCGATGAAAAAAACATTTCAGAATAGAGATTTCAAAGTTTTTATAATTTCCGACCTGGCTTACTGGCTTGCACTAACAATACTAATGACCGGATTAATATACTACGTAACTATTCTGTTAAGAATGCCCGAGGAAAAGGTCTCGTTTTACAACATAATGGTATTTGCCTTCTCGTTTGTATTCTATCCGTTTGTTAATATTCTTGCAAAAAAAGCAGGAAAAAAGAAAATGATGATTTTCGCCTTCATTACATTCTCGGTAATGTATTTCTACATTTCTGTTTTAGGAAAAGAATTTATGCCAATGTCAACACATGTACAGGCAATGATTCTGGCAGTACTGACCGCCATAGCTTTAGCAATATTTGGAATATTACCCAATGCAATTATTGCCGATATTGCCGACAGCGATGCCATTAGAACCGGCAGCAAGCGCGAGGCTATGTTTTTTGGTGCGCGAACTTTTATGAGCAAAATTGGACAGATGCTGGCGATGCTCGTATTTAGCTCGTTGCTTCTTTTAGGTAAAGACCTTGGAAACGACTTAGGTATACGGCTAACCGGTCCTGCCGCTGGATTTTTCTGTATTATAGGTTTGGTTTTCTTTGTTTTCTATCGCGAAAAGTATGTTCTCGATGCTTTAAAAAGTAAAAATACCGAGGGAAAAAAATCGTAAAAAATTATTTAGTTTTTTGTTGATGAAGGACATTTTAATTGCCAAGTTTTTATCGAAATTTTGTAGTGGCAATGCGCCAAGTGTGTACTTTGCCCCTGGCCGTATTAATATAATTGGCGAGCATATCGATTACAACGGAGGGCTTGTTTTACCCGCCAACATTAACCTCGGAACTTATATAGCAGCTTCGTTTCGTGCCGACACTAAAATAGTGTTCTACTCGGAAAACTTTAACGAGGAAATAACTATAGACTTTAACGACCTAAGTTTCAAGACAGAACACGCTTGGGCAAACTACCCCAAGGGGGTAATGGCTATGCTAAAGGAGAATGGTCATAAAATTGACAAGGGGTTAAATATTTATATTTTTGGCAACTTGCCCCATGGCACTGGCTTGTCGTCGTCGGCTTCGGTAGAACTTGCTACAGCCGTAATGCTTAACCACATGTTTGACTTTAGCATGCAAAGTATCGACCTCGTAAAACTTGCACAAAAGGCCGAGAACGAGTACATGAAGCTGAAATGCGGCATTATGGACCAATTTATAATTGGTATGGGCAAAAAGGGGAACGCCATTTTACTTAACACGTCAAATTTACAATTCGAACATATTCCTTTAGATTTGGGTTCTTACCAGTTTGTAATAACAAACTCGATGAAAGAAAGGAAGTTAACGGAGTCGAAGTACAACGAAAGATTAGAGGAGTGCAGGCTTGGACTAAAGCAAATTCAAAAAGGGTTAAACGTTGAACATCTTTGCCAGCTAACCGAATTAGATTTTAGTAAAATTGACAAACTAATTGCAGACGAAACAATTAAGCGGCGAGTGAAGCACGTTGTTTCCGAAAACAATAGGACAATAAAAGCAGCTGAATTGCTTAAGAATGGAAATATTATTGAATTAGGAGAGCTGCTAAACCAATCGCACATGTCGTTAAAGAACTACTATGAAGTTACAGGCTTTGAACTGGATACGCTACAGGAAATTCAGGTAAAGCAAAAAGGCGTTTTGGGCTCAAGAATGACAGGTGCTGGTTTTGGAGGCTGTACTATAACTTTAATAAGTACAGATTATATTGACGCTTTTATTAACAATGTGAAGAGCGAGTATAAAAGCAAAACCAACCTAAATGCTGAGTTTTATGTTGTAACAAGCGCTAATGGTGCAAGTAGAGTGTAATCAGAAAAAGAGGCTGGTTAAATGAAAGATTAACCACAAAGACCACAAAGAAAACGCAAAGAGCCACAAAGTCTAAAAAAAACAATGCAGTTCTTTGCGTACTTAGAGTGAAGTCTTAGTGCCCTTTGTGGTTAGGTATTTGAAACAGCGCACATTGATTTTAAAACAACCAGTTTAATCCAATATATATTCCCGAATTGCCATCGCGCTTATCATTAGCCATGCCGTAATCAATTGCTATAATCGAATTTTCGTTAATTGCAATTCTAAAACCTCCGCCATAACCAAGGTGAAGTTTCTCGGTTCCAGTATTAACAGTGGGACCCGACAACTGCGAGTAGTTGTAGCGTTTGGTTACCATGCCACCGTCTAAAAAGCTGCTAAGCGCAAGGTACAAGTCTTGCTTAAACAGTTTTGTGCGAAAAAATTTCCATCTTACTTCTATATTTCCAAATGCAACACCTTCTCCAACTACCCTATTGCGCAAAATCCCACGAATTGTTTTTGCACCTCCAAAGCCGTCGTAAACTTCAAGTGTGTTTTGATAAAATGGCAGCATGTAAAAAGGCATTTTGCCAGTAAGTTTTGTTTGGTAAACCATTCTGTATGCAAGCGAAAGCCTGTTTTTAACTATAGTAAAATACTGACGGTGTGTAAACGAAAACTGAGTGTACGATGTATGGCTTCCAAAATCGGGCGAAAATAAAACTAAAGCTTCTGTCCATAATCCCTTGGTTGGACAAGCTTCAAGGTTTCGGGTATCGTAAATAATTCCGCCTTTAAAGTGATTTACAAATCCTCCGTTTTTCTGATTATCGGGAATTACGCCATAGCTTAAAAATTGCTCGTATAACCCAGGCACATCTGTTACGTTAGGTAATTGGTCTGCAGGGTTTTTGCCTTCATTTAGTTTATTAATATCAACCGAATTAATTTTCATCCAGTATAAGCTGTACCCAACTACCGCTTTAAACATGTTATCCATAATTGGGATGTGGATATCGCCAATAATCTTTACCATTTTGCGCTCGTGGCGGTAGTACATTCGTGATTGGTAACTGCTGCTTTCCTGATTTGTATAATCGAGGTTTATACCAGTTTCAAAACCATTGAAGCCGTAAAAATCTAAGTTTTGTTCAATATAGTAACCAACATCCGATATCAGTCTCAAATTGGTGTTAAAAAGTTTTTTGTCGTCGTACATAAACTTGTTTATGCCACTTCCTTTGGTTGTGCGAGACCATTCTAAATACAACGACTTAATAAAGTTGGGGTACGAACTTGGCTTGCCATAATCGTAAAAATTTACTAATCCTCCATATTTAAAACCAAGGTCCGAATCGTAAGCCACAGCAGGTAAAGCAATGCCGAATTTCCAACCCTCTTTTTTATTTACTTTAACCGTGTCGGGTTGGCTAAATGCAGCAAAGCTTATAGCTAAGATTAGCGTTAATAGTAAAGATTTTTTCATAAACGTTTAGTAGTTTTTTTTGTAATTTTCCCCAAATATATTCAAAACTAGCAATTGAAAATTAATATCGATTAACTTTCGACGCTATAAACACTTCATTTTTATAAAAGAAGCACTTTTTTATAACTAGTTGTTTTATTGTTTATCATATTTTTAACCCGTATACAAAAGCAAAATGAGCATTACCCTTATTTCTTCACCTCTTCAAGGGTTTACCGATTTTCGGTTTCGAAATGCCTTTAACAAATACTTTGGAGGAATCGATACATTTTACGCTCCATACATTCGCTTTAACGGAACCCTAGAAATAAAATCTTCGTACGAACGCGACTTAAATCCCAAAAACAACATTGGAATAGATTTAGTTCCCCAGGTTATGGCCAACAATGCCGATGAGTTTCTATTTGCAGCAAAGTACGTTCAGAGCATTGGCTATAACGAGTTGAACTGGAATTTGGGCTGCCCCTATCCCATGGTAACAAATAGGGGTTTGGGCTCGGGATTAATTTGCCAACCCGAAAAAATTAATAGCATTCTCAATAGAGTCTTTGCCGAATCGGACATTACCGTATCAATTAAAATGCGACTTGGATACGCAAGCAGCGAAGAAATATTTCAAGTTCTGCCAATATTAGAGGAATACCCAGTTAAATGCATTGCTATACATCCACGAATTGGGAAACAGCTTTACAAAGGCAGTTTAGACCTAAACTCATTCGAGCGCTGTTTAAGCAACACAAGCCACAAAGTATACTACAATGGCGACATTGTGTCGGTAGCAGTTTTTAATAAGCTGGCGAGTCAGTTTCCAACCATTAATCATTGGTTAATTGGACGAGGTGTTATTGCCGATCCTTTTCTTCCTGGTATGATTAAAAACAACACGTCAATTTACCCTGAAAACAGAGTTGATATTTTCAGTAAATTTCACGACACCCTTTTTAGCGACTACTCTCAAGCCCTATCGGGATCGAGCCATATTTTAACTAAAATGCTTCACTTTTGGGAGTACTTTATAACCTCCTTTTCGAACCCTCACAAAGGGTTTAAGAAGATTAAAAAAGCCAAAAACATTGGAGCATACGAAGCAACAGTTAGGGATATTTTAAGTAACGAGAGGCAAACTGATCTTTCGACCCAATAAAACTTTAAGGTATTCTCTCCTTTTATACTTTTACATTCAAAACTTCAAGCTCGTTGTGCCTAATATGTTATCCAACTCTTCATTTACTATAAGGATATTGGATTGACTGCGTCGTACTCGTAAAGAGCGCTCTGTTACAAATCCAAGGTGATAAGTCAAGTAGTTTGGGCTTTTACTTTATCTTTTTTTCCACAACTCAAGGTTACGGCTTGTGTGCAGTACGGCGGAAATAATAATGGTTTTGGCATCTTCGTCAACTGTATAGTGAACCATAAACGTGAATACGTTTAAAACGGCAGTTCTTACGCCATCGTAACGGATATTTGAAGCACTTGGGTTCTTGCTTATAAAATGGACTTTTTCGCAGACTTCCGTAGTAAATCTTTTACCAAGCCCTTCTTGTTGATTATTATACCACTTTGCAGCTTACCAAATATCTTTTTTAGCAAAGGGGAGGATTAAAGATTTATACATTACAACTCTTTTTCAAGATCATCCATAGCCGCATCAAAATTCAAGGCAGAACCAGGGTTTTTCTTGTAATCATCAAGGCGTTTTCTCACCAAATCTTTGTGCCATTCTGGAATATCAATATCCTCCTGCTCAATATCCTTGTATTTTTTTTTAAGGTCGTTCCATTCATTAATAGGAATAAAGACCCCAGTTGTTTGTCCTTTACTGTCCGAAATATATTGCAGGTTCATAGTCGTTTAATTTTAAGAGGTGTAAACTTGTAGGATTATAAGTCCTATAAACCAAATCAATTCATCGATTAATATTGCAAATATACGCCATAAATGCCCAAAAGCAAACTCCTTAAATACGAGGTTGCCCAATTGAAAAACCATTCTACAATCTAAACTAAACGGTTTCCTTTCGTTAACTTTCAGTAGGTTTTACAACAAAAAAAGCATCAACCCCTAAATGTTGATGCTTTTTTTACTTTAAGTTACAATTGCTTTACTTGCAAATAACTTCGGCCATTTCGACTAGCTTTAAAAAGTCGGCTTTGTAGCCGTACTCATCTTTTCCTTTGTAACTTTTTGCGCGCTCAATTACGCTGCTGTATGCCGACGTTCCTTTGTGTTCCGAGTCGCGGAGCAGCATTCCGAATTCAGCAACTGCCGAGGCAAACTTAATGTTACCCGTTGCTTTCAGTTTCGATGCTTCAACGCGTTCAACAATAAGCTTGCTTTCGTCTTCGTTGGGCTGCTTGTAGCGAAGCTTTACGGTCATTAAGTTTTTGCTGTCGGTTGCAGCTACTGGTTGGGTTTTTTGGTACTCAAGCGGGTCAACATCCGAAACCTTTTCGGTTGAATTGGCCAGAATTATTTCGTACAATGCCGTAACAGTATGGCCGCAGCCAATGTCGCCAGCATCCTTTTTGTCGTCGTTAAAGTCTTCCTTGTTTAGCATTCGGTTTTCGTAACCAATAAGGCGGTACGCCTTAACCTTAGCAGGGTTGAATTCAACCTGTATTTTTACATCCTTGGCAATGGTGTAAAGGGTTCCCCAAAGTTCGGAGCCAAACATCTTTTTAGCTTCCAGAATATTGTCGATATAGGCATAGTTCCCATTTCCGGCATTCGACAGCTGTTCCATTTTCGAGTCCTTGTAGTTTCCCATGCCAAAGCCTAAAATCGAAAGGAAAACACCATCCTTACGTTTCTCTTCAATTAGGCGAACCATTTCGGCATCGCTGCTGGCTCCCACGTTAAAGTCGCCATCGGTGGCAAGAATTACACGGTTATTTCCACCGTGAATAAAATTCTCCTTAGCAATTTTGTAAGCCAGTTGAATTCCTGCTCCACCTGCTGTTGAACCACCTGCCTGAAGGAGTTCGAGAGCTGCCTGAATTTTTGGCTTGTTGGTTCCTGGGGTCGACTCAAGAACTACTCCCGCTGCTCCGGCATACACAACTATGGCAACCTTGTCCTGTGGTCGTAAGTTTTGAACGAGAAACGAGAATGCCTGTTTTAGCAGTGGCAACTTATTGGCGGAAAACATTGATCCCGAAACGTCGATTAAGAAAACCAGATTGCTCGGCGGAATTTGCTCTTCGTTAAGGTTTTCGCCCTTTAGGCCAACAAGCAAAAGCTGGCGCTGAGGGTTCCAAGGACAAACGTCGCCTTCGATGGTTACCGAAAATGGATGACCATTTTTTGGCTGAGGGTATTCGTAGTCGAAGTAGTTAATAAGTTCCTCAATGCGAACCGCATCCTTTACTGGTT
Organism: Bacteroidales bacterium UBA2287; assembly: GCA_002345675.1. Classification (GTDB taxonomy): domain Bacteria; phylum Bacteroidota; class Bacteroidia; order Bacteroidales; family Tenuifilaceae; genus UBA2287. The sequence continues at coordinate 128,409 of DDWL01000036.1, read as the reverse complement.
TTTGGCTTTGGGTTAAAAATCTGCGAACGTTGGCGTACGAAGCCCTGTCGACATCGACCGAAAAGGTTGAAAGGGGGTTGTTAATCACATCCTTAAATCGATTCTCGTTAATAACATCGTATCCTTCGGTGTTGTGTTCAACGTAGGGTTCGTCATAATCGCAAGCAATTGACATCATAGTTACAGGAGCCCCAGCCAGCTTGTGCTTTTGAGCCGAAGCTCGCCCTGTTGCTTGAACTATGCACTCTTCTAACGCAACGTTGTCGTAAAGTGTAGTTAATTCCTCCTTAGTTTCTGGCTTAACTTTTTCTAAAACTGCATTTAGTTGGGTCGACTTCCCTTTGCTAATGTAAACCGAGTAAGTTTTATCGGCAAATCCAGCCAGTGAGAAACGAACCGAGTAGTTACCTTCGGAAAGTTCAATAGAAAATACTCCATTGGGTTGATTGCGTGCCTGTAGCACAATTTTCGAACCCTGCATTACGTGAATGTAGACGTTAGCCAAAATTTTTGACGTTTCGGCCTCGGTTACTTTTCCTGTTAATTTGCCCGTTTGGGGAGGTGTTGCAGCGAATGCTCCAAAAAGGAGAATGCAAACTGCCAAGGTTAGTGTTTTCATAGTATTTGGAATTATTGGTTAAACATTTGCTTTTGCTAACACGATGTGTTTGGAACAATAATTCCATAAACCGATGCGATTTTTTTTGTAACTTTGAAAACTAATAACTGATATTCAGCCACTTGTTTTTTAAAAAGAATATAGAATCGCTTTCCGACTTGGAACTTATTGACCTTTACAAGAAAAAGGGTGATACTCACATTGTTGGAATTCTCTTTAAACGCTACACAGGTTTTGTGTTTGCCGTGTGCATGAAGCATTTAAAAGACAAGCAGGATAGTAATGATGCGGTAATGCAAATTTTCGAAAAGTTATTCTCCGACCTTAAAAAGCATAATATCGAAAATTTTAAGCCTTGGCTATACAGGGTTGCACGAAACCATTGTCTGCAAATTTTTAGGAACGATACTAAAACCATAAGCCTCGACAGGGACGACAAAAAAAATACTCTATCCTTTATGGAAAATGGGGATGGGTTTCATCTTGACAATGAAGATATTCTCGAAGAACGTGTTGCCAATTTAGAAATGGAGCTTTGTAACCTCTCGCACGAGCAGCGAACCTGTGTCGATCTTTTCTACCTAAAGGAGAAAAGTTATCACGAAATTGCGATCGAAACAGGGTATACGCTGAACCAAGTTAAAAGCTACATACAAAACGGGAAGAGAAATCTAAAAATTGGACTTACAAGAAATGAAACGTAACAACAACATACATAGCAAACCAACCGATTGCATCGACCAGCAAACCTTTATTGGGTATGCCTCGGGTACTCTTTCGGCAGCCGAAATGTATAGGGTTGAAAGGCATACAGCGGAGTGCCCTATGTGTGCCGACGAGCTCGAAGGAATTATGTTGCTCGAAAATCCAACCTCAATTATTGAAATTGAAAGTGAATTAAATAGCAAAATCGATAAAAGAGCCGAAAAAGGTCGTGTTGTTTCATTTGGCTACGTCATAAGGGTTGCCGCGTCGTTCCTTGTTCTACTGTCAATTAGTTTTCTTACCTATAATTACTTTTCGTCGTTAAATTCAACCTACACACTTGCCGATAACCTCTACAGGAAGGAGAGTGTTTGGAATGGCAAGTTGCTGATTGACGAAAAGCCATTTAAGGGAAATACTATTAGCGTTTCGTCGTCGGGAAATGGGAAGCCAAAGGATTACAGTAAACCTCTGGTAACCAGCAGGCAACTGGCACAAACAGCAACCGAAAGCACAGCAGTAAAAGAAATGAGCAAACCAGTAAGCATTGAAATTGCCCCCGAAGAGGCTGCGCTCGACGAAGTTGTTGTAATGGTTGCCAATGCTAAAGCTCCAGATTACACTGGAAATGTTTCGCCACCAGTAATGGCTGCTGCGGGACAGGCTGCTCCTTCAAAGAGTTTTGCTGAAACTTCTACTTCGAAGCGTTCGAAAAGCATTGATGCTGAGGCGAAGGAGAAAAGTTCCACGTTAGTGAAAGCCGAGGTAGCATATAAAATTGCCGACAATACAATTGGTATTGCTGCCGAAGCGGTTGCAAGTGAGAGAGAAGAAGATAACGAGATTTACCTTATGGTGCAGGAAATGCCACAGTTTAAGGTAGAAGGTTTTGCAACCTTCGAAGAGTATATTAATAAAAAATTGAAGTACTCGAAACGCAAAGTAGTGGCAAACGAGGAGTGTGTTTACGTTGAATTTGTTGTTGAACCCAATGGAAAAGTATCGAATGCCAAGGTTGTGCGAACCGTTAATCCCGATTTCGACGCCGAAGCGCTAAGGGTAATAATGTCGAGCCCTAAATGGCAGCCTGGCATTCAACGAGGAATGCCGGTAAGGGTTGCGCTTACTTTTCCTGTGAAATTTCTGAAGAATTAATCCACATTTGAAACAAAAACAACTCTAAATCCTACCATTGGCGATGGTATTGAGTGAGTATTACCTGGCGAATCGATTCGTAAATCGTACCCAGGATCGTACCAGCTGCCTCCTTTGGCTACGCCATTAGTGGTAACCATTTCGGCCACGTTCCCACAAATGTCGAATAGATCAAAAGCGTTTGACAAATAGGTTTTTACAGGTAGCGTAACAAATCCCCCATCTAAAACAAAGCCTTTGGAATCGGGTATTATTTTGAATTCATTGGTTTTGGAATCGCGCGTAATGCTATTATTGTCGATGGGGCAAAAATTTGCCAAAAAACACCCTTTTGCATTCCTTAAATAGGGCGTCTGCCACGTGTAAACCCACTTATGGTTATTGCCTCGGGCTGCTCTAATCCATTCGACTTCCGAAGGTAATCTGTATTCGCTCTTAGTAAGTTTTGTTTCTTTTAAAGTTGAATTATGTTTTTTGGTTAACCACTCGCAGTAAGCCACTGCCGCTTCGAAAGTAATATTTACTACTGGGTAATTCGAGTAAGAAGTATGCCAGTGGTAATGGGTTGCGTAAGGCTCGTTATAAGTAAAATTTAATGTTTTTACCCAAAGAGAAGTGTCGGGCTTACAACTTGCATAAAGGGATGGATTCGAGAGTTTTATGTCTTTAATAAAGGCCATGTATTCGGCATTTGTAACTTCGTGATCGCAAATGTAAAAAGCATCAACACTTTTTATCTCTTCCCCAGTTCGGGCTTCGCCAGAGGGGATGTACTTATAATCTTTATTAACCTTAATTTTTTTTTGGGAGTAACTCGTGAGAGAAAAAAGCAGCACAGCTGCTAAGAATAAGTTTTTCATGGTTTTTTTTAAAGATTATTATGTTCGTTATCAGCTATAAATATTGCAAATTTATTTAGAAACTGTTTAAATTTTATTCATTAGAAATGCTCTGATAATTGCCGACGCCCCGATAATTATCGGGGCGTCGGCAATTGAAACCCAGAATATTAATAAAAACTTAAACAGTTTCTTAGGTTATCTAAAAAACATACGAAGCGTAAAGGTATATACGTCCTCCCTCAAAACCATACGGCACAAAAGGATTATAGGGTAAAATTTTGCCAGTAAACGAATCGCCGCTAATGGCTGTAGACTTTTGAGGGTATCGATTAAAAACATTCAAACCTCCAGTCCCAATGGAGAACCCATTTTTAAATTTGTGTTCAACTCCAAGGTCAAAAATAGTTCCGTTGCGAATTGTTTGATCGGTTTCGGGAAGAGCAACGGAATGAACTACCCGAATAGTTCCAAAGTACGAAACCCTTAGGTTGGCGCTTGTGTTTCCTCTACTGTACCTAACTTCACTTGTAACTCGAGTTTTTGGGGTTGATGATATTACGCGGGCAACCTCCCCTCTGTCGAAAAAAATGCTTGCATAGTTACTAACCTCAGCGGGAATTACAGGATCGCCGTTAAGTTTTATTTTATTTACATTTATAAATAGCGACAGTAACACTTTATTTCGGAGAGAAAAGTTGCGCTCATATCGAGTTAAAAAGTCAATTCCTTTAGTTATAGTGCTTATTGAATTTGTGAAAAAGCGTGCTCCCCCAATTCTGTTGTCCTGAAATAACGAAGCAAATGCAGGAGCATTTGTTGAAGTAAAGTTGCCAGAGAAAACAATTCGGTTAGCTACTTCTGTTTGATAGAAGTCGAAACTAAGCATAAACCCTGGAACAGGGAAAGTAACTAATCCCAACGTGTAATGAATGGTTGATTCGGGTTTTAAACTTTTAGCGCCCAAGGCAATAGAAATGGGGTGATTAACAGTGAATGTGCCGTTTTCGTATGCAATACCATCAATAAAATTTGTAACAGTTGAAGAGTAATACGATTGAGCGAGTGAAGGGGCTCTAAAGCCATTTCCCACCGAAGCTCGTAGCGCAAAATAGTCAATTGGTTCGTATCTGGCCGATAACTTGCCACTAAGTGCAGTGCCAAAGTCGGTGTAGTTCTCAATTCGGGCAGAAGTTCCTATTGAAATAGTATGAGAAAAACGATTCTCAATATCAATGTATGCTGCAGTATTCGTTCTTAATTCCGAAATTGCATTTGTTGGTTTAAACCCAGGTAGCACTTGAGCTCCTGCAGGAGCAGGAGAACCTGCGTTTGGGCCATCGATAATAGAGGAGCCTCCATCGATATACGAAGCAAGTTCACCTTCGGTAACTGTATAGTTCTCAACCTTATATTCGCCCCCTGCGGCAAATACAAGCGAACTACTTGTGTAGGTTTTAAATGTCCTACTCGAATTCACACTAATGGCCTGTTGCCATAAATACAAACTTCCACAATCAAAATTTAAAGGTGACTCAAGCCCCATTGATGCATTTAAACTGTTCTTTACGTTAAAATCGATGTTGTTGCCTCCAATTATTGCAGAAAAATCGGCTTGCCATTTTCCAAGCATCGTTTTTAGTGTAATGTCGAATGAGTAATCGAAAATAGTAGGATTAATTATTGGCAAAAAACCATTAGGGTATATTGCACGAATATTTCGATTATCGAGAGGGCGCCGGAAATAGCCATACGACTCCCCAATTCGTGCATTTAAAAGCCCATTCGTAAATAGTTCGACATTCTTACTCAAGCGAAAATTTGAAAGAAGTCCAATTCCTGTACTTTGCGCTGATGCTGTGCCGTAAATACTGTTTTTAATTGGACCATCAGGTTCGTTAAGGTCGCCTGCAAAGTACTGCTGCCTATCGTCAAGCCCTGCTCTATCAACTTGCCCTACGTTATTGTAAGTGGTAAAAAATTGCAACGTCCCCCTTTTAAACTTTTTATTTGCTGTAGCAAAAAATTCTAAATACCTTCCATCGCCTTTGCCAGTATGCCCATATCGAATATTTCCAGATGTGTTAGCATTCGATTTGAGAACAATATTTATTGCCCCAGCAATTGCATCGGAACCGTACTGTGCCGAAGCTCCATCCTTCAGTATTTCAACTCTTTCTATTAGGTTTATTGGGAATACTCTAAAGTCGATTGCCGAAGCCCCTTTGTTAATTCTGCTGTTTTCATAAATAAGTGCCGATTGATGCCAGCGTTTACCATTAACAAAAACAAGCAATTGGTCGGCCGAGAAACCATGAATTGACAGAGGAAATACATGGTCGGCACCATCCATGAGCACAGGCTTATAGTACTGAACATATGGGAGCAGTCTATGAATGGCAAGCCCTAAGTCTGATGTTCCAACCGATGCTAAATCTTCCTTCGTAATAACATCAACAGGAACAAGTGAGGTGTAAACAGATTTATTCTCACCACGCGTGCCTACGCGAACCTTCAAATTTAGCAATTCTTCTATCGATAGCGAGAATAGAGTATCAATGTCTTGCCCATAAGAGCAAAAACTAATTAAGGTGATAAAAGAAATAATTATTGATTTAAGTAGCATGTTGCTCAATTGTAAATGCAAATATTTACCTCGCTTAATAAAGCAAATTACGAATAAAAGCAAAGAATACCAAACTTAATATTCAACTAAGAAATAAATAAAGGAGTAAATCTATATGTCCAATTATTTTTTACTCGCTTATCGAAGCTAGTCCGCCAAGGGCAGTTTCACGGTATAAGCTGGGAATGTCGTGACCCGTTTGGCGCAGCACATTTACAACCCTGTCGAAGCTAACATGATGGCGGCCATCGGTAAGCATTGAGTAAATATTGGCATCGAGAGCTCGTGCTGCGGCAAAGGCATTACGCTCAATGCAAGGAATTTGCACCAACCCACAAACTGGATCGCAGGTTAAGCCCAAATGGTGTTCGAGACCCATTTCGGCAGCATACTCAACTTGGGCCAATGTTCCGCCAAACAGTTGATTGGCTGCTGCGGCAGCCATGGAGCAGGCCGAACCAATTTCGCCCTGACAGCCAACCTGTGCCCCCGAAATGCTTGCATTGGTTTTTATAAGGTTGGCTATAAGTCCAGCAGTTGCAAGGGCTCGAAGAATTTTCTTATCGGAAAACTCGTAGCTAGTCGACAGGTGGTAAAGCACCGCTGGAAGTACGCCAGCCGATCCGCAAGTTGGGGCAGTAACAACCTTTCCACCACCAGCATTTTCTTCGGCTACGGCAAGGGCGTAGGCGTAAACTAAACTTCTACTTTTAAGCGAAGCTTTATAGCCTTTTGCTTTTACATAAAATGAAGGAGCTTTTCGTTGTAAGTTCAAACCGCCAGGGAGTGTTCCTTCGTTTTCGAGTCCATTTCTTACAGCGTTCTGCATAATACGCCAAACCTCCATTAGGTAGTCCCAAAAATCGGAATTTTCATGCAATTCAACATACTCCCAAAAGGTTTTGCCGTTGTCGTAGCACCAAGGCATTATGCTTGCCATTTTCGATAAAGGGTAAATGGAGTCGACTTTTTCAACTTCGTTTTCTTCCTTTAAATCGCCACCGCCTACGCTGTAAATGGTCCAGCTATTTAATACTGAATTATTAGTATCGAGTGCTTCGAAAAGTAAAGCATTTGGATGAAAGGGCAACGAAACCTCTGGCTTCCAAATAATTTCAACAGGTTTTGGAGCAAGGGTGTTCTCTATGGCAACATCGGTAAGGTGTCCTTTCCCTGTGGAAGCAAGGCTTCCGTAGAGTGTTACCCTAAACGAATTGGCATTTGGGTTTTTAAACCCAAATTCGTTAGCCGCTTTACTGGGGCCCATGGTGTGACTGCTCGATGGGCCGTAGCCAATTTTAAAGATTTTCTTAATTGTGTCCATAGTTATAAAAGGTTAATTGCCACTAATTAACTTCGTTGAGGGCTAAAGCCGTTCACGAATCAAAACAGTTGATGGAATGGTGTCATGCGAGTCCCTATTGTGATCGAAACCCGCATGCACTATGCCATTTATTGTATGTCGACTTTATTCATTCAATTTCTCATTACTAAAGTCGGTATTTGTCATTTCATTCTCAATATACCATTTCCCTTTAGAAAGTCTCCATTGAGTTAAATATGTCCCTGTTAATCTGCTATTTATACCAGCACTCCAAACGCCTCTATCAACAGCAATAGAATCTGATATAATTATAGATTTTGATTTGGTTTCTGTAAAGCGAAATCCTGAAGCAAATAAAAAACTGTAATACTCTATAATTTTTTCTCGGCCATGTATTTCCCGATAATTATCAGGAATCATGCAAGCATTGTCCAAATACCTCAACCCAATTGAATCTATTTGTCCATCATTAATCCATCTAATGAATTTGGAATTAAATTCGGCCATTTCTGCTTTCACTTTTTCCTTGTTCTGAGCTTTTGTATCTGTTCCTATTAATAGAAATACGAGAATAATTGATACACAAGGCACAGATAAAATTGTTATTTTTCTCATTGTGTTTGTTTTTAAGTTAAATAAATCGAAAACATATTTATAAAATTGCTCGAGCCAAGGTTGTAACCTATAAGCTATCCTATCAAGCCTATAAGAGAACTTGCCGAATGAATTATAAATATCATATTCCAGATTTGTAAAAATCAATTTTACGGTAAAACTTCTTGGTGTGACTTCGGCTGATTCTATCCTTTGAATAGTTCTCAGACTTAAATTGCATTTTTCAGCAAGTTCTCCCTGTGTCAAACCTTTTGCTAGTCTTAATTCTGAAATTTTTCTACCTAAATCTGGTTGTTTCATAATTCATTTAAATTCGAGACAAGATTATATTTAACTTAAAAATTTATCAAATTTATTCATTGTATTTGATGCGTCATTCTTACGTCATATTTTGGTTCACGTTATTAGTCAATGTTTTGATATTGTGAAGAATGTTATTTTTAGGCTTGCGAACAATTAACATATAACAAGCTAAATGTTTTCCGACTTTGGGTCGAGGGCATCGCGCAGCCCATTTCCAACTAGCGTAAAAGCAAGCACCAGCATCATAATGGCAACTCCAGGAAGAATGGCAAGGTATGCTTTGTCCATAATAATATAGCCATAATGATCCTTAATCATTGTGCCCCACGAAGGCACAGGAGGTTGCACGCCAATACCTAAAAAGCTAAGTCCTGCCTCGAGAAGAATTGCAGTTGCAAAGTTACTCGCCGAAATAATAATTACAGGACCAAGAATGTTTGGAAGAATATGGCGGGTTATAATTCGGCCTGTGCTAAACCCCATTACTTTTGCGGCTTCAATAAACTCCTTTTCTCTAATGCTAAGTACTTGTCCCCTAACCACACGGGCAACCTCCACCCACATAGTTAGCCCAACAGCTACAAATATTTGCCAAAAACCCTTTCCCAAAACCATTGTAAGTGCAATTACCATTAGCAGCGTTGGAATTGACCACACTACATTTACGAGCCACATTACAAGGTCGTCGTAAAAGCCTCGGAAGTAGCCAGCCGTTGCCCCGAGTATAATTCCAATAAGTAACGAAATGGCAACAGCAATAAACCCAACCGAAAGCGATACCCGAGAGCCAATAAGAAGTCGGCTTAGCATGTCGCGACCAAATCGGTCGGTACCAAGCAGAAACCTTTTATCAATAATATTTTCGCTTTCAACCCTCTGCCGTAACTCCGAGAGTGAGTAGCGTTCGGTGCTGTTAAAAATGAAGAGTGAATCGGAAGTAAGGCGCATCGAATCGGCATTTGGTAATAGCACCGAAGCGATTTTAATGTTTTGCTCAATTCTTATGCTGTCCTCGCTATCGAAATATTCGGTAAGCACAATATTCCACCCATCGAACGTGTAACTCGAAATTGGAATTTCCTTATAATCCTTGTCGCTACCATATACCAATGCGCCTATGGTGCTGACTTTGTTAAAATTTTGATTTTGTGGTACAAGGAAGAATTTTGTTTTAAAGCCTGGGTTTCGTGTGGCCAGCTCTAAATGCTGATTATTGGCATTTGGCGTTGAGTCGGGCGATAGAACGTAGGCAAGTATAGCGATTAATGTTGTTACACCTAAAAATACTAAAGCCCATAGCGATAGTCGGTTCGAAGCAAAACGTCGGGCAGCAACCCTCCAGGGTGAACCTTCGCGAAGCTTGTTACTTGCCGATAAGGTTTGCTCTACTTCCATTTTATGGGTTTAAAAAACGCTAAAGCGAATGCTATAGCTATGTAAAAAGGGTAAATCAGCTGCAAAGGTATAAAAACCAACAGCATTTTTCGTCGCCCAATGGCTCCAAGGTAACTATTTAAAAGAAGGAAATCGACAGCCAACTTGGTGCCAAAAGGAATCGCTAACCAAATGCGATTCAAATCTGAAAATATCAAGCAGCCTAACAAAACAAGTAAAAGTGCATTAAATCCGACAACGATTAGAGCCACATTTATGGCAGCTGCATTTTTATAATGTTTCGATTTTGAAGCCCACCTAGCACGCTGATTTAAAAATGCTTTTACTGAATTAACAGGTTTAGTTTCAACAATTCCACATGGATTTAAATGGCACGAGACCTTAAGCCCCTTTTCAATGACCGAATGCAGCAAAAACACATCGTCGCCCGATGGAGTATTTGTATTAAACATGTTTAGGTTGAAGTCGAGCTCTTTTTTATTGAAAGCCAAATTGGCCGATGAGGCCATAAAAGGAATTCCCATTTTACAACCTCCAAGTGTTGAAGCAGTGAGGCTCGAATGCTCTAAAACTTGAAATAAATCAAATAAATTGTTTGATGGGTGTAGAATTACAGGCCCAATTATTAACGAAGAATTTGATGCTGTAAATTCTTTCGAAATATAAACTAACCAGTCGGTTTGTATAAAGCAATCGGCGTCGGTAGTGACAATATGATTAAACGAAGCGGTTTCGACTCCAAGCGCAAGTGCTTGTTTTTTTCCCATTTCGGTTTTAAGCGAAAGCACCTTTAAGTTAGGCATTCGTTTTTCCCATTCGCCAGTTATTGTTTCCCAGTTATCGCTCGAGTTGTCGTTTACCAAAATAACTTCGTAAAGGTTTCGAGGGTAGTTTAATTTCTCAATAGAACTAAGCAATGCCGACAGGTTGTTCTCTTCGTTTCGAAAAGCAACTACAATGGAAATGGGGATTTTTTCTACAGAAGCGGTAGCTTTTTCTTTTTTCAATTTAATTACACCAATCCAAAATATTACAACCATTGCTCCGTAGGCAATGCAAAGAATTACAACAATGATTAGTAAAACTGTCAATGTTAATGCTCCTTTACAAATTTAGAAATATGAGCAAGCCCAACTTCAACCTCCTTGGTTTCGCGTGCAATATTAAGCCTAACCCAACTCGAATAGTTTTGGCCAAAGTGCTCACCAGGAATTATGGCAACCTTGGTTTTACTGTAAAGTTCATTGGCAAAGGAAAAGCCATCGGGGATTTCGGCTGGTAGTTTTGACCAAACAAAGCAGCCCCCGTGCGTAGGTGGAATTTGAAAGCCTAATTCTTTGAGCCCTTGGCTCATTAAAATAAAGTTGCTCTTAATGTTTTCTCGAAAGTTTGCGATAAATGCATTACCGTTGTCGTTTTGAATAAGGAACTGAGCCAACGCTTCTTGCAGAAGCGAAGGAGCGCATAGCCCAATGTAATCGTGAATGGCACGGAGGCCAACCATATTGTCGGTTGATGCAATAACGTATCCAACTCGCCAACCCGTAATGCAAAGCGATTTTGAGAAGCTATTTACGTAGAAAAGGTTTTGCGATTTTCCCAGTATTGGCAGGTACGGTTTTGTTTCGAAGTACAGTTCGCGGTAAACCATGTCGAGCACAACGTAAAACCCTAACTCTTCAGCCATTTTAAGAATGGCGTTTATTTCGCGTTCAGCCAGTACTATTCCGTAGGGATTGCCCGGAGAGGCAATAAATACAACCCTTATATTATTATCAACTACCTTTTTACGAAACTCGGTTAAGTCGATATTTCCATTTGACGGTGTAAAACCCACGAACTTTTGTCCAAAAATGGCAGGCAGCTGACTGTAGCTTTCGTATGCAGGCTCAATGGCCATAACTGCGAAGTTTCCTTTCAACTTTTTTAAAAGATATGTGTAAATAAGCGATAAGCCCTCGGTGGCTCCCTGAACAACCAAAAGGTTGTCGAGTTCTACATTGTAGGTGGTGCTTAGCTGATTTAGCAGATTAAAGTTGCCAATTCCTGGAGCGTACTGATGAATGTTGGAATCTGCAGTTTGCTTTAAAATTTCAATAAGTTCAATTGGTGGCTGAAAGCCAGGTATTCCCTGAGCAAGATTAATTCCTCCGTTGGTTTTCACCAAATTACTGAAGTAGCTAATGAGAGAGCCAGCTGGTTTTGCCGTAAAGGAATATGCTGCCATAGGTTTTGCAAGGTTTAGTGCTACGAAGGTAGTAATACCGATTGGGAATATGTAGTAGTTCAATTTCGACTGTAGTGCAAACCATTTAAATATTGATTATAATAGTCACACTGTTAACTAATTATATTTTTTGTATTTGTTTTGTTGTCCCGCTAGGGACATTATATCGGTAGAAATATAATGTGGAATGAAAAAACCGTGCCGTTAGGTACGGAATATTCTGTACCTAACGGCACAGAGAAATTGGGTTTTGTAATATCTTTTACCGATATTTTGTCCCTAACGGGACATTTTTAAAATGCATCTGACCTGATTTCGACTTGTCTTATTGAACTATAAGGAGTAATGGACATTTTTAATGGTTTTTTTAACGATGCCTTCTATTGGACATTTTTAATGGTATTTATTTTCACTCTATTTGAGATCCTAATAGTTTAATTATGATATTTTTAGAGAACCCTATGCCTTCAAAAACCCATTAAATAAATTCACATTTATGCACAAATCCTTTGTGCAATAAAAACACTTTTTTTATTCAAAACCTTTAATTTGACTCAAAGATAATAAGAACAAGTATTTCAGATGATATTACCATTAATTTTGTCCATTAAGCCAACTATAACATATTTTCCCATCGGCATATACCAATCTAAAAATTCAAAATACTAGCTAGTTGAATGTATATTAGACTATTTTGAATTTAAGATTGGTAACAAAACGTCATAAAAAAAGCGGAGTTTCCTCCGCTTCTCAAAAAAGTATAAAGAAATTATTTCTTTAGGTTGTGCTTCTTAACGAAATCTTTAAGAACGCCCTTTAGATCGGGAAGACCTATTTCGGCTAAGTCGTAAGAAACGCGAGTGTAAGGCTTTTTAATGTTAATGATACGACCAAGATCGATTGGAGTTGCAACAATTACAGTGTCGCAATCGGAACCGTTAATGGTAGCTTCAAGGTCTTTTAGCTGCTGCTCACCATAACCCATAGCTGGAAGAACGCGGCCAATGTTAGGATAAATAGCAAAAGTTTCCTTTAATTTACCAACAAGGAAAGGACGAGCATCAACCTCTTCTTTTGCACCAAACTTGCGAGCGGCAACAGTACCTGCACCAATCTTCATCTCGCCGTGAGTAAGTGTGGGTCCGTCCTCAACTACAAGGCAACGTTTCCCTTTAATTAGCTCAGGTTTGTCAACGGTAATAGGCGAGGCGCCATCAACAACAATTGCGTTAGGATTGCGACTTGCAATGCTTTCGCGAACAATTTGGATGCCCTCTGGAGAAGCTGAGTCCATTTTGTTAATAACAACTACATCGGCCATACGAAGGTTAACTTCGCCTGGGTAGTAGCTAATTTCGTTACCTGGACGGTGTGGGTCGGCAACGGTAATGGTTAGGTCTGGCTTAAAGAAAGCGAAGTCGTTGTTTCCGCCGTCCCAAAGAACTACATCGCAACCGTCGATATCTTTTTCAGCTTGACGAAGAATTGCTTCGTAGTCAACACCTGCATAAATTACGTTTCCACGAACTACGTGTGGTTCGTACTCTTCCATTTCCTCAACGGTACATTTGTGCTTCTTAAGGTCTTCAACAACTGCAAAGCGCTGAACCTTTTGAGCTACTAAGTCGCCATAGGGCATTGGGTGACGAACTGCAACCACTTTTAGGCCGTCGGCCATTAGATGCTCAATTACCTTGCGCGATGTTTGCGATTTTCCGCAACCAGTACGGGTAGCAACAACTGCAATTACAGGCTTGGTGCTTTTTATCATGGTTTCGTTAGGACCAATAAGCATAAAGTTTGCGCCAGCAGCGTTAACAATTGAGCTAAGTTTCATTACGTGATTGTAAGTAACATCGCTGTACGAGAATACGCAATCTTGAACGTTTTTCTCTTTAATTACTTTTACCAAGTCCTCTTCGGCAACAATTGGAATGCCAGCAGGGTAAAGGCTTCCTGCCAATTCGGCTGGGTACTTACGACCATCGATGTCGGGAATTTGAGCAGCAGTAAAAGCTACTACATTGTATTCCTCTTTACCACGGAAGAATGTGTTGAAGTTGTGGAAGTCTCTTCCAGCAGCTCCGATAATTACTACGTTACGTTTTGTCATATAAGCTTTGTTTTTAAAAATTAAACAAACAGTTATGTATGTGAATTAGTTATTTATTTTTTGCCCCACAAATTTATAAGTTTATAAATGCGACAGAGGGTAATTTTTAACTTTTTGCGTCGCAAACAACTAAAACACCTTGCATCTAATTGATAATTAGACAATAAAGCACATATATGTTAAGAAACACTTTTTTTGGTTAAGGGTAGTTGGTTGTTCTAAACAATGGCATCGTATTCGATTTTTACTACATTTGTCAAAAATCCAACATACTTTAATGGAAAGGATGAAGCTGCACACCAATTCGTTGGTAAAAAAATACAGAGCTCGAACTGTTGTTAAGGGCGCAAGCGTTGAGGTAAGCCAGGGTGAAATTGTAGGTCTTCTTGGCCCCAACGGAGCAGGCAAAACAACAACCTTTTACATGATTGTTGGCCTTGTAACACCCAATGCTGGTCGCATTTTTTTAGACGACATTGACATAACCCGCGAGCCCGTATACCGACGCGCCCAAAGAGGCATTGGATATTTAGCACAGGAGGCATCAATTTTTCGAAAGCTAAGCGTAGAGGACAACATTCGTGCGGTACTTGAGATGACCAAATTCACTAAGGAGTATCAACGCGAAAAGGTTGAATCGCTGATTTCAGAATTTGGCTTGCAGAAAATACGCAAAAGTTTAGGGATTCAGCTAAGCGGAGGCGAACGTCGCCGAACCGAAATTGCTCGGGCACTTGCCCTCGACCCAAAGTTTATACTGCTCGACGAGCCTTTTGCTGGAGTTGACCCAATTGCCGTTGAAGATATTCAAAATATTGTTGCTCACCTTAAGGATCGTAATATTGGAATTTTAATTACCGACCATAACGTTCACGAAACGCTAACCATTACCGACAGGGCTTACCTGCTTTTCGAGGGTGATATTTTAAAGTCGGGTACAGCACAGGAACTTGCCGACGACCCCGAGGTTAGAAGGGTGTACTTAGGGCAGAATTTTGAGCTAAGAAAGTAGCCTACTCAACCGAATCGAGACGAAAAACGTGGCGTTCAATGAGTATTTGATCGAAAGCCTCGGGATTAAGTACTGTTGCCACCCTAAAAACAGTGTCGAGGAAAAAAAGGCTTTCGTTCGCAAACTTTTCGCCAGCAATATTGCTTGTTTCGTACTTGTGGAGAATAATGTAGCCCATTAAGTTCCCCATATTATTTTGCTGAATATTTTTTAAGCTGTCGAGCTTTTCCGACCCATTTGGATTAAGGGCTATTTCCTCGTATATTAAACTTTCTAGTTGCATCGATCGAGCAGTACGCTCGAATCGTGGATTTATTTCGCCAAACTCAATTGGTTTATAGCCTTCGTAATCGGTGTTGCCCTGCATCCACTTTTCAATTGCCGAAACGGCAATATCTTGTTTCGTATTCTTGTTTTGTTGCTCATCCTTAGGTTTTTGGTTGCAGCTTGCAATGGCAATTAAAACGAGTAAAACGGGGAGGCATTTTTTCATAATTTCGAGTTGTTTATGTCGTTAGGACTACTGTGCAAGTTACGCAAAAAGAAATTTTTATTGTATGATGTATGATGATTTTTGACGAGGGTAATAAACAAAAAAAGGTTAACGGTATTCAATTGCTCATTCGTTGCTCAACATGGTCGACCTAAGAAAATTCATATTAATGTTAAAATTGGCTATTGCTCTGAATGTTTCCGAACAGATTGCTCCAAGTGTTTTGCATTGAGTCTCCTTTCTTTTGCTGCCATCAAAAGAAAGGAGCAAAGAAAAATCACCGCTGCCGGATAATTTTCTGAATTCTACAGTCGAGCGGGTTTCCTTGCGGAGTGCAATGGCTTCCAACATTTCTCGAAAGGGAAACTTTTTTACACTGCCGCACTCCTCCTAAGGCATTGCTGCAACCCGCTCAACCTTGAATTCTTCGAAAATTTTCCGAAGGCGGACTGTTCTCCCTCTATTCTTTTTTGAACCACTTTCTTCTAACTCCCAAAAGGTATTTACCTAAAATTAGCCAGAAAAAAAACCGCAGACCTAATAGTAAACAGGGCTGCGGTTATAAAAATCCGATTGAGGATTTTATGTTTTACTTCTTTTTCATTTCAACAAAGTACTTGTAGAAACGGGGTATTGCTTCGATTCCACGGTAGAACTGCTGAAGAGGATAGTTTTCGTTGGGTGAGTGTATGGCATCACCTTCAAGTCCAAATCCTAAAAGAATGGTTTTTGAGCCAAGAATTCTTTCGAATGTGCTGATAATGGGAATGCTTCCGCCGCTACGGTAGGGAACTGGCTTTTTTCCGTAAACGTCTTCAATTGCCTTGCTGGCTGCCTGGTAGGCAATGGTGTCGGTTGGCGAGACATAGCCTTGTCCGCCATGGTGAGGCGTAACTTTTACCTTTACATACTTTGGAGCCATTGCCTCGAAGTGCTTTTGAAACAGTTCGGCAATTTTATGGTGATCCTGATTTGGCACAAGCCTCATGGATATTTTTGCATTAGCCTTTGATGGCAGCACCGTTTTGGCGCCCTCGCCAATATAGCCACCCCAAATTCCGTTAACATCGAGGGTTGGACGAATACCTACTCGCTCGAGGGTTGAGTATCCTTCTTCGCCCCAATTTTCTTGAATATTTAGCGAATTTTTATAGGTGTCGAGGTTAAAAGGAGCCTTTGCCATTTCGGCACGCTCGGTAGGATTTACATCCATAACGTCGTCGTAGAAACCAGGTATGGTAACACGGTTGTTATCGTCGTGCAGCGAGGCAATCATTTTTGCTAAAACATTAGCAGGGTTTGCAACGGCTCCGCCGAAAAGTCCCGAGTGAAGGTCGCGATTTGGACCAGTTACTTCAACTTCAACGTAAGCCAATCCGCGTAAACCAGTGGTAATTGAAGGAACGTCGGCTTCAAGCATCGATGTGTCGGAAACTAAAATAACATCGGATTTAAGCATAGCCTTGTTGGTTTCGAGCCACTTTTCGAGGTTAGTCGAACCAATTTCCTCTTCACCTTCAATCATAAACTTAACGTTACAGGGAAGGTTGCCGGTGCGAACCATCATTTCGAAGGCTTTAGCGTGCATAAAGGCTTGTCCCTTGTCGTCGTCGGCACCACGTGCCCAAATTTTACCGTCGCGAATTTCGGGTTCGAAAGGTTGCGATTTCCATAATTCAATTGGGTCGACAGGCATTACGTCGTAATGACCATAAACGAGGATAGTAGGAAGCGAAGGGTCGATGATTTTTTCGCCATAAACCACAGGGTTTCCGTCGGTTGGCATTACAGTTGCTTTGTCGGCTCCCGCTTTCAGCAGTGTTTCCTTCCAGTACTCCGCAGCCTTTATCATGTCGGGCTTATGGTCGGCAATGGAACTAATTGATGGAATGCGAAGCAGTCCGAATAGCTCGTCGAGAAACCGCTGTTGGTTCTCATCAATGTACTTTTTAATGTACTCCATGTTGTTTAATATATTGATTAATAATTGTTTGCTTGCAATTATAGTAAAAAAGAGGACAAAATCCTAATTTTTCGAATCGTTAGCTGAGCCTTTTTGCTTGTTGAGTAATTTAGCGGCTTCCTCTAATTGCACGTAAAACTCCTCGCCATAAGCCCTGATAATTGGTTCTTTAAGGAATTTATAAACCGGAAGGTTTAAGTTTTTTCCGTACTCGCGAGCAGGTTGGCAAATGCTCCACTGGTCGTAATTAATGGCAGTGAAAACCTTGTATTTTCTTGTTCGAATTGGGTATAGATGGCACGAAATGGGTTTGCGAAATTTTACTTTCCCGGCTAACCAAGCCTTTTCGATTGCGCAAAAAGTAATATTGTCTTTTTCGATAGCAAAGGCGCACTCGGCGCCATCAATTAGCGGGGTAACCATATCGCCATCGTGATCGCGAACCCAAACGCCTTGCTCATCAATAGACTTTAAACCCGATGGCTTAAGAAATGGCTTAATACTTTCGAGTTCGACCATTAGCATTTCAACCTCGCTTTGCTCGAGAGGTGCACCCGACTGACCATGAACACAGCATGCGCCAAGGCATTTTGGTAAATCGCAGCAAAACTGTTTTTCGAAAAGGTCGAGGCTAATGAGTTTATCGTCAATTTGGATCATAAAATAGAACGCGGATAACGCAGATTTACAGGATTAACACAGATTTCTATTAAGGATTTTTTCTGATTTAAGAGCAAAGAACTTTTCCAGTCATTTCGGCAGGAATTGGAAGTTCCATAATGCTTAGAATAGTTGGTGCAACGTCGGCAAGAATTCCGTTTTCGGTTTTCGTATAATTATCGGAAACTAAAATAAAAGGAACAGGGTTTAGCGAATGCGCTGTGTTTGGCGAACCGTCGGCATTTACAGCGAAATCGGCATTGCCATGGTCGGCAATAATAACTACAGTATACCCGTTCGCCTTGGCCGTTTCAACAACCGATTCAACGCAGCTGTCGACAGCCATTATTGCTCGCTCAATGGCTTCGTAAATGCCAGTATGCCCAACCATGTCGCCGTTGGCGAAGTTAAGGCAAATAAAATCGAACTTATTGGCTTTTAGCTGCTCAACAATTGCATCCCTTACTTCGAAGGCGCTCATTTCGGGTTTTAAATCGTAGGTAGCAACCTTAGGCGACGAAATCATTATGCGCTCCTCGTTGGTAAAAACGTTTTCGCGACCACCCGAAAAGAAGAACGTAACATGAGCATACTTTTCGGTTTCGGCTATGCGAAGCTGCTTAAGGTTAGCGTTCGAAACCGCTTCGCCAATTGTGTTTATAAGGTTATCCTTCTCGTAAACAATATTAACATTCTTAAATGTGTCGTCGTAACGAGCCATGGTAACGTAGTGCAGCGGAATGGTGGTCATTCCGTGCTCGGGCATATCCTTTTGCGAAAGCACAATGGAAATTTCTCGTAAACGGTCGGTTCGAAAGTTGAAGCAAACCATAACGTCGCCTTCGCTAACTTTTCCAACGGGGTTTCCAGTTGCATCAACTTTAACTAAAGGCATAATAAACTCGTCGGTTACACCTTCGGCGTACGATTCCTCAATTGCTTTTGTAATGCTGGTAACTGGCTTGCCTTTCCCTTTAACCAATAGGTCGTAGCCAATCTTTACACGTTCCCAGCGCTTGTCGCGATCCATGGTGTAGTACCTGCCAACCAGCGAGGCTATTGTGCCATTGCTGCTTTCGAGATGTTTTTCGAGATTTTTTACAAAGCCTAATCCGCTTTGCGGATCGGTGTCGCGACCATCGGTAAGTGCATGAATAAACACTTTGTTTAGCCCAAATGTTTTGGTCATATCGCAAAGTGCGTAAAGGTGGGTGTGTAGCGAGTGCACACCACCATCGGAAACAAGCCCGAGGAAGTGTACTGCTTTGCCATTTTTCTTTGCGTATGTAAAAGCTTCGGTAAGAACATGGTTCTTAAAAAAATCGCCGTCTTTTATCTCTTTATTTATACGAACTAAATCCTGATAAACAACCCGCCCAGCACCAATGTTAAGGTGTCCAACTTCGGAATTTCCCATTTGCCCTTCGGGCAAACCAACATCTTCGCCGCATGCGAGAAGGTGCGAATTTGGGTAGGTTGCCTTTAGCTTCTTCATGTATGGTGGGTTAACTGTTGCAATAACATCGGATTTGCTGCCGTTGCCAATTCCCCAGCCATCGAGAATCATTAGTAAAACTTTGCTTTTCATTTACTTGAATTATAATATGATAAAATTTTAATTTATAAACGTTTTGGGGTGTAAGATTGTTTTGCGGTTGCAAAGATAGGAAAATGAGGTTATAATTACTGGCGAAATAATATCGTTTTAAAAGAGGGAGGCTTAGGTTGCCCTTTGAATTTTTAAAAATAAAGTGCTATTTATTAGTTGAGTTACTTGCAACGAAATAACCAATGATTTAAAGGGCAATAATAAATTACGAAATAGTAATTGGCAGTTTCACTTCAACAATTGTTCCGAGCGATTGGCCATCTCGAGCCTCAAGATCGATGTATTTAACATCGAGGAACCTGTTGTAAAGCGAGTTTATTAGGTCGAGCCGCTTTTGTACAATTTTGCTACCATACGACTTGTGTTTAAATTCTTGCATAGCATTAATGTCGTCCGATTTTCTTCGACCAATGCCATTGTCTTCAATTCGGCAAAGAAGGGTTTGGGTGTCGAGAAGAAAAAATTCTATTTTAATGATTCCCATTCCATTCGTTTTATGCCTTAACCCATGAATAATTGCATTTTCGACGTAGGGCTGAATAAGCATGGTTGGAATGTTGCACGATTCGGCATCGATACTGCTGTCGACGTGAATTTCGTGTTGCATTAAGTTGTTTAAGCGAAGCTTTTCAAGGTTAAGGTACAGGCGGAGCGACACCAACTCTTTTTCTAATGTTATATACTGCTCTTGAATGTTTTCGAGAGTTAGGCGCATAAGTTTTGCAAAACTCGTCAAGTACTGGCTGGCTTCGGTAGTATTGTTTTCGCACATTAAACTTTGAATAGAGTTTAGGGCGTTAAACATAAAGTGGGGATTCATTTGCTGAATAAGCGCCATTTGTTTCGATAATATTAACTCTTCCTCTAGTTTGTGCCGCTTATACTCGTCTTCGCGATGCTGCTTGTTACGTTTGTTAATTTCCCTTATTCGAAGGTTGTAAATAAGCATTATAAGTAGTGCAATTACTAGCGAAAGGAAAACAAGAAAGAAAGTTGTCTGCCAAAATGGAGGTCTTATTGTAAACTCAAATTCAGCAGGAGCGCTACTCCAAATTCCATCTTCGTTTTGGGCGCTTACGCTAAAATGGTACGATCCACTTTGAAGTTTTGGAAACCGAACATCCCTATTCTTGGTGAAATGCCAGTTTGTATCGATTCCACTTAACTTATACTTGTATAAAACATTGCCAAGTGTTCTATACGACAATCCAATAAATTCAATAGAAATATCGTTGTGATTATATCTTAAATTAAGAAGTTCGGCACTATTTACTTCCCTCTCATTCACCATAATTTTGGAAATATATACTAGAGGCTTTGCTAAATTTGGATTAATTTTTTTGGGATTAAAGTAGCACAAGCCTTCGTTAGTAGCCACATATACATTGCCCCCCATTATAGCAATTCCGTTTATTTCGTTGGTAGGAAGTCCGTTGTACTTCGAGTAGTTGGTTAAGTGGTATTTGTTAAAATCCCTTTTACAAAAAGCCAACTTACTGAGGCCCTGTTTTGTTCCTACCCAAACAACCGAATCGTTAATGGCTATTGACGAAACAAGGTTGTCGGCAAGCCCTTCTTTTTTGCTAATTTGCATTACGGAATCCTTTTGGTTGTCCCAAACTAAAAGTCCTTTTTCTTTTGTGGCAAGGTAGTATCGGCCATCGAATTTGTTGAAATGAATTTCGTCGATTCGGGTATTAAGAACGGGATGCCGTTTGCCCATTTCTTCAACCTCAAGAATAGTAGGGTTTTTGGGGTTTGGTTGCGCCAAGTATAGTCCAACGTAGGATGCGATTAAAAATTTTCCATTTTTAAAAGGTAAAAAGTTTGTTACAACCTCATCGAATTCTTTGTCGTAGAATGTAACATTATGTAAGGTGTCGCTGGCATTGTTGTTTAAAGCACAATAATGTATACCATTGTTGCCCGCTGAATAGAATTTTTTACTAGTAACTGGATGAACTGCACGAGGATTAATTAGCGTATTTTTTGACTTTTGTGGCTCGAATGCCCTCAATCTTTGCTCAGCCAGTTGTAATCCATCATACTGAAGTAACCCTAAATCGCTAGACACCCAAAGCAAGTCGATTTTATACTCAAGCCTACGAATATATATTGACTCATTTATAACGTTATGCATCCTATTGTCGGGGTTTAACAGGAACAATTTTTCGTAACCAGAAACAAAGTAAATAGCATTGCTGGCTTTAACTATTTTAGTAATGTGTTTACTTGGACTTATATTTTCGATATTAATAAAGTTCTCGTTTGGAAAATAGAAAACCCCATTTTCGAGAGTCGAAAGCCAAAGGCCTCCCTCTCTATCCCTTAAAATATCGGTTACAGAGTAGTTAGGGAGATAATGTTTGTAGTGTTTTTGGTAACCATTGCTCTTTGAATAACAGTAAACACCTTTTCGCAAATGCGTTCCAACCCATAAGTCGTTGTTTGTGTCCTTTCGTATTCGTATAATTTCGCTCGGCACAGCAACTTCCTGAACATTGTTTTGTTCTATCACATGCATCGATTTGCCAAGTGCCACTATAAATGTTTCGGGGGTAATTCGATTTAAAAAGTATAACTCCGACTTATTCCCATACAAAGTTCCCTCTAAGGTAATTGGGTTTTTAAACCAAGGAATTACCGTTTTAAATTTTGGTGTTGTATACTTTCTGTCCTCCGGAAAATAGCCGCAGTATCTATCGCTGTTCGCAATTTCTTTTATAATAAACTCTGTTTGAGTTTCGGGAAGGAAGTGAGCATACTGCCCATTCCCGTCAACCATGGAGTAGCCAAAGTAATACCACTCAATATAAACATTGTCGAGGCTGTCGACTACAATCGACTTAATATTAACATTTGCGTTTGGATTTGTTGGGCTCGATGGTAGAATGTGGTTGTATTTATAGGGGTAAATGCTGTCGTTGTAACAGTAGGTGAGCTTATTGTCGAAGTTGCTAAACCATATTCGCCCCTTTGGATCCTCGAAAAGTTTAAAAATAACTTGGCTATGAAGGCCATTGGACACCGAAAAGTTTTTAAACTCATACCCATTAAAACGGCTTACGCCGTTATCGGTTGCAAACCAAATAAAGCCTTTGCTGTCCTGAATAATTTCGTAAACCTGCGAGCTAGGTAGCCCATTGGCTGTGCTGTAATGAACATAGGTTGGCGTTTGTGCCAAAATGCAAAATTTGAATAGTAAAAAGGATAAAAGCAGTAAAACATTCTTCATCCCATTCGTGGTTTATGTGTAGCCACTAATGTACAATTAATTTAGAGTTATATTAAACGTGGTGGTTAATAATTCGAAAACATTAAACACTAAAGGTTCAAAAACAGGCATATAATCCTCCAAGCGCCCAAAATGCACATAAAGTTCATTATCATCTAATTAACCATAATTTCAATAAAAAACAGGGTGTTTAAGCATTAAACAAATTGCAATTCCATAAAAAGTACTTAATTTGCTTCAACTTGTAATCGGTGCTCATAAAAAAACATTAAAACAATAATACTAGCAAATGAGGAAAAATCTCATACTTGTTCTCTTTGCAATATGGGCAACAACTACCATAGCACAGCCGCTCGACGACTCGAGGGTTAAGGTTGCCCTTATTTATAATTTTGCACAGAATATTGAGTGGAAAAACGACAAGCAAATTGAAACATTCCGATTTGGAGTTATTGCAACCGATACTACAACTTTTCATAACTTTAAGTTACTAGCCACCCGATACAAACTGAAAGGCCGAACAATTGAGCCCGTATTACTTGACATAACAAGTTCACTTAAGGATATTAATCTATTATATATCGACGATATTTTCAGCAACACCATTGCCGATGTTTACGAGCGCATAAAAGGGCAAAATATCCTTTTAATTTCCGACAGAAGCTCTTCGCGGCTTTTTATAATGATTAACCTTTTGTACGACTCGAAAACAAAGCGCATTTCGTACGAAATAAACAGGCAAAACCTCGACAATGAATCGTTTTTATACAAGCCCGAAATACTGGTTCATGGGGGATCCTTTGTCGACTTAAAGGAACTTTACAAGCAAACAAACGATCAGCTTCGAGTTGAAGCTGCAAAAATTGAGGAAATAAAAACTCAGTTGGCCAGTGCGCAAAGCGAAAAAGATTCGTACATAGTTCAGGTTAATGAGCTTAATAGGCTTATTGTTAATCTCGAGCAAAACCGACGGTACCTTGAGCAGGAGTTTGCTGAGCTTTCGAACAGAGTAAGCGAAAAAGACAGTCTTATTCTTTTAAAAAACAGAGAACTTGATGGGCAGGCCTATAAAAGCGAAAGGCTTCAACGAACAATTGAAAACCAGCTTCAATCGATTAACGAAGTTCGCAATAGCCTCGAAGAGTTAAACGATGAATTTATTGAAAAACAAAAATCGCTTGCCGAGCAACAGGAAAAAATTGATTTACAGAATGTTGACATATCGGAGAAAGAGACGTTAATAAGCCTGCAGCAAAAATTAATATTTGTAAGTATTGCGCTTGCTTTTTCGATGATGTTCTCGCTTATTTTTGCGTACAGGGCATTTAAAAGCAAGAAAAAAATTAATGAGAAACTCGAACAGCTTGTTGGCGATCGAACCGAGGAACTTCGCATTAGCCGCGAACACTACCGAAACCTTTTCGAGTCGTCGCCAGTGGCAATTTGTGAAATGAACCTCGAAGAAATGTATTCATTTCTTACAACCCAGAGCATTTCGAATAAGGATTTGGAAAATACAATTATAAAGGGGGGCTCAGTAGTTACAGAGTCGATTTCGCGAATTCGAATAACCGGACTAAATTCATCGATGCTTGAACTTTTCGATTATAAGAGCAAAGAGGAGTTCGAAACGCATTACATTTCAACATTCAACGAAAAATCGATTGAGGAATTTGGCTACAACCTTATTCGTTTTATAAACAAGCATACTTCAAGTTCGTACGAAACAACGCGAAAAACAGCCTCGGGTAAGCGCCTCGACCTTTACGTTAACTGGATTGTGCTTCCAGGCTACGAAGACAACTTTGGCAAAGTGCTGGTTACCTTCTCGGACATTACCGAACTTAAACGACACCGCTACCATCTTGAGGAGTTGGTTCGCGAAAGGGCTAACGAAATTATTGAACTTAACGAAAATCTTACCTCAACAAATGCTGAACTTAACAGCCGAAAGGAAGAGCTCGAAAGCACAATTAACCGATTAGAGGAGACTCAGAACCAGCTTGTACGGTCGGAAAAAATGGCTTCGCTGGGGATGCTTACCGCAGGAATTGCACACGAAATTAACAACCCCATAAACTACATTAGCGCTAGCACACAGGCATTTAAGCCAATGCTAACCGATCTTATTAAAAAACTTAGACCCCCTTCGAATAATAGTAAAAAGTCGAACCAGAGCAACGATGAATACGAGGAAATATCGAAATCGCTTCAATTTCTGCTTGCCAACATTGAAACGGGAATAGACCGCATTACCGAAATTATTGCAAGCCTAAAGGCTTACTACTCAAACACTGGCGACCTTGAACGCAAGCGCTACAATATTGTTGGAGGAATTAAAGATGTACTGGTTATACTAAACTCGAAGTATAGAGACCGAATTAGGATTAACGAAAACTACGGAATTATTCCAGAAATTTTGTGTCACACATCGGGAATTAACCAGGTTATTATGAATATTATTTCGAATGCAATCGACGCTATACCCGAAAAAGGAACCATCGACATTGAAACAACATTCGACAAAGCCAATAATAAAATTCTCCTTAAAGTTAAAGATTCGGGAATTGGGATACCTCAGGAAATAACCGAGAGAATTTTCGACCCGTTTTTCACCACCAAAGATGTAGGAAAAGGCACTGGACTAGGCTTATATATTGTTTGGGGAGTGCTTCAGCAGCATAAAGGCGAAGTGACAATAAATAGCGAAGTTAAAAAGGGAACCGAGTTTATAATTAGCCTACCTGTTGACTAAACCAATTGTTTTTGTTTACTACTTGTCCTATTAGTTGTTAATGCGTTTTGCTATCGATGCGTTGAACTTATCGAAAGCTAATTCAATAACATTCTTCACATCGTCCTTTTTCCAAGGCTTTGTAATGTACCTAAAAATAAGCTCTTGGTTAATTGCTTTAAGCATTACATCGCTTTCGATGTAGGCTGTTAGTAAAATGCAAACCTTTTCGGGCGAGTTACTTTTAATGTACTCAATAAATTCAATGCCGTTCATTTCGGGCATTTTAAGGTCCGAAATAATTACCGAAATATTTTCTTTCTCAACTATCTCAATTCCTTTTTGAGCCGAAGTTGCTGTGATTACCTTATAATCGTTGCGAAAGTTAATTTTGAAAAGCTCAAGATTAATTGGCTCATCATCAACGTATAAAATCGATTTAGGTTCGGATTGCATTTAATTGCATTTTAACTTTAAACAATTGACTACACCACAAAGTTAACCACATAAATGCAATTAAACTTACCAAAAGGTGTTAATTTACACCAAATACAGAATAGTGGACTTAAATTAAGTGAATTGCTACACTAAATCAAAAGGGCTAATAAAACCTTGAAATGTTATAAAAAACCTACACTTCTAGAATTCAAATAATTACAAAAACAACAGAGTAATTACAAACAAAAAACCCCACATGCCATTAAGCATGTGGGGGCTTAGAAAATATTTTTTATTAAAGTTTAATTGCAATTCCTAAATTGAGGTACGAAATACCGTAACCCAACTCAAGCATACCTGCAAGTTTATCGGTAAAGTAGTAGCGACCTCCAACAAACCACGAGTATGCTAAACCACTGTTTGTTGGGTTCGAATACGTTCCAACAGTTCCATATTCGGTAGATGTAACAACTCTAAAACCTAGCAATAAACCCGTGTAGGTATCAAGTTTTTCAACAAATGGGTAATGAAAAACACCTCTTGCTCCAAGTATAATGTTAGTATAATTCCAGCCATAGGTTCCACCATACCAGCTTGTGCGATAGGTGTATGAACTAAAACCTAAGTATCCACCTACTCCAAGTGATCCTTTTTCGAGAATACCATCCTTAACGCCCATTTCGAAAGAGGCAGAAAGTGGTGGAATTGTTGTTTTGTAGTAAAGTCCATAGCCAGTGCCAAAACCAATACCCAAGTTAACTACTTTATCGCCTACATTAAACATAGGTTCTTGTGCCTTTGCTGTTAAGCCAAGGGCAAAAACAAGCATAAATACTGCTACAAATTTTTTCATTTTACAATTTTTAGGGTTTAACAATTAAAATATTTAGAGCTTTGTATACACTAACCCAAATACAGTTAGCCGATTACTTTCGCAGCTAAGCGTAAACTGCCACTCGGTTAATTCGTTAACGTAAACAACAGTGGGCTTTCCATCCTTAATTGACCAAGTAAACGACCTAACATCATCGGCTGCTTGAACCTCGGTTCCGGTATTGTTAGCATTAAAGGTAAACGACTTAGTAAAGGTATTTTCAACCACCGACCATGTGCCAACAAGGCATGAAGTAGCACTATCGGTTGTTTCTGTATCGCTTTTTGAGCAACTTTGCGAACAACCTAAAAAAAGAAGTATTGAAGTTGAAAAAACTAAAAAACTAAAATATTTTCTCATGATTAAATTTTTAATTTTAATTGAACAAATGTGAATTACTACAACCCACTGGTTTTAGCAATAATGGTGTAATCGGTTAATTTTCCATTCTTATCGTAGGTTTCGGAGCGAACTACACCAACACCCTTGGCAACATACTGAACCCCTTTAACAGTTGCCTTAACTATCGACTTTATCTCACAATCGTAGCTTAACTTATAGCACTCGTAGGTTCCAGCAGGCGTAGTTATGCTTTCAATTCCTTCAACTTTGCGGTTAAATATGCGTGTTTCCATACTCATAAAAGTCATTCCCCCAGAACCCATAGTAATTTTAATGCTTGCATCCTTCAGTGTCATTCCAGCCGATAGGCTTTGAGGGTACTCCATATCCTGAGCATCAACTTTAACCTCCATATCCTTTCCTCCGCCCATCGCCTTTGGATCGAGAAAATTCTTCATATCCATAATAAAAACACCATTTTCGCATTTCATAACAAGTTCCTGACTTGTCAGCTCTTTTCCCTTAGCATCGAAGGCCTCCGATTTAACTTTAACAGATGCCGAATTGGCTCCTGTAGTTAGGTCGAGAATGGTTTGCTTATTACTTCCTGTCAGTTTGTTTTTTGCGCTAAAAGTCTCTGTTTCAATAACGCTTCCCGTTTTCATAGGGTAAAATGCCTCGCAGCTCTGCGAATAAACATGCTGCGTCGTTAAAGCAACTGCAGCAAAAAGCAGGGTTTTAAAAATACTTTTCATAATTTTTTGTGTTTGGTTAAATACTTTATGGTTTGGTTACACGAAGCTACAAACTATTTAAATAATACGCAGTAATTATTATGCAAAAAAACAGTAAAAAGGTTAACGAAGCAATCCACGAAAAAAGGGATTCTTTTTTATACCTGCTCGCAATACCTTTACAAAACACGCTACAAGTTAGTTTGCTAAAACAAACACTGACATACAACAACTTACAACTCAACCTTGTTATTCAGCATGAAAGTTAGTGCTTTTTACAACTTTTATGCCAGTTTGCATTTTGAGCAAACAAAATAAAATGGTGCACATTTACAAATTACTACAATGAACGAAAACTTTATAATTAGAGAGGAACATGTAAGCACCTTACGTAATGCTTTCGAACAAATAGGCACTACCATAATGGAACTTAGGCATGTTGCCAAAAATATGATTCCCGTAACGCTTCACACTAACGGCATTAGCGATGCAATTAAAACTCACTGCGAATCGATTAAAACATCGAGCAAAATTGCTGTTAACTACTCATTTTCGGGTGCAAACAATAGATTAGATTTGGGGTTCGAACTTACAGTCTTCCGCATGGCAAAGGAGCTAATAGGCAATTCGATTAAACATTCTTTTGCTACAAGTATAAATGTAAGGTTAACTTTAAGCAAGGAGATACTTCACCTTTCGGTTTCCGACAATGGGTTAGGTTTTGATGTAACCCAACTTTCGCAAAGCGAAGGAAGAGGAATAGCGAATATTCGCTTACGAACTGCTGCCCTTAATGGGAAATTTAAAATTAAAAGCGACATTTGTAGTGGCACAAGTGTTTCAGTTGAATTTAGTAACCCTTTAAATATTACATCCCGTGATTAGTGTGCTTATTGTTGACGACCACCCGCTTATTTCCGAAGGGCTAAGTAAAGCCCTATTTGAAACCGGCTCGATATGTGTTTGCGCCATTGCCCAAAATGCTGCTGCGTGCTTTGACTTATTCAAGCAACACGATCCCGATGTTATTCTCCTTGACATTAAGCTACCCGACGGAAACGGAGTTGACCTTTGTAAAAAGATAATTGGAGATAAGCCAAGTCAAAAAATTATTGCGTTAACTTCCTATAATCAAAAGTATTACATACAGGAAATGATTAAAAGCGGGGCACAGGGTTACCTGCTTAAAAATGCTGAACCCAACCAAATTACAGAGGCAATAATAGCTGTGTACGAAGGGGAGATGTATTTTTCGCCCGAAGTAGACAAGTTAATTCACGCCAAAATCGACAATTCAATTTACCTAAGTAAGCGCGAAACTGAGGTGCTAAAGCTTATTGCCAACGGCCTTACCAATGCCGAAATTGCCGAAAAACTATTCATTAGTCCACTTACAGTCGATAGCCACCGAAAAAACCTAATTCTAAAACTAGGTGCCAAAAACACTGCTTCGCTTATTCACATTGCCAGCCAAGATGGATTTGTTTAGCAGCTAAACGTTTATATAAACATTTGCCCCAACAGTAACACCCAAGCATTCCAAAATAATATTATCACATAAAAACTGTTAATAATATTACATTTTGGCCATAAGTAATTCGGTTTCTTTTTATATTGCAGAAAAATTGCTGGGTGTATGAACTTTCTCGCACATTTATATCTTTCGGGCGACGATGTCGACATTCGTTTGGGCAATTTTATTGGCGACCATGTTAAGGGTCGCTACCTTAGTCGCTACTCCGACGGAATTCAGCGAGGAATTTTTCTTCACAGGGCTATTGATTACTATACCGACAACCACCCCGAAACCTACGAATTTAGGCTTCTTTTTCGCGAAGGCTACGGCAAGTATGCTGGAGTTGTTACCGATATTTTTTACGATCACTTTTTGGCTCGCTACTGGGCAAGTTTTTCGCCCTACCCATTAAAAAACTTTACCCGAAAGTTTTACTACCAAATGGTGCAGCGCTACAGGGAGTTGCCAAAAACTGTGCGATCCATACTGCCATTTATAATTCAGAGCAATAGGCTATACGCTTATCACTCAATCGAAGGTGTTCGAAGAACAATGGAAATAATGAGTTCATCGACCTCGTTACCCGACAGCACCGACTTTGCAATTGATACGCTTACCAGTAACTACGACATTATTCGTAAGCATTTCGAAATTTTCCTTCCCGACATTATTGAGTACGTTCGAAAGGAGTACGGAATTGTACCATCGGGTTGGCAACCAGGATTAATCGCGCCGGGAGCTATCGAACTTAAGGAATATAAAGAGGAGGATAGTGAAAGCCCATAGCGACGAACCGCCGTAACTAAAGAAAGGCAACGGAATTCCAATAACCGGAAAAACTCCAATGGTCATACCAATATTTACCATGGTATGAAATGTAAAAACCGACACTACCCCATAGCCGTAAATTCGCGCAAATGCCTCTTTTTGCCTTTCGGCAATACGAATTAGGCGTAAAAGAAAAACAACAAAAACAATAATCACTACCGACGAGCCCAAAAAGCCCCACTCCTCGCCTACTGTACAAAAAATAAAGTCGGTACTTTGCTCGGGAACAAAGTTATACTTTGTTTGTGTGCCCTGCAGATAGCCTTTACCCATTAGCCCACCTGAGCCAATAGCTATTTTCGACTGGTTTACGTTATACCCGTAGCCCAATGGGTCCGACTCAATGCCAAGCAAATCCATAATTCGTTCCCTATGGTGGCGCTCGAGCACGTTGTGAAAAATATAGTCGACACTAAAACTAAACGTTAGCGTAGATAGTAGAAAGAAAAGTAGAAATAGTACGAGCCTAATTTTGTTTAAATAAGCATAAATAAGCGCAATGGGAATAGCAATTACAAGCGGAATTAGCAGTAAGTAGTACAGTGAAATGTTTAAATTAAAAAACTCCGATGCTCCGTAAAGAATTGCACCAAGCCCCAAAACCCCAAGCGAAAAACGAATGCTGTCGCGGTACTTTTGGCTCAGCAATGCAAACAATAGCATGGTAATTCCAAATAGAATTACTAAAAGCACAAACTTATTGAAAACGAGAACGAAAATAAAAAGCACAATAAAAAACGCCAAGAAAAGCATAACCCAATGGGGAAGCCCTTCACGATACAATATGAAAATAAACGAAGTGTAAACTAACGCCGACCCAGTGTCGTTTTGCAAAAGAATTAACCCTGCGGGCAAAAGAGTTATAAACGCAATTGTTGATAGTGATGAAAACCTGAACAATTTAAAACCATACGAACTCATGTACTTTGCCAGCGCAAGTGCTGTGGCAAACTTTGCAAATTCGGCAGGTTGAATTCGAATGCTTCCAATATGGAACCACGATTTTGAAGCGTTTACCTCAACACCAAAAATTAAAACCGAGACAAGCAGTAACAACAATGCAACGTATATGTAATTTGCAAACACAAAGTAAAAACGGGAGTCGACAAGCAGAATTACCGAAGCAATAACAAGTGCAGCTAAAATCCAGATAAGCTGCGAACCATACCGCTGCGAAACATCAAAAATGCTATTATGCTCCTCGGAGTATACAGCCGCATAAATATTAAGCCACCCCATAAATACTAATGCGAGGTACAGGAAAATTGTTGTCCAGTCGAGGTTTCGCAGTATATTAATTCTTCTTTGCACGTCGATTGAGTAAATTAGCGTCGAGTAAGCGTTGCTCCATCCATGGCCGAGCTATTGAGTCGGTTAAATACTTTTCAATCATTAAACTTGCTATGGGTGCTGCCCAGGTTGCTCCAAAACCAGCATTTTCAACATAAACAGCAATGGCAATTTTGGGATTTTCTTTGGGTGCATATGCAATAAAAACGGAATGGTCGTTCCCATGGGGGTTTTGTGCAGTTCCTGTTTTTCCACACACTGTAATGCCGGGAATGGCTGCAATACGAGCAGTACTACCACTACCAGGAAGACCATTAACGGCTAAATCCATACCATCGGCTATATATTTAAACCAAGTGGAATCGATGGTAGTATAAATAGGCTCCTTAAATCTACTTGCATTTTTGTCGGTTCCGATAACCTCACGTACCAAATGGGGGGTAAAGTAGTGCCCTTTGTTTGCAATTGACGCGGTAAGATTGGCCATTTGCAAAGGTGTTGTGCCCAACTCACCCTGACCAATTGAAAGTGAAATAATAGTAAGAGAACTCCAACCACCTTTTCGGAAGTAGCGGTCGTAAAAACTTATAGAGGGAACTGTACCCGAGAGTTCGTTAGGCTGATCGATATTTAACCTATGTCCAAACCCAAACGACTCAACATGGCTTTTCCAATTCGAAAATCCGCCTTCAACCCCGCCATGCTTTTTATTATCGATAATGTTTCGAAAAACATTACAGTAGTATGTATTACATGATGCCTGCACAGATCCTATTAAGTTAAGCGGCGATGGATGATGATGGCACCCTACTCCTCGCCCAACACGATACCCACCATCGCACGAGTACCTCGTTTCGGGGCGAACCACACCCTCGTGAAGCCCAATAAGTGCATTCACAATTTTAAATGTAGAGCCAGGTGGGTAAAGCGCCATAATAGCTCTATTAAAAAGTGGCTTTAGGGTATCGGAATCGAGTAGCCTAAAATTTGCAGAGCGAACTCGCCCAACTAAAAGATCGGGATCGTACGAAGGACTCGATATCACTGCAAGCACTTCGCCTGTTTTAGGCTCAATGGCAACTATGCCCCCAATTTTATTTACCATCAATTTCTCGCCATACTCTTGCAATTTTGCGTCAATGGTACACGTAAGGTCGTTTCCTAAGGTTGCCAGCGTATCAAAATTGCCATTCGAATAATTTCCCTTTATTCTATTATGAACGTCGACCAAGTATACGTTTACCCCTTTTTTTCCTTTCAGCTCATCCTCGTACGAACGTTCTAACCCGCTGGTTCCAATATAGTCGCCCAATTGGTAGTATGGGTGCTTTTTAATTGTACGCTCATCAACTTCGCCAACATAGCCTAAAATATGCCCAGCTATTTTTCGAGGATACGATCGAAGCGTACGAGGCTGTACGTATAACCCAGTATACTTATATAGTTTTTCTTGAAGTACTGCGTAGGTTTCGGACGAAAGCTGCTTAACAAGTATTGACGGCTTAAAAGTAGAGTAAATTCGAGCTTCGCGAATACTAGCAATTAACGTTTCCTTACTAATCGACAGCACATTACACAGCTCAGTAGTGTCGAATGGAGAAACTTGCCGCGGTATTATCATTAAGTCGTAAGCAGCCTTATTGGAAACAAGAAGTTCCCCATTCCTATCGTAAACAAGCCCTCTTGCAGGGTATTGAGTTATATAACGCAGCACGTTATTACTAGCCGATAGTTTATACCTACTATCGATAACCTGTATGTAAAAAAGCCTTACAATAATTGCGACGAAAACAACAATTATAATTCCTGAAATAATATTTCGTCTATCGGTAGGTACGTTTTGTGCCACGGGTATAAACTATTTGCGAGCAAACATGTACTGAGCAAGTAAAATAAAGAAAATGGTAAAGACGCTACTCAAAATTATTCGTCCCATTGTGGGGAAAAAGGATGAAAAGCTGAACGACTCGAGAAAGAACAAAAAGAAGTGATGCGCAAAAACAAGAATTGCCACATACCTTAGTGTCCAAACAAATCCGAAATTTCCAAGTGTTAAAAACCCTTTGGAATCGTTGTCGTTACGAAACGAAATAATTTTTAGTAAAAATTGACGCGAAAAAGCCATAAACAGGGTAGCCGACGAATGCATTCCAAGTGTGTTCATAAACGAATCGATAACTAAACCTAGAATAAACGCACAAACAAGCAATACCCAACCTGGAGTTTCGAATGGTAGAATTAGAATAAAAAGAACATAAACGTAAGGATTTATATACCCGTTAATCTTCATTCCGTTTAGTATAAAAACCTGAATGAATACAAGGGCTATTAGAATAAGTAATAATTTTAGTAAATCCTTTGCCATTCGTCTTCTTACGTTAAAACATATTTTTTATTAATTATATTTTTTAACAACCCAAACATGGTCAACTTTTCGAAAGTCTTCGGCTAGGTCGATGGTAACATTTAAAAAATTACCCAACGACTTGTCGACCTCCCTAACTGTTCCGAGCAAAAGGTCTGCAGGAAACATCGACGAAAATCCGCTTGTAACAACTGTATCGCCTTTCGTTAAAAGAACGTGATTAGGGATTTCGGAAAGAACAACTTGTCGATAATCCTTTCCATTCCAGTAAAGGGATCCAAAATAGCGATTTTTTTTAACCCTTGCCGAAATTTTTAAATCGATATTAAGCAACGAAATAACAGTTGCATAGTTTTCGGACACTGCTGTAACTATGCCCACAACTCCATCCGATGAAACAACCCCCATTTCCTCAGCAACTCCATGCTTGCGTCCAACATTAATCATTAAGTAATTATGCTGTTTGTCAACCGAATTACTAATAATTCTTGCGGGCACAAAAATAAAACCCTTATCGTACGATGTATCAACGGCTAAATGGCTGTATTCTTCGAGGTGAACGGTTAGTTGCGCTAACCTGCTACGCAGCACAATGTTTTCGCGTAAAAGATGCTCGTTTGCATCATTAAGTCGAAGGTACTTTGTTGCCGATTCAATTCTTCGATAAATATTTCCCGAAATGCCTCTTGT
This sequence comes from Bacteroidales bacterium UBA2287, assembly GCA_002345675.1. Classification (GTDB taxonomy): domain Bacteria; phylum Bacteroidota; class Bacteroidia; order Bacteroidales; family Tenuifilaceae; genus UBA2287. Next base: position 93,705 of record DDWL01000036.1, on the reverse strand, counting down.
AATATTTCCAAAGGCAGCCCTTTGGTAAAAGTTATTGCTGGCTAAAAGCCATATAGAAACACCCTCCAGTAGCAGGAAAATAAGAACAAACTGATACCGAACTATGAAACGAAGAAGGGTTCTCATGCCTATTTAGTAACCTAATTGCAAACAAAAATGGTTAACGCATTAAGAGTGGCAGGTACTTTTCAATATTTTTGAGTGTAATACCTGTTCCCCGTGCAACAGCATGAAGTGGATCTTCGGCTACTATGAAAGGAATATTAATCTTTTCTGTTAGTCTCCTGTCGAGCCCACGAAGCAATGCGCCACCACCAGCAAGGTAAATTCCACGCTGAACAATGTCGGCGTAAAGTTCGGGAGGTGTTTGCTCCAGTACGCTTAAAATTGCAGTTTCAACTTTGGAAATCGACTTGTCGAGGCAGTGTGCAATTTCCTGATACGATACGGGAATTTCAATTGGCAGTGCGGTCATTAGGTTTGGCCCACGAACAATATAGTCGGCAGGAGGGTTATCGAGGTCGGGCAATGCCGAGCCTACGCCAATTTTAATGTCTTCAGCAGTTCTTTCTCCAATTTTAATATTATGCTGATGGCGCATGTAGGCCTGAATATCGGCAGTAAAGCCGTCGCCAGCAATACGTATGGATTTGTTACAAACAATGCCACCAAGCGCAATAACTGCAATCTCGGTAGTGCCACCTCCTATGTCAACCACCATGCTACCTTCGGGAGCTAGCACATCGAGACCAATACCAAGCGCAGCAGCCATAGGCTCGTAAATCATGTACACATCGCGCCCCCCAGCATGCTCCGAAGAGTCGCGAACGGCACGAATTTCAACTTCGGTGCTGCCACTTGGAATACAAACAACCATGCGAAGCGAGGGGGTAAAAAGCCTATTCTTGGTATTAATCATTTTAATCATACCTCGAATCATTTGCTCGGCCGCATTAAAATCGGCAATTACACCGTCGCGAAGAGGGCGAATAGTGCGGATATTCTCATGGGTTTTTCCATGCATTTGTCGAGCTACTTCGCCAATGGCAATAAGTTTGCCGGTACTATGGTCAATGGCTACAATCGAAGGCTCGTCAACCACAATTTTATCGTTATAAATTATTATTGTGTTTGCAGTTCCCAAATCAATAGCCAACTCCTGTGTGAAGAAAGAGAAAAGTCCCATTTTTTTTTAATTATTTAGATATATTAATGTTTAAAGTGTCGAATTCCTGTGAATACCATTGAAATGCCATTTTTATTGCAAAACTCAATTGAGTCGACATCGCGAACCGATCCACCTGGCTGAATAACCGAGGCAATTCCTTCGGCGTGGGCAATTTCGACACAATCGGCAAACGGGAAAAATGCATCGGAGGCCATTACAGCTCCCTGAAGTGAATGCCCAAACGACTTGGCCTTTTCAATGGCATGTTTTAGCGCATCAACTCGCGAAGTTTCGCCAACTCCGCTTGCCAAAAGTTGCCCATTTTTAGCTAGAACAATTGAGTTCGACTTAGAATGTTTTACAATTCTATTTGCAAAAAGAAGGTCGGTTACTTCCTGCTCGCTTGGTTGCTTTTGGGTTACAGACTTAAGGTCGGAAACAACTTCGGTTTTGCTGTCGGGCTCCTGAACAAGCACTCCGCCAAGAAGGCTACGAAACTGCAAATTAGCCTTAACCGTTTGTTTTGAAATTAGAATAATTCGATTCTTTTTCGACGATAAAATTGCCAACGCTTTGCTATCGAAATTAGGGGCAACAACAACTTCGTAAAACAGTTTATCCATTTCCTTCGCTGTCGTTTCATCAATTTCCCTGTTCGAAACAATTACGCCCCCAAAGGCCGAAATTGGATCTCCAGCAAGGGCATCGCTCCACGACTGTAGTAATGTGTTGCGGGTTGCAATTCCACAGGCGTTGTTGTGCTTAAGAATTGCTATTGTAGGGTTTACAAATTCGGTAATGAGATTTATTGCAGCATCAATGTCGAGCAGGTTATTATACGACACCTCTTTGCCATGGAGTTGCTCGAAAAGGTCATCGAAATTTCCGTAAAAGGCTCCTTTTTGGTGAGGGTTTTCGCCGTACCTAAGGCTTTTCTTTGAATTTACGCTTTTCTTAAAAGCGTTTGGCATGGTGTCGCCTGCAAAATACGAGAATATTGCCGAATCGTAATGGCTTGTTACGCTAAATGCTTCAAGTGCAAATGCTCGACGATCGTCAATTGAAAAGTTACCATTATTATCCTCCAAGAGGTCAAGTAATGTCGAATACTGCTCTCGCGACGAAACAATCAGCACATCGCGATAGTTTTTGGCCGCTGCGCGAATAAGCGACACTCCGCCTATATCGATTTTCTCGATTATTTCACTTTCGCTTCCACCCTTGGCAACTGTTTCCTCAAATGGGTATAAGTCAACAATAACAAGGTCAATTTCAGGAATTTGGTACTCCTGAAGCTGAAAAAGATCGTTCTCGTTTTCTCTCCTACTTAAAATTCCACCAAAAACTTTTGGGTGAAGGGTTTTAACCCTACCGCCTAAAATTGAGGGGTAACCGGTTAGCTCCTCAATGGGTGTTGCCTTAACCCCCATTTCATTAATAAAACTAAGAGTTCCTCCTGTAGAGTAAATAGTAACACCTAATTTATTGAGGACTTCAACAATAGGAGACAGATTATCCTTACAGTAAACGGAAATAAGGGCGCTTTTAATTTGTCGTAACACACTCATTATCTTGACAATAAACTAAACCTTAGTGAAGTATTGCAATTTCAAGCATTTAAAGCACAAAAATGGATAAAACCTTTGAAAAATCAATTGCTTAGAGCAATGTTTTTTCTATTATTATTTCAAAAAGAATAAAAAAGCAAAAAGCCCCGAATTTATGGGCTTTTTTGCAACTTGCAACATTTTATACTATATCCATCGTACCAAATTAAAATCCATGCGATGGGGAAGTTCCTTATTTTTTGCAAAAATTCTAATTCCAGCTTCAAAAACGCCAGGTTCCATAGGCACAATCGACAACCTAAAAGTTGCCCTACTTTCTTCTACATGCTCTAAGTCAAACTCCTGAATTCGTTTAATTTGCACTTGACCACCTTCAATCATATCGGCAACAACAAGTTCAACACCTATGTCGTCGGGCGAAAGTTTCCCTAGGTCGATTACCACCTCCGATGTGTACTCTTTCCCAAGAACAATTGCCTCTCGCAATATGTCGAACTGCTCGGCCGAAATAATCTCCATTGATTCCCAGTGACGGGTAACTTTCTTCTTCCAATTCGATAATTTTTTGGCAAGGTCAGCTTCATCCTCTAGTAGTCGTTTCGACCTAATGTAGAGTTTATTATAAAACTTCTGCTCATAATCTTCCATCATACGAGTTGTAGTAAACTGCGAAGCCACCTCGCTTATCGACTTTTTAATAAACGAAACCCACTCAACCGAAACATCCTCGGCGTTACGAGCATAAAATGCTGAAGTAATTTCATTTTCGATTAAGGTATATAGCATTTCGGCATCGAGTTCGTCTTGAAACTCTTGCTGTGCGTAGGTTCTCTCCTGGGGCAAAGCCCAGCCAGCGCCCTCTTTATAGCCTTCAACCCACCATCCATCGAGTACACTAAAATGCAAGGCACCGTTCATTACGGCTTTCATTCCGCTAGTTCCCGACGCTTCGAGGGGTCGTGTTGGTGTGTTTAGCCAAATGTCGACTCCTCGAGTCATTTTACGGGCAAGCTCCATGTCGTAATTCTGGAGAAATAGAATTCGGCCTATGAACTGAGGCATTTTTGTTACCTCTACAATTCGTCGAATAAGATCCTGACCGGCTTTATCGTGCGGGTGCGCCTTACCAGCAAAAATAAATTGAACTGGTTTATCGCGGTTATTTACTAACCGATCGAGGCGGTCGAGATCGCGAATAAGCAAGTGAGCTCGTTTATAGGTTGCAAATCGTCGGGCAAACCCAAAGGTAAGCACATTATCGCGTATTTTTTCCTGAATCTCCACAACCTGTCGAGGACTCTCGTACTTAACCATTTGCGGATTTGTAAGGCGTTTTTTTATTAGATCAATTAGCCTTTTTCGTTGAAGGTTTCGAATGGCCCAAATTTTCGATTCGGGAATTGAGTTTACTCTATCCCATATTGGGTTGTTATCGAAGCTCTTTTCCTGTCCGTTACCTTCAAGAATTGTTCGCCATTCGGTTCCAGCCCAAGTAGGATAGTGAACACCATTTGTTACAAAGCCAATGTGCGACTCGTTGGGGAAGTAACCAGGCCATAAACCTGCAAACATGTCCTTACTTACTTCGCCATGAAGCCAGCTTACACCATTAATTTCCTGCGAAAGGTTGGCAGCTAAGTGGCTCATCGAGAAGCGTTCGGTTTCATCGTCGGAATTCATTTTCCCAAGGTTCATAAACTGCTCCCAGGTAATACCAAGTCGCTCGGGATAATGGGTCATGTAGGTTCTTAAAATATCCTCGGTAAAAGCATCGTGGCCAGCAGGAACAGGAGTATGCGTAGTAAACAAGCTCGATGCTCGAACCAACTCGAGCGATTCGGAGAACGAATATTTTTCGTTAGTAATTTGTGCCCTAAGCCTTTCAAGTCCAGCAAAAGCAGCATGCCCTTCGTTTAGGTGAAACACATCGGGATGTACTCCTATAGTGTTAAGTGCCCTAACGCCTCCAATTCCCAAAAGCATTTCCTGCTTAAATCGGTTTTCCCAATCGCCTCCGTAAAGGTGGTGGGTAATAACCCTATCTTCCTGTAAATTATCTTCGTAATCGGTATCGAGTAGGTAAAGCTCTGTTCGACCCACATCGACCCTCCAAATACGGGCCGAAACATTTCGCCCAGGAAATGCAATGCTTATGGTTTTCCACTTGCCATTTTCGTGTCGTACGGGCTTAGCCACTGTTTGGGCAAAGTTCTGCAAATCGTACGATGCAACTTGCTGCCCAGTTGACGACAGTTGCTGAGTAAAGTAGCCATAGCGATAAAAAAGACCAACACCTGTTAGTGGCAAATTACGGTCCGACGCTTCCTTTAAATAGTCGCCAGCAAGAATTCCTAAGCCGCCTGAGTATAACTTAAAGGATGAGTGCAACCCAAACTCCATGCTGAAGTATCCAATTTTTGGCCCTTTACGACCAATTTTCTGACCCATGTACTCCCTAAAGTGCTTGTGCACCCTTTCGAGGCGTTGAATAAAATCGGCATCCTGCTCAAGATCCTGGTATCGTTTAAAGCTTATTTTTTCGAGAAAAAGAATTGGGTTGTGCTCACAAGCACTCCACAGATTCTTGTCGATTGACTTAAAAAGTTCATAGGCATCGGGGTTCCAGCACCACCAAAGGTTGCGCGAAAGTTCGTCGAGAGCTACTAACTTTTCGGGAATATTCTTTTGTATAAGCAGACGAACCCAATTTGGTTGGTTTACCCTGAATTTTCGTTCAACATAGGGTGGTTGCTCCTCCCATTCGGTTTCGACAAACTGCTGAGTTCGGCCTTCAACCTTTTGAAGCGCATTGCTATAGGCTAAACGATAGTACTGCAGCTGGCTCTCCCAAAGGGCAATTAGCGAAACGTCGGCAGCATTGCTTCTGAATTGCTCCTGTTCATCGGGCGACAGGGCAAGGTATGCGCAAAGCGCCTTCGAAATTTCGTCGACAACAAAGGCGTCGTTATCGTCGGTTCGCTCAATAAGTTTAATGCCTGGGTGACTACCTTTATAGTACTGTTTAACCCAAAGCCCAAACCCTGCAAGGGTTGTTGTTATGGTTGGCACATGAAAAGCGAGGCTTTCCAGTGGAGTATAGCCCCATGGCTCGTAGTACGAAGGGAAAATGGAAATGTCCATACCTATTAGCAAGTCGTAGTATGGCATATTAAAAATGCCGTCGTCGCCATTTAAGTAACTAGGCACAAAAAACACCTTTACCCTATCGCTCGAAGCGTTCATTAGTCCTACGCTTTTAAGTTTTTTAAGAATAGGATCGTACTCGGGGTCGTTTAGGTAATGGGTAATATGTGTATTGCTTAGTACAACTACGTTTTCGTTGTTTTTATCCTGAAGATTTTTAAAAACATCCTTGCGTGGGCCATGGTGCGCAGCAGGAATTAGGATAAATGCTAAAACCTCGTGTTCAATTTTATTATTGCACTCGTTAAGTTTAGCTAGCGCATCAATGAAAACATCGATTCCCTTATTTTTAAATTCGTACCTTCCGCTAATGCCAACAATTAAGGCATTTTTTGCAACATCGTGGGCTAAAAGCGCTTCGGCAACTTCGTAAAACTTAACCCTTGCCTCAATTCTTCGAAGTTTAAATTCGCTGCCTTCGGACACAAATGAGTTGTCGAATCCGTTTGGGGTAATAACATCAACGGGCTTGCCATGAAACTGTGCGCATTCGGTAGCTGTAATTTCGCTAACCGTTGTGTAGCAATCGGCCTGTTGAGCCGAAATTTTTTCGAGCGATTGCTTTGCTACAACGTTAAACTCAATAGCCATTGAGTCGGCATTGTACTTGTCGAGTTTACCGTAAAGAGGAATTCCGTTTCCGGCAATACACCTGCCCATTACAGTGGCATGGGTTGTAAATATTGTGCCAATTTGAGGGGTAAACTTTTTAAGGTACAAAAGCCCTGTACCGGTCATCCATTCGTGAAACTGGGCAACAATTTTATGCCTTAGGCTTAGCTGAAAATTTGTAAAACTTTCGATAATTCGCCCCGAAGCATAACCAAAAAGGGCTGGCTCAATATAATCCCATTGCCCTGGCAAGGAGTCGAGTTTATACTCTTCCCAAAAAACCTTAAAAATATCGTTTTTGCTTGGGAACATTGGGGTAAAGTCGACCAGTATAACTATTGGTTTGCTTAATATATTCCATCGACCAACTCGAACCCTTAAACCCTCGTCGGTTGCCTTTTTTCGCCACGATGATAATAGTTGAGGATCCTCAATAAACTCAGGATGCACATCGGTATCGCGCCAAACATCGGGACCAATAAGTATGTAGTTATTCTTGTACTCCTCAACAAGGCTTGGAGCCTTTGTTGATATTACGGTATGAATACCACCTACCTTATTACACACCTCCCAGCTAACCTCAAAAAGGTAATCGGGCTTAATTAATTTATCTTTCATATTATGCAGTAATTGTACATTTTAAATTTTAAGCAGGCAAAGTTACTTCTTTTTAGCACTTGGTTTTGCAGGTGCAACTTTTGCTTTAACTACTTTCGTAACCTTTGCCGATACTGCCTTTTTAACGGGCTGCTTTTTAGCAGAAACTTTAACCTTCTTAGTTGCTACGAGTTTTTTGGCTACAACTTTTTTCTCAACCTGTTTTACCTTCGCAACTGGTTTTTCCTTTACTGCTGTTGCCTTTTTAACGGGCTGCTTTTTAGTTGGAGCGTTAACGACCTTAGACGCTGCTGCTTTTTTAGCTACTACTTTTTTCTCAACCTTTTTTACCTTAACCACGGGTTTACCCTTTTCTGCAGAAGGCTTTTTTACAGTTGCTTTTTTTGCTGCTATAGTCTTTGATGGTTTTACTGTTTTAGTAGAAGTCTTTTTGGGCTTTGCTTCTGCAGCCGATGCGTTACCTTTTAAAACCATTAAGGCATTTAACTTACCTTGGTATTCGGCAATTAATTTCTCCAAATGGTCGGGCGACTCGGCGTTAACCTCAGCTGGTAGCGAAGCGTGGAGCGCATTTACCCTTAACTTAAAGTCGCTAAACGCATTCATAAAGGTTATAAACGCTTCGTAGGGCGAATCGTAAGGATTGAAGTACTTATGCACATCGCCATCGCTAAACCACTTGGTGCACATGTAGTAAAAATGGTCGCTGGTTTGCAGGTGGCGCCAATCGCGCTGAATGTCGGGGTCGTCAATTTTACTTACTTTATCGATTAATCTATACAGGTTATCGAAAGCTTCGTCTTGCATTTCGTTGCCAAGCCAAGCGGTAAGGTCGCGCTCCTCGTCGGCCCAGCTAATTGGGTAAGGTACATGAAGCGGCGCAATGGGCTGATGCTTTTGTGCCGCTTCGCTTGGTGTAAGAAATTCGAAGTTAGAATGCGATAAAACTCTACCTGGTAGGGCTTTCATAAATTCAAAAATGCCTGTTTCGGCCCATTGGTGCTCACCAAAAGTTTCGTAGTCCATAAACAGGTTAATAATTTCCTCCTTATGGTCAATGGAATTGAGCCAATCAACGTACTTCTCTGTGGTTAAAGGCCAATCGGCCCAGCCCCTATTCGAGAAGCGGAAGGCGATGTCGTCGCTAAGCTGAAAGTTCTTTAAGAGCAACTTAAGCTTTGGCTCAATGGCGTTTGTGTAGAGATAGTTTGAACTTTTCCAACCTAAAATATGCTTTGCTCCTTCGGTAAGCATTGCCCTAAAGCCCATGTCGGCAACCATAGCGCCAATTTCGTCGGAGTAAATAAGCTCGGTATTTCTAAATGTTGTAGCCTCGTATCCAAGCAAATCTTTTATTTTCTTTTTCTGAAAGTTTACCTGTTTTTCGAATTCTTCTCGACTTTTTAATGCCGACAAAGAGTGAGAGTAGGTTTCGGCAAGAAACTCAACGCATCCTGTTTCGGCAAGCCTGCGGAAAGTATCGAGCACGTCGGGAGCGTATTGCTCCATTTGGTCGAGTGCCGTTCCCGAAATGGAGTACGATATTTTAAACTGGCTGCCGTACTCCTTAATTAACGAAAGCATAAGATTATTGGTGGGTAAGTAGCATTTCTCGGCCACTTTTCGCATTATGGAGCGGTTAGCATAATCGTCGAAGTAATTGTGATACTGACCAATGTCGAAAAAACGGTAGCGACGAAGCCTGTATGGCTGGTGAACCTGAAAGTAAAAGCAAATAGTCTTTTTCATGGTGCTATGTAATTTATTGTTTTTCTTTTCGAATTATAATTTGGCAACTTAGGCATTCCACCCTCGAACCTCTTGGTAAACCATAACAACTTCACGAGCTGCTTTTTCCCATTTCAGGCTATTTACCTCTTCTTGCCCGTGGCGAATAAAGTACTTCGAAAGGGCGTCGTAGCTTAAAAGGCCATAAATGCAGTCGGCCATTGAGTCAACATCCCAAAAATCGACTTTTAGGGCATGCCTCAAAATTTCGGCAACCCCCGATTGCTTCGAAATAATTACCGGAACGCTACTGCGCATTGCCTCTAACGGACTAATACCAAATGGCTCGGAAACCGATGGCATAACATAAACGTCGCTCATTGCGAACATTCGGTTAACCTCTTCACCCTTAAGAAATCCTGTAAAGTGAAATCGGTCGGTAATTTCAAGTTCGGCGGCACGACGAATCATGCGGTTTAGCATATCGCCGCTTCCGGCCATAACAAAACGAACATTGGGATACTTTTTAAGCACCTTGCTTGCTGCCTCAACAAAATAGTCGGGCCCTTTTTGAAAGGTAACACGCCCAAGGAATGTAACCACTTTTTCGGGCACATTCTTTCTAAAATTGGGGCTATCGGTAAAACCCGAAAAATCGACAGCATTATGAATTGTAACTACTTTATCTTCGGGAATTCCGTAGCGCTGAATTATGGTGTTTCGTGTAAGGTGACTAACCGCAATAATTTTGTCGGCTGCTTGCATTCCCTGTCGCTCAATATCGTACACTGCTTGGTTAACGTTTTCGCCACTTCGGTCGAATTCGGTTGCGTGCACATGCACTATAAGGGGTTTTCCCGAAACAAGTTTTGCTGTAATACCCGCAAGGTATGTAAGCCAGTCGTGGGCATGAATTACGTCGAACTGTTCGTTTTTAGCTATGCTTGCAGCAATAAGCGCGTACCGCGAAACCTCTTTCATAAGGTCTTTTCCGTACTTTCCCGAAAAACGGAATCGCTTGGTCGACTTGCTCGTTTTTTCGTTAACATTATCGATTTGCGACTCGGAAACCATTCGCTCAAACTCTTCGGGGCCAACATATGGTATTAAGGCAGAACTAACCTCTAGGTAACTAATCTTTTTCCAAAAGGCTTCTAACTCTATCGACATGTGTCCAACATCAATATCCTCGGCGGGTACAAGGCGAAGTGACGACTGATCCTCGTCGCCAAACTTTTTGGGCACAACGAACAGTATTTCGACGTTGTGCTTGGCCAGCCCGCGGGTTAACCCGAAACAAGCTGTACCCAAGCCACCCGTTATATGGGGAGGAAACTCCCATCCAAACATTAAAACTTTCATATTGTAATGTTGTATCGTTAGTATTCTATTTATTCATTAGCAAATTTCAATTTTTTGTTATCATTCGACAACAATTACTTGCTGCTCCACATATTGTCCCCTGCGAGCATGAAGGATGTAAACGCCTGGCTGTAATCCTGATACATTGAGGGTTTTGGGAAGCGTAGCCGTTACGTTTACCATCACTGCCCCTTGACCGCTCATCAGACGCAGCACCCATGGGATATTGTCGTTGGTTGGCTCCACCTCCGAAACAGTGATTTGGCTACTGGAGGGATTTGGGGAAGCAAACAGAGCGTAAGTGGCAACGGGAGTACCACCTCCACTGCACTTTACTACCGTTAGGAGTTTTGAATACTCAGAAGAGCCGCAAGTGTTGGTGACTTCCACTCGTACATTGGTGCTATACCCCAATGGGCCAGTTGTTTCGAACCACACCTGACTACCATTCGCAGGGCTATAGCTGCCAATGTTGTACCAACTATAGCTTGCATTGGCTAGTACTGGATTACTGACGATAGCAGAGGCATAAACCTGCTGATTAGTGCAGGGTACTGCTGGGTAAAACGAGATGTTGGTAGCTGGGTTGGGTTTACCCACCCAAACATTCCTTCGGGGTAGCGTAACCGTGCCACAGGATTCGGTAATAGATGCCTGTACCCAGCCCTCGCCGTTAGAATTTGAACTCACCGGCTTAACCTTGTAGGAGGCTGTACCCTGTCCACTTACGTAAGTAAGGATGCTACTTCTGCTCCAGTTTACCGTTGTGCCAGATGAGAAGTTTTGTAGGGTAAACGTTGACGCTACGGGTAATTCTATTGGCGGAGGTAATGAACTGCTTTGCAAGGTAATAGTTGCAATGGTGGAGCAGATGATGGAGGGGCCAGAGATGATGTAATTCATACTCGGCGGCATGGGATTACCATTTATCTCATTCCGTAACCAGCAGGCCATACTGGCATCGAACGATATGTGTGGCATGTTCTTATTCACAGGGCCCCAGTAGCTGTGGAAGGGGGTTTCGCCTGTAGTTACAAGATTTCTACTGCTAACGTTCTCGCCCAAATCGGCGTTAGTACCGGTAAAGGCTAAAGCACTTTTTGTTGGGATAAAGGAGTGTATGGGGATGGGAATATCCCATTCAAGTAAATACCAGAAAGACCACGGATCACTTTGAAAATCAGCAAAAGTAGAAGAAATGCCCCCAGGCGAGTTATCGAGGCTGTAGTTATTGGTTTCCCCAACGGCGTACTTGCTGGTGGCTGAACCGGACCATGGCCCTATACCCCTGAACACCAAGCAGCGCTGCCCGTAACCAGCTGTAGTATTTACGTATCCCCAACCTACGGTTGTGAAAAGAGATTTGATGTTCATGGTTACAGCTCTGGAGCATGTGGTCGCAGTAGGTGTGCTATTAAGACTCCCGTTAGTTACCGCTACCCTGCGGAGCTGTTGCGGGAAACCAATGGTGTTGAGCGTACTAACCCAACTCCCTCTAAGCGATGAACCTGCAACTGCTTCTGAGTTAGAGGAGTAATGGTGCAAAACCAACTGCTTGGCTGCTGGTGTGTTTACTTTGTACAAACCCACTCCCGCTTCATCACTTAAAGAGGAAAAGTAGTTGATAAAATGCTGCGCCCCAATAGGTACGTTCGCCCCGTTGTGGGGGGAATCCAACGATACCCATAGGCGCGTATTGTGGCTTAACCCGTTCTGCTCCATGTAGGACAGGGCGTAGCGCGTAATCAGCGCCCCCATGCAACCGCCAATTATTACCAGTTGCTCGTTGCTGCCGTTGGCTGCCAGTTGCCCATTCAATTCCTGAATGACCTTTACCGCCACAAAGGCGTTGCGCTGAATGTAGTCGGCTCCGCCATCAATGATACAGTAATCGAAATAGCCTGCTATTCCTGAATCATCAATAGGATAAAAACATTGCGTGTATTGGTTCGGAACATTCGGAAAATCGAGGATTACCAAATCATAACCATCCTGATATAGCATATTCGCAAACTTGATACCCTCTTCCTTGTTCAAGTAATCGAAGAATATCACATCATCTGGCCTTTTATTCAATGGGTCAAAGCCGTCAACCACCAGCACAGGCTTACGCAGCTTCTTATCGGGATTGCGATAGAGGTAGGTAACATGACCAAGCCCCGGATAATTGCGTTCACCGTCGTTGTAAAAAATTTGGGCATAGATAGGCTGTTGGCGAAGAGCATTTGTTCCATATAAGCCCCAGTTTATAGGTTCGGATGACTTGACCTCTATAGATGTAATTGCGCTTATAATAAAACCTCCTGAGTCCGTTGCCCTTACCGTGAGCGTCTTTTCTCCGCTGGTGGGGTAGCTTACCTCAACGGGTACACTTGGGGAAATGGTGCGAAAGCCTAACCCATCGCCAAAGTTGGCCTCTAGTTGGACTACTGCACCAGCCCTATTGCCCACCATCAGCTCTGGGGGCAACACAAAGCGAACATTGGCCTCAACCTCCTGCTGATCCGAAAGGATTGCCGCCATCAGCACATTCCGCTCCCTTAGTCCTTCAAGCTTTAAGCGGCCAGTGGGGCGGGGACGAACCTGACCATCAATAATAATATATCCCTTCTCCACAGCCAGTGTGTCGATATGGGTAAAGCGGCTGTAGAGGATGCCCAGTGGTACAAAGTTTTGGCGGTAGGTGTAGTAGTCGGCAATCTTCCGCAAATCCTCGGTGCTGCGATATGGTAGCGTGTCGTAGGCGGCGTTCCTAAGTTCCAGGGCAGCCTGCATAAAGCGCCCACGGCTAACAGACCTATCCTGCCTAAAACCCTGAAGCCCTGCAATGGGCACAGCCCGGTCGTAGAGTATGCCTGTGGAAATATTTTGTCTTCCAATATCAACGGTTGCCATTAACGAGTCGATAAAGGCTGCATGTTTACGGGCTGCATTGGGTTGGTTGGGCTGTGCGAAGCCGCTAAATGTGCTAAGCGTAATCAGCAATGCCAGTAAAATCCCCCTTTTTATCATGGTTTTAGAATTTATTTGATTAATTTGAGCATCCTTCTATGCAGCTGCCATCGGCATTATACTTTATGTCGAATCGCCCTTCGGTAAAGTAGGTTTTACTGGTATAATCGTTTAACGCAACAGCAATGAATCGGAAACGTCCAGAAATGATGCGATTCGTCCTATCGAGTTTGGTGATTTCAAGTTGGCCATCAATACCAGATATTTCAGGCAGAATTGGAGCATAATTTGGATCATTTCCATAATAACGGACTTGTTGCCCTCCCACCACATTTGGGTTATAATCAATAAATGTAGAAGCCCAAAATTCACTGGTTACACCAGTACTGACTATATTCTCTGCGCCAAAATATACGGACATACGGGGTATCCCGCACCTTAGGTCTATATCGCTTTCAATAAAGTAAATCATAAAACTCATCTTGCCAGTTTGCTCGTTGTAGCATAACCGCTTCGTTATTCCGCCAAATAAAGTGCTTTTGGGGATGCATACATTTCCGTCCAACAAGCAACCAATAGTGTTGTCTCCCGTTTGAGTGGCATTGGGTAACTTGTAGGTGGGACAATCGTTATCCTCGCAACTAGATTGCAGGAAGAGTACAGAGGCAAGAAATAATAAGAACAGTTTTGTTTTCATGATTTTGTTAATTTAAGTCTATTTATTATCTTGATACATCCGCATAATCCTAATTATCTCGGCTACGCTCCAAGCCTGCGAAATTGCACCTACTGGCCTTTGTGGAGGATCGCCATCGTAAACCTCGGAAACGGAGCAAATGCCGTATTTACACATGTCCTCTTCAAAGGAATCGAGGATGTTTTTTGCCAATGCATTGGCAGCCTTTCCATATATTCGGTAATTTGCTTCAACAAAGTGCCCAAGCAGCCAAGGCCAAGCAGTTCCCTGATGGTAAGCCAAATCGCGGGCTTCCTGATTCCCTTCGTAACGACCCTTATAGTTTGGATTTTTAGGGGCAAGCGACCTAATACCCTTTGGGGTAAGTAGCTCACGTTCAACAACGTTTAGCACACCGCGCTTCATGTCGTCGGTAATTGGGCTATAAGGTAGCGATGCAGCAAAAATTTGATTTGGCCTTACGAATACATTTTGACCTTCTGCGTCAACATAATCGGCAAGGTAATCTTTAGCTTCGTACCAAAATGTTTTGCAAAACGACTCCTGAACCATTTGAGCAATTGGCTCCCACTCTTTTGTAAACTTGGTGTCTTTAGCTCCTTTTGCAAGTTCGAGAGCGAACATTATGGCATTATACCAAAGGGCATTAATTTCGACAGCATAGCCACTTCGAGGCGTAACGGGTTTGCCAAACACAACGGAATCCATCCAAGTAAGGGCAACGCCTCTTTCGCCAGCCCAAACCAACCCATTGTCGTGCATTTTAATATTGTAGGGCAATCCGGTTCGATATGCATCGAGAATAGCCTTCATTTTCTTGCCATAATCTTTCCAAACCTCACTATTCCCATTTGTATGCTTTGCATACATTTGAAGGGTCCAAAAGAACCATAAAGGCGCATCGACTGAGTTAAATGCTGCAGTACGCTTCTTGCCAACGTTGGGGAAAAGGCCATCTTTTAACTCGGCAACCATAGTGTCGAGTATTGCTTTACAGGTTTTAGCATCGTCGAAAGCCGAAAGAGTTAGCCCTGGCAACGAAACAAATGTATCGCGACCCCAGCGGCCAAACCAAGGATAACCCGCCATAACTTCGGTTTTCTTACCATCTTTTACAATAAATTGGCGTGCAGCATTTTTAAGACAATTTTCGAAGCTGCCCTTCGATGGCCTACGGGTAACCTCGGCATTAAACTTTCGGGTAAGCGAAGCCGTATCCTGTTCGGCAGTTGCTGCCGAAAAAATTACACTTTCACCTTTTTTAATTTGAACTTCGAAAAAACCTGGCACAAAAAGGTCTTCGTGACCTTCGTAGCCTCGGTTTATTTCGTCTTTGTATTCAATATTGTAATACCAATCGGGGGCTGCAACAAATTCATTCTTCTTATTAAGCTGAAGATGAAGGTATGGAAACCCTTGGTAGAGTTTATACTTTACTCCGTTAGGTATTTCCTTGTACCGTTTGTCGGCAAAAAGGTTTGCCTTCGAAAGGCTGTGTGTATTTCGAAATGCCAGAAATGGCTTAATTCGTAAACGTGTTGGACTATGTGCATCGAGAAGAGTATAGCGAATAACAAACTGCTCTTCGTTATGAACGAACAGCAACTCCTTTTTAAGCACAACCCCCCCAACACGGTAAGTTAAAGTAGGGGTAGGTTCGTACTCAAAGTCAACAATGTACTTATGCCCTCGAGGCTCGTAATTGCCAGGGAAACGGTGAATTCCAAAGTTGAAGGTTTTACCGTGCTGAACAACGGTTTCGTCGACCGACGAGAGGAGAACGTGATTTTCGCCATCGAAGTTTTCGAGCGGTAAAACCATAAGCCCATGGTACTTTCGGGTATTACAAAGCACAATGGTTGTGCTAAAGTAACCTCCAGCGCGATTGGTGCTAAGTATTTCTCGATTAAGAGAGTACTCGAGGTTTCCTAGTTCCTTTTTGTCAAAATCTAAGTAGCTCATAAAAAACAAAAATTTAGGTATTCTTTTAGGGTTTGGTTACAGCGAAATAACATTATCTTAGCTGCCCAGTAACTTAAGTACTAGGCAAGTGATTAATAAACACCAACAAACAATTACATTAAAGATTTTTGTGTTTAAACCCCAACGCATTTACGTGTCGGAAACTAAATGTTTTAACCTACACAATATATGAAAATTTAACGTGTAGTGAGCACTTTAGCACATTTTATTTTGATTAAATCACACAAAAGACAATTAAGTCGACTTTTATGAACCACTTTATACCTTCGTTAAAAATATTTCTGGTCGTTTTTGGCCTCTTGGTTTGGCTTTTTGGATGCGGGCAACAGTCGCAAAACGTGAGAATTAGCGGAGTTTTTAAGGATTGCTCTGAGTGCAAACTTATAGTTGGCGAACCAACCGAAAAGGGAACTGTAATTATAGACACAGTTTATACAAATAGCGAAGGGGCATTTAAGTATGAAACGAATGTTGTTTCCCCAAAATTTATTACAATTCAACCAAGCAATAGCAAAGAGCCAATAATACTTCTTGTTAACCCAAAAGAAAATTTGGCACTTAGCATAAACTACGAAAACAATAGCCTTAGCTACAATGTTGCTGGGTCAATTGGCTCTGTTTTAGTACGCGACCTCAACACGAGGCTTAAAAAAGTAGTTGAAGAAATTGATACACTTTCGAACCAATTTAAAAGGAGTCGTAATCACGAAAAGTTCGACTCAATAAAAACTACAATTGATGAACGGTATAACTTCATTATTGGGCAGCACCGCGATTACACCGTTAACTTTATAAAGGCAAACCCCTTTAGTTTAGCGTCAATTCTTGCGCTAAACCAGCAGTACTCGCAAAACCAGTACGTTTTAAATAAGCGAGAAGACTTTGCCCTTTACCAGTTTATCGACTCGTCGCTGAATATACTTTACCCTACAAACCCACTTGTAAAGGCATTTCGCGTTAAAGTTACCAATATGGCTAAGCAGCTTAATTTGTACGACAAACAGCAAGACATGTTTAACATTGGCGAATACCTGCCATTGCCAAACCTTACATTAATTAACGGCGATGAAGTAACTTTTAGGCAAGTTATGGGGAAATATACCCTTGTTGACTTTTGGGGAACCTGGTGCAGCAATTGTGAAAATAATAATTTATTGCTAAAGGACATTTACGAAGCAAACTTTCCAAAAGGATTCCGAATTGTTCAGTTTGCTGTTGATGACAATGCCGAAAAGGTAAATACCACAGTAATTGCCGACAGCATAAAGTGGGCAATTGTTGCCGATTATAAACAGTGGGAGTCGCCATTTCTCGACGAACTCAAAATCAACAGTATTCCCTCAAACTACCTAATCGACAGGCATGGTTTAATTATCGACAAAAACTTAACTCCCAACAAGCTTAACGAGCTATTAAACAAGCTACTTGTTATAAAGCCTGCTCCGATAAAAATTCTGAAGCCAGCTGTCGATTCTGTAAAAGTCGATACGATTCGTTAAATTTGTACCATCGAAAACAATTTAAATTGCCAAAAATGAAATTAAAGACCATTCTTAATAGCCTTATTCTTATTAGTGCCATTGCAATTACAACCTCGTCGTGCAAGCAAAAACCGTATAGCACAATTGAAGGAAAAGTTGAAACCCTCGACACAAAAACAACCCTAAGCCTTTATATACGTGAGTTTAGCACAAGCAACAAAGTTGAAAGCAAAGAAATTACCCCAAAGAAAAACAGTTTCAAGTTCAAACTTAAAAACATTTTAGAGCCAACCTTGGCAAGCATTAAAATTGATGGGCAAAATTCGAACGAAATAATTCTTCTTTTAGAACCAGGCGAAAAAGCGCAAATCTCCATAAACGCCAATAACCTTTCGCATTACAGCATCGAAGGCTCCACAGGTTCAATGCTTATAAAAGAGATTAACAGCCGCCTACTTACAACTAAAAAAACGCTCGACTCCCTCGACAACCTTTTACAAGTTTCGAGTAGCAACGAAGTAAAGCAAAAACTTGCTCAAGAGCAAAGGGCTGCAGTTGATTCGCAACGAGTTTTTAGTTCCCGTTTTATTTGGGCAAACCCCATGTCGAGAGCCAGTATAATTGCTCTTTACCAGCAAATTGCGCCAAACCGCTACGTTCTCGACCAATCATCCGATTTGCACCTCTTTAAGGTTGTAGCTTCGTCGCAAATTGCATTGTATCCCAATTCGAGCTACGCCAAGGGAATGGAGGCCGACATTAAAGAGATGATTCAGAGGATAAAGAACTACCAAATTCAAAGCATGGTAAAGGATGTAGAGCAATCACTTCCCGAAATAGCCCTGCCTAATACTAATGGCGACATTGTGAAACTATCGTCGCTAAAAGGCAAAGTGATAATTCTAAACTTCTGGGCATCGTGGAACCAATCGAGCTTGTTCGAAAACAAAGAGCTAAGCAACCTAATTGCTGAATTAAAAGGTAAACCCATTGTAATTTATAATGTTTCGCTCGATTTCGATAAAAAATCGTGGGTTGCTGCAATTGAAACCACCAAAATGCCTGGCGTTCACGTTTGCGAGTTAAATGCAAAAGACCCAATGGTAGTTCAGCTATACAATGTTGCTCAATTACCTGCCAACTATATTATCGACAAGAATTTCGACATTATTGGCAAAAATGTATACGGCGACGCCCTGAAACAAATGGTAAAAGACTTGCTGTAAGCCATGAAAACAGCCAAAAACATTTACTTCGCATCCGATTTTCACCTTGGGCTTCCAAGTTTTGAAAAGGGAATTGACCGGGAAAAGCTGGTTGTTGCTTGGCTCGACTCGATTAAGCACGATGCCAGTGAAATTTTTTTAGTTGGCGATATTTTCGATTTTTGGTACGAATACAAATACGTTATTCCCAAGGGATTTACCCGTTTTCAGGGTAAAATTGCCGAGTTAACCGATTCGGGAATTCCAGTTCACTTTTTTACCGGCAATCACGATGTTTGGATGTTCAACTACTTCCCAAAGGAACTTGGCGTTAGCGTTCACTCACAACCAATTGTAAGGGAATTTAACGGGAAACGTTTTCTTATTGGTCATGGCGATGGATTAGGCAAAGGCGACAATGGGTATAAACTACTTAAAGGTATTTTCACTAGCAAAGTGCTTCAGTGGCTTTTTTCCCGATTGCATCCAAATTTTGCCATGTGGCTAGGCAATGGCTGGTCGGTTAATAGCCGCTACTCGAAGGAAATTGCCCATAAATTCCGTGGCGAAAGCGAACTAATTACTCGCTACGCTCGTTGGGAACTGGAGCAAAAAAGCAACTACCAATTCTTTGTTTTTGGTCACTGGCATTCGCCTGTTGTTTACCCATTAACGTCCAACGAAACCCTTGTTTTACTTGGCGACTGGATTGTAAGCAACACCTACGCAAAGTGGGACGGCGAAAACCTTGAACTGCTTCATTTCAATATAAATTGCCAATCGGAGCTTATTTCGAAACGATAAAAAAAATTATTTCAAATGAACCAATACCTACAGCTACTCGACCATACTTTGAAGAATGGCGTAGAAAAAAGCGACCGCACTGGAACTGGTACCGTTAGCGTTTTTGGTCACCAAATGCGCTTTAATCTTGCCGAAGGCTTTCCGCTGTTAACCACAAAGAAGTTGCACCTTAAATCGATTATTTACGAGTTGCTCTGGTTCCTAAAAGGCGAAACCAACGTTAAGTACCTTAACGAAAATGGCGTTTCGATATGGAACGAGTGGGCTAAGGAGAACGGCGAACTTGGTCCAATTTATGGCTACCAGTGGCGAAACTGGCCCGCTGCAAACGGAAAACATATTGACCAAATTTCGCAGGTAATCGACAGCATAACCAAAAACCCCGACTCGCGCAGGCATATTGTGTCGGCATGGAATGTGGGCGAAATTGAAAATATGGCGTTACCGCCATGCCACGTTCTTTTCCAATTCTATGTTGCCAACGGCAAGCTGTCGTGCCAGCTATACCAGCGCAGCGCCGACATTTTTATTGGTGTACCATTTAATATTGCTTCGTACGCCCTGCTAACCATGATGATAGCAAATGTTACCAATTTAGAACTTGGTGATTTCGTTCACACATTTGGCGATGCGCATATTTACCTTAACCATGTTGAACAGGTTAAATTGCAACTAACACGAGAACCACGCCCTTTGCCAAAAATGGTAATTAACCCTAATGTTAAAAGTATATTCGATTACTCGTTCGACGATTTTAAACTTGAAGACTACGACCCGCATCCGCACATTAAAGGTGCTATTGCGGTTTAGTTAATTAAGTTGCCCCGATAGTTATCGGGGGAGTTAATTGGTTGATTAAGTTAATTGAGTTGAATTATTGGATGTTGGATGTTGGATGTCGGATAAACCAAAAACCAAAAACCAAAGACCGAAGACCGAAGACTGAAGACCGAAAACTGAAGACTGACACTTCGATAAACTCAGTGTCCGACGTGGACTGGAGACTGAGAACTAAAAAACATAATACCCCACCAACATGCCCCCTGTTATTTCAATAATTGTTGCCATTGCCGAGAATAATGTGATTGGCGCTAACAACCAGCTTATTTGGCACATTTCGGACGATTTAAAGCGCTTTAAGGCGCTAACAACCGACCACCATATTATTATGGGACGCAAAACCTTCGAGAGCATTGGTAAGCCACTCCCAAAACGAACAAATATAATTGTTAGTCGTAACCCAAACTATAAAATTGAAGGATGCATTGTTGTTCCCTCGCTCGAAGCGGCAATTGAAGTGTCGGCAAGCGAAGCCGAGGTATTTATTATAGGCGGGGGCGAGCTATACCGACAGGCAATGCCTTTGGCAAAAAAACTTTACCTAACTAGGGTTCATAAGGTTTTTGAAGGCGACACGTTTTTCCCAAAAATTGATTTAAAAGACTGGAAAATTCTTTCTCGTGAGGGAGTTAAAAGCGACGAGAAAAGCGGAATTGAGTATGAGTTTGTGAACTTCGAAAAAAAGTAACAACCCAATTATTCAAAAACCTGTCTTTAAAAAGATTAACCACAAATCCCGATAACAATCGAGAACTGTGAAAAAACCAAGTACCACAAAGCTAATGACATAACATACAATGCTTTGTAAACTTTGAGAAGAACTTAGTGCCCCCCGCCTGAATGACGCAGTCGGGCAGGTTTGTGGTTTGATTTTTATATCTTTTTAGACAGCCTTTTCTTTTTTTAGATTGCAAATTTTACTTGAGTTTCCAGTTACCCCAAACATTTTCGGCATCGTAGCTAACATTGGTTTGTGGTGTTTGTGGCTTGCTGTTAACCATTACCGAGCGAACACCTACCTGTGCCGAAAGATGCTCAGAGAGTTCCTTATAAGTAATTTCGCCTCGTGTTTCTTTAAGTTTACTAAGTAAGTAGTAAGTAAACAGCCCATGCTGCTTGTCTTTGTAGGGCAACGACGACTCGCTACCGCTACTTGCCGAAAACACTACTAAATTTCCTTTTAGCAAATCCTCCTTTGGCTTAACTCTAACGGCGCGAGCCGCAAGAAGACCCTGTTCGCGTGCACCTCCGCTAAAGCAAGCGTCGAGAAAGACTGTAATGCGAGTCGATGGGTGTTCGGATAGCGAAGCGTATAAGTCTTTTAGCTTAACTGCAAAGCGCAAGTTTGTACCGCTAACATCGACAGGTATTAAATAGGGCTCCTTCGTTTTTTCGTCGGGGAAACCATGCCCTGCGTAGTAGAAAAACACTTCGGCTTTGCCGTTTAGCGCCTTAATTATTGGGTTTAGCTTAGCAATGGCGTTGTCCATTTCAATGGCTCGGGCATTGGTAAGAAAAATGACATTGTCCTTTGGTATGCCCAGAATATTTATTGCAAACTCGCGAAATGCAGTAGCATCGTTTATTGCAAAGGCAACATTGGCTTCGGTTTCCAATCCTGTTTGGTACGAGCTATAATCCTCGTTACCAATTATTAACGCAAATCTAAAGGGGTTTTGCTTATTGCGAGGCAAGTTGTAGGTTAAACTTTCCTCCATTTCCACTTCGGAGGCTTGCTTTTCATTTATTACCCTCTCCTTACCAATTTTTTCTTCCACTTTAAGCACCTCCATTTTTTGCTCAGAAATAATTTCGGCTACTTCAACTTTTTCGGCTACTAATATTGGCTCCTCAGTTTTAAGTTCAATAGTTTTGGCAATTTCCTTTTCCGAAAATTCAACATTTAGTATTTCTGAACTTGTTTCGCCGGCATCGTTGTATACAACCAACTTAATCTGATTTCTTCCTTCGTTAAGGAAAATAGGCTGCTCAAATTTAATTTCACCTGGGAATGAGCTAGCTGTATAATCGCGTTTTGTAAGAAAGCTCTTGTCGTTTAAAAATAGTTCAACGCTCGAAAGGGGCGAATCGGATTTTATGTTGGCATTTACAGGAAATGTTAGGCTTTCGGTCTGCTGATTATTTTGGGTTTTCCAAGTAATAATCGACTTGTCCCTTGGCTTCTCCGAAGTAGTAGCCATTGCCCTAATTGAAAGAGAGCTAACATCCCAAACGCTTACTTGGGTTGAATTTAGGACGCTCGACACCAATTTTGTACCCGAAGGATCGAAGGCCGTTGAGAGAACGTAGTAATCCTGCTTTGGCGAGTTAAAAACAATTTCGCCTGTTGTGGCGTTAACAATAACAAGGTAGTTGTCGTGCCCTCCCGAAACAATGTATTTACCATCGGGGCTAAACGAAAGGGTTTCGAGCCATTTGCTGTGCGCAATTATGGAGTTTTGTAGCTGCCCATTGGAGCGATTCCAAATTTGAATTTTACCATCGTCGCCGCCGCTGGCTATTAGCGTTGAGTTATGGTTATAGGCTACAGTGCGCACCCATCCATCGTGGGCATCGATACTTCGAACCATTTTACCCGAAGCAACCTCCCACTCCTTAACGGTTCCATCGGCGCTTCCCGAAACAATTTGCTGCCCATTGTGGCTAAAAGCAAGAGCCATAACTTCTTTTGTGTGCCCTTTTAGTTCGCGAAGCAAATTGCCGTTAAAATCCCAAATTTTAACCATTTTATCCTTACTTGCCGAGGCAATGGTATTGTCGAAATTAACCGCAACTTCGGTTACATCGTTACTGTGGGCTTTAATTGAGCGAACCTCTTTGCCTGTTGCAATATCCCAAATGGTAACCCGAAAATCCTTTCCTCCGGAAATCAAAAACTTCGAATCGTTAGTAAAAGTTAACGAAAGCGGAAATCCCTTTAATCCTGTCAACTTTTTTATTAACGAACCCGTTTCGCTACTCCAAATAATTATTTGATTGTCGAAACCTCCCGAAGCAATCATTTTCGAGTTAGGGCTATACGCAACACAAACCACTTGGTGTTTCTTTTCGCTTAGGGTGTTTTGAAGAGAAACATTTGGCTGGGCAAATGCAAAAGTGAAACTGAATAGCATTACAGAGACAAGTAATAACTTTTTCATTTTTATAATGATTTAGATTTTAAAAAACTGATATTTATTCCCACCTGTGTAAATAAGGCAATCAGAAACTCATCAGAAAGTCCAACCCCATTAATACCAGCCTGGCAAAAGATGGCAAAATTATCGTTTATCCTTAAATCTATTCCTGCCCCACCAATAAATCCAAATTTGGTGGCCCATGGCGTTGTTTGCTCATTGCCACCAAAAGAATAACTATAACTGTAGTAATTTATACTTGCTCCACCCAAAATGTAGGGATTAATTTTGCTGCTTGAGAAAAATCTCAATTTTGGGCATAGGCTTATCCCGATAAGATTGTAGTCGGCCGACTGAAGGAGGAAATTATCGGATGCAAAAAACTTAGAGTACTTACCAAGCACAACCAAACTTGTTGATCGGCTAAAGTTGTACTGAGCACCAGCATCGAGAGAGAATCCATTTTCAAAAACCTGTCGAAAAAAATCGGGGCTAATGGTATGGACAAATCCTCCCGCAGCCTGAAATGTGAGCTTTTGCTCGTACTGAGCAATGGCTACTTTGCTTACAATGGTTACATTAAGCAAAAGCAGTAGAATTGATTTAATGAAAGTAGGTTTCATTTTATAAGTATTTGGTTAATTTCTTTTTAGTATAGCCATACAACCATTTTGTAAAAATTTAAGACAATAGTTTGAATATATTTCATTTCCCTTGAGGCAAATTAATCCTTTACGCACCGTACCGAAAAACCACTATTTACGTTAAGATCATTTGTTGTTACGCTACCACTCCCAGAAGAAACAAATATTGACCATGCTGTATTTGTACTAATATTAGTTGATGACCACCAGTATGCGTTCATGCCAATACTGTAAAATGAATGATCGTAGTAGTTTCGAGAGCCACCCGGAAGAGCCGTAAACCCATACTTGTCGGTTCCGTTTCCATTATTGGTCCATCCGCTTGTGGCTTTTAACGCAGCACCCACCTGTCCCCCAATGTACTCTACAAGCGAAAACCATTCGGTATTTGTTGGTACATGCCAGCCTGCTGGGCAAAGCATTCCGGTATTTACAGCGTGCCAGCTGTACAATGCGCCATAAGTTTCTTTGTAATCAATATTATTACTATACCATGTATACGTTCCATTCGTGTTGTTTTCCCATGAAGCATTCTCAATTCCAAAATTGATGGAAGTTGTATTATTGAATTTTGTTGTTTTCAGATTCTCGGCCATCCATATTTGGTTGCCAATAACTACTGTTTTGTAAGTATTACCATCAACATCCTCAACATCGTCGCCATAAATAAAGTAGAGTGTTGAAAAACTCACTCTTTCTCCATATGTGGTTCCTACACTATTGGTTGCATAGGCACGAACATAGTATGTTGTTCGTGCGGTTAGCCCAGTAATAGTGCTCGTGAACTCACCAAGCCCATTTCCATTGGTGGTATAACCCAAATTATTCTCGAGAGTAGGATTCTGCGAGGTGCTCCAGACTATTCCACGGGCAGTAACATTGGTTCCTCCGCCGCTATTGATATTGCCCCCCGAGTTGGCGGTTGTATTGGTTATACTAGTAACTTGAGATGTGGAAACAGAAGGAAGGCCAATGTAATCATCAGCATTCTTTACACAGCGTATCGAAAACCCAAATTGCTTAAAACTAGGCGCATACCCCCGGTGAATGGCTCCACCAGAGTTTCGAATAGACCTATACCATGCGTAATTCTCATCTTCTTCGGATTGGCTCCACCAGTATGCACCTTCTCCAAACCAATGATAATCGCCGCCTCTTGCCCCTGCACCACGTGCAGTGAAACCACTTTTATTGGTAGCATCAACATTGGGCTCATTCCAGTGAACCGTTCCTTCCTCTTTCATTAGGCCCCCAGCAGTGCTACTTTGATCAGCTAATGCTTCGGGGTCAGCATTTATATCGAGCAAAGTGACTAGAGCTGTCCAGTCGGCATCGCTGGGAACACGCCAACCTGTAGGGCAAACATTTCGCGAGTCGGCTGCTGCGTACCAATTATAAAGTTTACCATAGGCGGTGCTGTTTTCACTGTTGTTATTTGGCCAGCTCCAAGCTCCGGCGTTCAACTCCAACCATTCCAACATATTTGTGGCATCAGCTATTTGATCGCCGTTAGCGTAGTGTGAAGTTCTGAGATTTTCGGACATCCATTCCTGAGTTTCCAGATCGAGTATGTTATGACCAATAATCACAGTGTTATAGGTGTTTCCATCAATGTCGGTTACTTGGCCTGTGCCTTTAATATAATTCCCGTCAACAGATTCTTCTTTGCAGCTGTTTGTCAACATTAAAAAAACTACGCAATACAGCAGAGTATTTAACCAGAAGTTCTTTTTCATGCTCATAATTTTATTTAATTATTATTCTTTCCTAAATCAGAAATTGACAATGCGCTTGTTTAGAAATATTGATAATTAAGGCAATATATTAAATAATTGAATACATGTCAATACAGCATATTCTAAAATTATACGAATGCGGCTAATAAGGGGATGAAAAGTTAGATTTAATAGATAATTGATCGACAATTGTTTTTCAAAAAAGCACAAAAGCAAAGGGCGTAAGTTTAAACTTACGCCCTTTGCTTTTGTTTATAAAAAAAATTAAGCCGCTTTCAATCTTTTAAGGTTTGCCTTTTCTAATTTTTTAGTGGCATACTCAAGTGTAATGTGCATTTCCTTCTCGGGTTTCGAGGGGAGTTCGAACATGGCGTCGATCATAATTGCTTCGCAAATGGAGCGAAGGCCTCGTGCTCCAAGTTTAAACTCTAAAGCCTTATCGACAATATAGTCGAGCACATCGAGGTCGAATTTCAGCTTAATGTTATCGAGTTCGAACAGCTTAGTGTACTGCTTTATAATTGCATTTTTAGGCTCGGTAAGGATATTACGAAGCGTAATTCTGTCGAGGGGATTTAAAAATGTAATAACTGGAAGCCTTCCAATAATTTCGGGAATAAGCCCAAACGCCCTTAAATCTTGCGGGGCAATGTACTGCAAAAGGTTATTGCGGTCAATGTCGTCGCGCTGTTTGCTGGCACCATATCCAACAATTTGCGTATTGAGCCTTTGCGCAATTTTACGCTGAATTCCTTCGAACGCTCCACCACAAATAAATAGAATATTTGTTGTATCAACCTCAATCATTTTTTGCTCGGGATGCTTACGTCCGCCCTGTGGGGGAACATTTACCTTGGAGCCTTCGAGGAGTTTAAGCATTGCCTGTTGAACTCCCTCGCCCGATACGTCGCGGGTTATTGAAGGATTATCGCCTTTACGAGCAATTTTGTCAATTTCATCGATAAAAACAATTCCCTTTTCGGCAGCTTCCACATTGTAATCGGCCGCTTGCAACAAGCGAGTAAGAATACTTTCAACATCTTCGCCAACGTAACCCGCTTCGGTAAGAACAGTGGCATCGACAATGGTAAATGGCACATGAAGCATACGGGCAATGGTGCGAGCCAGTAACGTTTTACCAGTTCCAGTTTCGCCAACTAAAAGAATATTCGATTTTTCGATTTCAACATCGTTGGTTTTGCCATTGGAGTTCTGAAGTAGCCTTTTGTAGTGATTATACACGGCTACCGAAAGGTATTTTTTGGCATCGTCTTGCCCAATAACGTACTGGCTGAGGAAAGTTTTAATTTCCTGTGGTTTTAGAAGTTTGCTTTTATTTAACTTAAACTCGCCTTTTTTCTTTAGCTCTTCACGTACAATAATATTTGCCTGTTCGGCACACAAATCGCAAATAAAGGCGTTCATCCCAGCTACCAGAAGGTTTGTTTCCTTTCTGTCGCGTCCACAAAACGAGCATTTATCGGTATTTCGCATCGAAAATAATTTTAGACTACAAAGGTAATCATTATTGAAGGAATTTTTATTGCTTTATCTTCGAATTGAATACGACAATATGCTAAACTTTCTTTGTTACAGAATGTTATATATGGCATTAAAACATTAAATTGTACATTTTGAACTAATGCATTTCAAATTAAAAAAGATTATGAGAAAGTTTATCGTGCTAATAGGTTTGGCATTCTTTTCATTTCCGCTCTTAGCGCAGAATAAAGGGGCTGTTGTTTCGGGGTTTATTAAAGGAACGAGTTCGAAACTCCCAGTAGAATATGTTAATATAACTATTGAAAAAGCCGATGGGAGCATATTTATAACTGGAACAATTACAAACGACAAGGGCTTTTTTAGCTTAAGCGACATTAAACCTGGCGATTATGTGTTAAAAGCAAGTTTTGTTGGATATAGCGACTCGAAAACCCTATTTCATGTGGGACAAATAAATAGATTTCTCGACTTGGGTACCATTCTAATTACGGAGGGTTCGCTTTCAATCGACGAGGTTACGGTTTCTGCTACACGTCGTGAAGTGAGCGCCCAAATGGATAAAAAAACGTTTTCGATTGATGATGCTACCACCCAGCGGGGAGGCTCTGTACTTCAGGCACTTCAAAACATACCAAGCGTTACTGTTGATCAACACGGAAAACTGTTCCTTCGCGGCAGCGATAAGGTAACCATTTTAATCGACGGAAAGCAAACTGCCATAACAGGAATGGGCTCGCAAGCGGGGCTCGACAATTTACCAGCATCGGCCATTGAGAGTATCGAAATAATTAACAACCCATCGGCCAAGTACGATGCCAGCGGAATGGCCGGAATAATTAATATAAAATTTAAAAAGCAGCAGCAAGTAGGGTGGAATGGAAAAGCTGGTTTAGCAATTGGCGTAGGCGGGCTAAGCGTTAAAAAGGAAAATTTAGCTGGAATTCGAGACCAGTATATTTTCACTCCAAAAATTAACCCCTCAATTTCGACAAATTACAAAAAAGACAAACTGAACTTTTTTGTTATGGCCGACTTGCTTTACCATAAACAAATGATGAAGAATGAGTTTACCCAGCGAACCTACAACAACGGAGAGGTAGTTACGCAGCAATTTCTCGAAAATCGCACGCAACCCATTTACAATGTAAAGGGAGGTGTCGATTACTCGCCCAATAGTAGAAACACCTTCACGTTTTCGTCGCTATTCAACTACCGCGAGTACACCGACCTTGGCGATATTCCTTACTTTAATGCCATAACAGGCAACCGAAACCGCCTTTGGCAGTACTACGAAAACGAGGTTAACCAAACGCTTTTTGCAACTGTAACGCATAAGCATTCATTTATACAGCCTGGGCACACGTTAGTTTCATCGTTCAACTACTCATTCCGAAGAAAGGATGAACTATTCTACTTTTCGAACGAAACCCCAACGATTACAGGAACCGATACTACAGGACTAATTGCCGATGAAAACATTTTCGACCTAACGGTCGACTATGCCAAGCCTCTTCGCTCGGGGCGAATCGAAATTGGCACAAAGCAACGAGCCCGAATTTTTCCCAACGACATTTTCTTTAACCCCGGCCTAAACTCGATACTCGAAATGGGCCTTTCGGGAACCGCCGAATACCAAGAGTATTTATCGGCATTTTACACAAACTTTATTTACGAACGAAAATCGATTGAACTCGAAGCAGGACTGAGGGTTGAATACGCAAAAATTAACTACTTAGTCGACCCAAATCACTCTGTTTACCAAAGCGAGGGGTTCAATTACATCGACCCATTTCCAACCCTTAGGGCAACATGGATTGTAAACAGCAAGAGCAGGTTAACGCTTTTTTACAATCGCCGAGTCGATCGCCCCGAAGAGAAAGACCTACGGGTATTTCCAACCTACACAAACCCCGAAATACTATACTTTGGAAATCCAACCCTAAACCCACAATTTACCCATTCGGTTGAGCTGGGCTACCGGCTAACGTGGGTTAGTGGCTACATTTACAGCGCTGCATACAGCCGAATAACATCGAACATTCTTACTCGAATTATTACCGAAGTGCCCGGCACTAATAGGCTCGCATCAATAAGTCAAAATGCCGATAAGGGCACAAATAGCGGAATTGAACTGGTATTTTCGCAGCAAATTGGCTCAAAGGTTAAGCTGAACGCCAATGCCAACGTTTACCAAAATGTTATTGGAGCCTTTACAATAACGAGTGCATACCCACAGGCCATTACGTTTTCGAATGGCGAACAGAAAATTTGGGCAGGAAATGCAAAGTTGAACTTGGCCATAAAACTTCCTAAAAAATTCGACTTGCAAATTGCTGGCGTCTACCTCGCCCCCGACATTGTTCCACAAGGAAAAATCCTTGCCCGATACTCAATAGATGCTGGTTTAACACGCGAAATTCAAAAAGGCAAAGGCGAACTATTTATAAACGCAACCGACATTTTAAATACGCTCGTTGTTCGGCAGCAGCTACAGGGCAGCAACTTCACTATTGAATCGGACGATTACTACGAAACTCAAGTTATTAGAGTTGGGTATCAGTATCGATTTTAGTTCATTCGATTTATATTAAGAATTTTGAACAGGTTTTAAAATCGCTGAGACTACAACTTCGTTTATATTTGCAAAAATTTTATTATGAATATACTTGGTCTTATACCCGCCCGTTACGCATCGACCCGATTTCCGGGTAAGCCCTTGGCCGAAATTGCTGACAAACCAATGATACAATGGGTTTACGAAAGAGCCTGCGAAGTATTTGCTAACGTTTACGTAGCCACCGACGACCAACGAATTGCCGATGCAGTAACCCCTTTTGGGGGCAAGTATATTATGACATCGGCCGACCACCAAAGCGGAACCGACCGTTGCGCCGAGGCGCTTCAAATTGCCCAAAACCAAACGGGTTTAACTTTTGGCATTGTTGTAAACATTCAGGGCGACGAGCCATTTATTCGTCCCGAGCAGCTAAAACTGGTTACCGAGCCATTTAGCAACCCAAAAGTTCAAATTGCAACTCTTGTTAAGCCTTTTGAAGCTACCGATAATATTTTCAACCCAAATACACCAAAAGTTGTAGTGGGGGCAAATGGAAATGCGCTTTACTTTAGCCGATCGGCAATTCCATTTATTCGTAGCGCCGAACAGGCCGATTGGGCAAAAACCAATACTTTTTACAAACATATTGGGCTATACGCATACCGCTCAAATGTGCTAAGCGAAATAACAAAACTCCAGCAATCGCCGCTCGAAAAAGCCGAGTCGCTTGAGCAGCTTCGCTGGCTCGAAAATGGCTACGCCATTGCCGTTTCGGTTACCAATATGGAAACCCTCGCCGTTGACACACCCGAGGATTTGGAACGAGTAAGGGAATTTGCAAAAAGCTACTTGAAGGGTAAATAAACTCTACATCGGAAATCCTCAAACGAATTCAAATAAAAACGCCAAGACACAAATTGAGTCTTGGCGTTTTTTATGTTTTAAAACTTTGTGCTATTGCTTACCAAACACCTGAAAATCGTCGACTTTAAAAATATTTGACTGAGTCGCAACTCCGCCGTTCCTCACATATTTAAAGCCAAAGTGAACATTTCCGCTAAACGCATTGAGGTTAACAATTCCCGAACTCACCCAAACGCCACCAGTATCGGTACTCTTAACAACATAGGCATCTTCAACTTTTGTCCATGTTGCAAGTGTTGGATCAACCCCATCATAATTTGTCGAAACAAAGAATTCAAGCGACGCCCAATCTCTCCAGTTCGAATACTGCGTTTTAAATGTTAAATAGCGAGGCGAAATAGTGGATAAATTAACCTGTGGCGAAATAAGCCAAGTTGTACTTAATATTTCGGAAATTGTATTAAATGCTGAAATTTCGGCACATCTATTGCCGCTAACATCCTTAGCAATCCAGTTTCTTGCTCCAACAACCATTTTCGACTGCCAATTGTTTATGCTTATTGGCTGGTTAAGGGTTGCGCTTGTAAAGGTTTCGTCAATTAGAGTAACCCTGCTTATTCGAGGCTGAGTTAACTGAACGTCATTGAGTGTGCGAACATACAATTGATAAACGCCAAAATACTTACTAAGTATTGCCGTAAACTCGCCACTATTCGATGGAATAACATTGTTTGCAAACGAAGCAAAACTGCTGGTACGAACGGCAACCCTATCGCCCCAAAAATCCTCTAGGGTTCGGTCAACCGTTACACTTCCTGTATACCATTTCTGACCAAGTTCCGAAGACACAAACTGAACTGCGGGGAATTTAACAAGCATGCCAACATGTGAATCGTTAAGCGTACCAATTGTAACTGGAATTGGGTTAACAACTTCGCTACCAACTATACTTACTCGAGGATAAAACATTGAAGCTGATAACCGACCAATAGCTCCATTAAAGACACCGCCCAGTTGTACAACTTCTCCATAAGTACCTAAATACATGTCCTTACAGCTAATTGTTAGCTTTGTACCAACAGGAAAATCATTATACAAAGAAGAAATATCGACTTTAAACTCAATTCCCCCAGTTTGGTCTTGTATAAAAAGTTGCTTGTATAAATTACCCGACAAGTCGTTAGCTGAAACAACTACTTCAATTAGTACATCTTCTGTAATTTGAACCAAACTACTAGTACACATCAACTTAAGTTGAGCGACAGTTGTATTTGGTGTTAGCGATCCGCCATTGCAACGTGGATTAATTAGCTTCGCATCACTCTCGGTTCGTATATAAAGCTGATAATCTGAATTATATCGACCTAATACGCCAATAATTTCTCCGTTACCAGTTGGGAGCATTTTTTGCGCAAAAGAAGCATAACCACTAGAACGGACAATAACAGCATTGCCAAAGCAATCTTGCAACATTCTATTTGTGCTTTGGCCTGGTTGCGCCCAAGTTTTGGTTAAATCCCAAAACTGCACATTTTGAATCTTAATCAACTTGCCAATATGAGAATCGTTTATGCCATTAATCGAAACCTCTGTTGGAATAACTTCATTACCTTCCGACAATTTGGTTATTCGTGGATAAAACATGTTTGCACTTAATCGCCCTATTTCTTCATTATACAATCCACCTAATTGAATAGCTTCTCGGTATTTACCAATATACAACCCTTTGCAGCTCAGTAATACTTTTGTGCCAACAGGGAAATCGTTATAAAGGCTCGATATATCTACTTTAAACTCTATGCCCCCCGTTTCATCTTGTAAAAAAAGTTGCTTAAAAAGATTCCCAGAAACATCGTTTGCAGAAACAACCGCCTCAATAACAACTTCTTCCATTATTTTAACGGCAGCAGATGTAGCCAATGTTTTAAGTTGAGCTATTGTCTTATTTGGAACTGGCAAATCTCCTCCACAACGAGGATTAATGAATTTCGCATCAGCTTCATTACGAATTAGAAGCTGCAAATCGTTATTATAGCGCCCTAAAACGCCCGTAAGTGTTCCGTTTCCATTTGGCACAATATTTTGTGAAAAGTAGGCGTAACCACTGGTTCGAACAATCAGTGAACTACTGTCGCAATCCATTACCATTCGGTTTGTATTTACAGTTGGTAGCGCCCAAACCTTTGTTGCATCCCAAAACTGAACCTTTTTAATACTGACCAGTTTTTGCACATGAGCGAAGCCTGAATTCTGTAGTTCCTTAATCGAAAGTTCAATTGGCTCAACGGGTTTTTTAACTCCAGATCGTTCAACGTACTTCGAAAGTTGATTAATGTCGATGCCCGTTAACTTTATTGCGCCTTCGTCGACTATTGTTGAGCCAATTTGGAAGGTTCCACGATACCAACTAATGTTTAGGTTGTTTAATTTTACCAAAACGCGTTGCCCTGGTTTCAGCCCGTACTGGGAGTAAAGCCTAGAAGCATTTACTTTAATATCAATACCTCCGCTAGTATCCTGAATGGTAAACACCTCGTAAAAGTTGCCTGCGGAGTCGTTTGAAGTAACGTAGCCATTAATAATTAAAGTAGTATCGCCAGTAGTTTGATACAAATTCTTCCAAAAGTTTTTTACTGTTGTAAGAGGTGTTAATGTATCGAACTTAAAACGAGATGGAGCCTCTATTTCCCCTTGCAGTTTCTTAATTTGCGCAATAGAAGCATTTTCTTTTAGGTTTGATATGCCTACTAAAACAGGAGTTACATCGAACTGTTCCTTTACGCACCCAACTTGTGTTATTGCTAACCCAATAAGGGCAAGCAAAAGGAGGGATTTAAATTTAAATATATTCATAGTTTAAATTTTTTTACAAACTTAGTTACACCTTGGTAAATCAAAATCCACATCGGCTAAATCGCGAATTACCAACTGGTAGTCGCCATTGTAGTAACCTAAAACACCAGTAACGCTACCCATTCTACTCGGAATTGTGTCGGCAGCAAAGCGCGAATATCCACTCGAACGTACAAATAGCAACGCGTACGAGTCAGCACAACCCATTAATTCATGGCTAATCGAGTTTTTTCCAACGGCATCGGCATAAGTAAACCTTGTGGTTGAGGTTGGTAGGTTTAGTACCTTAAACTGAACGCTATCAAATGTAACCAACCTACTGAAATTGCTTGCATTTAAACCAGAAGCTTTAATAACCAACGGATTAACATTTACAAGAGTTCTTCCCTTACGAAACACATGTCGTCGAATTATTATGTCGCCTTCGAGTCCGCTTAGTTGAGTAATGCCATTTTGAGTGGATGTAGAACCAAGCTGTACTACTCCGCCGTAGTTCCCTAAATACAAACCATTGCAATACACAACAACTCTTTTTCCTCGGGGAAACTCGTTGTAAAGGGTTGTTTTGTCGAGTTTAACCTCAATACCGCCCGTTGCATCCTGAATTACAATGGTTTTGTAGAAGTTTCCAACTTTATCGTCCGAAACAACTATCCCTTCAATTAAAATTGAATCGCGACCTGCAAACGAAGTGCTGCTTAGCTGCTCGATACCTCCTCCATAAATCGACTTTAGCTCGGCAATGGTAGTGTTTGCCACTAGGCTGGTTGTATCGGCACTTGGGGGAATTGCGCCAAACTCTTTTTCAACACAACTCGTTAGGTTTACCAGCAGCGCAAAAGCCATTAGTAAAACTACATTTATATATGCTATTCTTTTCATTATTATGCTGTTAATTAAAATCGTAAGCCTAAAATTAGGTAGTAACTTCTGCCGTAAGCGTAAAAATACCTTGGAGGGAACTTAGCAAGATCCGATTCGAGGCCAGCAAAGCGTAATTGCTCGTAACCGCCTGTTTTAAAGTCGGTATTATCGAGAACATTTGCTACCTGAAAATTCAAGTTAATAAAGTAGTCCTTGTATCGCCACGATTTACCCACATTAGCATCAACTAGAAACTGCGAAGAAACCGATTGCTGTTTGGTTATCAACTCACGAACGGGGTCAAACTCTTCAAAACCAATTAAAGCTTCGGGTGTTCTGCGCTCGGGGTTAAAGTCGATGAAAATATCGTCGAAGTAGCTAGCGCTTGCACCAAAAAACCAGTACTTGGGACCAGCATACCTAAAACCTACAGTAGCTGCTGTTTGGGGTGCATTTGGAATGAAGAAATTCTTCATATACACCAACTTGTTTGCAATTACCTCGCCCGAATTGTCCTTGGTAATAATTACATCGGGGCGCGATATGTACTTATACGAACCCATTGCAAGTGCGGTATTCAGCGTAAGCGTAGTCGACACCTTAATTTCGGCACCAAACTCAATGCCCTTATGCTCCTTGTCGATATTGGTCATCGAAAGGTTTACAAACGTACGATTATAGTCGTCGTAGTAACTCTTTAGTTCGTTTTGATCCATAAAAAGGGTATAGTATGCGGTTAAGCGAGCCTTAATAAATGGGAAACGAACGTTATAGTTAATGTCGCCCGACAGTATTCGTTCGCTTTCGAGGCCTGGAGCAACGGTATTACTTGTTCGGGGCGAAACATATGAATAGCGAAGAAAAGGTGCACGGGTCATGTAGGTTGCGTTTGCATCAACAAAATGCCTACCGGTAATTTTCCAGGTAGCGCCACTTTTAACACCATAGTTGGCAAAGAACTGTTTTTCCGAATCGCCCTTAGAATTATTGGGAAAACGACCATTTCGCATATTACCTGTTCTCCAAAACTGTGTTAATGTAAGGTTTGCGCCTGCATAAAAATCTATAACATTCGACATATAGTTAAAAACAGCCCAAGAACTGCCATTATTTACGGTACCCGAGTAATCATTTCCATAAACGTCGCCCTCTTTAACCATACGGTTTGGATTATCTAAATCGTTTTGAGCAAGAGCCCCCGAGCCAAAGTCGCGCTCGGCAAACTGGTCAATATCGAGCCAATAATTACCACCAAGCAAATCGCTAATTGTTTTATAGTTTCTGCTTTTGTACGACGAGGCTTCAATGCCAGCATTAAACTTAAGGTTTGCCGAAAAGTCTTTGTTTAAAACCGAAGAGAAAGTTAGTTGTCGCGAATCGGAAATTCGATCTTCGATTATATACTTCGACCTAAGACTATTATTTATAGCATCCCAGCTATTGTAGTTCGCTTGGTATAGGTTATTCCAATTAATTTGGCGAACATTTACGTCGTTTGTAAATGCATAGGTTATATCGTCTATTATGTCCTGCGAAGCAGTAAGCGACTTATAACTGGGCAACTTACGATAGTAATCGGGACGAGGATCTTCGGCATCGTACCAGTTTAGGGCAGTTGTACTAAAACGGCCAAACGAATACCCTACCGAAGTTGACAAACGAGTATCGGAGTCGATACTCCAAAAATGGCTTAGTATAAACGTTGGCTCCTGCTGAAAACGAACGCGAGCGTTGCGCTTTTCGCCATCCTGATAGCCCCAGTTTGGATTATAAAAACTTGTGCCAGCAAATGAGTTAATTTCATCGGTGCCAACACCTTGCATGCCTCTGGTTGTAGGTGCATTAAAGGTTACAAACGAAAAAGAATGCTTTTCGTTATACTTTTTTTCGGCAGCAACAAAGTATGCCCAAGCGTCGTAGAAAGTTCCTTCAACGTAACCCTCCTCGGCCCAACGGCGCGAACCGCTTATTGTAAGAGCAAAGCCCTTTTCGTTTAGCCCAGTTGCATGGGTAAACATAAGCCTATTGGTGTAAGTTCTGTTAGTCGATGCGTACGAAATTCGGGTACCCTTTCGTGCCTGACTGGCTCGAACGTTAATATTACTTGCACCACCAAGTCCTCCAAACGAAAAGTCGGCAGGTACAATTCCCGAACGCGATTCGCGGTTACGGGTAACATCGTTTAGTCCGCCCCAAGCGCTCCAGCTCTGAAATCCGCTTTCGGGATCGTTCACTGGTATACCATTCATATATAAAAGGCTATAATCGGAATCGTAGCCCCTGACTCTAAAACGAGCGGGACTAAAAGTATACGACACAGCAGAGTTAAAAGCATCTTGCGACGACTGAAGAAGCCCCGACACATTTTGGCCGCGGCCATCCGACTCTAAGTCGTCGGAAGAAATTACAACTTCCGAAAAAGTTGCACTTTGCCCCTCCTCTGCTTGAGTTCTTTTTAGTAGCGCATCGGGCAACACAAGTTCTTCGCCCATAACATCGAATGCCTGCTCTTTTATTGCATAGCCACTCGAAGTATAAGTAAAAACGTACTTCCCAGCAAGTAAATTTGAGAAAACGTAGTTCCCTTCAAAATCGGAAATAGCCGAAAGTTGTGTCCCAACTATCTGGACTACAGTTCCTGCTAAAGGATTTCCCGAATCGGCATCCTTAACAGCTCCTCTAACTGTTGTTTGTGCATTTGCATTAGCCGAGGTTAATAAAATCGCAGCTAACGCGAGAATTAACAATTGTTTCATGAAATAGATGGAGTTAGCATTTAAGAAAAAAAATGACCTAAGGGGACAATACCCCTAAGTTAACGACTGCAAAAAAACACTTTTTAATTTTAATAACCAATTAGTTTTGATTATTACGATTTTTTTTGAGTAAGGTTTGTTTATATTTGCCGTTCTAACTTTTTTCGAAACACTAACCGTATTACTTTAGGAACGCTATTTGCTACTTACCTAAACTCATTAAATTCTGTATCATGATTAAAGCACACATTAAATTCCAAACGCTAGCACTTTCGGTAGTATTTATCTTAGCTTCGGCTCACCTGTTTTCGCAGGAAAAGAAGCAATATAAAGTGGGGTGTATTGCCTTTTATAATATCGAAAATTTATTCGACACAATTGACACCCCAAATATTAACGATTTTGAGTTTACTCCTGAGGGGCCAAACAAGTGGAACAGCGAGAAGTACTTCAAAAAACTGGCTAATATTTCCGATGTAATTTCGCAAATTGGAAGTGAACTTTTCCCTGGTGGCCCAGCAATACTTGGACTTTGCGAAATTGAGAACAAAGAGGTTATTTTTGATTTGATAAGCACTCCAAAACTGGCTCCATCGAAGTACGACATTGTGCATTACGACTCGCCCGATGCGAGGGGTGTTGACGTTGGGCTAATTTACCGCACCGACTTTTTTAGGGTAACCTCTAGCCGTTCGGCAAGGTTAAAAATTGCCGATATGCCCGATTTTAAATCCCGCGACCAGTTGGTAGTTAGTGGCATTTTCGATGGTGAACCCATGCACTTTATTGTGAACCATTGGCCTTCGCGCCGAGGTGGCGAAGAGAGAAGTTTCCCCCTCAGAAGGGCTGCTGCTGAACTAACAAAATCGATTGTCGATTCAATTTATGCTACCGATTCAAAGGCTAAAATATTTATTATGGGCGACTTTAACGACGATCCTATTTCGCCAAGCATTATTAAAACGCTAGGAGCTGTTGGTAAAAAAGGGGATTTAAAAAAGCGTGGTCTTTTTAATCCCATGTGGCAACTGCATAAAGATGGCATTGGCTCGTTGGCCTACCGCGACGCTTGGAACCTATTCGACCAAATTATAGTTTCGGAACCATTAATTGGCGATAACAAATCGACCTACAAACTTCACAACGCAAAAGTTTTCAATGCTCCTTTTCTTATGCAGAAAACAGGTCAATTTGCAGGCTATCCTTTTCGAAGTTTTGTTGGATCTACTTGGCAAGGAGGCTACTCCGACCACTTTCCAGCATACGTTTTTATTATAAAGGAGAAGTAATTCTCTTATATATCCAATGTCGTTTAGTTAAGGTCTTTTAACGTTTGCATGTCTTTCAGACGATGCCAAGTTAACGACCTTCCTCCCGATAACTATCGGGATTCCAGCGGACTTGGAAGCGTCAATAAGAATTGTTAACTAAACGACATTGCTTTTATATCTATAAAGAGAAAAATAAAAGGGGAACTTCTACTCCCCTTTTATTGCATTCCACCCTTGCGCAGTTAGCGCAATTTCATTTCCATCGGGGGTTACCATATAAACTCCCTTGTCCTGCTCGGTAATATGACCAATTACCTTCACCCCTTCAATCTCATCAATTTTTTCGTGCAGCCCAATTGGAACGGTGAATAGAAGCTCATAGTCCTCGCCACCATTTAGAGCAGCCACAAAGGCATCGAGGTTCATTTCCTCGGCAAGGCGAAAAGTTTGCTCATTAATGGGTATTTTCTCGAGGTATATACGACAGCCAACCTCCGAATTCTTACATATATGCATCATTTCGCTCGATAGGCCATCGGAAATATCGATCATCGATGTTGGAACAATGCCAAACTCGTCGAGTTTTTCAACAATTTCCTTTCGAGCCTCGGGCTTAAGGAAACGCTCCAAAAGATAGCTATAGCCATCGAGTTGGGGCTTTGCTCCTGTTACACCTTTTAGCACCCGCTTTTCCCTTTCGAGAAGCTGAATTCCCATAAAAGCTGCACCCAAATTTCCAGTTACGCATATAAGGTCGTTCAGCTTTGCACCGCTACGGTATGCTATTTTCTCATCGGCAACTTCGCCAATAGCGGTAACGCTAATTGTTAGACCAGTTAACGACGACGATGAATCGCCTCCAACTAAGTCGACACCATAATGCCGGCACGCCAAGTAAATTCCTTCGTAAAGCTCGTCCAAATCCTCAAGGCATAGCTTTGCCGACACGCCAATGGAAACTGTAACCTGCTTGGGCTTAGCGTTCATGGCATAAACATCGCTTAGGTTAACCACAACGGCTTTATATCCCAGATGCTTAAATGGAGTGTAAACAAGGTCGAAGTGAATGCCTTCGAGAAGAAGGTCGGTGGTAACCACCATTCGTTTCCCTTCGGGACTAATAATTGCAGCATCGTCGCCAACACCCTTTATGGTTGACGAATTTATTGGAATTGCATTCTGAGTTAAGTGCTCAATTAGGCGAAATTCGCCAAGTTCACGGAGTTCGGTCCTCTTTTTCTCTGGAGTCATAGTTTTTTGAAATAATGGCAAAGATAGGTTATTGAGTTGAATATGTTGACTGGGTTATTGAAGTCCGAAGACCGAAGACCGAAGTCGGAAGCACGAAACAGACAACGGACAACGGACAACGGACAACGGACAACTGAGAACCGACAACCGACAACCGACAACCTCGCCTTAATCCAATCATTTTTTCTATCTTTGCTGTGAACCGAAAATTTGACAATATGAGCACGTTTCCATACAAACTCCACCCAAACGATGTTAAGGAATTAATTTCACCAATGGGCTACTGCTATGCTTCGGACATGATTACCATTGATGGGCATAAAGTTGGGTTTATGTACCGCGAACCACGCGAAGAGGACGACGATAGCGGGTGGCGGTTTTACTCGGGACTCGAAACCGACGAGTACGTGGAAGACGAGCACCATTTTATGATGTTCGACCTTAACTATTTAGCCAATCTCGACCCAGCAATTATTCCATACCTAAAGGCTAAAAAGGGAGCCGAATACGAAAGAGTTGAAGGAACCGACAAGTTCTCCCTGGTCGACGCATCCTTTTAAAAATCTGCTTTACAGCTCTTTTTCTCGAGAACTTAAAATATTATTTGTTAGCAATTCTTTATTTTCTACCTTTGTGCGCTCTTTTAGTAGAGCGCATATTTTTTTACAACATCAAGAAAACTAATTGATTAATACAATTTCATCACAATAATCATTCGTAAAATGAACATTGCACACGAAAACAGCAATTCGCTAAACGCCGTACTTAGGGTTAAAATTGAAGCTTCCGACTATCAGGAAAAGGTAGAAAAAGGGCTTAAAGACTATCGTAGAAAAGCAGCCATTAAAGGCTTTCGTCCTGGCATGGCTCCTGCATCGCTAATAAATAAACTTTACCGCAAGCCAATTCTCCTCGATGAGGTTAACAAACTTATCTCGGAGAGCATTTCGAAATACATTCACGATAATAACATTAAAATTCTTGGCGAGCCGCTTCCATCGGAACAACAGGCCGACATTGACTGGGACAACCAGAGCGAATTCGAATTCGCTTTCGACCTTGGCATGGCTCCCGAGTTTGAAATTAAACTTTCGAAGCGCGACAAGTTCCCATACTACCTTTTAAAAGTTGACGCAAAAACTCGTGAAGACTACAAAAAGAATCTTCTTTCACGATTTGGTAACTACTCAATTGGCGACGTTGCTGACGAAAAATCGCTTATTACAGCTACGCTTACCGAACTTAACGCCGATGAGTCGCCACGTGAAAATGGGGTTATTGCTGAAAGCGCCTTAATTTCGCTAATGCTTGTTGCCGATGCAACAGAAAAAGCGAAGTTTATGGGTTGCAAAGCAGGCGATGTTCTTACCATCGACGCACCCAAGGCGTTTCCAAACGAAACCGACAGGGCTCGCTTACTTCGAATTGAAAAAGATGAGCTTAATAGCATAGAGCCACTATTTCAGGCTACCATTACCGAAGTTAAAGAGTTTAAGAATGCTGAAATCAACCAAGACCTTTTCAATAAAGCTTTTGGCGAGGGCGTTGTAAATAGCGAAGAAGAGTTTAACCAAAAGGTTGACGAAGCAATTGAAAATCAGTTTAAGAACGAAAGCGACAACCGTCTTCGCAAAGATATTCGTGAAAAGTTAATCGAAAAAACTGCCATTGAGCTACCAAAGGAATTCTTAGTTCGCTGGTTGGTAACCATTAACGAAGGCAAATTCACCACAGAACAGGTTGAAAAAGATTACATTCACTTTGAAAGCGACCTAAAATGGCAGCTAATTCGCGATTTTATTGCCCGGGAGCAAGAAGTTAAAATTGAAGCCGAAGACCTTAAGCATTTCGCTAAAATTTACGTTCGCTACCAAATGGCCAGCTACGGCATGGGCGAATTACCAGACAATTTTATTGAAGGTTACGCCGATGAGATGCTAAAGAAAGAGGAGCAACGCAATAAAATTGCAGAAGCAGTTGTTGAAGAGAAAGTTTTTGAATGGATTAAAGAAACCATAAAACTCGACGAGAAGAAAGTTGACCGTGATGAGTTTGAGAAACTGTAATAGTAACTAAACAAATACCAAAACCGGAGCGTTTATAATGTCTCCGGTTTTTTTGTGTCGAACAAAAACAAAAATTGCTACCTTTGGAAATCAGTCGGCAGTCTACAGTCCACAGTCGGCAGTTGACAGGGCTCCAATGAAGACTGAAGACTGCTAACTTAAGACTGAAAAAGAAACCACGTAAATACTACATAATATGGCAAATAAACGAAACGAATTCGAAAAGTACGCACAGTTACATAAAGGGATTAGCAGCCTTTCGCTTCACCGATTTAAGTCGATGCATAGCAGCTACATTTCGCCAACAATTATCGAAGAGCGTCAGCTGAACATTGCGTCGATGGACGTATTCTCGCGCCTTATGATGGATCGCATCATCTTTCTTGGCGTCCCCATTAACGACGATGTTGCCAACATTATTCAGGCACAGCTACTTTTCCTCGAATCGAGCGACCCCTCGAAGGACATACAAATTTATCTTAACACTCCTGGCGGTGGCGTTTACGCTGGCTTAGGCATTTACGATACTATGCAGTATATTAGTTCTGACGTTGCAACAATTTGCACTGGTATTGCCGCATCCATGGGTGCAGTTTTACTTACAGCAGGTGCAAAGGGAAAACGTTCGGCTCTGCCCCACTCTCGGGTTATGATTCACCAACCCATGGGCGGTGCCGAAGGACAAGCGTCGGATATTGAAATTACAACAAAGCAAATTCTTATGCTTCGTAAGGAGTTATACGAAATAATTGCTGAGCACACTGGAAACACGTTCGAGAGAATTGAGAAGGACGCCGACCGCGATTACTGGATGAAAGCAAACGAGGCTAAGGATTATGGCATGATTGACCTTATTCTTAAAAAGAATTAAAGCATAACAAAACTTGAACGTTAAGGGTTGACTATTTTGGTCAGCCCTTTTTTATTATCGACTTATTATCGGCAGTATAAATCGACAGCGTAGCTAGGAAAAATTGGACGAGGTGAAGTACTGTCGAGTTTTACCCTAAATGCCGAAACAAACTGGTTAAATGCTGCTACGTTGTCACTCTTTATAGGCTCAACCGATGGGGCTTCGACCTTAAGCGGATCGATTGCTTTTCCGTTTTTCCAAAACCTTAGGTCGAGATGCGGACCAGTTGCGTAACCCGTTTTGCCAACATAGCCAATTACTTGACCTTGAGCCACACGCGAACCTTTGGAAATTCCCG
Source organism: Bacteroidales bacterium UBA2287 (assembly GCA_002345675.1). Lineage (GTDB taxonomy): Bacteria > Bacteroidota > Bacteroidia > Bacteroidales > Tenuifilaceae > UBA2287. The sequence continues at coordinate 50,770 of DDWL01000036.1, read as the reverse complement.
CTCCAAATTTTGAAAAATGATAGTATGCTGTTGTGTAAACGCTGTTGTGCTTAATCTTTACAAAATTCCCAGCTGCATGATTGTATCCTTTATCAATCACAATTCCATCGCCAATAGCCATAACAGGAGTACCTTCGGGGGCAGCATAGTCGACACCAGTATGTGGTCTGTAAATTCGTAAAACCGGATGCATTCGCCTATTAGAGAAACGAGAGGATATACGCGAAAAGCGTAAAGGTGATTTGAGAAATGCTTTTCGCAGACTATTGCCCTGCTCGTCCCAGTAGCTCCAAACCGAATCTTGCTGATACCTAAAAGCATAGTATCCATGACCTCTATGTTCAAACCAAGCAGCGTGAATAGTGCCAATTCCCACCGAAACATTGTCGACATAAAGTTCGTCGTAAAGCACTTTGAATTTATCGCCTTTATATAATGCGAAAAAATCGACTGCCCAAGCGTATACTTCCGACAGGTCGAGGGCAAGAATGGGGTTTAGGTTGTAATCCTTCATTGCCTCCCAAAGCGATGTGGATATTTCAGCTTCGCTGAGTTTGGTAATCGTAATTACATCTTTTTTGTCGGCACTTATTGCAAGCGAATCGGAAAAATGAAAAACTACATAATCGGTTGCAGAATGTTCATAAACAACATATTCGACCCTGGCAGTAGTGTCGCGATGCGAAAAAACCTTATAAGTATTTCCTGCACGCACCTTACGAATATCGAAAATTCCATTTCTATTAACCCCGAGCTGCCTAATGTAATCGCCTCTAACACCAACCGATTCGAAAATGCTGCTTAAGGTTTGGTCGCGCTTAACGGTTCGAGAGTAAACATCGAACGAATCGACAGGAATACCATACTCCAAAACGGGTTGCAATTCTTCGGAATTGGCTGATTGAGAATTTAATGGAAGTGTAACAGTGAATCCAACTAGTTCGACGTAGTAAAAAACTGCAAAAAGCGATAAAGCACTAATTGTAAGCGCAAACAAAAATTTCTTCATAATTTATAATTCTATATAGCCCGCAAATAAAGGGAATTTGAAGCAGACGACCTAAGCGAAAACTTTATTTAGCTCAAAAAATGTTGGCAAAAACTAAGCACGTATACGTTCAAACCCTTGTCCATACACACCCATAACGCTAGCAACCGACATAAACGCTTCGCTATCAACCTCCTTGACAATCTTGTAAATATCGCTTATTTCGTGCTTGCGCACGAGAGTAATAACCACCCTTTGAGTCTCCTTGGTGTACCAGCCCTGCCCATCGATTACGGTAACGCCCCGTCCAATTTGCTTGGTAATTTGGTCGGCAATTGTCTCGTACTTTTTCGAGAAAATAAACATTTGCACCGACTGGCGGCTACCCGATAGAACCGCATCGATTGCGTAAGCTGTGATTGCCATAGCTACATAGCCGTAAACAATAGTTTCGATTCGCTTTACGGGAACAATATCGGTTAAAACCAGAAATGTTGAACCAATAATAAACACATCGCACATAAGAATTACGCGACCTGGACTAATGTTGCGGTACTTGTTAATTATCATTGCAATAATATCGGTACCGCCAGTACTTCCACCTTGGGTAAAAACTATACCAAGCCCAACACCCGAAAGCATTCCGCCTATTATGGCCGAAAGAAACTTGTCCTCGACAACCGGTAAATGAATAAAATTCTGAAGAAGTGAGAGCAGAATAGCCCCAGTTGCAACACCAAAAATGGTTTTTACGCCAAAGTTGGCTCCAAGAATCTTTATGGCAATAAGTATTAGACCAATGTTAATTAGCAAATACGTGTACCCAAGCGGAAAGCCTGTGGCGTAGTAAACCAACGCGCCAATTCCCGAAACTCCACCTCCAGTAATTCGGTGAGGAAGAAGAAAGGCTGTCCACGACAGGGCGTAAAGAAAAAGCCCGAATACTATAATGCTATAGGTTCGGGTTGTTTTGAATACGGTTTTGAATGTCATATTATTGCAAGATTATTCGACACAAAAATATAATAAAAAAAGCGGTTTTGAAACCGCTTACGAAAACTAATACGCGTAAGACCGACTTGAGCAAATTGGAACCCCAACCCGTCAGACCGCTTTGAGCGGTCAGACGGGTTGGGACGGGATTACAAGAAGCCTAACTCGAGCATTGCCTCTTCGCTCATCATGTTTTTATCCCAAGGGGGATCGAAGGTTAAGTTAAGCACCACCTCGGTGACGCCATCAACTTCGGCTACACGGTCGTTAACTTCTTGCAGAAGTTGGTCGGCCATAGGGCAATTTGGAGCTGTGAGCGTCATTTTAACCGTGGTCTTTCCATCGTCCTCAACATCAACCTCGTAAATAAGACCAAGGTCGTAAATATTTACAGGAATTTCGGGATCGTGAACATTTTTAAGAACGTTCACAATTTCGGCTTCGATGGAGAGTATGTCGCGTGGGGTGCTCATTGATTTAAGATTAAACGCTAAGACGCAAAAACGCTAAGTTATATTAATTAAAAACAGCCAATTAGATTAAGTGTTCACCTTGCCTGTTATTTTTTCGCCTGGTACGCCAATGCGTACATTTTCATTTGCTTAACCATGGCCAAAAGGCCATTTGAGCGAGTGGGCGACAAATTTTCCTTTAGTCCAATTTTATCGATAAAGTAAAGGTCGGCATCAAGAATTTCCAGAGGCGTTTTATCGTTAAGCACCCTTACAAGTAAGGCAACAATTCCCTTGGTTATTATAGCATCGCTATCGGCAGTGAAAATAATTTTTCCGTTACTTAGCTCGGCATCAACCCACACTTTGCTTTGACAGCCCTTTATTAAATACTGTTCGGTTCGCTTTTTTTCGTCAATTGGCTTCAAGTCGTTTCCGAGGTCGATAAGCTGCTGGTAGCGATCCATCCAATCGTCGAAAATGCTAAACTCTTCAACTATTTGGTCTTGTACTTCGTTAATGGTCATATAACAATAAATTTAAATCGATGCAAAGGTAGTTGTATTTGACCAAAATACTGAATAAATCAACTGCTATTTCCCACAAAGAATTAGCCTTTAGCAGGGCTTAAGTCGTTTAGATTTGTATTTTTGTATACGAATACCAACAAAAATGGACGAGAAAAAGGAGGTTGTACTTGGGCTATCGAAAACCCTCTTTTGGGATGTTGACCCCTACACGGTCGACGCCGAAAAGCACGCTGCGTTTATTGTCGACAGGGTTTTGCAAATGGGAACGCTGGAGGAATTTAAGTCCATTAAAAATTATTACGGAAAAAAAAGAATAGCATCCATAGCAAAAAACCTTCGCTATATGGACAACCGAGTGCTTCATTTTTGTAGCGCATACTTCAATGTTCCTCTAAATCAATTTCGATGTTACAAACTAAAACAGTTGAACATTTCACATTGGAATTACTAAAGGATTTGATGCAAAGGGACTACCTGCGTCAATTCTTTCTGGTTGGTGGCACTGCGCTCTCTTTACAAATAGGGCACAGGAAATCCATTGATTTAGATTTATTTACTGTTGAAGATTTTAGTACTGACATACTCATTCCAAAACTACTAAGGGACTACTCGGTAAGCCCAACGCTCCAACTTCCGCAAACTCTTATATGTACATTAAATGGAATAAAAGTTGATTTCATTCGGTTTAAGTACGAAATTATTAGACCTATTATTGAGATTGATGGAATTCGAATGCTTTCTGTTGACGATATCGCTCCGATGAAATTAGACGCAATAAATGGTCGGGGGAAAAAGAAAGACTTTTACGATTTGTATTTCCTTTTAAAACAGTATAGCATTGAAAACCTCTTCAATCTTTTCCTCGAAAAATACCCGCACCAAACTACGTTTCACGTTGCCAGAAGCTTAACGTACTTTGTAGACGCCGAAAACGATCCCGACCCCTTTACCTTTGAGCCAAAACTCACATGGGACAAAGTAAAAACTACAATTATTAAGGAAATTCGAAAAATCTAGGACAGCAAACTGTGAAAATTAAGCAGAAAAGCCTGATGGTAAAACCTTAAAACCTACCCAAACATTAACTTAACCCGTTCAACTCCCTCAATTAGTTTGTCGATTTCGTCCTTTGTGTTGTAAAACGCCATTGAGGCGCGAACGGTTCCATCGATTCCAAAGTGATCCATAACCGGCTCGGTGCAATGCGTACCTGTGCGAACTGCAATTCCCATTTTGTCGAGAATCATTCCAGTGTCGTAAGGGTGAATATCGCCAACGAGAAACGAAATAATAGCAGCTTTGTTTTTGGCATTGCCGATAATTCGAACGCCTTCAATCGACAGCAGGCGTTGAGTTGCATATGCCAACAGCTCATCTTCGTGCTGCAGCGCAGCAGCAATTCCAACCGACTGGTAATACTCAATTGCCTTTGCCAAACCTGCGGCACCAATGTAGTTTGCTGTTCCTGCTTCGAATTTAAATGGGAGCTCGTTGTATGTAGCTTTTTCGAATGTTACTCGGGCAATCATATCGCCTCCGCCTTGCCAAGGGGGCATTGCAGCAAGCAGCTCCTCCTTTCCGTAAAGCACACCAATGCCAGTAGGGCCATATATTTTATGCCCCGAGAAAACGTAGAAATCGGCATCCATATCCTGAACATCGACTATTCCGTGCTTTACGCCCTGTGCCCCATCGACCAAAACCTTTACGCCTTTGGCGTGAGCCTTTACAATAATTTCCTTAATTGGGTTAACGGTTCCCAGCGAATTCGAGACCTGAGTAACTGCAAGAATTCGAGTTTTCACTGTAATTAGCTCATCGAGTTTTTCGAGCTGTAACTCCCCATTGTCGTCGAATGGCAAAACTTTTAGCGTTGCCCCTTTACGTTCGCATAGCAACTGCCAGGGAACTATATTGGAGTGGTGCTCCATTTCGGAAACAATAACCTCGTCGCCCTGCTTTACAAATGCTTCGCCAAACGAAAAGGCCACAAGGTTTACTGATGCGGTTGTACCCGATGTGAAAATAATTTCGCTTGTACCTTTAGCGTTAATAAACGCCCTTATGGTTTCCCTCGCGGCTTCGTACTCCTTAGTCGACTCTTGGCTTAGCGCATGAACGCCACGGTGAATATTGGAGTTAATTTGGTTGTAAAAATGGCTAATGGTTTCAAGAACACAAGTGGGCTTATGGGTTGTTGCGCCGTTGTCGAAGTAAACCAAAGGCTTACCGTAAACCTTACGATTTAAAATTGGGAAATCGGCACGAATTTTTGAAATATCGAAGGGCATTTGCATAAATTATAATATGATAAAAAAGTTGGGCTATGAGGGTTATTCTTTTACTTCTAAAGACACAGGATTTCGCCTATTATCCCATATTGTTAAAACAACAATCACATTTTCTGTCTCCTCATAAACAATTAAATAATCCCTTAACAGCTTTGCTCTTACATTCTCAATATCAGTTCTTTTACCAACTAACGGGTGCTTGCTAACAACTGTAAGAGTTTCATTAATAAGGCTATTGAGTTTTTTGCTGTATTGTTTGGATTTATTTCGATTATTCCAATACTCAAAAATAGAAAAACGATCAGACTGTGCTTTATCCGTCCAAACTATTCTTTTAGCCATTCGTCAATCTCGTTATTGGCATCAGCGTTTGAAATAGTTTTACCATTTCGGTATTGGCTCTGAGCCTCTTTCACTACTTTTTTCTGTTCATTCGAAAGGTAAAGAATGCTGTCGTCGACCTCTTCGTTTTCAATTAGACGATACATTTCTTCAAGGAGTTGATTATCCGTTGTCTTATTGATTTTGCTAATCAACTTCTTTCTAATATCTATTGTAGTCATTTGCAATTTGGTTTAAACAATTTAGGTTTCACCTTGATTCAAATATACTATAATTACAATTTATATTCAATGTCATTTAACAGCAATGCATTGGACAGTTATGGCAGCGCGAGAGTTCGCCTCGAAGTCGTCGGTTCACTAAATCGTCAATTCGTTCGCGAAGGGGCTCAATTTTAATGGTTTTAACCACATCGTGAGCAAAGCCAAACATTAGCAGTAGCTTAGCCTCACGTTCGCCAATTCCGCGAGCCTGCATGTAGAATTTGGCTTCCATATCGAGTTGGCCAACAGTTGCCCCGTGGCTACACTTTACATCATCGGCATAAATTTCGAGCTGCGGCTTGGTGTACATTTTTGCGTCGGCAGTAAGCAGCAAATTGTTATTGCTTTGGAACGCTTGCGTTTTTTGCGCATCGCGGCGTACTAAAATTCTACCATTAAATGCTCCGGTTGCCTGATCGTCGAGAAGTGCTTTGTAAAGCTCGTTACTTGTACAATTTGGCTTTGCATGGTCGATAAACGAGTACATGTCGATATGCTGATTCCTGTCGACCAACGCCAAACCGTAAGTATGGTTTTCGCAACCCTCGTCGTTTAAAAGTACGTGAACATTATTGCGAATTACGCCACCATGTAGCGAAACGGTATTGGTTGAAAGCACTGAGTCGCGCTCCTGCTTTGCAAAAACATGCGAAAACTGGGTTGATTCGTTATGCTGATTCTGCATTGAAACTACGTCGAGGTTAGCGCCCTTATTGGTAAAAACTTCGGTTACCACATTGGTAAGAAATTCCGAAGGTGAAAGGGTGTGGTCGCAAATGGCAATGCTGGCCTGAGCATTCTCGTCGGCAACAATAAGGTTGCGATACTGAACCATTTGGTTCTCGTCGCTCATTAAAAGATTTATAATTTGAATTGGCCTTTCGAGCACAACTCCCTTGGGAATATATATAAAAACCCCATCCTGCGAGAAAGCGGTGTTCAAAGCAACAAGTCCATCCTCTTCGTTTGAAGCCAGCGAATTGTAGTACTTACCAACAACGTTGGGGTACTTTTTCGATGCCTCAGCCAGACTTCCCATAATTACGCCATTGTCGAGTTCCACCAGCATCGACTTATTTGGCAAGAAAAAGCCATTAAGCACAAGTGCCAAATGGGTGTCGAGCGATGGAATGTCGCATCGAAAAATATCGTCGATTTTAAAGGAAATGCAACGGGGTGTAAAGTACTTTTCGAATTCCTTTTGAAAAAAAGGCTCTACCTTAATGTACTTGTACTTTTCATTTTTCGCACTGGGAAAACCAAGTAACTTGAAATTCTCAATGGCCGACTGGCGAGCACTATTGAGCGTTTCGGCAGAATTCTCCTTTATCAGGTCGAGGTTATCGAGGTACAAACTGATTAGGCTCTCTTTGGACGATATGGCTGTTGACTTTTGATTCATACTAAGTATTTTTTAAACGCAACGACGCTAAGACGCAACGATTACTACATTATTAAACGCAAAGGCGCAACGATTACTATATATTATTTAAACGCAAAGACGCGAAGGCGCAACGAACTACTTATCTACCACTTAGCGTCGTAGCGTTTAGTTCTGTTCACCATTTTTAATCCAATCGTAACCCTTTTCCTCAAGTTCCAAGGCTAACTCTTTGCCACCAGTTTTTACAATTTGGCCGTTATACAGAATATGAACAAAATCGGGTACAATATAGTCGAGGAGCCTTTGATAGTGAGTAATAACAATGGTGGCATTGTCGGAGCGCTTTAACTTGTTAACGCCGTTGGCAACAATACGAAGCGCATCGATATCGAGACCCGAGTCGGTTTCGTCGAGTATGGCGAGCTTTGGCTCGAGCATGGCCATTTGAAAAATTTCGTTCTTCTTCTTTTCGCCACCCGAAAAACCTTCGTTAACTGCACGGTTAGTAAGAGCCGAATCGATTTCGACCAACTCTTTGCGCTCGCGCATAAGCTTCAAAAAATCGGAAGCTGTAACAGGGTCAAGTCCTTTATGCTTTCGATGCTCGTTAAGAGCAGTTTTCATAAAGTTAACCATGCTAACGCCTGGAATTTCGATGGGGTACTGAAAACTCAAGAATATTCCTTCGCGCGAACGCTCCTCGGGCGAAAGTTCCAGTAAGTTTTTTCCGTTAAACTCAATTTCACCGTGAGTTACTTCAAATATTTCTTTTCCAGCAAGCACTGCGCTCAGCGTACTTTTTCCCGAACCGTTAGGACCCATAATGGCGTGAATTTCGCCAGCCTTAACCTCTAAGTTAATTCCTTTTAAAATTTCCTTGCCATTAATACTGGCATGTAAATCTTTAACCTTTAGCATATTGTTATTTTTTCAGAATTCGTCAATTATTTTTTCATTTACTATTTAACCAACACTTCCCTCTAAGCTAATTTGAAGAAGTTTTTGAGCCTCAACGGCAAATTCCATGGGAAGTTTATTTAACACCTCCTTAGCGTAGCCATTAATAATAAGCGCAACAGCATCTTCGGTTGAAATGCCGCGTTGGTTGCAGTAGAATATTTGATCTTCACCAATTTTCGAAGTTGTTGCTTCGTGTTCAACAATTGAAGAAGGATTATCGACTTCGATATATGGGAAAGTGTGTGCACCGCATTTATCGCCTAAAAGCAATGAGTCGCACTGCGAAAAGTTACGCGAATTTTCGGCACCCTTAAGTACCTTAACCAGCCCACGGTAGCTGTTATTGCTAACCCCTGCCGAAATACCTTTGGAAACAATACGACTGCGGGTATTCTTACCAATATGAATCATCTTGGTGCCCGTGTCGGCTTGCTGATGATTATTTGTAACTGCCACCGAGTAGAATTCGCCATATGAGTTTTCGCCCATAAGTATGCAGCTTGGGTACTTCCATGTAATTGCAGAGCCAGTTTCGACCTGAGTCCACGATATTTTACTGTTAGCCCCCTTACAAATTCCCCTTTTGGTAACAAAGTTATAAATTCCACCTTTCCCGTTTTTATCGCCTGGGTACCAGTTTTGAACCGTTGAGTACTTAACCTCTGCATTTTCCATGGCTACAATTTCAACAACAGCAGCATGAAGTTGGTTTTCGTCGCGTTGGGGAGCAGTGCAACCCTCGAGGTACGAAACATAGCTGTCGGCATCGGCAATAAGGAGCGTGCGCTCAAACTGCCCAGTATTAGCCGCATTTATGCGGAAATATGTGCTTAGCTCCATTGGGCAGCGAACACCCTTTGGAATGTAGCAAAACGACCCATCGCTAAAAACGGCTGAGTTTAGCGCAGCAAAGTAGTTGTCGGTAACAGGCACAACCGAGGCAAGGTACTTTTTAACCAAGTCGGGATGCTCGCGAATGGCTTCGCTCATGGAGCAAAAAATGATGCCTTGCTCAGCAAGATTTTCGCGAAATGTTGTTTTCACCGAAATGCTATCCATAACTGCATCGACAGCAACACCCGAAAGAATTTTCTGCTCTTCGAGCGGAATGCCAAGGCGACTAAAGGTGTCGAGCAACTCAGGGTCGACCTCGTCGAGCGAACCTAAGCTAACTTTTTGCTTTGGGGCAGCATAAAAAATTATGTCCTGATAGTTTATTTCAGGAATAAAAAGGTGTGCCCATTGAGGCATTTCCATTTTTTCCCAGTAGCGGTAAGCCTTAAGTCGAAACTCGAGCATCCATTCGGGCTCTCCCTTTTTTTCGGAAATAAGGCGAACAACATCTTCGCTTAACCCTTTGGGAATTGTATCGGTTTCGATATCGGTAACAAAGCCGTACTTATAGTCACCGCTGGTTACATCGCCGAGTATTTTATCCTGTTCGTTAGTCATTTATGAAAATTGAAAATATGTGCTTTTTTAATACTGATATTTCAACAGTAAAAAAGGGTAATTGTTTAACCCATTTGTTAAAAACTTAACATTGCAATTAGAATTAATCTAAATTAACGGCAAAGATACAAAGTTTAAAAATCCATTGAGTGTTTTGACCAAAACAAATAGCAAAAAAATCCCATCGTCCCTTTTGATTTGGGATGATGAGATAAAGTGAAGTGTTCAACTTTTTTAGAGCAATTAAGTTCCTTAGAATGTATACTTTGTTAGAAACAGCAACCTATGGTTAACAACAGGATCCGCAGTTTCGGTTACAACATGGTTAGCGTCCCATGCTTTACCATAAACAGCACCAGTTAGCATGTATTCAAACCCAAATGTTAATTTATCAACAGAATAAAAGATGCGGGGCGAAAGCCTATAAATATGGCTAAGGTCGTCGTTGGTTGCACTGCCAGGAATTTTCACTACACCAAGCTCTTTGTATTCAGTACTTGAATAGTTATCGTCGGCACCATGAAGCGATTGGCGGCCAGCAAAAAAGCCAACATTAAACTTATTTATTTGATAGCTAGCATCGAACCAGACGCTAAGGGTGTTTAAATTGGTGTAATCGTAATCGCTCAATAAACCGTCGGTGCCCGTAATTTTACCATAGCCACCAATCATATTTAAAAACGAAAGTTCCTGGCCGTAAACACCTTCAAGTTTCAACGTAAAGTTTTCAACCTTCATTAATCCAAAAGCATGCGTATAGAAAGAGCCTAATTCCTTATCGGTTTTCAACTTAGCAGGGGCTAACAAAGCAATTTCGATTCGCGGCCTAAGCCATTTATAACTTGCCGACACACCAAAAAGAAAACTTTTTTCAAAACTTCCTGAAATTTGCCCAAAGAGTTCGGGTTTACCCGAATTTCGTTGAGCATCGTAAGCTCCAGCAGAACGATGGTAAGCGTTTACAATGGCTGCACCTGTTAACTTGATATTTTGAGTAAGCATGTACGACAAGCGAACCTGAGGAGCCCGGTTAAGCGCATGAAATGGCGCTCCGGCACCAAAGGACACATTGCCAGGAATCATTTCGTCAACAATTACTGGATGCCAGTACATACCAGTCATTAGCTGAGTCCTTTCCCAGCTTAACTTTACTAAGGCGTGGCGAATTCGCAGTAGGTTAATATTATCCTGATTGGTTCCCCAAAAATCGGCCTCAACCATCGACATTCCCTTTGCGCCAAATGCTTCGAAACCCTCAACTTTATAACCCAAACGAGAAGATAAGGCAAGCATGGTAAATGAACGGACTGCATTAACGTCTCGTCCATTTATATCTAAGGAAACGTTGTTGGGGTAAAAATAGAGATCTCCATCTCGCGCTTCGCGCGACTTACGTGAGTCGGAAAAGACCTCCCATGCGGCATAGCCGTATATTTTGGCTTTAATTTTACTTTCAGTAACATCCTGAGCTGAAATAATTTGAGCAACAGATACTGTTGAGATCAACACTAAAAAAAACTTCATCATATGCAATTTGTGTTTTTAGAAAATCGCAGCAAAGGTGATGAAGTTTTTAAGAAAATGAAAAAATATGCTGTAAAATTGCAAGATAGCAGCAGAAATTAAAACACTACACTACTTTTGGATTACGAACTTTTGAGTTTTTCTCTTGCTATTTAAAAATTCTATTGTAAGCATATAAATACCGTTTGAAAGGTTTGACACATCAATTTCAAATTGATTATGTAATTGCGTTTTTATTAAGTTTTCGTAATACACCCTATTCCCAGTAACATTATAAATTGCCACCGTAGCTATACTTTCATTGTCAATTTGGAAGTTAATCGATGATTTTGCTGGATTTGGATATAAGTGTAAATTATTAAGTTGATTTTGGGAAACACTGCTTACCAGCGTGGCAGAGAAACTTCCAACCATTCCCATGCTTTCGTGAGGAGTGCATTTATAGCTATATTGTCCTGCAACAGCAACTTCGTACTCAAAAGTGGTATTTGATGAACTTAATGGACTATCCCAATGGGCTGCACCATCGGGAATTGCTGTAGAAGTTGTTGTGTGAGTTCCCGACGACCAAACCCACTTTATTACATCGCCCACATTAACGTTTAACGACGAGGGAGAGAAGGTTAACCCTGTTTGGGTTACCTCGTGAACCGTTGCAGAAACAAAAAAGGGAACCAAAATTATTAGCGTAATAGTTGAAAGTAGTTTTATTTTCATAGTTCTCGTTTTAGTTATTTATATAAAACAACTTTAAATGAAGATTGTTTGCCCTTATTAAGAATGAATGTAAATAGCTGAGCCGTTCATTACCAAAAACAAAACATGTAGTAAAACGAGTTTATTTACTCGACAGCAAAAACCAGTAAGTACGTACAATTTATTAACGTTAGTATTAATCTTTTGGCTGAGAAGTAGGGGAAACGGGGCATGATGCTGTAAAGGAATTTTAATATCTTTGTTTAGTCGGACTTGCGGGTCGGGCAAACCCAAAAGGTGAAAGTTCGATTAGAATTTTCGCCTTTTGCCCTTGATACATAGAAATACAGACAGTTCACCTATTACTCAAGTTACTTTCTACATCTATTTTACTTCAAATAAAAAAGGCCAATCGGTTAGGATTAGCCTTTGTTGTGACCCCGACAGGATTCAAACCTGTGACCTTCAGAACCGGAATCTGACATTCTATTCAACTGAACTACGGGGCCTTATAATTTATTAAACTTCTACTTATTCATATTTTAATTCAAACCTGTGACCTTCAAAACCGGAATCTGACATTCTCCCCGATAGCTATCGGGGCAGCTGAACTACGGGGCCTTATATTTATTTTTTCTACTTATTCATATTTTAATTAATCCTGTGACCTTCAGAACCGGAATCTGACATTATCCCCGATAGCAATCGGGGCAGCTGAACTACGGAGCCAAATGAAGCGCAAAAGTAACTGTTTATTTACAAATGAGCAATAGCAGTATGCTCAATGGCTACAAGTACCCCTGCCAAACGCCAACTTGGGTTAAACTTCGGGCGGTATAGCCCTTGGGAACTTTAAAGTGCGAGTCGGGAAACTTTACTTTTTTGGCCTCAGCCACATCGGAAATGTAAGTATATCCATCAGCTTTTGTCATTTCAACCTTTACAGGGTAGCCCTTTTTTAGCAAATCGAAGTACTCGTTTGACGCTTCGAAACTAGCGGCATAAGCACCTTTGGCAAGTTGATTTAAAAATTGACTTAAGCCAACAAAGTCGAAGTCGTTGGCAATTGGCAACTCTGCTGCAATCCAAATAGTTTCGAGCTGTTGTCCATCCTCAAAAACACGAAACGACTGGGTGCTAAACCCCGAAACCTTTTCGCCATCGCCAATACTTTTTACTGAGAAAACACGAGGAAATTGATCCTGATTATTTGCGTCCGAAAACGACGACTTTAGCATTTCGTCGTACATTTTGCGCATAACTTCACGATGATCTTCTTCAACCCCTAACAGTTCCTTTTCAATCATAACTTCAAGTTCGGCTCTTACTTCGGCATTAAACCTTTCGGGCTTACCTTGCCAAAAAGTTCTGTTTGCTGTATTGTAATACAAAATTTCGCCTTTTTTAATGTCGAATATGGTAACCAAATCACCATTGTCCATTCGCATGTACCCGTTGGCTAACGAAACCGTTTCGACTCTTGCATTTGCAGGATTTTCGTATAGGTTATAGTAGCGTGTTTTAATTTCCCATCCACCGCTGGCTAAGCTTGCGAATGGAATAATTAGTATGAGGCCGAAAAGTATTCTTTTCATAAAAATGTAATTGGTTCGTTGGCGCATCAAATATAGTGCTAAAACATTTCACGTTACTTTTTATTGCTCCCAATTTAGCTTTTCGGACACCAAATGGTCATCGATTTGCATTTTTTTTCACTTACTTTGCTGCCACGGCAAACCAATATATACTGATAATGAAGACCCTCGAAAAAATAGCAACCCTTGCTTTACTGGTTGTATGCCAACTAGCAGCTATGTCGCAGGTAACATTTACAATTCCAAAGTTACCCGAAAACACACCCAAAGGTTCTGATTTTTTTCTAGCTGGATCGATAAATGGATGGCAGCCAAACGTTGATTCTTACAAGTTTACCCCCAACGAGGTTGGCGTGCTAACGCTTAAAATCGACTCAATTCCTTCAGAATTTGAGTATAAAATTTGCCGTGGAAACTGGACTTCAGTTGAGGTCGACTCCACTGGGCGCGACATTGCCAATAGAATTTATGTTGACTCGCTTGGCAAAAATTTCAGTTTAACCATTAAGGGTTGGCGCGACCGTTTTCCCGACAAGGCGAAGGTTTCTACTGCGTCGAAAAATGTAAACTTTCTACCTACAAGTATCGAAATTCCTCAATTTGGGAAAAGGCGAACCGTTAGGGTTTACTTTCCTCAAAACTACGCTTCGAATCAAGGGTTTCCGGTAATTTATATGTTCGACGGACAAAACCTTTTCGACAACTCAACCGCCTTTGCAGGCGAGTGGGGTATCGACGAAATTCTCGATAGCCTAAACTACTCCAAGGGCTTTTCGGCAATTGTTGTTGGCATTTACCATGGCGAAAACGACAGAATAAACGAGCAAACCCCTTGGTCGAACCTCGAAAAAAAGGGTGGCGACGGTGCGAAAATGGCTCAATTCATTGTTAAAAACCTTAAGCCCTATATAGATAAGCACTACCGTACCCTTCCCGACCGCGATAATACAATAATTGCTGGCAGTTCGCTTGGAGGACTTATGTCGCTTTACATGACACTCGAATACCCCGAAATTTTTGGCAAGGCAATGGTGTTTTCCCCATCGCTCTGGTGGAGCGAAAAGGCTTTTGAGCAAATTACAAAGTTTAAAAAACGTCGTTTTCAAAAAATATACTTGTACGCTGGCGAAAAGGAAAGCGAGTCGATAATTCCGAATATTGAAAAAGCTAAAGATTTACTAAAAACAGCAGGCTATGCCGAAAACGAGCTACTACTAAACACCAATCCTCTTGGCAAGCATAACGAGGAGTGGTGGGGGATTGAGTTTTACAGTGCCCTTAAATGGCTTTATGGCTTTTAATTAAAACTAAACCATTACTAAATAAACTTGTCAAAAAAAAAATTAACCTTAATTCATTAATCAATTAACCACATGAAACGTTTCGCTGCTTTTATTTTCTTTTTAGGAATTTACGCCTTTTCATTTTCGCAGGAGCAACCCTTACCCAAGGGAATGACCGAAGCCGAAAAACTAATTTGGCAGGATTACATTGACAACTACCCAACCGACAGGGGCACAACGCCACCAACCGAAACACCCCGAACCCCAGGAGAATGGGAAGAGGCACAGGGGGTTGTTATTACTTGGACCTCGTACACAAGCGTTCTACGGGAAATTGTTCGACATGCACGAGAAACTGTAAAAGTGTACATTGTGTGCAGCAACGCCACAACGGTTCAAAACTATCTCACCAGTGGCGGGGTAAGCCTAACAAACATTGAATATGTTGTGGCCAGCTATAACTCCGTTTGGGTTCGCGACTATGGTCCACAGAGCATTTATTTAAAAGGAACAAACCAGCTGGCAATAGTCGACTGGGTCTATAATCGCCCACGACCTGCCGACGATGTAATTCCTTCGGCAATTGCCACCCATTTGTCGTTACCCATTTACCAAATGACCGTAAACCCAAACAAACTGGTTGCCACAGGTGGCAATTTAATGTACGACGGCTTTGGCAATGGATTCTCGTCGAAATTAATTGACGACGAAAACAGCTCGCTAACTATCGCCCAAATCGATACGCTTGCTAAAAAATACTGGGGAGTAAAACCCTATATTAGAATGAATACGCTTCCGTACGATGGCATTCACCATATTGACATGCACATGAAATTACTCGACGAGGAGACTTTACTGGTTGGGCAGTACCCCCAGGGAGTTGCTGATGGACCACAAATTGAAGCGAATTTGAACTACGTTCTTAATAACTTTCAAACTCCTTACGGTCGCTCATATAAAGTTGTTCGCATTCCAATGCCGCCAAGCGCCTCTGGTTATTACCCCAGTTCCGGTTCGGACTACTATACTTATACCAATTCGGTTATTTTAAACAACTTAGTACTTGTTCCTCAGTACGGATTAGCCCAAGACCAAGCAGCCCTCGACATTTACGCCAGCGCAATGCCTGGGTATAACATTGTAGGAATTCAGTCGGCAGCAACCATTGGAGCCAGCGGCTCAATACATTGCATCACCCACGAAATTGCAGCAAACGACCCCATTTTTATTTCGCACCCTTCAATTCGTGAAGCCGAATACTCGTCGACTGGCTTTCTGGTTTGGGCATACATAAACTCAACTTCGGGCATAACCTCGGCCACATTAAGTTGGAAAAACGGAGAGGATGAAATCTTCAACGAAATTCCAATGGCATTCGAAAGAGACACCTTTTGGGCAACCATTCCTGCCCAACTCTTTAATGCCGAGGTGAACTATTTTATTACAGCAGAAAATGGAAATGGAAAAACATTAAGTAAGCCATTGGTTGCTCCCGAGGGCTTTTACACATTTACAGTTTCGCCCGTTGGAAATGGCTTCGACTTTTCGGCAAATTCTATTTCAACCGAAATAAACCAAGAAGTTGTTTTTAACTACGAAAACCAAGGTATTGAAACTGAAAGTTTCCTCTGGAATTTTGGCGATGGAGCCCAGCCACAAACAGCAAACACCCAAGGGCCACATACAGTAACCTACTCAACTTTGGGCAACAAAACCATTTCGTTAACAATAAATGGCAGCGAAACTGTTGAAAAAATTGACTATATAAACATTACCGAAGCAACCGGGAACTCGGTTATTGTAAGTACAAAAAGCATTTCGGTATACCCAAATCCTGTAAAGGAAATGCTTAATATCAACATTCCCGAGACGGGGGCTTTGGTTACAGTTGAAATTGTGTCGGTAACAGGAGAAATAGTATGGCAGCAAAAAGGCCATTCAGTTACTAAAATAGAAAAGGAAACCAACTCGTTACCTACTGGGGTTTACATGGTTAGAGTTATTTCGGGAAAAAATACTTGGAGTAGCCGTTTTGTAAAAATGTAACTATCCCCCATCAAACTTCAAATGCCATCCTCGTTGGGGTGGCATTTTTATTTTGCAGCTTTTATTATATTGCCAATTATTATTGATTACTATCTTTCCGTTTCGTATTTTTATTGGTCGTTGGTTTAATTCGTTTCGCCCTCATGCAAGTAAAACAAACTGCGTATGAAACCATTAAGCAATTTAAAAGCTAGCCTTAGGGGAATATCTTTCATCCTATTTTTGTTATTTCTCTCTAAACAGGGCGCCTGCCAAAATAACGAGGTTGTATTCGAAAAACTTACAATACGCGATGGTTTATCGCACAACAACGTATATACAATTATTCAGGACAGCCTTGGCTACATGTGGTTTGGAACACAGGATGGGCTAAACCGATACGACGGAAAAAGCGTTTCGGTATTTCGAAATGACCCCTCGAGCCCAAACTCCTTATCGACAGGTAATTTTGGAAAAATTCACCAAGACAGGCATGGCGACTACTGGCTTGGAACATTTGGAGGAGGAATTGACAGGTACGACCCAAAAACGAATACATTTAAAAACTACTCCCAAAACCCAAAAGATTCCAACAGCATAAGCAACAACCAAATCCTTTTTATTTTCGAAGATAGGGCTGGAACATTATGGTTTGGCACTCCCGATGGCGGGCTAAACCGTTTTAACAAAGGAACCGACAATTTTACCCGTTTTCAACACAACCCAAACAACCCAACCAGTTTAAACCACAATAGAGCTAAGTGCATGTGCCAAACAAACGATGGTACCCTTTGGGTTGGAACTCTTCGTGGTTTAAATAAATTCAACGAAAACGATGGCACGTTTAAGAATTTTACACACGACCCAGCAAACCCAAACAGTTTAGGTGCAAACATAATTCAAAACATGGTTGCCGACAACAAGGGAATTATATGGATTGCCACATATGAGGGTGGGTTAAACCGATTCGATCCAGCTACAAATACTTTCAAAAGGTTCACCAATAACCCCAATAATCAAAATAGCATTAGCGACAACAAGACCAACTGTATTTTTATCGATTCGGAAAATTACATTTGGATTGGAACATACGACGGAGGGCTCAATAAATTCGACCCAAACACCGAAACATTTACTCATTACAAGCACAACCCTAACAATCCAAATAGCATTAGCAGCAACAGGGTTGAATATTTGTACGAAGACAAATCGAAGGTGCTTTGGGTTGGTACTCGTGGCGGGGGAGTAAATAAAATCGACTTAAAACCTCAAAAATTCAACAATCTAACTCACAGCACCAGCCATTTAACAGGCTTTCCACAGTATGCTGTTATGGCAATTAACAGCGATAAAAAAGGAAATGTATGGATTGGCACCGATGGTGGAGGGCTGGTTAAGTTCGATCCGAGGAGCAACAGCTATACACATTTCAATAAAGAACAAAACGCAAGAAGCGCTTTAAGAAGCAACAGAGTTTGGGCGCTACTTTTCGACAGGGATAGCACGCTTTGGGTGGGAACATACCAAAATGGTCTTTTTAGCATTAAAACTATAAATGGAAAATACGACATTAAGCAATACCAAAATATACCCAACGAGCCAAGCAGCTTAAGCCATAATCAGGTTAATGCGCTAATGGAGGATAACAATGGAAATATATGGATTGCAACATCGAATGGGCTTAATAAGATAGAAAAACAAGGAAATTCAATCAAAATAAGTAGGTACTACCATAGCATTGCTGGCTCTAATGCGTTTGTCGACAATTACATAAACTCAATGGAACAAGACAACAAAGGACGCATTTGGGTTGGGTCGTACCAAGGTGGCTTGATTGAATTTGACCCTAAACTCGAGAAATTTATCCCTCACATTCCAGCGAATATCGACACATCCTTATTTTTGGGAAAACTAAAACTGCTTACAATTTTCGAAGACAGTCATAACAACCTTTGGATTGGAACCGAATCGAGTGGGCTCCTTCAGTACGATTACAACAAAAACCAGTACCTGCCGCATCCAAACAACAAAAGTCTTTCACAAAATATGATTAACGACATTATTGAAGACGACTCGGAAAACTTATGGATTAGTAGCACACGAGGAATTTCGAGGTACTCGTTAAAAACAAAAAGTTTTAACTTTTACACAGTAACCGACGGAATTGAAGGTGCTGGCTTTAACAGAAATGCTACCCATAAAAGCGCCAACGGAACCCTTTACTTTGGCAGTAATGCTGGAATAACATACTTTAAACCCGAGCAAGTTACCAATAACCCATTTATCCCCAAAGTTACAATTACCGATTTTAAAATACTAAACCATTCCGTTTGGGATAAAAGCCTAACGCCCCTCATGTCATCGTTTTACGAAAAGAATGAAATGGTGTTAACTCACAAAGACTACTTTTTCTCAATTCATTTTGCTTCGTTCGACTACACCAACCCCACCAAGAATAGCTACAAGTATAAACTCGAAGGGTTTAACGACGACTGGATTGAAATTGGAACAAGCAACTCCGCTACGTTTACCAACCTAAATCCGGGCACCTATATTTTCAAAGTAACCGGCAGCAATAACGACAAAATTTGGAACGAAAAACCTGTAGAACTAAAAATAAGAATCGTTCCTCCAATTTGGAAACGAGCATGGTTTTATGCCCTCGAAGTTCTTTTTATTGCCTTTATAATTTTATTGTACATAAAATACCGAACCCGAAAGTTAACCCGCGACAAAAGAATTTTGGAGGAGAATGTTACCCAGCGCACCCTCGAAATTAACAATAAAAAGCAGGAACTCGAAAACACCCTCGATAAGCTTAAAAGCACACAGGCACAACTTATTCAGTCCGAAAAAATGGCATCGGTTGGTATTCTAACTGCAGGTATTGCCCACGAAATAAACAACCCATTAAACTATATTCAAGGAGGCATTACAGCACTCGAAACCTATATTAACGAAAATGCCAAAGAGCACTCGAGCGAAGTTAACCCATTAATTGAAATTATTGAAGAGGGAATTAAGCGAACCTCACAAATTGTAAAAACCGTAAATAGGTTCAATC
The DNA here is from genome assembly GCA_002345675.1 of Bacteroidales bacterium UBA2287. Taxonomy (GTDB): domain Bacteria; phylum Bacteroidota; class Bacteroidia; order Bacteroidales; family Tenuifilaceae; genus UBA2287. Next base: position 30,928 of record DDWL01000036.1, on the reverse strand, counting down.
GAAGCTTAGACAATAGTTTAGAAGACTGCGACATACACGCCATTGTCGACAACTGCCTACTAATGCTTAGGTACCAAATGAATAATAGGGTATCAATCGAAAAGAATTATCACAAAACTCCATTACTACTACAAGCGAACGAAGGCAAGCTGCACCAAGTTTTTCTGAACATTTTAACCAATGCCGAGCAAGCAATTGAAACCAATGGAAAAATAATTATTACTACAGGCATTGAAAGTAGTAGCTTTTTTATTACTATTGCCGACAATGGTTGCGGAATTAGCAAGGAGAACATGTCGAAAATATCCGACCCCTTTTTCACAACCAAAGACCCTGGCAAAGGTACTGGGCTTGGGTTATCGATTGTTTACAGCATAATTCAGGAGCATAAAGGAAGTATTACATACGAGTCGAAAGAGGGGAAAGGTACAACGGTTACAATTTTATTACCAACTACGAACTAACAATATTTAAAATGGAAACAATTCTCTATGTCGACGACGAACCAATAAACCTTCGTCTTTTTGCAACAAACTTAAAGCGAGATTTCAGAGTTCTTACAGCAGGGTCGGCAGTTGCTGCACTTGAAATGCTTAACAAAAACCCCGAAATTAGCGTTGTTGTTAGCGACATGAGAATGCCAAACATGAATGGGCTCGACTTTATAAAAACAGCTCGCCAAAAGCACCCCGACATTAAGTACTTTATACTTACTGGATTCGACATTACCAAGGAAATTGCCGAAGCTTTAAAAAGCAAATTAATTCTCGAATACTTCAGCAAGCCCTTTAAGGCAAACGAAATTATCGACACAATAAACAGCAACTTAAAAGCAATTAATTAAGGTTTCTTTTTACAAAGCACCAGTTTGTTTTAGTAATGATTTAGTATCCTAAAAAAGTGAAGGCCTTACATTTCTGTAAGGCCTTCACTTTTAGCGAGCGGGAAACGAGACTCGAACTCGCGACCCTCAGCTTGGGAAGCTGATGCTCTACCAACTGAGCTATTCCCGCATTATAATTTAAAAAAGGCCAACCCTATAAGTTGGATTGACCTTAATTTTGTGGAGGTAAGGGGAGTCGAACCNNTAGAACTTTTTTTTAGGGCGAACACCTAACTTTGAGTTAAAGTTAAAAGCGCTCTAGCCTCCCGATAGTTATCGGGATGAGCTATACCCCCATTACATTTTAGAACTTTTTTTTAGGGCGAACACACAAAACCTTATTTTCTCAAAGCGCTCTAGCCTCCCTCCCGATAGTTATCGGGAAGTTATCGGGATGAGCTATACCCCATTACATTTTAGAACTTCGTAATTAAAAGCCTTTGAAAGTCCTGCAAAACTATAAAAAAAAAGTATTACGCAACCTTTTTGATAAAAAAAAAAAACTTTATACGATTTCTTACGTAAAGAAATTGGATGAAAGTATTTTTTTTTGTTGCTTTGCAATTCTTAAAAGTAGCTTACATTTCTTAACATAACCAATAAGGTTGCATTATGGAATTAAAAAAATCGCCCAAAGCTGACATCGAAAAGATGAAAATGGTTTTCATTCAAGTGGGACTAATTCTTTCTCTTGGTGTTGTATTGCTTGCATTTGAATGGACCAGCACCGACGCTGTTAATACCAATTTTGCTGCAGTTCAGGAAATTGCTCCCGATGAGGAGATGATAGACGTAACGAAACAAGAAGAGGTAAAACCACCTCCCCCACCTCCTGCCCCTATTCAGGTATCCGATGTGATTAATATTGTTGAAGACAATGTTGACATTGATGACAATTCAAACATTTTCGACTCCGAATTTAAAGAGGATGCTGCCGTTCGAATAGTTGAATTTCACGAAACCGAAAAGGAAGTTGAAGAAGAGGAAATTTTTGTTGTTGTAGAAGAAATGCCAGGTTTTGGTGGTGGCGACAATACTAAATTTCGCGAGTACATTCAGAAAAACCTTAAGTACCCCGACGTAGCTGCTGAAAACGGCATCCAAGGTCGTGTTTTCGTTTCATTCGTTGTTGAAGCCGACGGCAAGGTAACCAATGTCAAGGTTGTTCGTAGCGTTGACCCTGCTCTCGACCGCGAAGCGGTTCGCGTTGTTGAATCGAGCCCTAAATGGAAACCCGGGAGACAAAGAGGCAAACCAGTACGCGTTTCCTTTACTTTCCCTATCATATTTGTATTACAGTAAATCACCTCAATACTCCAGTTTAAAACCCTGATTTTTTCAGGGTTTTTTTTGCTTATATAAACCCAACGCAATGCCACAAGACTTAACCCGAATTAAAGAACAGGAAACTGCCGTACTTATTGGGGTACAAATAAAGGGACAATCGGTTGATGTTGTTAACGAATACCTCGACGAACTCGCTTTTCTTGCCGAAACGGCTGGAGCGCTAACGCTTAAACGATTTGTTCAAAAACTCGACAGTCCCAATCCACGGTCGTTCATTGGCAAAGGCAAGGTTGCCGAAATTAAGGCATTTATTGAGGAGAATAGCATTGACATTGCCATTTTCGACGACGAGCTAACGCCTACTCAGCTTCGTAACCTTGAGCGCGACATGGGTGTTAGGGTTATTGACCGCACAAATCTTATTCTCGACATATTTGCCCAAAGGGCAAAAACCGCTTACGCCAAAACACAGGTCGAATTAGCCCAGTACCAATACCTACTTCCACGGTTATCGGGCATGTGGACCCACCTTGAGCGCCAACGTGGAGGAATTGGGATGAGAGGCCCGGGGGAGAGCGAAATTGAAACCGACCGTCGTATTATTCGCGAAATGATTGCCAAGCTGCAGCTCGACCTTAAGCAAATTGACAAGCAAATGGCAACCCAGCGCAAAAACAGGGGCAGCATGGTTCGCATAGCCCTTGTGGGCTATACTAATGTGGGCAAATCGACCATAATGAATACGCTTAGCAAATCCGATGTTTTTGCCGAAAATAAACTTTTTGCAACGCTCGACACAACCGTGCGCAAGGTTGTAATCGAAAACCTTCCTTTTCTCCTTTCCGACACCGTTGGGTTTATTCGTAAGCTACCTCACCAGCTTGTCGAATCATTCAAGTCGACCCTCGACGAGGTAAGGGAAGCCGACATTCTACTTCATATTGTCGACATTTCGCACACAGCGTTCGAAGAGCAAATAAACATTGTAAAGCAAACACTTCACGAAATAAAAGCCGACGACAAGCCTACAATTCTTATTTTCAACAAAATTGACGCATACACTTGGGTTGAAAAGGATGAATTTGATGCCATGCCTGTCGAAAAAATAAACTTTAGCCTCGACGACATGAAACGAACATGGATGGGGAAAAGCAACTCGCCATGCGTATTTATTTCGGCAAAAAACAAGACTAACCTCGATGAACTAAAGGACAGGCTTTACCAAGTGGCTAGGGATTTACATGTAAAACGTTACCCCTACGATAAGCTGCTTTACTAACCTACAATTCGTTTACTAACAAGCAATTCGGCAATTTGAACTGCATTGGTTGCAGCACCCTTTCGGAGATTGTCGGAAACCACCCAAAAATTCAAACTCTTTGGCTGGGAAAAATCCCTGCGAATTCGTCCAACAAAAACATCATCCTTCCCTTGCGAAAAGCGGGGTGTTGGGTAAATATTATTGGCAGGGTCATCTTGAATAGTTATTCCTGCCGAATTGCGAAGCAAACCTACTACATCACTTAGTTCAAACTCATTTTCGAACTCAATATTTATCGACTCGGAGTGGCCGCCAACTACAGGAATACGAACTACTGTTGGAGAAACCATAATTGAGTTGTCTCCAATTATTTTACGGGTTTCGTCGATAAGCTTCTGCTCCTCGGTTGTGTAGCCATTGTCGAGAAACGACCCACCATGTGGAAAGCAGTTTAAATCGATTGGGTGAGGGTAAACCATGTCGGCCTCTTGCCCTAACCTTTCAGCATTCATTTGGCTAACAGCCTTAACTCCTGTTCCTGTAACCGACTGGTAAGTAGAAATTACCAACCGACGAATTTTATACTTTTTATGAAGCGGATTAATTGCAACAACAAGTTGAATGGTTGAGCAATTTGGGTTTGCAATTATTTTATTGGCCGAAGTAATCGTATGGGCATTTACTTCGGGCACAACAAGAGGAACATCATTGAACATGCGCCATGCGCTCGAGTTATCGATTACAAAAGTGCCAACCTCGGCAAAACGAGGAGCCCACTCCTTCGACACCGATGCCCCCGCTGAGAACAAAGCAATATCGGGCTTCATTTCAACTCCAGTGGCTAAGCCCACTATTTTATAAAACTTCCCTTTAAAAGAAATCTCTTTCCCTACCGATTTTTCGGAAGCAATTGGAATTATTTCATCAATGGAAATGCTTGAATTTGCAAGCACTTTCAGCATTTCGGTTCCCACTAATCCGGTACAACCAACAACAGCAATTCGCATGGTAACTTAATTTTTCATTTCTTTGTAAAAATAGTTAATTCAACACATTCCACCAATGAGAACGATTATTTACAGCCTCATTTTTTTTATTGCCCCAATATTAGGGTTTGCACAGGTTATTAGCTACGACTTTGAAGATGGAAACATTTCGGGTTGGACACAGTCGCCAGTAAGTCAATGGTCGGCATCATCTTTGAATCCTATTGGAGGTGCAATTTCATTACGGCATGCCACTGTAGCTAGCGCGGAACTTACCGACCGTATTTCCACCCCTTTTCCAAGTTGGAATAGTACAGAAGGAAAAATAACCTGGCGCGCAAGAATTCGCCACAATACAGCACCAACAAGCGGAAATCATTGGGGTATTTTTCTTTCGTGCAATTTAGATGCTACAGGTATGATTCCCTCAGCCACGCCAAATGGGTATGCCGTTGGTGTTAATATGGAACCATCTTCTGATGATATTCTCAAACTTTACAGGGTGACTAATGGAGTTTTCACTCCAATCATTACATCTTCAATAAATTGGGAAACACAAGTGGGTGTAAACCTTACATCAATTGGAGCCATTGAAGTTGAGCGAAAACCCGATGGAATATTCACTTTAAGGGCTGCAATAAATGGGCAATACTCATCACTAATCTCACAAGGCTCGGTGGTTAACACCCAATATAGTATAGGCGGACATTGGGGGTTTTATTTTAAGTACACTGGCACTAATACCGGAAAACTCACTGCTGATGACGTTTCATTGCAGTACAATCCAACCGACTTTAATTCTCAAGTAATTGCTCCAGCATTACCTATTAGTTCAGGAATAATAAGTTCAGTATTTACTACCCCCGAACAGGCAGTCGATATTTTTAAATTTCGAATTCAGGATCAGGGAACCAGCGATGGCTTACCTACCTTTACGCGAAAACTAGTTTTCAGGAAGGTTGCAGGCGCAAGTGCCTTTTCCTGGCTAGATGCCATTGGTGGAGTAATTCTAAAAAACTCCCTCGGTGAATTAATTCCAATTACTTCTTCTACGATTCTTTCAGAATCAATAGAAATTAATGTCGCTAATGGTTCGATACCAGTGGCAGATGGATCTTTTGGCGATTTTACTCTTGGCTTGTTTCTTAAACCAGGAAGCATTAGCCATGGTACAACTTTACAACTAAAGGTGGACAGCCAGAATCATGGGTGGGTAGGCGATTTGTCAGGATCCGGTTTTGCTGGAACTTTTACCGATGATGTAATATCAAATTTATTCAGCGTAGAAGTAATTTCAACGCATATATTCTTTCAAACACACCCAACACAAGTAGTTATTAACGTGCCCTTTAGTGTTTCGGCTTTTGCTGGCGATTCGCAGGGAAACATTAGCACCTCGTACTCGGGCGACATGCAACTTCAGTTACAATCGGGCTCGGGCACACTAAGTTTTGCCTCGGGCAACACGGCAACTGCAACTTCGGGTGTTGCCACATGGAACGGGGTTAGCTATTCGGGAACCGATGATTTTTCTCTTCAAGCCACAGGAGAAGGCCTTAATGCTGCAACTGGCAGCACAATTTCAGTGGGCAACGATGCAACTAGTGTTGTAATAGATCCAATTGTTCAAATTAGCGCAGGCACCATTAGCTCTTTAGCTACTACTTCCGAACAAGCCATTGACATGTTTCGTTTTCGAATTCAGGACGAGGGGAGCAACGATGGTTTACCAACAAATACACGTAAACTTGTTTTCAAGAAAGTTGCGGGAGCCAATGCAGCCTCATGGACAACTGCCATAGGCGGGGTAAAGTTGAAGAATTCATTAGGGCTAGAAATTCCCATTGTATCAACAAACATTTTTGACCAAAGCATTGAAATTACTACTACAGCGGAGGCTTTGCCGGTAAATGATGGCACTACCGATTTGTTTACGCTGAGTTTACACCTAAAATCAGACGGTATTGTCGACGGAGCAACCATTCAGCTTAAGGTAGACGGCACGACCCATGGCTGGGAAGCCGACGTAACGGGCAGTGCATATGCTACAAATTTTCCATCCGATGTTGTTTCGAACATACTAACCATTGAGGTATTACCAACCCATATTTACTTTCAAACCTACCCAACACAAGTTTATACAAACACACCCTTTAGCGTTTCGGCTAAAGTAGGCGACTCGCAGGGCAACATTGCCTCTTCGTTCGAAGAAGCATTAGAACTTGAGATGCTTGAAGGCTCTGGAATTTTAAGTTTTACTGCTGGGAGTACAATAAATGCTGCTGCGGGCATTGCAACATGGAGCGGGGTAAGGTATTCGGGCAACGACAATTTTTCACTAAAAGCAACAGGACAAAGCTTAACGCCTGCCACAGGAGATCAAATAGCTACACTAACCTTTAATTCGGAGACTGAAATAATCTACGATTTTGAAAATGGCGACATTTCGGCATGGACTCAATCGCCTTCGGGTAAATGGGCTGTTTCAACCTCGACACCTATTAGCGGAACTTCTTCACTTAAACATGCTGGATCTGTTGCCAGCAGCGATAGGATATCGACAACACTTCCAATGTGGGATACAAATAGCGGTTCGATAACTTGGCGATTTTTATTGAAACATGGATATAATCCATCCGAGAATTTTTACTGGGGTTTTTACCTATCGAGCAACAACGATGCAACAGGTATGATTTCAACAGCTAACACAAATGGATACGTAATTGGGGTAAACTTTAATGCCTCAACCGATGATTTTTTAAAACTTTATAAAGTAACAAACGGGACACCTACTCCAATATTAACAACTACCCTTAATTGGCAAACCGCTATAACTACCTCTGGCGTTGGCGCCATTGAAGTTACCCGACTACCAAACGGAGAATTTACAGTGAAAGCCGGATTGAGCTCGTTTTCAAACCTTCAAACCTTTGGTTCAGTTATCGACACTCAGTACCCTTACGGCGGCTTTTTTGGGCTGCATTACACAAGCGGAAGTAGTGGATTGGGGCTACTTCGAATCGACGACATCTCATTAAAATACAAAGCAATAAATCCTAACGATCACGATGCCATTATTGCGACACCAACTACACAAGTAAGTGGAACAACTATAAGTTCTCTTTTCTCTACCCCCGAGCAGGCATTCGATATTTTTAAATTTCGAATTCAGGATCAAGGCACAAGCGATGGGCTTTCGACCTTTACTCGTAAACTGGTTTTCAAAAAGGTTGATGGGGCTAACGCTCTCGCATGGCCATCGGCAATTGGAGGTGTTATGCTTAAAGATAACATGGGAAATGCTATTCCAATTACTTCGTTCAATATTCTTACCAATACCATTGAAGTACTGGTTGCCGCCAATGCCATGCCTGTTGCCAATGGAGGTTTTGCCGAATTCACCCTTGGCGCTTTTCTTAAATCTGGCAGCATTTCGAATGGAGCAACTTTACAGCTAAAGGTTGACAGCAATAACCATGAATGGGAAACCGATCTTTCGGGCAGCGATTTTACCGAAAGTTTTCCTTTAGATGTAATTTCAAACACCTTCACCATTGAAGTTATTCCTACTCACCTTTTCTTTCAAACCTATCCAACACAAATAAATGCCAACTCCCTTTTCAATGTTTCGGCATACGCAGGCGATTCGCAGGGAAACATTGGCTCGTCGTTTAGTGGTCTTGTGCAGCTACAGCTTCTTGAGGGTTTGGGTACATTAAACTTTACCGATGGTAGCACAGTATCAGCAATTTCGGGCATTGCAACATGGAGCGGTGTTAGCTACACTAATCGCGACGCTTTTTCGTTAACAGCCATAAGTCAAGATTTGGTTTCAGCAGTTGGAGCCACTATACTTATTAGTAACGATGCAACAAGTGTTGCTTTAGCACCAGACAATCAGGCTCCTTCGGCTTTAATACCATCGACAATCACAACTCCTGGCGACGCAGTTGAAGTTATGAGGTTTAAAATTTCGGATCCTGGAAATAACGATGGAACGCCAACTAAAGTTCAACAACTTCTTTTTAAAAGAACTGCTGGAGGCAACGTTGCTTCGCTTACACGAAACATTGGAGGAGTCGTAATTAGGAAAGGTAATGAGATAATCTCTATAGGAAACCCTAACATACTTACTTCAACTCTTACTGTACCAATTCCAGAAAATGCAATGGTAATAAACGATGGGGAAACAGTTGAATACTCCCTTTGGATTTTCCTAAAACCTACTGGACTTGAGGATGGTAAAGAAATTAGCCTAACAATAAGCTCCGATGAACATGGCTTTATTGCCAATCCTTCGGGGTCGCAGTTTAGCACCACATTTCCATCGCCAATAGTATCGAATGTTTTCACAGTGAGCGTTGCTGCAACAAAACTATTGTTTACAACAACTCCAGCGTCGGTGGGAATTGACGAGCCCTTTAACGTAACAGTTACAGCGGTTGACAATGGTGGCAATGCCGACATTCATGCAACGGGAGTTGCAACGCTATCGCTAAATACTGGGAATGGGCTACTAACAATTCCTACTCCCTCGCAAAGTTTAGCGAGCGGGGCAACCACTTGGACTGGACTAAAATACAACACAGCCCAACCTTTTACGCTGCTGGCATCGGCTACGGTTCTAAACGATTGTGTTTCGCCATTAATTTACTGCTCCGACCGTACATCAACAATTCTAAATCCTACCACAGCGCTAACTGGAGGTGCAATAAGCAGTCTTGCTGTTGATACTGAAAGTGCCGTTGAAGTTTTTCGTTTCAGAATAAACGACCCTGGGACAACCGATGGGTTACCAACCCACATTACGCAACTAACTTTTAAATCGTTTGGCGGAGTAAATGCCATGCCATTAAACAAGGCAATAAAGGGAGTAGTTTTAAAAGTTAACGGAGAATCTAAACTCATTGCCACAACAGCCATTACAGGCGATTTAATTACGCTAACCTTTGAACAGGGCGTTTTAACAGTAAACAACCTCGAAACGGTTAACGTTTCGCTGGAGGTTTACCTTAACAAAGGAGGGTTGGAAAACGGGGCAGCTCTTCGGCTTTTCGTTCCCGCATCGGGACATGGCTGGCTATTTTCGGCAACTGGATCGGGATTTCCAACAGTATTTACCGGATCGGTTTATGGTCCAAGTTTTACCATTGAAGTTCTGCCCACTTCGATTCGATTTACCAATCAACCTTTTGGTATAAGTACAACTCCCTCAACATTCGAACTTGAGGCATCGGCAACCGATATATATGGTAACGTTGCTACTGCTGCAACTGGAACAGCTACGCTAAGTTTACATCACGGAATAGGAACATTTCAGGCTACCGAATCGACAGTTACATTTGTAAATGGAGTTGCAAACTGGAGTTCGTTATCGGTTACTAACGTAGGAAAGTATAAATTTAAAGCAACTACCGTATTTGGTCAAGAAGTTACAGGTTACTCCGAAGATATTTGGTGCGGGCTGGAGCAAACATGTAAATACAACGAAGATTTCGATTCGGGATACCCATTCGCTGCTTCGTCGGTTTGGGGTGCTTCGTCGGTTACACCAATTGCTGGCGCAATGTCGTTTAAGCACATGCTAACGGGAGTTGCAGGCGAAAGTCAACTTGCACTGCCTTTAAATATTTCCGATATTAATAACGGACCAGTGGAATGGTCGTTTGCTATGCGAAATGGCAACTGGGATCCCTCATCGGACAATACTTTTTGGTTTGTACTAATGAGCGACTCGGTAAGTATAAAATCGGGAAATTATAACGGCTACGCCGTAGGTGTAAACCTTAGCGGCACAAGCGACAAACTTTCGCTTTGGAAAATGTCGAAAACGAGCTCTGCAAAACTGCTTATCGAAAGCGATTTCGATTGGGACGAAAGCGAAACGGTGCTTGTTAAGGTAACCCGTAATCCTGCTGGAGAGTGGAGCCTTTGGTTTCAAGCCGAATTCGGCATTTCCGAGGTACGATTAGGTGGCAAAATAGTCGATAACCAATACCTTTCATCGAAGTATTGCGGACCAGTATTCAAATACACCTCGTCGCGAGCGGGTGAGTTTTGGCTCGACAATCTTAAAATTTGCGAAACAGCCTTCCCTCCTATTATTTCAAGCGCAAGGGCAAAGAGCTTAACTTCGGTAGAGGTAGTTTTTTCGAAAAACTTAAATAAATCAAGTGCCGAAACCTCTTCGAACTATAAAATAAAAACCCTTGCAGGCACACAAATTCAAGTTATCGATGCGCACACAAGTTCCGAAAATGCCAAAATGGTAACCCTTCGCACCAGTATGTTACCACTTGAAGCTTTATGGCTAACAGCCAAGGGCGTTCAGGATTTGAGCGGCAACGTTGCAAACGACAGCATAATGTTTGGCATTGGCACTTTTGGAGCATTTGGCAATGTGATAATAAACGAGGTTATGGCAAAACCCGATCCAGCCATTGAGTTACCAGCAGTTGAGTACATTGAGCTCTACAACCGCACCCAATTACCCATTAACCTAAAGAGCTGGAAACTTAAAGGAAACACTACAACTGTAACAATTCCCGAGCGCACCATCGATGCTGGAGGATTCGTTATTCTTTGCAGCACTGGTAGCGTTGGTTCACTAAGCGCTTACGGCACAGCCGTTGGTGTTACATCGTTTCCATCGCTTCTTAACAGCGGCATGTCGTTAAGGCTATACGACTCCGACTTAAAGCTAATGTCGTGGGTCGACTATAGCGAAACTTGGTACGGAAGCGACATAAAAAAGGCAGGGGGCTACTCGCTCGAGAAAATTGACCCCAACAACTTGGTTGAAGGCAAACGAAATTGGACAGGCTCTAACGACCCTTCGGGAGGAACTCCTGGAAGAGCAAACTCTGTTTTTGCATCGAATCCCGATATTTTTTCACCAACCGTTGTTGAAGTAAAAGTATTAACCCCAACAAGCATTATGGTTACCTACTCCGAAACAATGGACAGCCTTCAAATTACACTTCCCGCAAATTATACAATTAGCAATGGAATTGGGAATCCACTTTGGGCTGTTTCGGAGGGGCCACTTTACAATACGGCTACCCTTTCGCTTAGTTCAACATTAGCATATGGCGAATCGTACCAACTTTGCTTTGGCAGCCAAACAATCGACTTTTCGGGCAATACACTCGATGCCGAATGCTGGACCATTGCGCTACATCAAACGCCCATTGCTCAGGATGTTGTAATAAACGAAATACTGTTCAACCCATATAGCGGGGGTGTCGATTTTGTTGAAGTATACAATCGTTCCAGTAAAATTGTCGACTTGAATCGTATAAAAATTGCAAATCGCAATAGAACTACGGGGTTACTAAACGAATCCTATGCAGCATCGGACACTTCATTTATGCTATTCCCAAACAGCTATGCTGTAATGTCGACAAACTCGTCGCTTGTAAAGCGCTTTTACTATGTTGAAAACGAAAATGCACTAGTTTGGGTAAGAAAACTACCATCGTATTCGAACGACAATGGAACTGCATTGCTTATAAATGAGAACAGCCTTATTGTTGACGAATTTGCATATAACGAAAAAATGCACTTCTCGCTGCTTAACGACCGAAAAGGAGTATCGCTTGAGCGAATAAATCCAGCCCTTCCAACCAACGAAGCCTCCTCGTGGCAATCGGCAGCGCAAACTGCTGGCTTCGCTACTCCAACTGCACGTAATTCGCAGTTCAAAGAAACTGGCGAAGCAGAGGAAGCCTTCGAATTAGTTGATAAGGTTTTTTCGCCCGATGGCGATGGGTATAACGATGTGCTGCTTATTAACTACAACCTTCCCGAAGATGGTTACACGGCAAACATTATAGTATTCGATTCTCAAGGGCGTCGAGTACGACGATTGGCATCGAACCTAACGCTTGGCACAAGCGGAACCCTAAAGTGGGATGGCACAACCGACGAAAACAGAAAAGCAAACTTAGGTGCATACGTTGTATTTATTGAAGCCTATATTATTAAAAACAACGTAAAGCAGAATGTGAAGCAGTACAAAAAAACCTGCGTGGTGGCGACACGTTTTAACAACTAAAAGGTCACTTACCTCAACAAAAAAGGTAGATGTAATGTGCATCTACCTTTTTTGTTGCTATAATATTTCGCTTTTTAAAGCCTTCGTAGCATCTCCTCCATAATTTGAGTCATTTTACGCTCGGCTTGTTGCCCAATAACCTGAACATCTTCGTGGGTTACCTCAACAATTTTACCTGGAACACCAAGGTCGGTAATAATTGAAATGGCAAATACGGGAATGGACATTTGGCGAGCCACAATAACTTCGGGAACAGTCGACATTCCAACAGTGTCGCCACCAATAATTCGAAAATACTGGTATTCCTTTGGAGTTTCGAAGGTTGGCCCAGTTGTGCCAACATAGCAACCCTCCTGAAGTTTAAACCCTAGTTCGCTTCCTATCTCCTTTGCAAGTGCAATAAGTTTTAAATCGTATGCCTGACTCATGTCGGGGAAACGAACGCCAAACTCCTTGTTATTTGGACCAATTAGTGGGTTTGGCATTAGGTTAATGTGGTCGTTAATAATCATTAAGTCGCCAATTTCGAAATTGGGATTAACGCCACCACTTGCATTGGAAACAAAAAGATTTTTAACACCTAAATACTTCATAACACGAACAGGGAATGTAACCTGCTTCATGTCGTACCCTTCGTAAAAATGGAATCGACCCTGCATGGCAACAACCTTTTTGCCACCAAGTTTACCAAAAATAAGTCTTCCCGTGTGCCCTTCAACTGTTGAAATGGGAAAATTTGGAATCGATGCGTACTCAATTACTTCCTGTTCGGTAATGTCCTTTACAAGTCCACCTAAACCAGTTCCAAGTATAATTCCCACCTCGGGGGTAAAACTAACCCTTGCCCTAATGTACTCCGTTGTTTGTTTAATTTGCTCTAACATAGCTTATTATTTTATTATTGAATTCTGCTTGGTTGTCTCCTAAAAACTCCACCGTTACTGGAATATAGAAAAGTTTCGATTTAATTTCGGAATCGAAACCCTCAAGGCTTCGAATACGCATTGCATCCTTTTCGGTGGTTAAAAGAACTTTATTCTCAGTGTTGATTTTAGAAAACTTGTCAAATATAGTCTGAATTTCCTTTTTAGAGAAAAAATGATGGTCGGAAAATACCATTATTTCGTTAAGTTGACAAATGGATTCGACGTAACTAAAAAAGGGAAAGGGCTTTGCAATTCCAGAAAAAGCAATAGCCTGAGTATTTTGTTCGATTAAAAAATTGCCCGACTCTTTTGAAAAAACAGGAATTGGGTTTCCGTAACTAAACGTTGAAAAGAAAACCTTTTGATTCCCTTTCAGTTTCATTGCTTTGCTATATTCTTCCATTTTAAAAGAAGAAATATTTGCTGGGCTCTTTGTAAAAACAACAATATCGGCTCGTCGGCGCTCCTTGAAACTATCTCTTAAATTACCAGTAGGCAGAAAAACATCGTTCCAAACAGGGCGTGAATAATCGACCAGCAGAATTGAAAGCCCTGGTTTAATGTATCGATGCTGAAAGGCATCATCAAGAATTACCACATCGAGCAAAGGATTGCCTGAAATGAGTTTTTTTACTCCACCTACCCTATCGCCATCGACGGCAACTGTTACTTCTGGAAATTTATTTTTAATTTGAAGCGGCTCATCTCCCACCCCGTTGACGGTTGAATTGGTTGATGCATAGTTAAACCCCTTCGACTTTCTTTTGTATCCTCTGCTTAGGGTTGCAACATTTGAGTAATGCCTTAGCAATTCAACAACATACTCAACGTGAGGCGTTTTACCAGTTCCTCCTACAGTAAGATTTCCTATACAGATTGTAGGAATGCTTACAGCTGTTGATTTTAAAACGCCCCAATCGAACAGTAAGTTGCGAAAACCAACAACTGCTCCATAAATAATGGAAAAAGGGAGTAATAACCACCGAAGAATTTTCATACAGCTCATTATACGGCAAAGATAGTGATGAAAACACAAAAACCTAAAAAGCCCAACTCCACGAGTGGAATTGGGCTTTTGTAAAACTATTTTGTTACTAGTAGACTTCTATTTCGTAAGGAATACGAGCCTGAACCCCTTGGTTACGAACCATTTTCATCATTTGCTCGTAAGGCTTATAGGTAGTCATTAACTCGTCGCCAATAATCCATGCACGAGCCGAACCAGTTATGCCCTTAATAAGTGCTTCGAAAGGATCCTCAAGTTTAGGAAGTTCGGTTACCCTGTACTTTTCAACACCAGCCTTTTCGGCAGCAATTTCAATTGCCCTAGCAAGACCAGCATAGCTGTCAACTAGGTTAATTTCCTTTGCGTTGGAACCGCTCCAAACACGACCTTGTCCAATATTATCAACTTGTTCAACTGCCATGCCTCTGCCTTCGGCAACGTGAGCAATAAAGGTTTGGTAAATTTCTTCAACAACTTGTTGGCCAACGTTGCGCTCCTCGGCAGTCATTGGGCGGTAAATGGTACCAAAATCGGAATTCTTGTTAGTTTTAACCGTTTCAACGTTTAGGCCAAGCTTTTTATTCATACCTTCCTTTACGTTGAAGAACATACCAAAAACACCTATTGAGCCAGTTATAGTTGTTGGGCTTGCTAAAATAGTATCGGCAGGTGCAGCAATGTAGTAACCACCCGATGCGGCCACGTCGCCCATCGATACAATTACAGGTTTTACCTGTTTTGCAAGCGTAACTTCGCGCCAAATAATTTCCGATGCCAATGCGCTTCCTCCTGGAGAGTTAATGCGAAGAACAATTGCCTTCACAGTTGTGTCGCGGCGAGCCTGACGAATGGCTTTGCTAAATTTATCGCCACCAACATCCTGTGCGCTACCATCGCCATCGACAATTTGACCCGAAGCGTAAACTACAGCAATTTTATGTTTTGCTAAACCCTTTTTCTTTTTCGATGGAACTTTAATATACTTAGCAATTTCAATGGCATTAAGGTCTTTCTTCTCCTCAATTCCGGTTAAAGTTTTTAAGTAGTCAATCACCTGATCTTTATATACAACGCTATCGATAATTCCATTTTCGTAAGCCGACTTAGCATTACGAATTGTCAGTCCGTCGGCAAATGCGTTTAACTTTTCAACAGGAATGTTACGAGCTTGCGAAATGCCAGCAACCCAATGGTTCCAAATTGAACCCATGTAGGTCGAAATTTGCTCGCGGTTCTCGGGACTCATTTTGTCGAGCATAAATGGCTCAACTGCCGACTTAAACTTACCATGGCGAAGAATTTGTGGCTCAACACACAACTTCTCAAATGCGTTTTTATAAAACATAACTTCGCTACGCAAACCCGACCATTCAATCATTCCTTCGGGGTTGAGCATAATTTTATCGGCAATTGAAGTTAGGTAGTAAGCCTTTTGCGAGTAGCCATCGCAGTAGGCTACAATAAACTTTCCCGATTCTTTAAATTTGATGAGCGCATCGCGAATTTCTTCAATAGTAGCTGCTCCTGCAGGAATCGATCGGTTTTCGATGAAAATGCCTTTAATATTTACATCTTCGGCAGCATTGTTAATGGCTTTAATAATATCGTATAAGCCCAGCTGTTTGTTCGCTGTCATATTCAAAGGGCTAAAGCCTTCGAATGGGTTATTCGAAGCCCTGTCGACAATAGGATTATCCAACTTTAGAATTAACAGGGAATTCTCCTTAACAACAACGGGCTTATCGCTCATTGAAACCATTGCGCCAATAATTCCAAAGAAAATAATCATCATTAGAAATCCGGATAAAAGAATCCCTACGATTGTGGCTAAAAGGTACTTAAAAAAATCTTTCATAGTAATTAAGGTATTTGTAATTAGGAATTTAATCGGTTATATGATTGTAAAAATATGAAAAAGATTAACACTTAAAGTTGTTAAATTGTTATTATTAGCTGAATTTTGCAGTCCAAACAAAAGCAAATGTACTCTGTTTACTTTCAAATAGGCAGCAATTTAGGCAATCGCGAGGAATACCTCGAAACAGCTATAAAACTCATTTCCAGCAATATTGGCAATGTTATTATCGAATCGAACATTTTCGAATCGGAGCCATGGGGTTTCTTTGCCTCAAACTGGTTTCTAAATCAGGTTATTCAAGTTGAAACCAATCTAGACCCAATTAGCATTTTAAAAACAGCAAACAACATTGAACAGCAACTAGGACGGAAACGGGAGGGTAAAAGTTACAGCTCGCGTACAATTGACATTGATATTTTACTGTTTGACGACAAGGAAATAAAATTGGAGGAGCTACAAATACCCCATTTACACATGTGCGAAAGGCGTTTTGTACTTGAACCGCTGGCTCAAATTGCACCAAATTTAGTTCACCCAGTTACAGGCAAAAGTATAAGTCAACTTTTAAAGGAATGCACCGACGAACTTGAGGTACACGATTACACCAAGGGAATTAAGCCACCAGTAAAACCGAGGTGCAGAATTTAAACCCAGTTACTCCTTAGCCCCATAAGCTAAATCGCCAGCATCGCCAAGGCCAGGAACTATGTACGATTTAACGGTTAGCTCATCGTCAACAGCACCAAGCCAAATGGTTACGTCTTTTTGCGGAAGGTTACTCTTAACGTAATCGACTCCTTCCTTGGAGCCAATTATCGACATAATATGAGTGTGCTTTGGCTTTCCTTTTTCGAGTAGCGCTTTATAAGCCAGAACTATTGACGCTCCTGTTGCAAGCATTGGGTCGACAATTAGCACTACCTTATCGTCGATACGTGGGCACGACAAATGCTCGAATTGAATTTTAAATGTTCCATCCTTACTGTACTTTCGGTAGGCCGAAATAAATGCATTATCGGCATCGTCGAAGAAATTTAGAAATCCTTGGTGCATTGGCAACCCTGCGCGCATAATTGAAGCAATAACAATGGTATCGGAATGTACAAACGTGTCGGCAATGCCAAGGGGAGTTTGCACCTGAACGGGCTTATAGGTTAACGTGCGGCTTACCTCGTAGGCAAACACCTCGCTAATGCGCTCCAAATTGCGCCTAAAGCGCATGCTGTCGGTTTGTATATCGCTACTTCTTATTTCGTAAATAAATTTGTTTAGAAGAGAGTTCGATTCGCCAATTATTTTAATCATGGGTTGTGGGTTATTTGGTTGCTATCGCGTTGCAAATTACTAAAAGCATTGAGTTTACAAGCATTTTGTTTCTATTTTTTTAGTCCGAACTACTTTTCAGCAATATTAAAGTATTCCATCATCGGCAAACGACGTACATTTTTGGTCGGTAACAATAACGTGGTCGAGCAACGAAATGTCGAAGGTTTGTGCAGCCTGCTTTACCTTTTGGGTAATTTTAGTATCCTCGTCGCTAGGCTTGCAGTTCCCCGAGGGGTGGTTATGGCACAAAATAATTCCTGACGCAGAAGCTAAAACGGCGCTACGCATAATTATACGAACATCGACCACAGTTCCTGTAATTCCTCCCTGGCTAACCCTTACTTGGTCGAGAATTCGGTTTGCCCTGTTAAGTAAAAGCACCCAGAATTCCTCGTGAGGCAAGTCGCCAAGTTGCGGCTGGAAAATTTCAATAACATCGGCACTCGAAGTAATTTGCTTTCGGTTTAGCGCATCGGCACGTTTTCTTCGACGACCAAGTTCTAAGGCAGCCATAATGGTAATTCCTTTGGCTTCGCCAATGCCCTTTATCGACGTAAAGTCGGGAAGAGAAAATTTACCCAGTTCGTTAAGGTTGTTGTCGGCTGCTTTTAAAATGCGCTGCGAGATGGAGACAGCCGTTTCGTTTTGTGTTCCTGAGCCAATAAGAATAGCAATAAGCTCAGCATCGGAAAGGGCACCAATACCCTTTGCCATCATTTTTTCGCGGGGCCTATCCTCGAGCGCCCAGTCCTTTATGGTTAAGTTTTTGGGTTGTTTATCCATTTTTAAGCGAAGGTAACAAATTGGTCGTTTTGTTCAAAAAAAAAGGCTCACCCTAAGGTAAGCCTTTATAACATTACAACTGCGAATTACTGCAATTTATTAACGTGAATGGCAAGCGAACTTTTAAGGTTAGATGCCTTGTTCTTGTGTATAATTTTTTTCTTTGCTAGTTTGTCAAGTAGCGCTGTAACTTTAGGTAGAAGCTCAACTCCCTCTTCCTTCTTTGTTGTTTCCCTTAAAACCTTAATGGCGTTACGGGTTGAACGTGCAAAGTAACGGTTATGTACTCTGCGAGCTTCAGTTTGCCTAATTCTTTTAATCGATGACTTATGATTTGCCATGACAGTAAATTGATAAATTTAATACTATAGTTTGTAGCCCGTAGGGGAATCGAACCCCTGTTACCAGGATGAAAACCTGACGTCCTAACCCCTAGACGAACGGGCCTTGCTTTTTCGCTTTATAAACTCATTTGTTGTATAAAGCGGGTGCAAAGGTAATGGAAAAATATTTTCATCCAAAAAAATGGATGATTTTTTTCAAAAAATTTTCACCTTTTATTTAACACCTTAATTTCATATAACTCATTGTCTCTTGCAGATTGCGCACCTGCCAGTCGGCTGGCAGGGATAAACGCAGATTATGAACACATTAAGTTTTTTCTGCGTAAATCCCTGTCTGCCGACGGCAGAAGCGGTATCAGCGAGAAATTGAAAATCGCAATAGGGAATAGAAAAAGAATAATATGCTTACACTTCAAAGTCTAATTCCTCTGATTTCAAATCTTTTGCATAAGCAACTAAAAAGTAATTAGTTGAAATAGGTAACTCCTCATCCTCCTCGGAGAAACTAAGAAAACTATCAGTATCGGGTTCTATTTTTCGAAATCCCAACTTTTTAAGCGAATTTATTGCTGCAAGGTTATGGTCGAAGGCCTCAACTAAGAGTACTCGAAACATTTGTGAACCCTTAACCCACTCCAAAAGAGCCTTAACGGCTTCGGTGGCATACCCTTTTTTTCGAAATGGCTTTTCGATGGAGAAAAACATTTCAAGTTCGCCATTTTCAGTGGGCTTTCCGTTGAACCAAAACTGCCCAACTATTGACTTTAGCTTTGTGTCGATAAGCAGCCAAAGCGTGTACGAAAGGTAATCGTTACTGCTCCACACGCCAGGATTCGACTCGATAATTTCAAGAAGTTCTTCGCAGCATTCGCCTTCCAATTTAACTCCTGAGACATTGAGGTTACTACTCTCTTCGAATTTCTCCCTCGAAGCCATGTACGTTTCAAGTTCTTTTAGTGATAGTGGCTTAAGGGTAAGCCTTTCGCATTTTATTTCCATGGCATTTAAACTATTGGTTAACAATTCGAAGTGCAAGATCTTTCATATTAACCCCCGAAAAATTACCAGAGGTCATAAGCAACAAGGTACACTCGTCCCAGTTCACTTTTTCAAAATCGGAAACCAAAACGGTTGAGTTGATGTAAACTTTAGGCTCAGGCGTTCCGAATGACTCGGACACTTTTGCTGCGCTGAGCTCAGGTAATTTTTTATGGGCAAGCGTATGCTCGTCGAAAAAAACTATTGGAACATCGGCACCTTCCATTGCACCGTTGTACTGCTTTAAAAACTCAGCGTTTAGGCTGCTAAAGGTATGTAGTTCGAGGCAAGCAAAGAGTTTCCGACTTGGGAATGCCTGCTTAACGGCTTTAATGGTAGCCTTAACCTTCGATGGCGAATGGGCAAAGTCGAGGTAAACACGAGTTTTACTGTTTTGAGCAAGAATTTGCAGCCGTTTTGCGGCTCCAGCAAATGTTGACATTGCCTTATAGAATTCGGAATTGGAAACGCCTAGCAAACTGCATACCTGTTTGGCACCTGCAATGTTTTGCATATTGTGGTCGCCAATAACTTTTACAGGAACTTCGGCAGAGCCGTTTAGCAAAAAGTAATCTTCGCCCTTTTGCATGTAGGGATGAGCAATGTAGGGAATCGACTTAATGTCGGGACGAGCAAACTTTGCAACTTCGGCAGTTTCAGTATCGGTTGCACAAAAAACCAACGCCCCATTGGGCTCAATATTTTCAACAAATATTTCGAACTGCTTGCGGTATATTTCGTAGGTTGGAAAGGCATTTATGTGATCCCACGCAATGCCCGAAATAAAGGCAATATTTGGTTTGTAAACGTGAAACTTTGGGCGAAGGTCGATTGGCGAAGTTAGGTACTCGTCGCCCTCGAAAACTGCTATTTTTGGGCTTTCCGACAGGGCAACCATATTTTCGAATCCTTCGAGCTGCGCTCCAACCATGTAGTCGAACTCAACGCCAACAGTTCGCAAAACGTGCATTACCATTGATGTAATGGTGGTTTTGCCGTGACTTCCGCCAATAACTACACGAGTTTTATTTTTGGTTTGCTCGTAAAGGTACTCGGGGTACGAGTAAATTTTCAGTCCTAACTCCTTGGCTCTAGCCAATTCGGGGTTGTCGGTTCGGGCATGCATACCAAGCACAACGGCATCGAGGTTGCTTGTTATTAACTCGGGCTGCCAGCCAATGGTTTTGGGCAAAATGTCGTGATTACGAAGGCGGCTTAACGATGGTTCGAAAATTTCATCGTCGGAGCCCGATATTTCGCAGCCCTTTGCTTTAAGAGCTATAGCTAAGTTGTGCATGGCGCTGCCGCCAATGGCTATGAAATGTATGCGCATGGTTAAAATTTACTATGGGCAAATTTAGCCAAAAATATTAAGCGGAGGCTTGCCGCTGGCATCATTCATTATTAACTAAATGCCTAATTCAATATTTTGTAACTAATTATTGTCAAGAATTAGCGATTATGAATATGTCTTCTTTGTGATACTCAGTGTCTTCTTTGTGTTACTTTGTGACATAGCTATTACACAAAGTTTAACTTCCCTGCCTGCCGAAGTGATGGCACGCAGGCAGGGTTGAGGGCTTCGCCGTTCCCAAAGGAGCTCAAAGAGGCACAAAGAAAAGAATGTTATGAATTAAAGTCCTTATCTTCATTGTCTTCCAGTAGACTGATTAGTTACAATATTTTAATTTCACAGAACTAAAACTACACCGACCTAACTCACTTCAAAAAGCGTGACTTATATAACTTTATAACAGAATAGTGTAACGTTTACATGCTAACAAAGGTGTTAATTTGCATATTATTAATTTCACTTAAAAACTAAAAAAAATGAAGAAAATTAATTTATTGCTAATTGTATCTATTGTTGCCCTAATGGGATTTTTTGCTTCATCGTGCAAAAAGGAGACAACCGAAGTTAACATGATTATACGAAACTGGACTTTAGAGTCGAAAACTGTGGCTGGGTTGGATGTTACAACAAGTTGTGAAAACAATTCGAAATGGAACTTTAAAAGCGATGGTACTTATGCCATTTACGATAGCTGCGACAATACAGAAACAGGTACCTGGGTCTTGGCCGAGGATGGTAAAACATTAACATTGGACAATAATACTTTTTACAAGGTAATTGAAAATAGCATTACCAAACTTGTAATTGAACTCCAAGTTGGCGATATAGGGTTAGTTAAATGGACCTTTAATTAATTTATATTTTAAGGAACGATAGGGCTTCCAAATTTTGAAGTCTTACAATAATTCAATATAGCTTTTGATAGTCGGGGCGCAACACCAAGTCGCACTCCGACTATTTATTTACACCCAACATAAAAACTCTGGTTTAACAATTTTTGGTTAACTTTTGCACAGATTGAAAGATTGTATAGAAATTCGATACTTTTGCTCTACTATTTTGTTAACCAGAATTCTATTTAGCAATGAAAATAAGCGGTTTTTCTTTTATAAGGAATGGGATTGAGGTCGACTATCCATTTCTTGAGGCAATTCAATCGATTCTTCCAATTTGCGACGAATTTATAGTAGCCGTTGGCGATTCGACTGATAATACGAGGGAGGCTATAGTAAACTTAAAATCCGACAAGATTAAGATTATTGATACTGTTTGGGATTTAAGCAAAAGAACCGGTGGTGTTGTATTTGCTGAGCAATCGAACATTGCACTTGATTCTTGCACAGGCGATTGGGCAATTCACATTCAGGCCGACGAGCTAATTCATGAGGAAGAAGTGTTTAAGATTAAGGAGGAAATACTTAGGTACAATAGCGACCCTAATGTTGAGGGTTTGCTAATGCCGTACTATCACTTTTGGGGCGATTACAACCATATTTGGACATCGAGAAAAGCTCACCGGTATGAGGTTAGAGCATTCAGAAATGCCAAAGGAATACGATCGTTTAGAGATTCGCAAGGATTTAGAAAGTATACTTCAATCGAGGCTTATTTAAATGGCGAAACGGGAGAGAAACTTAGGGTAAAAATGTCCGAAGCTCACGTATTTCACTATAAAAGTGTAAAACCTCCAAAGCAAATGAACAAGAAAATGGAAACTCTTCTCAGTTTCTATCACAACGACGAGTGGATTCAAAAGAGGTACCAAGAAAAAGATGATTATTTTAATTACACGAATTACGATAAACTTGAAGTATTCGATAAATCGCAACCAAGTTTGATGAAAGAACGAATGCTGAAAAAGGATTGGGAATTTGTTTACGATAAATCAAAATCAAAGATGAAGTTCAAGTACAGAATCCTTCACTTTATTGAAGATTTTACGGGTTATCGTCTTTTTGAGTATAAAAATTATAGGCTGCTAAAATAACTTTGCTGCCGCACAAACCAACTGAAAGGAGTTCGACTCAGTCAATCCCTTCGACGAGTCGGATATGTTATCCAACTCTGCATTAATATTAGGAACTTGCCTCCGCTATTCTAACAATTTATTTCCAATGTTTTACTCGATTAAACTACACATTGTAAAATCGAATTGTAAAATATTGAAGACATCGGCATCGGTAAAATAGCTGTAAAAGCGTTACTTTTGAATCGCAACTAAAAAGAGAAATACTTTAATAATTAGCTAATGATTTCGGTAATAATTTGCAGCAGAAGCCAAGACCTGCTTGAAAAGTTGAAATTAAATATTAAAAAAACTATTGGTGTTGAATACGAGATAATTGCCTACGACAATAGCGAAGCATCGGATGGTATTTGCAAGGTTTATAATTTATGCTCTAAAAAAGCCAAATTTGAATACTTATGCTATATACATGAGGATGTGCATTTTATTACCACTGATTGGGGTAAGGAGTTAGTTAGCAACTATACTCCAGACACAGGAGTAATTGGATTGGCAGGGGGAATGTTTAAGTCATCTTTTCCTAGTTCGTGGGGCTACCCAGGAATGGAATATTGCCGAGTCAACATTTTTCACATCTCAAACGAATGCCATTTAAGCCAAAACCCTAGCAATGAGAATTACACTTTGGTTGATGTTCTTGATGGCGTTTTCTTGTTTACCAGCAAATTAGTTTGGGAGGAGTATCCATTCGACGAAATTACATTTGACCGCTTTCACCTTTACGACCAGGACTTCACTTTTAATGTGGCGCATAAATACAATAACTATGTATGTCATACTATTGAACTTATACATTACTCATGGGGTTCGTTTAACCTCGAATGGGCTAATTATGCCGAAAAGTTTTGCGAAAAATGGAAGCATGAACTTCCCTATACTAAACTTAATTTATCGTTGGCTGAGACTAGAAAAGCTGAGCAGATTGCACTTTACTGGTTTATTAAAGACGTACTAATAAAAGGGAAACTCCCCTTAGCCAGGGTTTCGCACTGGTTTTTTTTATTTATAAAAAAATATCCGTTCACCAACAGATCCGTTACGCTTACAATAAAGTATATAACCCTACTAGCAAAAAATGTTAAGAAAACCATAAATAACTATACTAACCCCATGGTAAAAAAGACCTACAAAAAAGTGTAAGGTATTAATTTTCAACAATTAGAAGAATTTACAGATTGAAGTTTAAGTTAACTGTCGTTTTTTTAAAATTTTATCTGTAATGGTTAAAGTAAAGTATGCCAATGGATAATATCGCTTCATCATTCGTTTTACTGCCAAAAACTTCAACTTAATACTATTCATATTTTCTAAAAATACTTCATTGCCATTATAACAATACAATTTGGAGTTTGTACTGTAGCAAAGAGCTAAGTTTCTTAATGATATCTTGTAGACTTTTAGCATAAATTTTTTGTTAACCAATTTATACAACTGAACAACCTGAAAGAATTTATCGTCGCCCTTTGTAAAAAAAACGCCTCCAACTTGCTGACTTGAATGAATTCTGTAGTAAAAGTATTTTTCTTTCAGATATGCAAAACTGCCTTTATATGAGGCTATTGTGGCCATCCATTCATCGTGCTGATACCCTGTAATAACTGGGAATGGTACAACCTCGCTTACAAAACTTTTTTTTAAGCACATTGATGCTCCTGTGGCTATATTTTTATATTGGGTTATTAACGTAAAATAATCATATTCTAAATTATTTCTTTCCAACATCTCAGGAATATCCCAAACCGATGGTAAAGAAATCTTATTGTTAATCTCATCAATCCCGTATCCGTTTGATGCGATTACATTAACATTAGGGTTATTTTTGAAATAAACTAAGTACGATTCAACCTTGTTGCCCACCCAAACATCGTCTTGGTCGGATAAAAAAATATACTCACCAACACAATGCAGAATAGCCTTTTCGAAATTTCTCACACTTCCTAAAGTCACCTCATTTTTAAAAACTCTAATATGTGGTACTATTTTACTGTACTCTTCGAGGATTTGTATTGTTTTGTCAGTTGAGCCGTCATCGCAAATTACAATTTCATCGACCTTTACAGTTTGATTTAAAATCGAATCAATTTGTTGCTCAATGTACCTTTCTCCATTATATGTGCAAAGCGCTACGGAGGTATTCATTAATTGCTAGGTTTTTATTGATTTAACGCACTGCTATTTAACCTGTTTAGAGAAAATCTACTAGGGTTTTTATGGGAGTTTCTTTATTCCGTTTGAGCAAACAGCATTGCCAGCCATTCTTTTTTTATCAAAAATAATTCTTCCTTGTGCTTCAATTAAATCATTCCAGTTCATTGGATGATGGAGATGGTACTGAATTGCCCTGTTTTTTAACGAAGTAAGTTTTAGTCCAAATTGCGCCTTTAACCTCCAGCCAACATCCAAATCCTCGCCAAAGCAGGGTTTAGTGTAATCCTCATCGAAGCCATTAACCCCAACTAAGTATTTTTTTAAAACACCCCAATTGCAGCCCCATATTTCTCGGCTATCATTCGTTCTCGATCTTCTAAAAGGAATATATAGTGCCTCCTGCTTTTCTTTAGAATCGGAAAGAAGCAACCGAGGCAAGTTAAAGTACTTTAGGTTTCGCGACGCGTAGAGTTTATCAGTAATTTTCGGACCAAGCATAACTCTACGTCCATAAAAATACTTACCTTCTTCAATGCAGGTGTTGTAGGTTTCAATGAATTTTGAGTGAAGAACGCAATCGCCATCTATAAACACTAACTTTTCACTCTTCGAAACTTTTACAGCGTCATTATTTATTTTTGTTTTCCTAAAGGCGACATCTTCATGCCATACGTGCTCAATATGAAAAAAGTACTTGAGCCGTTGTTCGTCAAGGAATACTTTAGTCTCCTTGTTGTCTGCATCTTCGGCAATAATTACTTCGAAATCTTTACAACTTTGCCTGCCAAGACTTTTAAGTATAAGGTCGAGAGCAGGGATATTTTTGTAAAATGAAATTATTAGAGAAACCATTTTTAACTATTTTTTATTGAAATCTGAAAACCTATAGATATTGGGTTAATCCAACTTCGCAAACCCTCCTTTTCGCGTCAATTGCAATAGCCAAGGCCTTGTCATTTTTCTCGAGTAAATCCGATGTTTTATTCTCCTTATGCCAAAGATGATAGACTACTGCGCCAAACTTTAAGTTGTAGCGTTTAATGCCATTATTTAGCATTCGCACAGCAAACTCGCTATCCTCACGTCCCCAGCCAACAAACTCTTCACTAAACCCATTCACTTTAATTAGATCCGATTTCCAGTACGACATATTACATCCTCGCACTGCCTTATGGGTTTGCTTTCGACTAAAAAACTTCGACACCAAGGGTGAGAGGAAAGAGCAAGACACAGTATTTAAGCGATTAATAATTCCCAATGATAATGGAGAAAAAGAAATCCTTTTTTGTGCCATTGCGCTTTGGCTAATCTCTTGCGAGAGCAGCACTCGAGAGCCCTGTATAAACTGATTTGGGGCAAGGTGCAATTTGTGATCGCGAATAAATTGGCGATGCAACACAACATCCCCATCAACCATTATTATGTAGTCGCCTTTCGCCAATGCAATAGCCTTATTTCGAATGTGCGACAAACGGAAGCCACTATCCTCGTGCCAGCAATGGTGTAAAGGAACAGGAAAATTGCTTTGATAGAATTTAATAAGTTCGGTAGTATCGTCCTTTGAGCCATCGTCGGCAACTATAACCTCAAATGGGAAAACCGATTGATGAAGAACGCTTATTAAAACTAATTCAAGCGCATCTTTTCGATTGTAGGTTGTTATTATTAATGAGGTTTTTACGCTTTCGTCGCTCATATTTATGGCATTATGTTATTTTGTTATTATTTATAGATATAATAGTATTTGCAACTTAAAACTACGAAATAATAAATGCGCATAGTATGTCGAATTATAAATATTTATATAACAGCACATTTGTTGTACTTTTTGTTATTCCCTCGTTACAATAATTTGTAAAAAAAATTATGCTGTTAAAAACTTAATGAAAAAATGTTAAAAGTAAAGGGCGCTATGCAATTTGTTACAGTTACTCAATTACTCTTTTGTCATTTATAAGTCTGACAACATAGTATTTATATACTTTTTGAACCAGCCACTTTATTCTTCTTTTTATCGATTTTGGCTTTGTTGATATGGTGCCACCTAAAAGTCCATTATGCGATCCCTGCTCTACCAATGGGGGGTGAGCCCAGTAAATATTAACTATTTCTCGTTCAGCTAAACTATTATGCCACCAGTCGATTACAGTGTGGCATTTATTGATTTTTAAATCGTTAAGTATTCTTGCTGCCCCTACTAAATCAATAATGTAAGCACCAGCCATTCTCCCGGCCTTTGCTTTGTACAAAAACTTACCTTTTTTAACCTGCCAAAACGAGGGAAATCTCAATGTGCTATTTTCCAACGATATGATAAAACCTTTTTGCAAATACTCCATTTCATCGAAACATTTTTTTAGGTTTCCAATAAAATTTCCTAAAAAAAAAGGATCGTTCTCAAAAATCATAGCATACCTGACTCCCTCGGCAACCATTCTTTCATAGGCATAAATATGGTTTAATGTGCAAGAAAGAACACCTTTAGATAATTCTGAGTTAATGTTGGGTACAAAGTATTTTTCAATCGTTTCATTGTTAAAAAGACTTGGGTCTCCATCGGTTACAAATTCGAATTGCAATCCATTTTTCTGAAATAGTTCCACAACCCTCTTTTCTTGGTATTCGTATCCTTTTAAAGCATGAATTACATAAACTCCAACGTTACCAAATGATTGGTTCAACATATATATTTAATTAAATTTTCGTAAAGTTCTTGTATTCAAAAAGCCTGTAACCAAAAGTCTTTTCAAAAGCATAAAGGAGCCTGTCTTTAAACTTCATATTTATTTCATTCTCATTTACATCTACTTTCCACGAAAGTTTATCGATTAAACTTTGCATGCACTGGGGGTGTGTGCCTTCGAAATGTTTTACTGCATCCACCTCGTTGTAGCTGAACTTTGCAAGGTCTACCTCCTCTTTTTTAAGCCCTTCTTCGGTTAAGTATAGCGATGCAAA
The DNA here is from genome assembly GCA_002345675.1 of Bacteroidales bacterium UBA2287. Lineage (GTDB taxonomy): Bacteria > Bacteroidota > Bacteroidia > Bacteroidales > Tenuifilaceae > UBA2287. Next base: position 2,688 of record DDWL01000036.1, on the reverse strand, counting down.
GTTTCGCTGTTTTGCCACCATTACCGCAGGAGGGCGAACCCACCCGTAGTGGTAAATATGTGCGTCGATTTGCTTTACCTTGAGCTTCCTATCGTCCTTTCGAAAACCTTGCGCATCGCGGAAAGAGCGAATACGCTTGTTGTTTCGAACAATTCTAATTTCTTGGCGGTACCACTGGCGGTTTACCCCAATATAGTCGAAAGTTCCCCAAAAGTGGTAGTACTTAAAAAGCAAGCCTTCCACTTCGGGGTTGTTTATCCATTTTAACATGGCTTCGCGAATGGCAGGAAAATCGTTTTCGTGAACTACCTCGTCGGCCTGAATGTAAAAGCACCAGTCGAATTCGCTGCCAATGGCGTCGAACGCCTTGTTGGTTTCGACCGCTAAAACCCTACCGCCCTGGCGGAGCGACTGATCCCAAACAGTTTCGACCACTTCTATTTTCGAGGGGTCGATGGATTTAATAAGCTGAAGCGTATCGTCGTCCGAATCGCCAACGGCAACTACAAAATGGTCGCAAAGGGGAAGTACCGATTTAATGGACTCAACAACTGGGTAGCCATACTTTATTCCATTTCGAACTATTGTAAATCCGCAAACTTTCATTGTAACCTATTTATTGTTGAAAAGCGATTTGTACAAGTTCATATAGTTGTCAGCAATTGCTTCTTGGCTAAAACGCTTAGCATACTCCTTTCCTTGGGCAATCATTTGTTTTCTTAGGTCTAAATTATCGCAAACTTTTCGAATGGCAGCGGCAATTTCGAGGTGGCTTGTTGGGTTAACGTAAATGCTACCAGGGCCAGCAGCTTCGGAAAAACAGCCACCAGCACTAGTAATTACAGGAATTCCCGAAACAAGAGCTTCGAGCAGAGGTATTCCAAAGCCCTCGAATAGCGATGGGTAAATAAAGCACTCGGCATTTTGGTAAATAATTGGTAAATCTTCGTTCACAACTCCCTCTAAAAAAATAACATTACAAACATTATTTTCTTTCACATAGGGTAATACAACATTATAAAAATACTCCGATTTTCGACCTACTGCAACAAGAGGGATGTCAATTCCTGTTTCGTGAACAGCCTTAATTCCCGAAAGCAAATTTTTTCGTTCCTCAATTGTTCCTACATAAAGCAGGTACTTGTTGGGAAGTTCATATTTTGCACGAATAAACTCTACTTGGCTTGGGGTGTAATTTTCCCAAAATACTGCATTACATCCTTGATATATTACTTCGATTCTATTGGAGTCGATTTTTAAGAACTCCATTAAATCGCTTTTTGTTTGATGGCTTATGGCAACAATTTTATCGGCAACTCGGCATGCATGTATTAACTTTTTCTTATAAATTATTGCATCTAAAGGTTTAAAGAAATGTGGAAAACGAATAAAAATTAAATCGTGAACGGTAACAACCGTCTTTGCCCCCGACTTTTCGATACCATAGGGCAATTCGTGGCTTAGGCCATGGTAAATATCTATATTTTCACGTTTCACATTCTTAACCATGAACTTGGTTCGCCAAATTGACCCCCAAAATTTGCGACCAAATCCTTTGGGCGACACTATATTGATTTGCTCCTCACGCTGAAGCATAATGCGGCTCTCGGTTTTGGGCGAAAACAGAGTGTAAATAACCTTAGGTTGGTACTTTGTTAATGCGTTAATTAAGTTTCGGCTATAATTTCCAAGTCCGCTATGGTTGAAAAAGGCTCGTTTAGCATCGAATCCAACCCGAAGAAACTGGTTATTGCTTTTTGAATTAAAGCCATTATGTGTGGGGATAACAAAATGCGGCTGCTTGCCAAGAGGTTTATTTTTACTCAATTTATAAAGTCTTCGCAATTTTGCGTACTTAAGAAAACAGCTAAAAGCCAGCATTTGGCTAATAACGAAACCCTCTTTACCTTCGACAAAGCCTGTTTTAATGAAATAGGAATGTATAAAGCGCCAAAAAGGGTTAATTACAAGCCTACGAATATTTGGCTTTACGCCATTTCGAAAGTACTCTTGAGCCGAAATAGTTGTATACTGATTTATTTTACTTAAATGCTCTTCGTAAGTGTCGTATAACCAGTGCAAAAGATGACCTTTAAGGAGCTTGACTTTTGCCTCCTTTCCCATTTGTATAACTTCGTGGATATTATTACCACCCCAGCCCCCCTTTCGTCTGTCGAATAGGCGAATTTTTCTTTCGGGGTATAAACTTGTATGATAAATCCAGCGGCCACAGTAATTATTCAGCCTTTTTAGGATATAACCATCGAACTCCCAATTTTTCTTAACCTTAATAATTTCATTTTTAAGCTCCTCCGACAGGGCTTCGTCGGCATCAAGAGATAGTATATAATCGTATGTGGCATGATCTAAGGCAAAATTCTTTTGATCCTTGTACCCAAGAAACTTTTGGTGAATAATTTTTGCATTATACTTTTTGCAAATCTCAAGAGTGCTATCGGTCGAAAATGAGTCGACTACTACAATTTCATCGGCAACGTCGACAACCGACATAAGGCACTGCTCAATGTGTTTTTCCTCGTTAAAGGCAATTATTACAACAGATAACTGGGGCATAGTAAAAAATTTGGTGCAAATGTAGGCAAATTAATTATTGCAGAAAAAAGATAGGTGCAGACTTAAATCCGAAATTTATTTACAACTCAATATCTCTCGCAGATTGCGCAGATA